>DATNPJ010000001.1:0-25228 GCA_036703295.1 Coleofasciculaceae cyanobacterium | reverse complement strand
TCACGGCCCACAGTGCCATTCACCCTCACCTGCTGAAAAAAGTTTCCGAGACTGCCCCCATCGAGGATATCGAGCTGTTTTCCACGGATGACGGCCATTACACCATAAAATACCGGGGCGTTCTGGTTCATGATCCGGCGGGACCCCTTCAGGAAGCCCGGGACATTGTTCGCCAGCATAGCCGTTCAGGGCTGGATCGGGTGCATATCCTGTTTGGTCTGGGCTTGGGCTACCTGCTGGATGAGATGTACCGCTTCAGCGAAGGCAAAATCATCGTGTATGAACCCGATGCGGCGCTGCTGCGCTTTGTGCTGGAAAATGTGGATTTGTCCGAAATTCTGGGCTCTGGGCGGGTCTGCCTGACTGGCGCGGATTATCAGATGACTTTCATGATGCGCGAGAAAGTTTACAAGAATGACCAGATCGATGTGCTGCCTCTGAAAAGCTACGCTTATCTGCTGGCGGACGAGATCCCGAACCTGATGGGCAAGATCGTCGGCCTGTTCGAAGATCGGCTGCGGGATATTCAGACCAGCCGCTATTATCACTTCCGCTGGTTTGAGGCCCTGTTCAAAAATTATCCGCATTTTGCCGACGTCACCATGTTCGATGAGCTGGTGGGCCGGTTCGAGGGCAAGCCCGCGCTGATTATTGCCAGCGGACCTTCCCTGGATGCGGCGCTGCCTGCCTTGCGGGAAACGGCGGACAGCATGGTCTTGATAGCGGTGGGAGGGGCGCTTAGACGCCTGAGCCAAGAAGGCATCGTGCCGGATTTCGCGGTTTTCTACGATGCAATCGGGATGAAGGAGCAACTGCAAGGATTGCCTGCGGAATACCTGAAAAAGATCACCATGCTGGTTTGGCCGGTCGCGCAGGATAGCTGCTATGAAGCGTTGGTCGGCGCACGGGTGTTGTTCATGGCGAAAAACGCCAAGCAGATTTCAAACTGGCTGGATTCCGTGCTGGGCGGAGAGCATTATCGCCTGGAAGGCGGTGGGTCGGTTTCCCTGGTGGCCTTCCAGGCTGCCCTGGCCATGGGCTGCAACCAGATCATTCTGGTCGGGCAGGATCTGGCCTATACCAACAACCAGGCATACGCCGGTGGGGTGGGCATCACGCAGGATGAAAACGGGCGCATCGTTGTGGTGGATCCCAGCAACAATTTATACGTGGAGCCTGCCAGGCAGGCCGAGGTCATGGGCCAAAACGGCGAAATGATGCTCAGTTCGGCTGCTTATCAAGGCTTTGTCCGCCATTTCCAGGATTTGGCACTGGACCTGGCCAAGGGTGGCAGTGAGGTCAAGCTTTATAACGCCTCCATTGGTGGAGCACACGTGGAAGGATACGCTCTGAAGCCATTGTCTGAGTTTGTGGGCCGGTTTGAGGCTTGGAAAGCACCGGGGCAACCAGCCTGGAAGCCCGAAAGCAGTGCGCAGGAGCTGGCGGAGAGAAGACAAAAACTGGAAAACGGGTTGATTGAGCTTCGAGCCCGTGCTGAAAAAGCCCATCGGTTGTTTGAAGAGATGCGGCAGGGTCTCCTGGAGCATGCGACTTCCGGTCAAACAGGGTTGTCGTTGCTGCACATGGCTGTCGAGAGCGCGGTTACCCGGTTCTTCGCTTTCGTGAAAGACGACAATTTTCTTTCTTACATGTTGCTGCATGAGGCGCTGGAGTTCTCTGAAAAATACCAGGCCGGCGGCGAGTCCGGCGAGTTTATCGCTTCCGATTTCGAGGCGCTCGATCTCATGCTGACTAATAGCATGTCCCATCTGTGGGAGAAGCTGATTCCCTGGGTGGACGAAGCCCGCAAACAGATGCTGCTGGATCAGTCCCAGACGGAGCTTCCGGCATCCGTTTCCGCCTGAGCGTAATTTCGGAGAGTGGCCAGAATAGCCCTCTTCTCGGCTAACCGCCTGGTTGTCGTATTGTGCAACTCCGGATCAGTCTGCCGGTTAATCCCTCACTCTCCAGTTGGAGAATATTGTTTTGCTTGAAGTTATTGTATGTTTGTTTTTTAATTGAATAACTTGGCTCACATCCGGCAAGAACAGCCAAAAGAGGGGATTATGCAGGAAAATCAGCAGAGCACGTGTCCGTCGTGCGGGCTTATGACATTGGAAATTATTCGAATGGCGCAATCCGCCGGGAATCGTCTGGAGCGATCCGTTCAGGTACTGATGTTTGAGTGCCGGGTCTGCCTTTGGCGAGGCAGCACCGCCACACTCAACACGGTATAGGGCTGGTATTGGAGAATGCATTCTGATACAACAGGGGCATGAACAACCGTCGTTTGAATGCTGACAGCATCCTGGCGCCCGCTTCCGGTGAGCGGCCAAAGGTGCTGGTAATACTGCTGCATGGGGTGGGTGCCAACGGAGAGGACCTGATGTCTCTGGCCGAAGCCTGGCAAGAGCTGTTGCCGGATGCGGTATTCGTGTCTCCCCATGCGCCGGAGCCTTATGATGGCGGCCATCCGGACGCCTACCAGTGGTTCAGCCTCGAAGGCATCACCCCGGAAAACCGGACGGACCGGGTTGTGCGCAACGCACCGATGCTTAGCCGTTTTATCGATGAGCAACTGGCGCTGTATCATCTGACCGACCGCCAACTGGCATTGGTGGGCTTCTCACAGGGCACCATCATGGCCCTATTCATGGCCCTGAAACGGCCCAGGCCCTGCGCCGCCCTGCTGGGGTACTCGGGTCGGCTGGCCGGAGCCGAGAGTATCGACCCGGTGTTCTCCCGCCCGCGCGTGTTGCTGATTCATGGAACGGCGGATCAGACCATCCCCGTTTCCGAGCTCTACGCGGCGGAGAACGCCCTGAAAGCCCACCATGTCCCTGTAATCGCCATTGCAGAGCCGGGGGTAGCGCACAGCATTTCTCCGGAGGGAGAGCTTTTGGGCGGGCAATTCCTGAAATATTGCCTGGAAACCGAACCAACCCAGGAACCGGCTGCCTTCATCGAAGGCATGCAGCAAGTTCTCAGGCGGACAGTCCGCTGAATAGCTGTTCTATTGATTGGTTGGACACACCTTGTACCAGACCGGGCTCATTAACCGACCATTGATTCGCCGTCCGTGCCGAACAGGGCCAGCATCTCGTTGGCCTGCCCTCGGGCATCACCCTTGCAACTGATGTAGCGCCTGACCTGGAAGGAGATAATCCGGGCCGAGCTGTAAGCATTCTGGGTGAAAATGGTATCGTGGTTGGAAATAACCACCGTAACACCCTTCTTGGCCAGGGTACCGGCCAAATCCGCAAGCTGTTGCTGCTCTTCGGGGCCAAAGCCTCCCCTGCTGTATCCGGTGAAGTTGGCAGTGGCGGTCAGTGGGACGTAAGGCGGGTCGCAATAGATCACGTCCCCCGGACGGGCGGTCTTCATGCTGGTGGTGAAATCCTGGCAGGCCAATTCCGCGGACTGGATTTTCAGGTGAAAATCGGCCATTTCCTCGCGGGGGAAATACGGTTTGGTGTAACGTCCGAAGGGGACGTTGAACTCGCCCTTGGCGTTGTAGCGGCAGAGCCCGTTGTATCCATGCCGGTTAAAGTACAGGAACAAAGCTGATTTCAGCCGCATGTCCCCGGTGCTGTTGAAGATTTCGCGGAACTGGTAATAGGTTTCCGGGTTGTTGGTTTCCGGGACGAAAAAAGTGCTGCAGTATCCGATGAATTGATTGCCGTCCTTCTTCAGGTAACGGTACAACTCGATGAGATGCGGGTTGATATCGCTGAGGAGGGCGCTTTGATAATTGGTGTTCAGGAAAACCGCGGCGGAACCGGCGAAGGGCTCGATTAGGCGGCCCTCCGGCGGTAGTACGGATTGAATCCGGGAAATAATGGCGTACTTATTCCCGGCCCATTTGAGAAAGGGCTTCATAAACTTCCCACGCTTTACCGTTCGTTACCTCATCATAAAAGCTTTTCATGAGGAGGGGAAGCCTCTGCCGTCCGGCTTGCGCTGATCACGATCCGGGCATTTGCGGGCATGACGAGCCCCGCCCGCGATCGGTTTCCGGGTTGCCCCGTTCCGAAAAAAGGCTTGGGATAAGATTCGGATCCCGGCTCGGATTCGAATTCCAGCCTGTTCATTCTGGGGTCAGGCTATCCATCCGGGGCAAATTCCGTCGATTTTGGCTGCCAGTCTTGACCTTGACTCCCTCTGATTTTCCTGGCGTTAAATTAAATTGGGAGACGGGTGGCTGAATGATGAAAATTTTGTTTACAAAGCCCTTTACAAGTGGGTATGAGCAAAGACAATGATAAACAGAACCAATATGGGAAGCCATTTTGGATCTCAAACGGGTTTCCTGTCTTGTGTGTTCAGTCTTTGTTCATAAAGACGGACCGCTGTCTGGGTATTAAACAGGGGTCACACTGAGGGTCTATCAGCGCCTAGCTTCATAGAATGATTTAGATAACATTGTTTTGGCAAGCTGCCAGTGCTTCAAGCTTTTTCAAACAAACTACAATTTCAAACAAACAAACTACAAAAAGGTGATGAACATAGGTTCCGCAAGGAACCTTTTTTTTGCCCGCTCCCTTGAAAATTATGCGGAGGCACGATTTTGGACAGCGGGATGCTTTGAGTGGTTTTTGCGGACTGAAGAACTCAAGTTTTGGGTAGTTTGGTCGATATCATCCATAGAATGCGAGTACGGCCTATAATTATTTTATTCTGTCCCTCCACTGCGCAATGCAAACGCAAGAAGTCCCCAGAACCCTTCACTATGGTCGTCATGAGAGGTTTCACATGACCAAAATTCCCACAGAAAGTGAAAACAGGCAAAAAAAGACAATCCCTCATTCCGGTCTCTCGTTGCTTGAGGTGTTGATCAGCCTGACCGTGCTTTCTCTGGCGATTATACCCATTATGTTAAACCTGTCTTCCTCCAGTCAAAACAGCGTTGGGGCTTACGTGAATTCATCGCGGTCCATGCTGGCCAAGAGTATTCTGAACGAAATGGATCCCGAGTACCCGAACTTTGGGCTGGACACAGGCAGTAATGGCTATAATTTCACAGCCATGGATACAGCCACATACACCGAATCGGGTCGAATTCTTCCATATTATCGACGGGTTGCTACCGACAACACCCTCTCCAGCGCGATGAAGCGTCGGGTGTATATCTCTCTTTACCGCAACACGACGGATGCGCTTTCTGCGCCCTACTATCAGGCTACGGAAGATGTGGGCGTTAATGAATTGTTTATCGATGTCGGTGCTTCCTCGGCACGAACTGACGAGATGGGACGGCTCTGGATTCCGGATGCCGTCTATGACAGTTCGAAATTCGTGCCTGGCTACGTCAGCGGCTTCGGGGGGGCTACCGGTAGTTCTGCGGACGATGTGACCAACATCAATGCCACCAATGATCCGATTTACCAGAGCTACCGCGACGGGGCCGATCTGCGCTACGGCATCAACGTAGACCCCGGTAACTACGTATTGAAGCTTTATTTCGAGGAATTCGACAACACGGTCACCGGTGTGGCCCCTAACCGCCGGCGGGCTGATATCGCCATCGGGGATGCTGCGGATTTTACGACCTTGCCGGTCAAGCTTTCGAATTACAGTCCCTACGAGGCGCTGACTGCCTACGATAAAGCACAGGTGCTTACCTTTGAAATCAGCATTGCTACAGCCAGTGCGACCAAATCAATCAATATTCGGGTAAAATCCGCGGCGGCAGGAACCGATAAGACTCCACGCCTGTCGGGTATTTCAGTGCACCGGATGTGAGGACTCCCGCATGAATTTCACCACAAGGAATCTCGCAAAAAAAGACGGTCTCACCCTGGTGGAGATGCTGATTGCGCTGGCCATATTGGGTGTGGTGGTGCTTTCCGTCACCATGACCCTGGTTAAGTTCAACACCATGGGCAAGTCCCTGAGTCACCGGAACCGGGCGGTTGTGGAGATCCAATCGGTATTTGATAACATGCTCGCCGCTGTTTCTACCGCATCCAGGGTGGATCCCAAGTCGGTCAGTTCCAAGCTGGTGTTGGTTAGCACAAACTCCTCTGGTTACGGATATTTGCAGGCTTGGCGGATTCAAAGCTCGGTTGCGCCCTGTGTGGGAAGCACCTGTCTTCAAGTGTCCACGGATTTGGATGATGCCGCAGAAACCAACGCTAGCTGGAGTTCTCCCTATAATATTGCTGCCGTGACCGATTACAAGATTACCAGCGGGGAGTTTTTGTATTGCGGCTACGGCCTGAACAATTGCTATCGCTTTCCGGATGGCAATGCCAACCGGGTGTGGGATGGCGCCGGCACGGATGGCAGTCCGGTCTGGGTGAGTTTGAACGCTCAAGCGCAGGGGACGGCGCTGACGAGCCCAGACCAGGCGCGCAGGGTAGTGCTGTACAACTTTACCTTCTCGCGCTCTTTCGGCAACCCGGCGGTAACACGGACCATGCCCAATATTGTCGCCAAACTCGGGCCGCGTCTGGTGGATCCCTCCCCGGATGGCGGCGCTGCCTGGGGAAGCCCACTCATAAGCACCACGAGCATTGGTGGGACCAATACCAGTTTTGCATCAGATTATAATGGAATTTCTGCAAGGCTTGATCCTGTCCGGCAGCGGCTCATGGTTGTAGGACAGGCTCCCACCGGCAACCAGAAGGTTTACATCCTGGACCGGACAGGAGCCAATATCAAGGATGTCAGCAACGGAATCACTTCCCCGGTCGACGTGCCGACATTGAATGGTCGGTGGCTTTGGGACGGTGTGTGGGAGAATGCCACAACCGTCCTCGTTGCGGATGGTAGTAGTGATACTAATAATATCAAGGTTTATGAAGTCCGGCTGACGGACGGTAGTGTTCTAGGCACCTGGACCATCGACACCGCATTTATCCCGGATGGTAATCTGCTTAGTCTTGCGTATGATCCGAAAACGCCTACGGTGTTCTATATGCTTGCCTGGAATGCTTCCCAGGTACCGAAGCTGTACAAGCTGACAAAACCTTCCGGCAATGCCACTATCAGTTCGGCGGTCACGACGTACAATTTGCCGGCCGCTTTAGTTGCATGGTCTAGTAATGATGTGTTGGTTGATAGCTTAAGCGGGAAATTTTACATTTTGGATAATGACATTACCACTTCCGGTTCGGACAAGACCTGCAATCTCTATCGGATTGATCTGGCCAGTTCCACGGCGATCGACGCTACTATCAAGATCAATGTGGCGAAGCTTACCGGATCGACCCAAACCGGGGGTGACTGGAATTTTACGTACGATCCCGACACCAATCATGTGTTTTTTACAGAAAAGAGTACAGTCAACAAAATCTGGGAATTTATACCATCCCAGCTTCTTTCTCCGCAGAGTTAATTCCGGACATTGTTTCCTCTGGTTTTGATGAGCAGGCGGATTCTTTGTGATGGATGCTTTTTTTATGGCGGAGGGGGAGAAGATTGAGACTATAGCGGCATAGCCGGATGGGGAATTGCAGCGGGTGATTGCCCATTGCTACCCTGACAGGACAGGAGAAAGATCGGGAAAGAGTTTGTGAGCCCAGCCGCTTGGGCCGGGAATTTTTGCGCTAAAGAATGCCGGGAAAAAAGGAAAGGGGAATCGTCATGGTGGACCGTTTCAAAAGCAGTATTGTGGTGGACGCACCGGCCGGAGACTGCTACCGGCAATGGCATCAATTCGAGAGTTTTCCAAGCTTCATGTATAACGTGAAAAACGTCACCCGCCAAGGCGAACGGCGCTGGCATTGGGTCGTCAGCGGTCCGCTGGGACGGGACTTGGAATGGGACGCGGAGATGGACGGTGATGAGGTTAACAAGGTTATCTCCTGGCATACCGTTTCCGAGTCGGATGTGGGTGCCCAGGGCGCGGTCCGCTTTGATGAAAAGGACGCGAACCACACCGAAGTCACCTGCACCATCCAGTACGAGCCACCCGTGGGGGTGATTGGGGAAGTGGTCGCCGATATCTTCAGTAATCCGCAGAAAATGGTTGAAGAGGATCTGCGGAACTTCAAGAACCTGGTGGAAAGCCAGAAACCGGAAAGCACAAAAACGGCTGAAAGCGGCGAGCTTACCCGTCAGGAAACTGGCGCGCATGTCGATGCACCCACCAATGCCGCCGGTTCCAACGTGTTTACCAGCAGCACCGACAGTACTACCGTGCAATCTCAGCTTTCGGGATATGGCGGCACCGGCCTCGGTTCAGCGGAAGCCGCTCGGGATGCCGGTGAATTTCGGGCATTCGAGGTGGACACGCCTGCCGATGAGAAGTTGGGTGTCGGCAGCATTGGCCCTGCAAGTTCACAGGCCGGAGTGGTCGGCCAGGGGCCGGAATCTTACCAGGGACCGCTGGGCATTGACGAGGACTTGCAGGAAACCGATTTACAGCAAGCCCTGACCCAGGAAGAGGAAGAGAAGATCCTGCCGGGTATTGGTGAGGAGGAATCGCCTTATCTGGGCCAGGATGCCGTGGCGGGCGAACAGGACGTGGATCTCATCGATATGCGCTCCGACGAGGACGAACTGGTTCTGGAAGAGGGCGATATCTTCACTGAGAGCATGGATGTCTATTCCGAGGACCTGGAAAGCTTTACGGAGGATCTTGACGAAGACATCGACAGTGCCCTTTCGACCCGA
This sequence comes from Coleofasciculaceae cyanobacterium, assembly GCA_036703295.1. Taxonomy (GTDB): domain Bacteria; phylum Cyanobacteriota; class Vampirovibrionia; order Vampirovibrionales; family Vampirovibrionaceae; genus DATNPJ01. Next base: position 16,609 of record DATNPJ010000001.1, on the reverse strand, counting down.
GAGGAAGTGCAGGGGATGGGATCGACCGAGGGCAGCGGGCTGATCAACCCGGATCACTCCACCCAGAGCGGTGAACAATAACCTGCGCTACGCTACAGCCTCAAGAGCCGCTTCCGGGCGCAGAGCCTGTCCGGTTTATTTGAGTATAACGCTGCTCTCCACCTGCTTTTCTCCTAAAAGCATCTGGTTGATCGGGCATTTCTCCGCGATGACTTCCAGCCGCGCCACCTGCTCCGGGCTCAGATTGCCCTGAAGCTCGATTTGCTTCCGGATCAGGGGACGGTTGTCCTGGCGGTCCTCGTTGAATGTGACGCTGACCGCTTCCAGCGGCCAACCCTTGCGATTGGCGTACATCTGCAAGGTGATTGCCGTGCAGGATCCCCAGGCCCCGAACATCAGCTGGTGCGGATCGGGCGCGGTATCCTGCCCGCCCTTTTCCGGCGTAACATCCGAGAAAAACGTGTGATTCCCGGCAGTAATCGTCTGCCGGTAAGGTGCCATCCCTTCCGAACGAACCGTGACCGCCATGCATATCCTCCCTTTTTCACTGATTATAGCGCTGATCCCGGAAGGAAGTTTTCTGAAGGTCAATTTATCCTGATTATTTGTTTTTAATTTTTATAGTAGAGATTCGATTCTAGGCAATGAGATGGTAGGGAATTATAGGAGGAGAATATATGTCGGATCAGGTAAATTTAGCTCCGTCTACGGTTCATTCATGCACCCATAAGACCGGGTTGCGGCAATCAGGTGTTTCCACGAATTCTGCAAGTGTGTCCGATGAGAGTGTTTGTATACCCACTGGCGTGGTGGAGCAAATGCCGACCACTCAGTCACCGGTCGAGCCCAGAACGTTTGAAGCCTGATGCGGGCTGGCAGTAAACTCATCAGTAATTTCAGCCTGATTAAAGTCCTTCCGGGCATACAAATCAAAAATCCCGCCTGGGTGGGACGGGATTTTTGAGATGTCTGCAATTCCTGGCGGTTCGTTTTATTCGCTGGGAGTTGCCGCGGTGGGCTGCGTGGTGGCCTCGGGGCTCATCACCGTGCTTGCGCCGGAGGTCTGGAAGAGATCTTGCAACCCGTCCTTGTTGAAGTACAGGCTGATCTGTTGCCCCGCGCATAGCACCGGGTTGGGCTCTTTCACTGCGACCATGCGCACGACGGTGGGAATGCCACTGCCATCCAGCGCGCCACGGGCAAAGCGCTCCGCAGCCGCTTTGTTGGCATAATCGCCGCCATGTCTAAACAGACCGGTCGTTGCGCCAGTCGCCATCCGGACACCCAGCCCGATGGGAAGGGCAGATAACGTGGAAACGGCGCCTGTAGCGACCAGGGGAATGGTCGTACCCAGGCCGGCTGCCGTATAGGGCAATGGTATTAAAATGTTCTCTCCAAAAGTCTTTGCGTCGCCTGCGGTAATTTTGTGGCTGGTCGGCTTATACTTGCTTTCATCAAACGCGAAGGTCTGTCCGCTGGGCAGGGTGGCTTCCTGCACTTGCAATACAACATAACCTGGACGGCTGAAACGCTTGGAGTGCGCCACTTTGGCTACCTGTCCGCGAAAATCCGTCCCGACCGGTAGAACCCAGTCTTTGTACTGAATATTTTGCAGGAGTTCGGCCTCGAATGGCTGGCCAACTGTGGCGGTTTCACCATTGATCTCGGTTTTTAGGGTAACGGGGATCCCGTCTCCCAGGTGCTTCAGTACCTGCTCGGCCTGGGCCGGAAGCCCGCTGACGCTGAGCAGCAGTGAGAAAACGACTCCCTGCAAGGCCAATCGGTGTAATGTTTTTCCTGCTTGAATCATGTGGTAAAGAACCTCTCTCTCCTCGGAGCAAATAACCAATGTTGCCTGTATCACTCACTAAATTCGCACTAAACTCGGCAAATCTCTCATCATTGCCATCATAGCGAAACTGGTGAAAAAAAGGTAGGAAAAAGCAATTTCAGGAAAATTTTCCTCTGGATGGTGGAGACCGGCAGACATGTTGGCGTAAAGCCGGGCGAAAGCCACGAGTGGGCTATCTGGGAAGATCATTGCCGAGGGCCTTCCAGAGATTGGTTGTTCATGTCAATTCCCAGGTGGGTGCGAGAGACCTGCCCATCCCGCCAATTGGATGCAAACGTCTCCTGGGTCATTAATGAAAGGGACTGTCTCACTCTGTCCAGGTCTGATACGCCCCTGCATGGGGATGGAGAGTTTTTCAATTTTTGCAGGCATTGTCCAATCAATCGGAGGGTTATGAGAGTATGGCTAAGGATAGCAGCTCACGCGGATTTGCTTCTATGTCACCCGAGAAGCAGCGGGAAATCGCCAGCAAGGGGGGCAAGGCCGCCCACGCGAAAGGAACGGCCCACCAGTTTACCTCGGAAGAAGCCCGGATGGCTGGCCGCAAGGGTGGACAAGCCAGCGGCGTGTCCCGTTCCAGTAAAAAGCAAGGCTCTGGCATGTCACCCCTCGAATAATGGGGGGAGCAGGTTCATTGCCTGAAGAGGACCTGCCTGCCAGGTCCTTTTTGAATGCCGGCGCCGAGCTCGGAAATCTCGGAGCGAGTTCAAAAGGCTGAGTCCGCAGGGAATTGGCTTTCCCGGCCTGATTATTCACCCCTATGTTTAGGCCGGATGCTTAGGCCGGGGTTGAGGGGGCGTGCAATGTCCGGATTTGGGCCGCCAGATCATGCGGGTTCCGGGCGGGGGCTACGCAGCGTGTGCCGACGCAGACCCGAACTTCGGCTTGGGGCGCTTCGGGCACGTAAGTGATTAACTTGCCCGGAAAAAAGACCTGCCGGGCGGCGGCTTTCAGTTCGTGGGCGGCGCCCGTGATTTCCAGCTTGAGGGGCGGTTCCTCGTAAAACTGGGCAGCTAGCGCCAGCGCGCTGACAAACAGTCCGTAGTTGCCGTGGAGATGAATGAGCAGGTTCAACCCGCGCTCCAGACTCTCGCTGTAACGAGAATCCTCGGTGATGGCATGGAGCCCTTCCAGCACCAGTAGGGCGACCGCGTTTGCGCTGGAACTGGGGCTGTCTTCCACAGGCTTGCGCTTGAAGTTGAGCAACCCGAGCGCATGGTCGCGGTTGGCCGTGTCGTTAAAACCGCCGAGCCTGGAATCCTCCCTGGCATCTTCAAAATCCCGCAGCATGAGATCGGCGATATCCCGGCAGACATCCAGGTAATACACGTTTCCGGTGGATTGGTAACCCTTGAGTGCGGCGAGCGACAGCCAGGCGTAGTCCTCCAAAAAGCCGTCCACCCCGGTGGCGTGGTGCACCTTGTGCCCGCGTTCGTAGAACAGGCCGAGCATCCGCTCCAGCGATTTTTCCGCAAAATCGCGCACGTCCGGCAAATCCAGCAAATCGGCCGCTTCAAAGTAGGCCGCAATCATCATGCCGTTCCAATTAACGTACAAGGTGGCATCAATAAACGGCATGGGCCGCTGGCGGCGTTTTTCCCGCATCTTGGCCTGGGCGGAGGCCAGCGCCGCTTCCGCATCCGCCAGGGGGATGGACAGTTCATGGGCAACGCCGGTAAGCGGGCGACTGACGTAGAGCGCATTCCTCCCTTTGGCATGGTGCATATCCCCCGCCTCGCTCAGGTCGTAGTAGCGGTTGACCACTTCCACCTCGCCGGGGTCCAGGATTTCGGCCAGCTCGTCAGGGCTCCAGGTGAAGTGATCCCCATCATCATTCAAATCGATATCCGCATCCTGCGAGGCATAAAAACCGCCATGCTGCTGGTCCGAGAGCTGCGCGTTCACCCAGCCGATGACGCCCTCGGCAATTTCCCGGAAGAAGGGAATGCCGGTCAGGCGGTAGGCCTGGGCGTAGACTTTCAATGCCTCGGCGTTGTCGTAGGCCATTTTTTCAAAATGCGGCACGTGCCAGTGATCATCTACCGAATAGCGGTGAAAGCCGCCCGCGATCTGGTCGTACATGCCGCCCCGCGCCATTTCGGTCAACGTTTTTTCGATGATTCCCATAAGCTCCGCGTGATCCCCGTCATGGTGGGCGCGGGCCATCAGCAGTTCCAGCGTGCTGAAGTGCGGAAATTTGGGTTGCCCCCCGAAGCCGCCGTTGCGGGTGTCGAAGGATCTCCGGGCTGTGGTGATTGCGGCATCCGTAAAGGAGCGGCACAACTGGCGCAGGGCGCTTGGGGAGATTTCTTCGGCGGCTGCCTCCGCGCGCTGAGTTTGTGCTTGGTTTTGTTCCAGGACGCGAATATTCTCCTCGTTCAGCACCTCGTTGTGCTTGAAGATTTCGTTTTTGCGCTCCCGGTAAGTTTCCTGCACCCGGTTTAGCAGGGTCTTCATGGTGGCTGGCGGGAAGTAGGTGCCGCCATAGATCAGTCGGCCATCATAGGTGAGGAATGCGGTCAGTGGCCAGCCTCCCTGGCCGGACATGGACTGGACCACCTGCTGATAGCGGGCGTCTACGTCAGGGCGCTGGTCGCGATCGACTTTGACGGCAATATAATGCCGGTTGATGAGCGCGGCAATGTCCGGGTCGTCGTAGGATTCCCGGTCGATCACGTGGCACCAGTGGCACCAGACCGCGCCGATATCCAGCAGGATGGGTTTATCCTGTTCCCTGGCCAATTGGAAGGCTTCTTCCCCGAACTCGTGCCAGTCGATAGGCTGATGTGCCGCGCTTTTCAAGTAGGCGCTGGATGCGTTTGCAAGCCGGTTGGCCATGGCGTTCCCCTTCCTGTGTCAAATCTTTGATAGTTGCAAAATTGTTTCCATCTCTATTCCTGGATTTTGATCACGCTGACCGGGCAGGCGGCGGCGGCTTCGCGGCATTCCAGCTCGTGGCCGGGAACTTGCCCATTATCCGCAACAGCCGTGTCGATGACCCGGAACACTTCCGGACAGAGGGACTCGCAAACGCCGCAGGCGATGCAGCCTTCAACGATGGTCACTTGCATGGATGTTTACCTGTTTCTGCTTTCGGCCATAAAAGGCTACCTCGTAGACCTTGGATAAATCCCTGCAATGATGGGTTCAGGTAGCTTTCGCCGTCACTCATACCGAAGCAGGGACACGCTCGTGTGCTAAGCGCAGGTTTTCAATCATCCGGTCGGCGATGCCTCGGAAAATTTCGGCCTGCGGGCCTTCCGGATCGTAAATCACCACCGGACGGCCCATGTCGGCCTGGGCGCGTTGCTCAGGCAGCAGGGGCACTTCTCCCAGAAAGGGCACGCGCAGCTGCTCCGCAGCTTCCTTGCCGCCGCCGTGACCGAAAATCTCGTAGCGGGCGCCATGCTCGCAGACGAAGTAGCTCATGTTCTCCACAATCCCCAGGCAGGGAATGTTTTGCCCCATAAACATGGCCAGCCCTTTGCGGCTGTCGTGCAAAGCGACTTCCTGCGGCGTGGTGACAATAATGGCGCCGGACAGCGAGGCTGCCTGCATGATGGTCAACTGGGCGTCGCCGGTGCCGGGTGGCAGATCCACCAGCAGGAAATCCAGTTCTCCCCATTCAAAATCGCTCAGGAACTGGCGGATGATGCGGTCCAGCAGCGGTCCGCGCCAGACCACGGGCTGGTCTTCCTTAATCAGGAAGGCCACGCTGATCACTTTCACGCCGTAGTTTTCCGGCGGCATCGCCTTGCCGCTGGGGGCTTCCCCGGAGATTTTGGCGTTCCGCAGGCCCATCATGATCGGCACGTTGGGGCCGTAAATATCCGCATCCACAATGCCCACCTTGTAACCCAGTTGGCTGAGAGCGCAGGCCAAGTTGACGGAAACCGAGGTCTTGCCCACGCCGCCCTTGCCGCTGGAGATGGCAATCACGTTCTTGATGTTGGGCAGCAGTTGCTTGGGCGCCACGGGGACTGTCGGTTGATTTCCCGGACGCTGGAAGGGTTTGACCGCCGCAGGGGTTTTGAGCGAGATTCCCACGGTAATTTGCTGCGCGCCCGGCAGTTGGGCAACCGTCTCTTTTACGGCTTGCAGCAGGGCATCCCGGTGGGGATAGGCGGTGGAAGGCAGGAGGAGATCCACGCGGATGTTGCCGTTGCAGGCCACCACGGTGTCCACCATGCCCAGTTCCACGATGCTTTGATTTTTCTCCGGGTCGTTGACCTGGGACAGGGCTTGCAGGACTGTTTCCTGGGTGAGATCGCTCATGGTTTCCTTCCTTCGTGTTCGCTTTGAACTGGCTAAAACTATTCTGTCGGCGCTTCTTCAGACGCGTAGGCGCGGGCACCGTTCCATTCCGCCATGCCAGCGGTCAGGTTGTAGATCTGCTTGAAGCCCTGCTGCTCCAAATATTGGCTGGCGTTGGCGCTGCGTACGCCATGCTCGCAGATGACCACGGTCTTTCGTTCCGGTTCCAGCGCTTGAAGCTGACCCGGCAGCTCGTAAATCGGTAGCAGGCGCGCGCCGGGAATATGTCCCAGCATGAAGTATTCTTCCGGGGTGCGCACGTCCAGCAGCAGGAGTTCCGGCTCCTCGGCCAGCATCCGTTGCAGGTCTTCGTTGGCAAGATGAATGACTGTCATAGACTCTGAGTGAAGCTTTTTAACCGTGCAATCAGGGTAACACAAAAGCCCCCACAACCCTAACGTTTAGGTGAATCTTAATATTCCGTCTTGAAAGCAACTCACGGTCAGTCATTCAAACTTCAAATCATCTCTTTCAGCAGCAGGGTGATGACCGAAAGGTAGACGAGAAACGTCATGATGTCGCTGAACGTGCTGATGAATGGTCCGCCCATCCCGGCGGGATCGACTTTGAAATAGCGTTTGAAGCTATACGGAACCAGCATGCCAAGCGATGCCGATGCGCAGAGGGACACGGTAATCCAGCCGAACAAAAGCAGGCTGAGCGGCACCTTGTGGTAGATGATGAACGAAAGAATCCCAACGCAGGTGCCGAAGAACAAACCGGTCAACAAAGCGACCTTGATCTCCCGCCCCAGCTTCTCCCGGATATTGGCATCGGTAATCAGTCCCTGGCTCAAGCCGCGCACCGTGATGGTATCGGTTTGTGTGCCCATGTTCCCGGAAAGTCCGGTGAGCAGGGGCATAAATGATATGGCCAGGACGGCCACGGAAACCGTGTGGCTGAAATGCGCAATAATGGTGGAAGCGAGCAATTGCCCCCCCATCGTGATGGACAACCAGGGAAAGCGCGCTTTAAACGCCCCAAAGACCGGCCCCACCAATAATCCGCGCTCGTCCATTTCCTCCAGCGTAATCCCGGAAGCCTTGTAGATATCTTCCGAGGTCTCCTCCTCAATCACATCGATGATGTCATCAATCGTCACGATGCCGCGCAGGACGTTGTCCGGGGCCGTCACCGGCATGGCCAGCAGATTGTAGTACTTGCGGAAGATGTTGGCGACCAGTTCCTGGTCGTAGTTCACCAGCAGGGATTTCACGTCGAACTCCGCGATCCGGTTCAGGGGAACGGATTCGTCGTGTAAAATCAGCTGCTTCAGGCTGATGACCCCTACCAAATGGTGTTCAGCGTCCACCAGGTAGACGTAATAAATGAAATCCTTCTCCTCGGCCCGCCGAATCAGCCCCATGGCCTCACCCACCGTCGCTTCGACCGAGGTACTGATGAAATCCGTGGACATGATCCCGGCAGCGCTGTCAGGCTCTTCCATCAGCAGGTGATGGAGGGTCCGGGTATCGGTATCGAAAGGCATTTCATCCAGAATCCGCTTGCTTTCCGTGGTGTCCATTTCTTGCAGGATATCCACAGCGTCGTCGGCAGGCATCATCCGGAGGATTCGGCTTCCCATGACGGAGGGCAGCGAGGACAGGCAGGCATGCTGAAGATCCTCGTTGATGCCGGTCAGGACCTGTGCGGCCTGGCCGACGTTCAGGTACTGGAAGCAGGCCACCGCCTCCTGACGGCTCAGCAGCGTCTCCATGACATCGGCAATATCGGCGAAATTGTGTCGCGCCAGCAGCCGCCTGAGTGCGGAGGCGTTTTTCTGAGCGAGGTAGCGCCGGATTTTCTCGGCGAGGCTGGTGGTTGCGACGCTGGTCATGGAGGGTTCGTTTCCACTCGGGAGTGATACAGCTATTGTAGGCAAACCCCACCAAAGAGGCTACAAAAAAGAACGGCCACCGGTGACGCCGGTAGCCGCGCCCGTTTAGGATTTCGTTTTGGGGGCCGGTAACCTTAAAAATAAGGGCTGGCAATAAGTCCAGCCCTTTTGGATTACCAAAATAAGTTCGCCACTCTGCTCTGGGTTTGGGAGACGCATTTTAAAAAGTAATTTTGAGGGTATGAATCCGCACTCACCACACGATTGTTCAGATCATTTCAAGTTCAGTGATTTCAGCAGCTCTGCATGATTTACGCAGCCAGGACGGCTGAAGTTTCAAAATTTTAAGAAATGTTTCCATTTTATCTGTTAACAGCCCAGGTCACTGTTTTTTGCGCGCCGAGGCTTGGAATTCGTATTTATGAGCGGCTCGTATTATGATGAAAGTTGATCAGCACGTCTCAATGGATGACTCATGGAATGGCCCTTGTGAAGGAAATCGGCAAATCGGACAATCTCAAGGCGGCGCAACGCGTTTTTATGCTGACGCTGTGGCTGAACCTGCTGGTGTCTGTCAGCAAGCTGATTTGGGGTTATCACACCAACACCCTCAGTTTGGTGGCCGACGGGTTTCATTCGTTGCTGGACGCGGTGGCCAACGTGGTGGGGATTATCGGCCTGAATGTCTCCATGAAGCCCGCAGATCATGATCATCCCTATGGACATCGCAAGTTCGAGGCCTTTTCGGCCATGATCATCTCGTTCTTCATCTTCCTGACCTGTTTCGAGATCGCCACGCATGCCTTCCAGCGGATTACTTCCGGCGGAACGGCGGATTTGCCGGAAATCAACGCCACCAGCTACGTAATTATCGGCCTGACCCTGCTGGTCAACCTCATCGTCACTTGGTACGAAGGCCGTCAGGGCAAGGCGTTGAATAGCGAGCTGCTCAAGGCGGATGCCCGGCATACCCTATCCGATTGCCTGGTGTCGATCTCGGTGATTTTTTCCATGGTCGCGGTCCAGATGGGCTTTGCCTGGGCGGATACGATCCTGGCGGTGATCGTGTCGCTGATTATCTTGCGGGTGGGCTTCGACATCATCATGGTGCACCTCGGCGCACTCATGGACGAGGCCGCGGTGGATCCGGCGGAAGTGCACGCCATCGTGATGGCGGTGCCCGGCGTGCTGGATTGCCACAAAATCCGCAGCCGGGGCATGCAGGATCATGTCTTTATTGATCTGCACATCCAGGTAAATTCCAGCCTGACCGTCAAAGAGGCGCACCAGATTTCTTATGCGGTGGAGGAACGGCTGGCCCAGTCCTTCGAGGGCAAAGTCAGCGACGTGCTGGTGCACGTGGAGGAATACGAGGATGATCCTGCCGACCGGCACGAACACCGGGCCGCCCGTGAGGCGTCCGCTTCTGTCAGGGTCGGGGAATCCTGATCAACGGTTCCTGGTTGCAGGGGTCAGAGCCAAGTTGGGGGCTTTCGTTTCCGGAAACGCGAAATGAAGTGGTTGTGGCCCTGAAATCGTTTCGGACATTCGGAAATGACCCTTAAGTTCTTTGAAAAAGGGTCGATAACTTAATTGTCAGCAACAATGGGTGAGAAATATCGGTAGAAGCTAGATGTAGATGAAGATAGAAGAAATATTGAAATGATGATTTTGCGCGCGACCGGCCCGCCTCCCTGAGGCCACGCCGCAGGTTGCGAATAACAGAATCTAATTAAATCCGGCCGAGGTGTTACTTCGGCCGGATTGCCAATTTTGAGTATTTTTTTGGGGGTCGGTTTCTCAGATCACTACCACAATATCCAGCTCTCCTTGCCGGTCGCGGACGTCCACGGTCACAATATTGTTGGTCCGGCGGAATTCCAGATCCACGGTGGCCTGCCCGACGCGCAGGTTGTTAATTTGCAGGTAGCTCATGGATATGGGCAGCTTGGGAGACCTGATGGTCAGTAATTTTCGCTGGGCATCCGGGGTCAGGTTCAGCATGGATTGAATGAGCGAATACATGGAAGCCGCCGCCCAGGCTTGCGGCGAACAAGCCACTGCATAGCGGACGGGCGGATCGCCCTCTTTGCCGTCCTCCCGGCGGAAGCCGCAGAACAACTCGGGCAGGCGGCGGTAGAACATGTGCCGGGCCGCCTCGAAAAGCCCGGTGAAAATCTTTTCAACCAGGTCCGGTCGGTTCAGGGTCGCGAAGCCTCGGGCGATCATGGCGTTGTCATGCGGCCAGATGGTGCCGTTGTGATAACTCATCGGATTGTAGGCGACGGTGCTGGAGCTCAAGGTCCGGATGCCCCAGCCGTTGAACATGTCCGGTGCCATCAGGCGGTTGATCACCTTCATGGCCTGGGTTTCATAGAGAATGCCAGTCTCCAGGCAATGTCCCGGATTGGAGGATACCACCTGGAAGGGCTTGCCTGTCCCGTCCAGACCGATGGCGAAATAGCCCATCTCGTCCACCCAGAACTCCCGGTTGAAACGCCGTCGGAGATCCTGCGCTTCCTGTCGCATGCGCTGCCGCAGGGGCTTGTCCTCCAGAATATCCGCGAGCCTTGCCATGCAGCGCTTGGCCATGTAAACGTATCCCTGCACTTCGGCCAGTGCGATGGGCGGTTTGCCGATGACGCCCCGCTCGTCCATAATGCTGTCGTGCGAGTCCTTCCAGCCCTGCTGGAGGATACCTCGTTCGCAACCGGTCATTTGGTAGGTGCTGTAACCCATGGGGTGTAGCTTAAGATTTCCGTCGATCCACTCCATTGCTTTCACCGCGTTCGGCCACAAAGCATTGAGCAGATCCCGGTCATTGGTCCAGGTGAAATATTCGAACAGCGTGATAATAAACAACGGCGTGGCGTCCACGCTGCCGTAATACGGCGTATGCGGGATCTCGCCCAAGCGGGCCAGTTCGCCGACCCGCAATTCATGGAGAATTTTGCCGGGTTCCTCGTCCTTGGTCGGGTTGTTCTCCTTTCCTTGGTACTTGGCCAGAATTTGCAGTGATTCTTTGGCAATGGCCGGATTAAAGGGCAGGCAAAATCGCGAGGTGATGAGCGAATCACGTCCGAAGAGCGCCACGTACCAGGGGATGCCTGCCGCCACGTAGCTGCCGTCGTCGGTGTGGGTCATCAGCATCCGCATGTCTTTCCGGTTGCGGGACATCATCTCGTTGAAGTCCTCGTTATCGGAGAGGAAAAGCGCCGTATCGTGGTGCATCTTCCGGGCCCGGAAGTTCAGGTGGGCCAATGCTTCATCCATCCCGGAGACCGATGCCTCGATGGTGCCCGCGTTCATCATGCGGTCGTTGATAATGGTTTGAATCTCGTAATTGAAGGTGAACGGTTCGCGGGGTCGCAGCGTGGTTCGATAGACCACGGTGGTGGTCGGGCCGTCGTTCACGTATTCCGGATGCAGGTCGGGAAAACGAATCCCGGTTTGCAAATGGCGTCCGCTGCGATCGGTGTGCGAAAAAATCAGCACCGGGATTTGTCCGCTGGTATCCATCATGGGCGGGCGCAACGGTGGGTGATCGACGCTGACCATGCCCCGGATTTCGAACATGTCCTTGAAGTCGGCTTCAAAGGAGAAGGAAAGTTCGATGTGGATTGGCTCCGGGTAGTAGCTGATCAGCCAGTACCGTTCGAACTGGAGGCCGTAAAGAACCGTTTCCCGTTTGAGCTGGATGGTTTCCGGGTTGATGGTGACGGGCGTCCCGGCTTCAGTGGTGGTGTTGATGGGGCCGTTGGTAAACACAATGGTGGACATGTAGCCCATCTCCGTGGAAGAGAGCAACGGGATGGGATCCGTATTGTGCAGTTGGATATCGAAGGCGCTGAGAAAGCGTGTATCCAGGTGATACATGCCCAGCCCAGACGTGTTGTTGCGGGGGACATTCCCCTGAAAGTCATCGACCAAATACAAATGGTTGTGCTTGATGGTGCGGTTGCGTGATGTGAAATCTTCGGGTTGCTTTATTTGCATTGCGCCACTCTTTGAAAATTGCACAGTAACCAAAGGGCCGCTTGCTTTTCAGCGGGCCCTGTCATCACTATTATGGCCCTGTGTAATATTCTGGCAAGGGCGCTATTGTTTTTGCGCCTGTCAGGGCTTTTTCCAGCGGGCTAAAGCATTCCGTCCGGGCTGCCGCTCCTGCTGATGAGGCTTGTCCCGCAGAACGCTTTAGTTCGGCTACTCGTGTCGGTGTCAGGGCTGCTGGTTCAATACTTGGCATCGCTTTGACACCTTGGCGCCCGATTTCATGTTGAATAGTTCTGGTCGCCAGGCGCTCGTAGAGGCGCTCGTGATCGTCCACCATCCGGGCGACCGAAAAACGGCGTTCCGCGATTCGGCGCACCCGCTTGCGATCATATTCTCGCCAGTCGCGGACGGCCTCGATGAGTTCTTCCAGAGAACCGGCAATATAACCGGTTTTGCCTTGATCAATGACCTCCGGAACGGAGCCGTTCCGCAGGGCGAATACCGGGGTGCCGCAAGCCATGGATTCGATCATCACCAGCCCGAAGGGTTCCGGCCAGGTGATGGGAAACAGCGTGGCGGCTGCGTTGCGCAGTAATTCCACTTTTTGCCCATGATCCAGCTCGCCAATGTACTGAATTTGCTCGCCGTCCACCAGGGGTTTAATCTGCTCCCGGTAGAACGCGCGATCGACGCGATCGATTTTTCCGGCCATAACCAGCTTGGCGCCCAGCGCCTTGGCGACCTGAATAGCGTGTTGAGGACCCTTCTCCGGGGAGAGCCGCCCGAGAAACGCAAAATAGTGCTTGTCTCCGATATCGTAGGAAGGCTTGAACCGGTGCATCTCAATGCCGTGATAAATGGTGTCCGCGTAATTCAATTCGGGCCATAGCTTCTGCTGGTAATTGCTGATGGAAATATAGGGTAAATTCGCGTTGCGATAGAACAGTTCTTTCACCGGAAACGGTTCCAGCGCGTTGTGCAGGGTGGTGACCATGGGGGTGCGGGTCAGGTTTGCAAACGCCAGCGGCTGATAGCCCACGTGATTGTGGATAATATCGAACTGATCCGCCTGATCGAAAACGGTTTGCATCATCATCAGCTCGTAGGCCATGACGGTGCAGTGGGTTTTGTCCAGCTTGATTTGCTCTTCCAGGGCTCGCAAGGCTGCCGGCGCACATTCCACAAGCCGAGCGCCGGTTTGGGATCCTGCACTGGCAAAAAGGGTAACATCATACCCTCTCCGCACCAGCTCTTCCGTCAGGTTGTAGACTACCAATTCCGTTCCACCGTATGTCGTCGGGGGAACCAACTCCCACAAAGGGGCCACTTGCGCGATGCGCAACCGTTTTTCAGTTTTCATACGCAGCACATCCTTTCCCAGGATTGCAGTCAGCGATCAGCCCGTCTCTCTGCGGGTTGATGAAGAATGATATATCCCGAACGCAATAAATGAGATTCGCAATGATCAATTGCGACTTAAAACTCTACCTTATCTTATTGAAACAGGTCGCAAAATAACATTCGACAGGTGGCTAGAAAATGAGGCACAATGGTCTAAATCAGGAGGCCTCGTCTTCGTTGGCGTTGACTGGGCCTTCGGGGCACTTTGGCAGGGACAGAACCCACCCGCTCCTTCCTTCCACCCGACAGGTTTTTTCTGATGAAACGCTCCGGCAACGTTTTCAAGTATCGCTACCATATCCTTCGCAGCAAGCTGTCTCAGCCCCTGTTCTGGTCGCTGGTCTTCCTGGGACCGTCGCTGGATGTGTTTCGGGTGGATATGATTGAACAGCGGCTGGTGGTGCTGGGCCGTCACCTGCCGTTTGAGTTCAGCGTGCTGATGTGGCTGCCGGTGGGGTTTTACGGGGCGGTGATCCTGATTGGCATCGTGTCGTTCGTCTGGGGACGGCTGTTTTGTGGCTGGACCTGCCCGCACAATACCCTCACCGAGTGGACCCGTCCGCTACGGGCCGTTTTTGACCCAGCCGGGAGCCGCGAGGAAAAGCCCCGCTGGATGAAGCTGGCGCTGCGTGAACGCCCGTGGCTGAAAAAAGTTTTCTGGGTGGCCTCGCCACTGCTGGCCATGGCATTAACATTTACTCTTAGCGTTATGTTGTGCTTTTACGTGGTCCCGCCGGACTTCGTGCTGGCTCAGTATGCCAGCGGGAACCCGCATATCGCGCTGGTCTGGGGCAACATGCTGTTTATGCTGATTGGCCTGTTCCTGCTGTACGCGGGCCATGATTTCTGCCGAACCTGCTGCCCTTACGGCATGGGCCAATCCGTTTCCGCGTATCACGAGAACAGTCCCTGGCGCCCCATGGAGATTCAATTCACCGGCGACAAGGCCAGCCAGTGCAAGACCTGCCAAGCCTGCCGGATGGTTTGCCCCGTGGATATCGATCCGCGTGACGGCACGCTGGGGGAGGGCTTAAAAGTGGGCCAGTTCGACGGCTGTTTCAACTGCGGCGAGTGTATTGATGCCTGCAAATATCTGCACAGCTTTAAAGAACAGCCCGGCCTGCTCTCATTCGGCAGTGTGGGATTTTGGAAGCAAAAGATCGAAACGGTCATCCCGAACGCCCAGGCGCCGGATGCACAGCGTCAACCGATGGAAACGCCCGATTATCCCAAGCATTTGTTTCCGGTGAGAGACACGCAAGATGCGTCTCCCGTCGCGGTTCGGGAATCCTGATTACTTCGGCTGGGCGCTTTTTCCAGGAAAGAATAGATGCCCCAGATGACGCCAACGAGATCGTGCAGGCTCTGTTGCCTCGTTGCGCGCGAGGTTTTTAAGCTCTTTTACGCCGTCGGGGGTTAAATTATACGCGTCGCGAAAATCTTTATGTCGAGCCAGAAAATCGGCATTGATTAAAGTGACCAAAGGCAACAAAGACTCGTTCCCGGAGTAACCAGGAATGATTTGATGGGCAAAAACCGGGCCCTTGCGGAATCTGGCCCAAAGTGATTTTTTATCCAGCGCGATTTTGATCAGTTGTAATACGTCGGGCCCCTGAAGCTTCAGGGTTTCGCCCTCGTGGTGGCACTCCTGAGCAATGTCTGTACCGTTTCTATACCGGGCAAGGGCCTCTACTTTCCTTTCTTGCGCCGCATTAGTGCGCTTAGTTTTAATCCTGTTCATTGTCGCTTTCAGCTCGCTCATGCCGTAACCGGCAAAACTGACAGTGCCGGTATGCTTACCCAGTCCTTGGCGAGCCGAAACCATAATACTTCGTGTCTGTGGGGTGACACGCAAACTAGAGTTCATGGATTCCAACCCCTCATTGCAAATCTCATAAATCATCCTGTGAAAACTCATGAAAGCACTTCAAAAAAACTTTTCAACAACGAGCAGGCATTGACTTGCCGATGATCCTCGGTCGACATAGCAGGCCATGCCGTGATCGAACAGTAGAGGTTGTTATTCAGCTCGCTTCGCTTTTGCGCTACACTGTTGCCAGTTGAAAGAGACAGGAGAGACCCCTCATGAGCCCCAATACCCCCGATGTCATTCGCGTTGCCCACAGCCCGGATTCCGATGATGCCTTTATGTTCTGGGCGCTGGCGAAGGATCGCGTGGATACCGAGGGGCTGACCTTCACGCACACCCTCACCGACATCGAAACCCTCAACCACGAAGCCATGAAGGGCACCTATGAACTCACGGCTATCTCTTATCATGCTTACGCGAAAGTTTACGACAAGTACGCCCTGCTGAACGTCGGTTCCAGCATCGGCGATAAGTACGGCCCGGTGGTCATCGCCAAAAAGCCCATGACCAAAGAAGAGCTGAAAAACGTGACCGTGGCTGTTCCCGGCGAGCTGACCACCGCGTATCTGGCGCTCAAAATCTGGGAGCCTGACCTCAAAACCCAAGTGGTGCCATTTGATGAAATTATGGACCGGGTGGAAAAAGGCGAATTCGAGGCGGGTCTGATTATCCACGAAGGCCAGCTGACCTATCAGCAACAAGGCTTTGTGAAGATTGTGGACCTGGGCGAATGGTGGTTCGAGGAATCCAACCTCACCCTGCCGCTGGGCAGCAACGCCATCCGGCTGGATCTGGGCGAAGAACTCATCCAGAAAATTGGCCGGGTGCTGAAGCGCAGCATCGAGTATGGTCTGGCGCACCGCGAAGAAGCGCTGGATTACGCCATGCAGTTCGCCCGTGGTCTGGATCGCAAAACCGCCGACGAGTTTGTGGGCATGTATGTGAACAACATGACCCTGGATGCCGACACCGAAATCCGCAAAGCCGTGAAACTGCTCCTGTGGCGCGGCCATGGCATCGGCCTGATTCCCGAAAAAATCGAGCCGAACTTCATCGACGTGCTCCCGGAGATGGCTTCGCAAGCGAAGTAACTACCTTGGTTCAGCGATTCGGATAGCTTCGCTGGCCCAATCCAGTAGGGCTTCGTGGTCTTCGATGATTTCCACCGGGACTTGGAAGTAAGTGCCCAGCTTTTGCTTGGCGTTGGGCTGGAAAAAAGTCATGTCGTGGGCTTCGTAGCGCGGGCGGGTTTCGGCGCTGGTTTTAAAGTACAGACGCCCCTGGTGCACGATGCCAAAAAAGACCGTGTCCGCATACAGCCCATATCCCCCAAACATACGCT
>DATNPJ010000044.1:0-16070 GCA_036703295.1 Coleofasciculaceae cyanobacterium | reverse complement strand
AACACATCGCTGTCGACGGTGGCCTGGTTGCCGGCTTTCACTTCCAGCAGCACACCTACGCGTCCGCCGGTGTGAATGTAGGAGGTCACGGCGCCCGCGCCCTTCACTTCGTAGCGAACAAAGCGGCGAATATTCAGGTTCTCGCGGATGGTGGCGATGTTCTCGGTCACATAATCCTGCACCGAGTGGCCGGGCATGGACTGGGCGTCCTGTTTCAGCAGGGCGGGCACGTCAGCCGGAGCCTGGGCCAGGATTTGCTGGGCCACATTATTGACCAGCGCCTGGAAGGCTTCGCCTTTGGCCACGAAGTCGGTTTCGCAGTTCACTTCCACCATGGCGCCAACTTTGCGGTCCGGGGAGAGCAGCGCAGCCACAAGGCCTTCAGCGGCGGTACGGCCAACTTTCTTTTCGGCAGTGGCAATACCACGCTGGCGAAGCACTTCGGCAGCCTTATCCATATCGCCACCGGCTTCCACCAGGGCTTTTTTGGCGTCCATCATACCGGCGCCGGTTTTCTCGCGGAGTTCTTTAACTTGTGATGCGGTGATTTCCATCGGTCATGGGTCCTTTGCAAATCTGAAAAAACACTAAATTCTTTTGCGGGGCAGAAGATGTTCTCTTCGTGCCCCGCAATGGTTTGAAAGTTAGCCTTCCGGGTTGGCGTTGGCAGCGACGGCTTCCCGTTCTTCCGCTTCCGGCTGCTGCCCCGCAGTCATTTCTTCTGCAGTTACAGGCGCTTGCGCTTGCTGTCCGGCACGCATCTTGTGGGAGAAGTCCTCGCGGGAGGCGTTCCCTTCGAGGATGGCGTCGGCCATCTTCTTGGTGATCAGGCGGATGGAGCGGGTGGCGTCATCGTTGCCCGGAATCACGAAGTTGATATTCTCCGGATCGCAGTTGGTATCAACGATACCCACAATCGGAATACCGATTTTGGACGCTTCCTGCACGGCAATCAGCTCGCGGCGCTGGTCGATGACAAACAGGACGTCGGGCATGCCGCGCATATCCTTGATGCCACCCAGCGAACGCTCCAGTTTGTTGAGCTGGCGGGTCAGCACGGCGACTTCTTTTTTACCGAGGCGGTCGAAGTGACCGTTGTCGCGCATTTCTTCCAGTTCACGCAGTTTGTTGATGCGGGTGCGGATGGTCTCAAAG
Organism: Coleofasciculaceae cyanobacterium; assembly: GCA_036703295.1. GTDB lineage: Bacteria > Cyanobacteriota > Vampirovibrionia > Vampirovibrionales > Vampirovibrionaceae > DATNPJ01. The sequence goes on along the minus strand of DATNPJ010000044.1, from coordinate 14,915 downwards.
TTGGTGAGGGTGCCACCCAGCCAGCGCTTGTTGATGAAGTAGGCGCCCGCGCGGCGAGCTTCCTCTTCCACGATGTCGGAAGCTTGGCGTTTGGTACCGACGAACACGATCTTCTTGCCCTGCGAAGCGGCTTTGCGCATGAATTCGTAGGCTTCATCCAGAAGCTGGCTCGTTTTGGTCAAATCAATGATGTAAATTCCGTTGCGCTCTCCCCAGATATAGGATTTCATCTTGGGGTTCCAGCGGTGAACCTGGTGGCCGAAGTGGACGCCGGCTTCCAGCAGTTCTTGTAACGAAGCAACAGGCATAAAGATGTGTTCTCCTTTTCAATGTAATCACGTGGGTGATACAGACGATACCAACAATAAAAAAATATGACGGGGACACAATGCTTCTTCAAGCCGGCATGGAGGCGGGTAAAAACGTCAACCCCATCCAGCGGCTTGCAAAAGGGTCCTTACAATCTTACATAATGAAAACTTTTGTACAAGTGACGGCGTGGAGCCGACCCGGAGACAACGCCCCCGCGTGGAAACCCGTTTCGGATCCTTGCGGAACGGGTCTTTTCTGGTATTATATAAAAAACCTTGCTGCCAATCCAGCTGCCAATCAGGCTGAGACTGTTTAAAGGGGTGGGCAGGGTGCTTTTAGTGGGTTAATACTGGAAGACGACGTGCCTGGTGGCCGGTCCTTATTGTAATGAGAAGCTTGGCTTTCATCCAGGGATGGCATCCGACTATCCTGGATGCGTTTCACCCCATTGGCAACCGATTGCCAAGTTGCCAGGCCGGTTGCCGGGATCATAAAACAGTCTCACAGAGTCCGATGCTTTTTCAGAAGGAGGGTAAAAAGAAATGATGACCATCAACGGAATGAGGCCATCTCAAGCACAGAAACCCATTCTTGCAAGCCTCGGCAAGCCCTTTTCAACCCATCCCGGAACGCAAGCCGGTTCACCTTTGCAGGGCATAGCTTCCACAACACCCAGGAATGTCTCTCCGCTGAACCATTTGGCGCGGATTTCTCCGCAAATCAGGTTTGGAAACAAGCTGCTGGATGATGACTATGTGGTGAAACACCCCATTGACACAGAGGTAAACGGTAGTTCAGCAGCCCAGACGCTGCGACTCATGATGCTCCGGGATTGGATCAAGCGAGACCAGCGTGATCCGAGTAAGCTGAAGTACACCCTGAGCGCGCACGGCTCCACGTGGTTTCATCATGAGGCAGCATTGGGCGACAACCTGTTGCTGCTGGACCGGAGCGTGGATACGCTCATCCAGGGGCATGCGGGTCCTGCCAGCGTGTTTGCCATGATGATGGCCCGCATGGCCGATTCGAACCTGCCCCCTGATGAGCGCGGCAGATGCTACATGAGCCAAGACGCGACTCTTCAAATGGGTCCGATCACCCATGGGCTTGGCGAGAAAAATCATGACCAGCAGATTCTGCGCGAAAACGCCAATGAGAACGCTCGGGCCAAGGAATCGCTCATCATGGAAGTGACGGGCGAAACCAGCCGTGAAAAGGTTTATGGTCAACTCATCAGCAACCGGCAGCATAATGCCGCACAGGCGCTCTGGTACGGGAAACGGGGCCTGGTGGATGCCGTACTGATCGGTCATGACCAGGTGCTGACCCGGGCTGGACTGGAGCGTTATTATCAATCCCGTGGCTGGCTCAAAGAGGGAGCGGACGAAAGCCTGGAAATCTTCAACCCTGCCGCCATCGCGGAATTCAACCGGAGCGCGCTCAATCTTTCCAAAATACCCAAAAGCCGATTTCTGGAACCTCTGGACAAGTACTCCGAAGGCTCCGTGGTGCCACCCTCCGTCCTGAAGCACCCCAGGCACGGGAATCCCCCCAGGGCGGAACTCAGCAACAGTTCCGATAACCAGAGCAGTATCATCAAGAGAATCGCCGGGCAACACCTGCAAATTGGGGTCGGCAGCCTCGATAACTTTGAGCCGAAGCTCCGAGAAAAGCTGCCCATGACGATCGCGGTCGATAACGGGCCTGATTATGCGGGCCGGTTGGCGATTTTCGGTGCGATGCCAAGCCCCGGAGTGATCTATGATGATTTGATTTATTTCAACGACCTGTTCAATGACACCATGGCCCAGCAAATGGAGCACGCCCTGACCGAGCTGCAGAAGAAAAAAGAACAGCAAAAGGATCCCAGCCATATCAAGATCCTGCTGAACAGCCCAGGCGGTTATGTCAGCGCCGGTAGCGTGTTTCGAGGGACCATTAGGCACATGCCCTCCAAAACCAAGGTGGATGTGATTGTGCAAGGGATCGCAGCCAGTTGCGGCGCCTGGCTGCTGGCCAGCGCCACCGGCAACCGGCTGGCCACGCCTTTCGCGAGAATCATGATTCACCAGGCCGCATCCAAGCACAGCGGCCCGCTGAACTTGGTCAATGGCCAGGCGGACAATGTCCAGGCCATAACCGACAACATCGCCGAAGCAGTCGCCAAGGCCAGCGGGCGGAGCCCGGATGCGGTTCGGGGTGATTTCCGGCAGGATACTTACCTGAACACGCTTGAGGCCCTGTTTTATGGTCCCAAGGGATTACTGGACGGAATCCTGGTCGGCCCGGACCGGGCTATCGTCCGGGAAGACGTTGAGAATTACCTGCGGACCGACCCGGAAGTCCAGGCCTATCTGAACCAACGATTCCCCTCGTCGGAGTACAAATCCAAGGACAAGGTGAGGCTTTATATCCAGGACCACCTGCGCAATCTGCGGAAACCGGATCGTATTCATGAGCCGGACGAATGGGAACTCTCCAATAGCCGGGATCCGTTTAAGAACCCGACTAAAACCCTGATGGCACTTGCGCCGAAGGCCCAGAGAATCCAGGATATCAAAAAACTGCAAGGCTCCGCGCCGCGCCGGCAGGAAGAAATCAATCAGTTTATTCTGGGTGAGAAAAACTCGATACCCCTCTGGCCGGTGTAAAATCGCCAGCCAGGCTCCTCGGGACGCGGGAACTTTTTAATCACCCAAAGAACGCGGCAATTTGCGCCATTGCAGTCAATGACGGTCGAATGCATCTTATAAACAGATTCAGCGCTGGCCTTTGACTTCGTTCAGCCAGTCCTGATGGGTTTCCTCAATCTCGGCCAGCGCCTGGGCACGGTCGGCATAACCCTTGAACAGGAACGAGCCCGGCCCTTTGTAGCCTTCGAACCACAGGCGGATAATCTCAATCGCGCCCGGATAGCGAATCAGAATCTCCGCCATGTCGGAGACATCCGAAAAAGGCCCGCCGGGAACCGTCGCCACAATCTTGGTGTCGGTCTCGCCGCGCTCGGCCAGCAGCAACGCCCCGATGACTTTTAGCGGAAGTACTGTCCCGCGTGGGTGACCGGGGCACAGGGTGATGATATCCAGCGGATCACCGTCGCCACCCTTGCTTTTGGGCAGGATGGTTTGCGGAACATAGCCGTAGTTGAAAGGATACGGCAGAAAATTGATAATCCGGGGCTTTCCGTCTTTCTGATCGTGATAAAAGGTGCCGTCCTGCGGGTCGGTCTGCCACTTCTCGTTGGTCCCGGCCGGAATTTCCACCACCATCTGATAAGTGCCATCGGCGGTCTTATAAGGAATATCGTTGATCAGGTGACGCGTAATCATTGATTGTTTTTCCACGGGCTGCCTTTCCACGGTCTTTCTCCACGTTTCTTAACAATCATCGCGCAACCGCCCAGTTCGCGCAATCGCCGTCAATGCAATGGTCCAGGGATTTTTTGTGGTAAACTTCCTGTGTTGGTTTCCGCCATCCCCGTTTCGGGCAGAATCGGGCGAGGGCGGGGGTCCCCAAGTACTTTTATATCGTCACAAGGATTTGCTGAATGGAAAACGGGCGCACGGATAACGGCATCTACGCCGAAACCGATATCATCGAGACCACCGATGAAGAAGGAACGGTTCATGTCTTCGAGAAGGTCAAGGAACTGGAAATCGAGGGCCAGGAATACGCCCTGCTGATTTACAAGGGCAACGAATATGAAGAAAAAGAAGAGGGTGACGCCGAGGCTGAAGACGACGAAGAAGAAGGCTACGACGAGGAAGTCGTGGTGATGCGCATCTCTCACGAGGACGGCGAGGAAGTCTACGAGGCCATCGAGGACGAAGCCGAATTCGAGCGCGTGGTCGCCTTCATCGAGAATATGGATGACGAGGATGTCACCATTGATGTCACGGAGTTCATCGAAGAAGAAGAAAGCAACAATTAATTTTTATAGATTTTTTGTATCGAGGTCCCCGAGATGAAAATTCACGAGTATCAAGCGAAAGAGCTGTTTCGGAAGTACAACATTCCCGTGCCGGATGGGCAGGTGGCCTTTACGCCGGATGAGGCGGTGCAGGTCGCGCAGATTTTGAACACGCCCAGCAAGCGCTATGTTGTCAAAGCCCAGATTCATGCGGGCGGGCGCGGCAAGGGCGGCGGCGTGAAAGTCGTGGATTCGCTGGATGGCGTCCGCGACGCGGCCAAGCAAATCATCGGCATGCAACTGGTCACCCACCAGACCGGCCCCGAGGGCAAGAAGGTGAAATCCGTGCTGGTGGAAGAAGCCTCCAGCATCGCCCGCGAGCTGTATCTCAGCATCGTTCTGGATCGCGCCCAGAGTCGTCCGGTCATCATGGCCAGCACCGAGGGCGGGATGGACATTGAAGAAGTCGCCGAGAAGACCCCCGAGAAGATCGTGAAGGTGCACATCCACCCCACCGTCGGGCTGGAACCCTTCCAGGCGCGGGAAATCGCCTACGCCCTGCAAATTCCGCAGGAAGGCATGAAGCAGGCCATCCAGCTGATTACCAACCTGTACAAGTTTTTCATCGAGGCCGATTGCGCGCTGGTGGAGATTAACCCGCTGGTCGTCACCACCGACAACCGCGTGTTCGCGCTGGATGGCAAGGTCAGCTTCGATTCCAACGCGCTGTTCCGCCACCCGGACATCATGAATTACCGCGATTTGGACGAAGAGGACCCGCTGGAAGTGGAAGCCTCCCGTTACAACCTGAACTACATCAAGCTGGACGGCAACGTGGGCTGCATGGTGAACGGCGCGGGCCTGGCAATGGCCACCATGGACATCATCAAGCAGTACGGCGCGGCGCCGGCCAACTTTTTGGACGTGGGCGGCAGCGCCAACGACGAAGCGCTGGAGAACGCGTTCCGCATTCTGCTGAGCGATGAGAGCGTGGAAGTGGTGTTCATCAACATCTTTGGCGGCATTCTGCGCTGCGACAAGCTGGCGGAAGGCGTGGTGAAAGCCGCGCGCAAGCTGGAAATGAACATTCCGCTAGTCATCCGGATGAAGGGCACCAACGTGGAAGAAGGCAAGCGCATTCTGGCTGAATCCGGCCTGAAGTACGCCGCCGCCGATTCCATGGAAGAGGGCGCGGAAAAAGTCGCCAGCTTTTTGAAGCAGCCGGTGGCCCGGTAAATTTTTCGGAGGGTTGCGTTTTCTTTTGAGAAAGCGCAACCCGTCCCGGAGATTGCGATCCCGCAGTCCGCAATAAAAAGAGGAAGAAGCACGATGCCCAAGCAGTTCAAATTCAAAAAACCCCTCAAGCGCAAGATTGCCCCGATGACCGAAATCGCCGTCGGCGCCAGCATGCAACACCAGTTCGCCCGCAAAGGCATCGACCCCAACCAACTCCCCGCCTTCGTGAATCAGGACGAACGCACCAAATGGATGCGCGAGTTCGAGGAGTTAGGGGACCAAAAGTCACAGTCGATTCTGGGATAAACCGGTGTCCGAGCCTACAACAGCATTAGCTACAGCCGGTGCGGTTGGATATATTGGAAAGGATTTGGCACTAAAAGTGCTTGGTCCTTCCTGTGAATATTTGGGGGACCAACTAAAGCTTTTTACCCAGAAGAATGTTGAGAACCTAAAGTGCATTTTTGAGAAAGCAGCGACAAAACTTCCCGATGAAAACATTAACCAAGGAAGTGTTTCAGCGCAAATCATTAAAGATGTACTTTTTGATGGTTCATTTTGTGAAGATGAAATATCTCAAGAGTATTATGCAGGAGTATTAGCATCCTCAAAAACTCTAAATTCTATAGATAACAGAGGTAAAACAATAAGCTCTACAATTCGAGATCTTTCAGCCTTCCAATTAACTACTCACTATATTCTATATGGAATTGCCTGGGAGAATAGTTCTGACAACGATTATGGGCCGTATTTTATTAATAATAGTGCTCTACTCGGCTATTTTGACTTTCCATCGTACCAAATTCCAGATGATATAAAAGCCGAAGCCCAAGCTCTTCTAGAACACGTATATCATGGCTTAGAGAAGCATAATTTGCTGAAAGGTCTTGATGATATGAATCGTCGTGCAGGGCTATCCGACATGGGGCAATATCATTACCAACTCACTCCGGGCGGAATCGAACTTTTCTTATGGGCAACTGGTAATGGACGCAAACCATTAAGCTATTTTCACTCAAAAGAATGCTTAATTTATGACTCTTTAGATATAGATTTTCACGGTTTTACTTAATAAATTAACAAAGGAAAACTACCCATGGCAGTACTTGTTGATAACAACACCAAACTTCTCGTCCAGGGGATTACCGGGAAGGAAGGGTCTTTCCATGCGGAAGGGTGCCTGAAGTATGGCACCAACGTGGTGGGGGGCGTGACGCCGGGCAAGGGCGGCACCTCCGTGGAAATCGGCGGGAAGCAGATTCCCGTGTTCAACACCGTGAAAGAGGCCCGCAAAGCAACCGGCGCGAATGCGACCATGATCTTCGTGCCCCCGCCATTCGCGGCTGACGCGGTGATGGAAGCAACCTCCGCCGGGATTGAGCTGGTGGTCTGCATCACGGAAGGCATCCCCGTCAACGACATGATGCGCGTGAAAGAGTTCATGCGTGACTACCCCAACGTGCGGCTCATCGGCCCCAACTGTCCAGGCGTGATTTCCCCCGAGATGGCTAAAATCGGCATCATGCCTGGGCACATCCACAAAAAAGGCCCGGTGGGCGTGGTTTCCCGCTCCGGGACGCTGACCTACGAGGCCGTGGACCAGCTGACCCAGCGCGGCATCGGGCAATCCACCTGTATCGGCATCGGTGGCGACCCCATCAACGGCACCAACTTCATCGACGCCTTGACGATGTTCCAGGCGGACCCGGAAACCAAGGCCATCATGATGATCGGTGAAATTGGCGGCAGCGCAGAAGAAGAAGCGGCGGAATTCGCGAAGAAAAACGTGACCAAGCCCATCGTCTGCTTCATCGCCGGGCAAACCGCGCCTCCCGGCAAGCGCATGGGCCACGCGGGCGCCATTATCTCCGGTGGGCACGGTACCGCCGCCGAGAAAATGAAAGCCCTGCAAGCTGCGGGTATCACCGTGGTGGCTAACCCGGCGAAGATGGGTGAGACACTGGCGGGTGTGTTGCCTGCGTAGTTTTTTGATTGGCTGCTTTTAGCTTGCTCATCGCTCCTTGAAATAGTTTAAAGGGGGCTCTGCCCCCTTATACCCCCGCTGAGGGGGCCACAGAGGGCGGCGCAAGATTCCGTGGCCCCCTCAGACTCCCCCTGCGTTTTCAGGGGGAGTTTTTCCCGCAAATAAAAAGCCCGGCGGAGAGAGTGCCGGGCGTAATAAGCAAAGGGAACGGAATAGAGAGAGCAGTGTGAAGTGAAAATTGGGGGAGCGAACGACAGCACGCCAGGGGAAGGCGAGTCGGATCATTCGACCTCGGACGCCGGTTCGGCGTACAACCCTCAATCCCTTGGGCTCCTTGGGAGAGCTTGTCTGTCGTTCTGCTCTATAAAGCCCTCTCATCAAAATCTGATGCCAACATGTTAAGAAAGATGTATCCTGCCATGCCAAAAAGCCTGCCCTAGACAGGCAGGCTTTGGATTTTTTCAAGCATTCCCCGGCGTTGCCGAAGGCGTTTTAGCCGGCGCGGCGGATCTTGTTGGCCCGGATGCAGCTGGTGCAGACGGTCATGGTTTTATGCTGACCGTTGGGCAGAACCACCTTGCATTTCTGCAGGTTGGGGTACTGGAAAAACCGGTGATGCTTGTTGGAGAAGCAAATTTTGTTGGATTTGTTGCGGTGCTTGCCGCAGACTTCACAAGTACTGGCCATTGGGGAGTTCCTTTGCTTGAAAAAAGTCACTGACGTAAGTGAGTTAACATTTAAACACTAAAAAAAACGGATGGCAACATCCATGCGGTCCCGCCGGTTTAAAAATACCAAAACCCGCCCGCAACGGCAAACATGCCCCAATGGAGAGAAAATCCGGAACCGTGATGTAACGAGATGTTAAAGTCCGGGGACCAGGGGCCTGTCTCCTGTCACGAAACGGCTGTCAGCGTCCTTGGTATAATATCGTGTGCAGGTCTTTCAGCCACGCTCAACCTGTACGGACGGGGAAACCACATGCCAGGCATGTCTGCTACCATTGCAAATGATACTCAGGCTTTCAGCGCCTTACAGCGCGAGTTGAGGACCCCCCTCAACGCTTCGCGCATTGCGCTGGATTACCGGGCCCCCAACCTTCGGGATGGCGCGCCCATTCCCGTGCGCGACGCGTTCATCGCCAATACCGGCATTGCCAGAATCGACAATGCGACCCGGAAAGCGGCCTCCATGGAGAAGTTCAGCGAGCACGCCGCACGGAACGTCGTCGATTCTACCTGGCATGGCGGATTATACGGCTTGCTGTGCGGGCTGGCCATCGTTCTGGTTTCCCAGAAAAACGCCCTCTGGGACTTCTGCCGCCTGCCTTACGCACTATTCGAGGAAAAAGGCAATTTGCGCGCCGTCATTGAAAAGCATGTCCCCTGGTATTTTATCGCGGCCGGTTTGCTGATTGGCGGCGCAGGCGCATTGATGGGCGGCATCCTGGGCTTTACGGAAGCCGGACGAGGCAGCGCCGAGGATTTCCATAAATTAATGAACATCCAAAAGCCACTCCCTGAAAAGGGAAACGCCCATCAAGATGATGGGCGTGACCTGCCTATGTAGTTGCAGTATTAATTAGAAGAGCGCATGTTAAAACTGGAGAGCGTTTTTCTGATAGCCAACACGGCTTACCTAGCGCCGCCATTCCTGTTTCCAAAGAAGGGCATTGCCCGACCGCCCCGAGCATTGGAACGGATGTACTTGGACTGTCGGCTAAACAGATCGGCTTCCTGGTAATCATCCACGGTGCCGTCGATGACGTTGCCGCCCTGTTTACCTTGATCCAGGTCACGTTTCTTGACGCCTTCGACACCATCGGCCGTCTGGCCCAGCAGGCCGTGAGGTTTGACGCCATCCGTGAACGGACCGCCTTCATTGATTTTCACGTTGCTGTCCAGGTAGTTGCCTTGAGGATTGGTCTGGGCCGCTAAATCGATGGTGTATTCACCGGTATTCACCACCAGTTTTTTGTCCTTCCAGGAGGCTGACCTGCCACCGCCCAGATCGATGGTCTCACCATCTTTCAATTCCTGGTCGTTGACCGTGGGCGCCTTGCCGGAGCGATCAAAGCGGACTTGGCTGTTTCCGACCTGGATTCCGGCCTCGCTGATGACGGTGGCGCCGCCTTCACCCCACTTGGAGAACTTGGTGTTGTACTGGACGCCTTTATCGCTCAGCATGTTGTAGATCTTGCCATCCTGGCCCATCACATCATATTTTTCGCCATCAAAGCCTTCCAGGTGAGGATCTCCCCAGAATTTACCGCCCTTCCCGCAATTGTAAGGGGCTGGGGGAATATCCCGGATGGACGGACCGGTCGGGACTTCGTCGCAGAAATCATCGCAGAATTCGGGTCCGAAACCGCCGCCGAATTGACGATCCATCATCGGACCGCGAGGCTGCCGAGGGCCACCCATTCCGCCCTGCGCAAACTGCGAAATCATCATCTGGAATACGCCGAACATTTGCTGAAGCTGGGCAGACAGGCCGCCGGACCCCATAGAGCCCGAATTGAATCCACCATTGTAGTTCATCGAGTTTGCCATGAAGCTGTTCTGCCCGAACTGAAGCTGGTTGTTAAGGCCCACACCACCGTTCTGCGACAGCAGGATCTGGCTGTTGTTTACCGGCCCGCCAAAATTGATGAACTGCTGCTGTTGCGGGGCGTTAAACTGGGTGTTGAAGGTCCTTCCGAAGTTCGGATTCGAATTAAAAATTTGCATCTACTCTACCTTACCTTTCTCTCTCAGATCCGCGATCGACAGACGCCTATCCACGTCAGGGGCAGATCTGAATACTCTCTACCTACACAGACATACTTGCCAAAGGAAATTCAGACTTCACTACTACTACTACCTACATAAATAAAAAAACAATCCATCGTAAAATTGCTTCCAGCCAGGCTTATATTTCAGGAATTTTACATACAGCCTCCAGCGCTTGGCAGTGAGACCAATCACCCGGCAAGATACCGTTGAGGGCCACACGACATACAGAAACGAAATGGGCTTTTCCGCCAACCCAAAAGCCCCCGGCGGGTTAGGCCGGGGGCTTGTAAACCGATTTAAAAGGCTTGTCACGATTGAACGTTCACTCCCATCCGTGCAAATCCAAACGTCCATTCCCATCCACTCCGGCGATTGCTTCCAAGCGACGGAACGGAAAGCGACAGCGTGGTTAACCTTGGGTGTTGAACCGAGTCATCATGCGGGCCAGGGGATTAATACGCCCACCGGCAGGACCATCCGCAATCGCGCCGCCGTCATCTCCGCCACCCCTGAATTGTCCCATCATCATCGGGAGCACGGACATCATCATGGACATCATTCCCTGCACCATGTCCGTCAGGGTTTGTTGAAGCCCCAAATCTTGCTGAGGCGGACCTTGAGGCGGCAGGAAATTGGGCTGGAAACCGGGCTGCATCCCAAGGCCCTGCTGTTGCTGCATCGCGATAGCTTGCTGTTGTTGCTGCATCACAATCGCCTGCTGTTGCTGCGCGGCGGCCTGTTGTTGCTGTTGCTGTATCACGATGGCCTGCTGCTGTTGCTGCTGCATCAGAATGGTCTGTTGCTGCTGCGCGGCATCTGCCTGTTGCTGCTGGGCACCAAAGCCCAGCATTGGGGAAAAGGTGCTGTTGACCGGACCCTGGTTGCCGGTAATCAGCGGACCGAAATAGTTGTTGTTAACGGTCATGTTATTGGCTGTGCTATTGAACGCATTCCCGCTGTCCTGGGCCCGCATGAACATATTGGGTCCCGCCAACTGAGGCATGTTGTACTGGGGCTGGAGGATATTCTGGCTGGACCGGTTATCCAGGCTGAGGGGCATAAAGTTGCTCAACGAATTGTTGGTTGCGTTGTTGGTGGTATTGTTGAGCCACTGGGGCATGAAATTAGCGGTCGTATTGTTCAGGTTTCCCGTCAGGCTGTTGGACAGCTGCGGCGTGAAACCGTTGATGGTTCCGGTATTGAACTGGGGAACACCGCCACCGCCGAAGGCTGACATTGGCGCCAACTGGCCGCCCGACGGAAAGCCGCCCGACGAAAATGAACCCGGAAATGATGTCTGGGGGGCAAAACCGCCCGTACCCAGCGCGGAAGGATTGGGTTGAAAACCACTCATCGGAAAAGCCATACCTGTCACTCTCTACTTTCTCTCTTACTAACACACCTACCGTTGTTTATGAGCCGGTAAAACGCAGCGGACGCGGCATTTCACAGCCAAAGTTCTCTCTAAACCATCTCTCTACAGACACGAAAACAAGTGTTTACTCTACCAAGTTTATAAAAACAATAATTCGTAAGGAATTGACCTCGAACCCACAAATATTTCTGAATGTAACGCGCGATAATTGCTTCGGCTTACCGAAGACGCTAGCCTTTCAAGCGATTACGAGCGGTCCGCCGAATGCCGGGGAATGCGGATGCTGGCACATGCAACAAGAGCGGTACAGACATACACCGCTCTTGGAAGATGCTTCATTGTTTACTTTGATCTGGGGACTTACTTTCGCTTTCGCGCCTTGCCCGCGTGAGGGGAGACCGACGGGACCTTTCCGGCCTTTTTGTCTTCGGGCTCATCCCATAGTATGGGTCTGGGTTGATACAGGCGGTAATCATATTCGAGTCCGTGAAGTATTGGTTCGGGTTGATGCGACCCGGAATCAGGGGAAGGTTTGCTCTCAATGGCTTTATCGGCCGGCGGAAGCGGGGCTTCCACTTTGCATGCTGGTTTCGGTATCTCCGGGAAAACCTTAACGGTGACACAACCCGGCAAGAGCAAGAAGAACGGTGCCAGCCAGCGAACCGCCCACCCGGAAGGGGCCCTGTGTGACTGTTTGATTTCAAGGGGATCGTGATGGGGGTTCAATGCGGGCTTGCGCACTTCACCCTTTTTAAATCGTTGCTTCCCGAACCGGGGAGAACCGGAAATGCCTCGTATTACCATCCACCCAACTCCTTGCTTCATGAATTGCTACCACTATAAGGCATCCAGCAGGCCTTGCAAGTGAAATGCAGCGCCTTGCAACCCGCCCTTTTTATTACCTTCATGAATGCTTATGACCGGGTTTCAGCCTCAAATCTCAAGAAAAACCCACTAAACCATAGGAGAAGGCCCCTGATACGCCATCGCAATACTTCAAATAGATTAATGACTATTAAAATAGAAGTGAAATTATGGTATATATAAATGTAGAGGGTATAGCAGAGAGGCCACTGCCGGATGCAGGACGCATTTGAACCGTTTTTCGAGGATCACCGGGCGGAAACCGCCTATATTCACGAGTCTTCGTATGTCGACACGCCTTGCCACATCGGGGAGCATACCTCCATCCTGCATTTCAGCCACATCATGGCCAACGCCATCATTGGCGACTATTGCCTCATCGGGCGCAATGTCACTATCGCCTCGGGGGTTTTCCTGGGAAACAACGTGCGCGTGATGAACAACACACAGTTGAACAGCGGCGTGATTCTGGAAAACGAAGTTTACTGCGGCCCCAGCACCATCTTTGCCGATCCCCGGCATATCCGGGCCAACACCCGGAGCATATCCCGCGTCAGTCCGACCCTGGTGCGGCGGGGCGCGCAGATTGGCCCCAACAGCACGATTGCTTCCGGCTTTACCATCGGCAGTTTTGCGTTTATTGAAGCTGGAACGGTTGTGGATAGAAATGTCCCGGACTTTGCGGTAGTATATGGCAACCCCTTGAAGTTTGCCGGGTGGCGGTGCGAGTGCGGGCAGATGATTCCCCTCGGCGCATCCGACCAGAATCTCAACAGGAGCCTGGAAAAGAATCCGGAGAGAGACCTGGAGAATGAGGCGCAATGCTCCGGTTGCGGAAAAGCGTACATCCGGCAATCCAAGTGGAAAGTCCTGCAGCTGGCCAGCCGGCTGAACCATGAAGGGATTGACGGCCTTGATACCAATTTTAAACTTGACCCGACAAGCCGAACAGTTGAAAGATCGGATTAACGAGGCCCTCATCCGGGTGGCCGCCTCCGGCCATTACATTCTGGGTCCTGAAGTCAAAGCATTTGAAGATGAAATGGCCCGCTATCTGGGCGTAAAACACGTCATCAGCTGCGCGAATGGCACCGATGCCCTGTTTCTGGCCCTCCGCGCACTCAATATCGGTCCGGGCGACGAAGTCATCACCACCCCTTTCAGCTTCGTGGCCACCTCGGAATCTATCGTGCGCGCCGGTGCAAAGCCCGTCTTCGTGGATATCCTCCCCGGCACCATGAACATGGACACCAGCCGCCTGGAAGCGGCACTCACTCCACGCACCCGCGCCATCCTGCCCGTGCATATCTTCGGGCAGCCTGCGGACATGGAAGCCATCCAGCGCTTCGCCCAAGCCCATGACCTGACCGTCCTGGAAGATTGCGCGCAAGCCATCGGTGCGGAAGCCAAGGGACAGAAAGTCGGTAGCATCGGCAATATAGGCTGTTTCAGCTTCTTCCCATCCAAGAATTTGGGTGCGATGGGTGATGCCGGGATGTGCACCACGAACGACGACAACCTGGCAGAACGCCTGCGCATGTTACGGGTTCACGGGAGCCGTACGCGCTACTATCACGACGAACACGGCATCAACAGCCGGCTGGACGAAATCCAGGCCGCCGTTTTGCGCGTGAAACTGCCGCACCTGGACGAGTGGAACCATGCCCGGCAAGCCATTGCCAAGCGTTACGACCAGCTTTTGGAACCACTCGTGACGAGCGGGCAAATCCGCACGCCATTCCGCGCGCCGGAAACCACCCACGTCTTTCATCAGTACACTATTCAATTGCAGGGGCAAAATCCCGCCGAACTGCGGAACGAACTGCAACGCCAGCTACAGGAAGCAGGCGTGCAGAGCATGATCTACTACCCGGTCCCCCTGTACCGGCAAGCGACCCATGCGGGACTTGGCGTGAACCCGAATGATTTCCCGGTTTGCGAAGACATCAGCAACCGGGTGCTGTCACTGCCCATGTTCCCCGAGCTTCGGTTGGATGAACAGGAAACGGTGGTCCAGGCAATGACCCACGCGCTGGGCAATCTGCCGATTCCCGCCTAAATTCTGCCGGGACACGTTTTTACTGGCTTCGGTAGTTCCGAGGCATACTGATCATGACTCTCGTTACAAAAAGTTAGAATTCCTTCAGCTATTCTACGCTCTGCCGAATCTATTATTAATGAATCATTGCTTATGAAGGAATGATGATGCGAAAGAGCCCTTTTTATGGTCCAGCCTGCATCCAAGGGCAAGGCTTGGCAGAGTATACTCTAATCGGCGCCTTGATTCTGCTGTTGGCCATTCCCGTTCTGATGCTGTTCGGCAATAACCTCACTGCCGTCTTTGCCGGTATGCTACCCTCCTCCGGCAAAACGGTCGCGGTTGCAGCGCCCTCTACCTCACCCACCACAAACAGCACCCAGGGTAATGGTGGCACCACCATCACAACGGTCAACGGCACC
>DATNPJ010000030.1:0-23294 GCA_036703295.1 Coleofasciculaceae cyanobacterium | reverse complement strand
AATGGGTTCGGTCAGTTCGGCGACGTGATGCTCCATGTTGCCGGCCTGGTTCAGCAGGAACACGTTGATGACGGAGCGGCGCTCCAGCATTTCATGCAGGACGGCTTGCAGATCCGGCCAAACGTCCATTTCCCAGCGTGCGTCGGTGCCTTCCGGAATGTGAATACCCAGCGCGGGCTGTAATGGCCCTTCGTTGAACGCGATATTAAACAAGTAGACACGGCTGATGAGAGCTGCATGGTTGGAAAACACGTGGTTGAGCCGCTCCATCAATCCGGGGGCCAGCCCGTTGCAATGCCCCAGGCGCATCGGGGTGTTTTTGGGGATAACCACCTCTCCGGGGCTCTTGCCGTGCTGTTCGCAGAGCTCGGCGGGAGGGGGCGGCAGCATGCTGTCCGCCAGGTAGTGGAAATCGTATGAAGAGATTTCGCAGCCGTACGGGCCGGATACGTTAATCACCATGAAGTCCACGCCCGCTTCCACGGCGTAGCGGCAGAGCGCGGAAAACGGCAGGGCCACATAATCGATGCCGTCATCGGCCCAAAGCAGGACGGTTTGTTCGCTGGTGAAAACCGGCATTCCACGCTCTCCTTGGCTGTTTTCCAAGGCCAGGATGGGGATTTCCCGGCGGGTGTCGGTTCCCGTCGGAACCGGTAGCAGGAGATCACACTTCAGCAGCTTCTCGTAAAAAGTGACCTGCAACAGGTGCTGCTCCTCCAGAGAGGCCCCTTCAATCCGCCCGAGCACGCTTTCGAGCTGCGCGTCATCAAACAGCTTCAGCGGGCGCTTTGGTTCTCGGGCGCGGCGAAAGAAACGATCCAGGTTCTCCAGCATAGTCACTCCATCCGTTCATGTTCTGTCTTTTCCTGCTATCGACCGGTTCCCGATTTTCTGAAGAAAAATTTTGCCGTCCGTTTCTGTTCTGCCATAAATCGGAGCGCTTGCCGTAATCAGGGTATTACGTAGAACTTTGTGACTCGCCCCCAGTTTACATGCATTTACAGTCTCTAGGCAAAGTAAAATCTTTACCTTAGGATGAATTCGCATTATTAGTGGAACGAGGCCAGCATGAATATTCAGAACAGCAGCGCTTGGAATGCTCAAAGCCTTCCCGCACGGAAACTGACATTCGGCGCAAAACACAACCAGCGGCCTGTTCTCCATTTCGCCGGGAAGGCACCTGAAACATTGAACGAAACACCGGAGCCCAAAAAATTCGGCTTCTGGAGCAAGTTTCTGTTGCTGGGTACCCTGGCTACCACCACCACCGCAGGGGGGCTCTATTATGCTGCCGCAAAACACAAAACTGAAACTTCTGTTGCGATTAGCAAATCTCGGGAGTCCGATTTTGATCGCGGAAATCGGGCAGCGCGTGCATTTTGCGATAACCTTTTTACCTCCGTATCAAAAAACATGCCGAAGGAACCCGGGTTGGATGGAGAAAGAGAGCGGTTTCTATGCCCTCTCCCGCTTCCGGCTGATCCTTATGCGTCCCCGTCTCAGGCCGCAAGTAGACCCCCCGCCTACCTGGTTTACAAGTTCTCGACGAAAGAGTCGTCTGAGTCAGACCGGTAGCCCGATTATTTCCAAAAACACCAGGGTTCCCTGCGATAATAATTCAGTGCGCTGAACCTAGCAGGTGTTGGCTGTCCAGGATGAATTCCAGGATTTCCCTTACGGCGCCATCACCACCCTGGTGATTGGAAACCAATGCGGCCATCTGCCGTACTTCCCAGGCTGCGTCCGCCGGGCAGGCGGATAGTCCTGCCCGCTCCATGCAGGGAATGTCCGGTAGATCGTCGCCGATGTAAGCAACCTGATTGAGATTGAGCCCCAGAGAGTTTGCCAGTTGCTCGAAAGCCGGCAGCTTGGTCTTGGTTTTTTGCGCGATGTGTTGAATATCCAGCTCCGCCGCGCGACGCAGCAGCATGGCGGACTCCCGCGCGGTGATGATGCCGAGTTCAATCCCGGCACGGCGGGCCAGCGAAATGCCCAGGCCGTCTTTCACGTTGAAATCTTTCAGTTCCTGTCCATCAGAGGTATAGATAATCTTGCCGTCCGTCAGCACGCCGTCCACGTCCATTACCACCAGCCGAATGGCCGCCGCGCGCTCAAACAGGTTTTTGCCGGAAGTTGTCATGCGCTACCGTTTTTGCTACTTTTACTATCAAGGTAGTGAATTTGCGTCAGGATTGTTTGGCGCACCGGCGCATGCAGGCCCCTGAAACAAATGACTAAGTGGAGCTTAGAAGAAAAATGATTGCCACACAAACATCTTACCGTCCTTTTCCCGCCCTAAAAATGGGATCTAAAAAGCCGAAATCCCTTGAGTGCGCATCAAATGCCGAAACTCTCCTACCCACACCACAGCTCTCCTTCGGACAAAAAGACTCCAAAGCACCCAAATGGATAGGGCTATTTCTGGGAGTCCTTGGGACCATTGGTACCCTTGGGGGAGTTGCTTATCTTCATCGGGAGAAACAATACCAGGCCATATATCAGGAATATCAAGAACTCCTCAAACTCAATCATCAAGCGACACTCGGACTAAACTCGATAGTGAATACACAAGAAAAATCGCTTGGCCAAATTAATCAAGGCTTATGCAATATAAATTCAATACTGGATTCCTACCCTAGAACACTCGCCCCCCAAGAAGCCCCTCAAGCCGACAGCACCCTGGAAGAATCCTGTAAATTCCTGTAAGTCAGCAAGTGACTCTGACAATCAATCTCAGATCTCAGCAGTAAAGCACCTGAGTTTTCACTCGCCGTCTACTGAAATTGCTGGTTTTGCGCTAGAATAGGGGGCGCAAAGAGGAACTTAAAAGAAAAATGATCACTGCACAAACATTATCCCGGCAGGTGTCAAACCGTCCTACCAGATCGGCTCGACCCAAAGCCACTGCAACCCTCTCACAACCAACGGTACTTTCGTCTGAGATGCCGCTCCAGTTTGGGGCAATCTCCCCAAAGAGAAAGAAAGGCATTGTACTAGCTGCGGGGGTTTTGGCTTCCGGGATTATGCTAGGCATCCCCACTCACGACGATTGGAAACGCTTACAGGAGCACGCCTCCAAACTTCACCAAAAGAGCCAGGAGCATCTGAAAAAGTTTCAGAAAGTAGGGAGTCAGCCAGCGCTTCAGGAAGGGCCTTCAAAACAAGAGAGAAAATTGAATCTCATGCATTGGTGGCGAAAAAATACCGATCAGCCTTATGATAGGCAAGTAAGGGCTGAGGCAAGCTTTTGCAAGGACTTGCAAGAGAAAAAATCTCCTGACTATGAAGAATACTGCGGTGAGAACAGCAATTTAAGGCCCGAAACGCGCTGGATGGCGGATTTGTGCGTGCCGTCCAAACCGGTTGAATTTGAGACACCACACTGCAAAGAGTTCGTGGAAGAGCGCAGACAGAGTACCTGGCAGACGCGGCTGAAAGCAGTTGAGGAAAGGGGATGGGAGAGCAGAAAGCAGGAAGAGGCAAGGTGGTGCGATTCCGTAAAAAAGGATAGTCTGCTTACCTATTGGGAATACTGCCTTCCTGAAGAAACGAAAAAATAGCCCGTCCACTAGGTTCGAACATCCGTAAGCTACTGCATACAGCACGATCGCTTCTTCAAACGAGGGTATCGCTTGTGCGGATACTACTCCCTCAGCCGGTTTTGCGCTAGAATAGGGGGGCGCTAAGAGGAGTAAGGTCCGCATTAATGACCATGAAAAAGAACACGCTCGTCATGATTCTCGCCGGGGGGGAAGGCAAGCGCCTGTACCCGCTGACCATGGATCGCGCCAAGCCAGCTGTGCCCTTTGGCGGCAAGTACCGCATCATCGATTTTGTGCTCAACAACTTTACCAACTCGGAATTCTACAAAATTAAGGTTCTCACCCAGTTCAAATCGGACTCCCTGAACCGTCACATCGCCCGCACCTGGCCCATGCCCCCTTTCCCGGACCAGTTCGTGGAGCTGGTGCCTGCCCAGATGCGCACCGGGCAGGAATGGTACCAGGGCACCGCAGATGCCATCTACCAGAACCTGAATATCATCTACGACGAAAATCCTGCTCTGGTCTGCGTTTTTGGCGGCGATCACGTCTACAAGATGGACGTGGCCCAGATGGTGGATTACCACAAAATGCAGGCGGCGGACCTCACCATCGCTGCCATCCCGGTGCCGGTAGAGCTGGCCAGTGAATTCGGCATCATCGAGGTCGACAGCATGTACCGGGTCACCGGCTGGGCGGAAAAGCCCAAGCGCGGCGCGAAAGAAATCCCCGGACGGCCGGGTTTCTGCCTGGCCTCTATGGGCAATTACGTTTTCGACCGGGATGTCCTGGTGCAAGAGCTGATTGAAGACGCTCAGGACACGAAGTCCCGGCACGATTTCGGCAAGAATGTCATTGCGGAGATGCTGAAGAAGGGTCGCCGAGTCTTTGTCTACGATTTTGCAACCAACATGGTGCCCGGCCAGACCGAGAAAGAGCGCGGCTACTGGCGGGATGTGGGCACCATCGATGCCTATTGGGAAGCCCATATGGATCTGGTATCTATTGCGCCTGTTTTCAACCTCTACCACAGGGAATGGCCTATCAAAACCCACTCCTACCAGGCGCCACCGTCAAAATACGTGTTTAACGACGAGGAGCGCCGGGGCTTTGCGACCGATTCCATCGTTTCCGACGGCTGCATCGTCAGTGGGGGGCGGCTGGTTCGCTGCGTTCTGTCGCCCTATTGCCGCATCAACAGCTTCTCGCTGGTGGAAGACAGCATCCTGATGCATGGGGTGAATGTTGGGCGCCATGCCAAAATCCGCCGGGCCATCATCGACAAAGGGGTAGAAATCCCGCCGGGCACGCGCATTGGGTATGATCGCGCCGAAGATGAGGCGCGCGGCTTCTATGTTTCTGAAGGCGGCATTACGGTGGTGCCCAAAGAGACGGTCATCCCGCCCACCAAAGAAGCCCTGGAATCTCCCAAAACAATCGCCAGGGCACCCCAAGAGAGCAAATCTTAATATTTATACCAATTGGTAGGCAATAAATTCTTTTGAACGACTTTATATTCCATGTAAATACACCATGCCACGATCGTTTTGAAAGAGTTGACGCCAATGTTTGCTTCTCCCGTCGCCTCCTCAGCCTTTGCTCCCCGACTTCGCGTCTCCGGCGTTTGCTTTGGGCAGCAACAACCGCTCCCTCCGGAGAGCGAGGAAGAAAAAGCCTTGAACCGGCTGTTTCAGGCAGTCGGCAGCTTGGCCCAAGAGCCAACGCCCCAGACGTCCCTGCTTCAGCAAATGGATCTGATCCGGCAGCAAACTCTGACCTTTATCCGGAACCTGAAAGTCTCTCTGGAAACGGATTCTCTGACCGGGCTCAAGAACCGCGTGTTCTTTGATCGCATGCTGGCGGCTGAATTCGAGGAGGCCCGTCGGCAAAGCAAACCCTTCAGCGTGATCATGGTGGATCTGGACAGGTTCAAATTGATTAACGACCAGTTTGGCCATGATGCGGGGGATGAAGCCCTGAAACGCTTTGCTTCCGCCTTACGGACAGGGGTGGGTCCGCAGGGTTTTGCCTGTCGGTTGGGGGGCGATGAGTTCGCCGTCCTGCTGCCCGATACCCAGCTTTCGGATGCCCAAGCCGTCGCCGACCGGATCCGGAACGCTGTGAGCCAGGCGCATTTAAAAATCAGCCACAACGGTATGGAACGCACCATCGAGCTTGCCTCCAGCCTGGGAATCGGCACACTCGATGGCAGTGCCACTCCAAGCGGTTCCGAAGACAGCGCGGCCCAAGCCATCATGTCGTTGGGTCTGCATGCCCCCAGCCAGAAGCTCACAAAGCCAAAATTAACCGGCCTGCAACGTTTTAATCCATTCAGGCGCTGGAAGCTCAGCAAGCTCTGGAAAGAATGCCTCCAAAAACCTGGTCGCGTTAATATCCCCAGCCAGCTCGTCAAAATTGCCGATCACGCCATGTATTGCGCCAAAAACCTGGGCAAACTCCTCTCCACCCGCCACCCCATCCTGGGCCGACAAGTCGAAACGGGCGATTAGCGGATAAAGCCGAATTTGCGGAGGACCCAGAACAGCGGATCGTAGTAGCGGTCCGCCACGCGTTCTTTCAGCGGGATGATGGCGTTGTCCGTGATGTGGATCTCTTCCGGGCAGACCTCGGTGCAGCACTTGTTGACGTTGCACAGGCCCACGCCGGCGGTATCCTTGATAAACGGAACGCGATCGGCCCGGTCCATCGGGTGCATCTCCAGGCTGGCCAAGCGCACCATGAAGCGCGGCCCGTAGTAGGCATCCTTGCGGTCGTTGTTCCTGAGCACAAAACACACGTCCTGACACAGGAAGCACTCGATACACTTGCGGAATTCCTGCACCCGGTCCACGTCGTTCTGGTAGTAACGCCAGCTTTCGGTGTTCTCGTCCGGCGGGGTGAACGGACGGATGGTTTTGTTCACCGCGTAGTTCCAGGAAACATCCGTCACCAGGTCCCGGATGGTCGGGAAGGTGGCCAGGGGGCGCACTTCGATGGGCTGGCTGAGATCCATGTGATCCAGGCGTGCCTTGCACATCAGGGTCGGCTTGCCGTTGACCTCGGCGCTGCAAGAGCCGCATTTGGCCGCCTTGCAGTTCCAGCGCACGGCCAAATCCGGACTTTCAAAGCCCTGGATGTAGTGCATGGCATCCAGCACCACCATGCCGGACTCCACCGGAACCTTGTATTCCTGGAGGGTGCCGCCATTGGCATCACCCCGGAAAACCTGGAATGTGGCGGTCGTTTGTTGAGCATGTGCGGTCTGCGCCATTACTTCTTCTCCTCCTCAAAGAGCTTTTTCAGTTCGGCTGGCATTTCAGGCAGTTGGACAGTCGTGAGCTCCATTTTGCCGTCAGCCCCCTTGCGAATAATGGCGTTTTTCGTCGACCATTCGTCGCTGTAATCCGGGTAATCCAGGCGGGTGTGGCCGCCACGGCTTTCTGTCCGCTGCAAGGCGCAACGGGCCACCGCCTTGGAGACGGTCACCATGTTCCGCAGGTCTTGGGCCAAGTGCCAGCCGGGGTTGAACTGAATGGAACCGTCCACGGCCATCTTGGCCACGCGGGCCCCGATTTGATCCAGCTCGCCAATCGCCGCTTCCAGTTCGGCGGCGGTCCGCACGATACCGACTTTGTGCTGCATGATCTCCTGGAGATCGCGATGCACTTCGTAAGGGCCTTCGCCTGTGCGCTCAAACGGCGCGAGCAACTCGTCGGCGGCCGCCCGGATCTGGGCCTCGTCGGCCTGGGGCGTGGCTTCCACGGTTTTGGCGAATTCAACGGCGCCGACCCCGGCCAAGCGGCCAAAGACCACCAGGTCGGAAAGCGAGTTTCCGCCCAGACGGTTGGCGCCATGCAAACCACCGGCCACTTCTCCGGCGGCAAACAGGCCCGGAACACGGCTCATTTGGGTTTCGGCATCCACCCGGATCCCGCCCATGGTGTAGTGCATGGTCGGACCGACTTCCATCGGGCCCTTGGTGATGTCCACATCGGCCAGTTCCTTGAACTGGTGGTACATGGAGGGCAGTTTTTTCTTCACCCGCTCGGGATCCTGGTAGCTGATATCCAGGAATGCGCCGCCGTGCGGGGTGCCGCGTCCCTCTTTAACCTCGGTATAGATGGCCAGGGCCACATTATCGCGCGTGGAGAGCTCGGGTGGGCGCCGCGCGGTGGTCGAATGTCCGGCCAGAATCGAGTCCACCCATTCCTTGGCTTCTTCCTCGGTTTCAGCAAACGTTTTACGGGTGCTTTCCGGCAGATAATCGAACATGAAGCGCTTGCCGTCCTTGTTGCGCAATATGCCGCCTTCGCCGCGCACGCCTTCTGTCACCAGAATACCACGCACGCCGGGCGGCCAAACCATCCCGGTGGGGTGGAACTGGATGAATTCCATGTCGATCAACTCGGCACCGGCTTCGTAGGCCAACGATTGGCCGTCCCCGGTGTATTCCCAGGAGTTGGAAGTAACTTTCCAGGCTTTCCCGGTACCGCCGGTGGCCAGAATCACCGCCTTGGCGTTGAAAACCACGAAGCGACCGCTCTCGCGCCAGTAACCGAAGGCTCCGTTTACGCGTCCGTCGCCGTCTTTCAACAGCTTGCTCACGGTGCATTCCATGAAAACATCAATGCCGGAGTGCACGCCCTTATCTTGCAGGGTGCGGATCATCTCCAGACCGGTGCGGTCGCCCACGTGGGCCAGCCGCTTGTAGGTGTGGCCGCCGAAAGCCCGCTGGCTGATTTTGCCGTCCTTGGTGCGATCAAACACCGCGCCCCACAGTTCCAGCTCGCGGATGCGATCCGGGGCCTGCTTGGCGTGGGTTTCGGCCATGCGCCAGTTGTTCAGGAACTTGCCACCCTTCATGGTGTCCTTGAAGTGGGTCTGCCAGCCATCCTGGGGATCCACGTTCCCCAGCGCAGCAGCGGCGCCCCCTTCGGCCATGACGGTGTGGGCCTTGCCCAACAGGGATTTGCAAACCAGGGCCACTTTCATGCCCATGGCGGATGCTTCAATCGCCGCACGCAACCCGGCGCCACCCGCGCCGATGACGACGACATCATGGGTATGCGTTTCGTAAGACACGCTCATTCTTTAAAACCTTTCAATTATCCGAATATCTGCTGCCAGGTCATTTGGAAAAAGACCGGATCGGTCCAGATTCCCTTGCTGACCAGGAATACGTACAAGTCCGCGAAGCCGACCGTAAAGAGGCTCAGCCAGGCAAAGAGCATGTGATGCTCGTTCAAGATGGATTGCCGCTGCCAGGCATGATGGCGGGCTTCGCCGACCATTCCGCAGGAGGACCAGCAGTCCGTTTTTCCGCCCAGCAGGTGCCGCCAGGAGTGGCAACCAAAGGTGTACAGGGCCAGCAGCGCCACGTTCACGGTGAAAACCAAGCTCCCCAATGCAACTCTCAGACCGGCATAACCGGGCATGAAGTAGGATGCAAAGGCATCGTAGGCCAGAATCAGGATAAACAGGGCCGCGACATAAAAGAAGTAACGGTGCAGGTTTTGCAGCACCAGCGGGAAGGACCGCTCCCCGGTATATTTCTTGCCCAGGCCCAGCAAGCGTCCCAGAGTGGCGTTCTCGATATCAAACAGCGGGTTTCCGGCTTTGTTGCCGACCGCACAAGCTGACGGAGAACCGAAGAACGAGCGGTAATAAGCCTTCCGGTAGTAGTAGCAGGTGCTCCGGAAACCGGCGGGCGCCCACAGAATCAGCAGGGCAGGAGACAAAATCCAGCCCAGACCGCCATGCGCGGTTACTTTCTCCAGTTGCGGGATCCGAATGCCCAAGAACTCAAGAACATCGGGCATGTAGGGTGAATACATCGGCGACAGGTACTGCGTCCCCGGCACCATAAACCAGTCATTCTGGAACGCGCGGAAGGTCGCATAGACAATAAAGGTGCTGAATCCCAAAAAGGTCAGCAATGGCGCCAACTGCCAGTTATCCTTGCGCTGGGTTCCCTCGTTCACGGTCGTTGTGGAAGTGGCCACGCCTTCAATTCCTATGATTCAATCAGTACAAATCAGCTGAGGTCCAGACAGCTTGGGGTCTCAATATTTTTTAAAACAAAATGAAGCTGTCCGTTTCATTCTAGGACAAGCAAAAACTCCCTTCTGTGAGTTCTCTCAATGAGAGAAGCGTGAGTCTTGAATCAGACTGCATATAACAATCCAACAAAGGCCATGATCAAAGATGTTGCCGAGCAGGTTGGTGTGTAAATATCACATGCTTATCCGCGAAAGGCGCCACGACAATCTGCTGAAATGGCTTGGTATTCGCGCCATTGGACAAATATCTTTATAATGGCTGTAATTGCTCGGCAGATTGGGTAATATCACCTTTGACTTTCGGTCTTGCGCGATAGAGGTAAGAATGCTTCACTCCCGGTGGAACTTCGTGATCAGTCTGATCTCTTGCCTTTGCATTGCTTTCTATGTCGAGCGGCGAGTCCTCTTTGAGCCCATGGCGATCAACGATGACGTGCGGAACCAGGTTTACTGGATGCTCCGCGTCGTGGATCCGTCGCTATTCCCCAACGACCTGGCCGCGCAGTACTTTTCCCAGCCCGCCCTGGTTTCCCCTTTCTTAAAAAGCCTCTACATTCTGGGCACGCAATGGCTGGATCCCCTCCAGATCAGCCAGTTTCTGCCGTTCGTGCTGGTTGTCTTGGCTACTTTGTTTCTGTTCAAGTTTGCCGCACAGTGCTTAAACAGTCGGTACGCCTTCTGGATTTCGTTGATTTTCAACATCTATATCTGGCAGGTCGCCAACCTGTCGGGAGGATTGCCCCGCGCATTCTTCTATCCCCTGCTGTTCCTGTTTCTGTGGCTTCTGTCCATCAAGTGCTGGGGATGGCTGGTGGTTTGTTTCTTGCTGCAAGCCCTGATCTATCCCCCGGTTTGGTTTATTTGCCTGGGGCTGCTGGTTGTTGAACTGTTTATCAACCGGAAGCACTTCCTGGCGAATGGCCGGCAAAAGGCTTTGGTCTCCCTGGCGATCGTGGGCAGTCTGCTGATTCTGGTTCAGCGCTATGGCGGCGAGATGAACCCGTACCACTTCGGCGCCCTGCTCACCGGCGAGGCGGCGGAAAGCATGCCGGAGTTGTATGACGGCGGGCGGGTCGAGGTTTTCCGGTTGCAGCCGAACTCGGCGAATCCGGGTACGCTTACGGAAGCGATTCATGACGTGCTGACCCGGCTGCCTTCCTTGAAAGATATCTATCCCCTCCTGATCGTGATGGCCGGTGTGCTGCTCTGGAAAAGGCTGCTCCGGAAATCGATGGGTGAGTTAACTTATCCCGGCATGCTCTGGAAGCTGGTTATGGTTTCCTTCGCCTTGTACACCCTGGCTGCGGCGTTTCTGTTTATCTTCTATGTCCCTTACCGGTATATCCAGTACACGCTGCCCTTTGCGCTCGTTTTCTTCATCGGCAGCGTGCTTTATCTGCTGGAGCAGCGTCTCCAAGCCTTGAGGCCTGCCAGGCTGTTTCAGGTGGCGGTTTCCGTGATTCTGGTCATCGCCAGCATCGGCAGCGCCTGCTGGACCTGGAAGCCCGATCTGATCAAAGTCTATTCGGACCAGAAGGCGCTGTATGACTACCTGGGCACCGTGGAGAAAGATGCCGTCATCAGCGCGCCCTACACCATCGCCAGCAATATCCCAACCTTTGCCCGCCGCAGCGTCCTGGTGGACCGGGAAGTCACCATTCCCTTTCATATCCAGTATTACCAGGAGATGCGCAGAAGGTTGAGTGATTCGATGAATGCCTATTATGCGACGGAGCCCGGCCCGGTGCTGCATTTTATCTACACGCACCACCCGGATTACGTGGTCCTGAACCAGCGAGATTTCAAACCCAAAAAGATCCGCCAGATGCCGAGTCTTTCCTACAATGCGTTTTCAGAGGCATCGGCCCGTCAAGCCCTGGACGGCGAAAAACAAGGCCGCCTGCTGCTCCTGAATCTGTCCACCACCTGCCAATCCTTCCAAAGCGGCCCCTACATCGTCATCCCAACGCCAATGCTTTTAAAGTGCCTGGAGCATAAAAAATCCTGAGTGAATGAGTATCGCTCCATGGGTGAAAAAGCATAACGGACGAAAGGCTTGGAGCATTCGATTTGTGGTTTGCTGTTTTGGGACGGATTTGATTTGGTTTCAAATGGCAAATTGCTTCAGAAAATGAAAGCGCCATCGCCAATTTTGGGAAAGGTTCAGCTATTTTGCTGCAAAGCGGCATTAACAGCGTCCATGTAGTTTTCAAAAAACTGTTTGGCCATCTTATCGGCAATGCGGTAAGGGAAGTCCTCAGGGATCCCTCTTTTCCTCATGACCTGATTAATTCGTTTTTGGGCTTCGGCCAGGACTTCCTGCTCGTGTTGTCCAACCCGATCCATGAATTCCTGGCGGGTATCGGCCAAAATTTCATCAAAGCCGATTTCTTCTCTCACACTTTCATAGGCAGCGGGAATACAGTCTGCATAAATGCGACGATAGATAATGGCATGCATCCAGAGATGGTAATCCTGATCCTGTTGATTGCTCAGGTAATACCAGACTTCGGATAAGCCCTCCGGGGCCTCCCGCTGCATCGTCGCATAGTTCCGCTGTGTGGTTGAAAAGCCGTCTTCATTTTCGGCATAGCCGGCCATGACGATTTCCGAAGTCGGCCATATCAGTGCTTCCGGATGTTTCAATCGCTTCTCAAGGTTTTCCATCTTGCTTTCAACGCCACGCTTGAGCAAGGCAAATGGCAGTCCGCCAATCATACTGCCACCGACATGATCGATAAAAGTTTCTGCAAGCTCTTCTGGTAGGCCTTTTTGGTGCTGATCAAAGTAGGGAAGGAAGAGGATGCCGACTTGGACAAAGATCAGCGTGCCCCGAAGCACAGGGTTCGGATTAGTATCTTGCCAGGGGCCTTTGCGCAGGCAGACATCCCATACCCACTCTTTGGCTATATCGTCACTCACAATATCTTGCGCCAAAATCTCTTCCACTGACGGCGGAGAAACATTCGGATCGCGCGGTATCGGCAATTGAATAAGCATTGCTACTGCCCACTGAAAAAACTGGAGCGGGCGAAGGGTCTCGAACCCTCGACCTACAGCTTGGGAAGCTGTCGCTCTACCAACTGAGCTACGCCCGCAACAGGATTTGACTGTAATACTGAATGCGGGGGAAGTCAAGAGGAATTGGCCCGAACCTTCGTCCCTCCCGATACTCCAGACACAGGTCATCCTTGCATGGGTTGCAAGGCGAGTGTGATACCATAGCAAACAGCCCCAACGGTTTTGATAAAGAGGATTGTCGCACAATGGCCAATGAAGGCTATCATGAACCTGTGAATGAGCTTTCTGCTCAAACGAGAGATATGCATCGGGCCATTACGTCCCTGATGGAAGAGTTGGAAGCCGTGGACTGGTATAACCAAAGGGTGGATGCCTGCACGGATTTGGAATTGAAAGCGATTCTCGCCCATAACCGGGATGAGGAAAAAGAACACGCCGCGATGGTTCTGGAGTGGATTCGTCGTCAGGACCCCACGCTGGACAAAGAGTTGAAAGACTACCTTTTTACGGATAAACCCATTGCCCATCAATAGACGGCTTACCGATCACTTGATTTGGAACCCATACTCCCCCAATGTTTGCAGCCATTAATATCCACAAACCCCCCGGCATGACCAGCCATGACGTCGTGGCACGCCTGCGGCGCATTTATGGCTTGAAGAAAATCGGCCACCTGGGCACGTTGGATCCTCTGGCGGAAGGCGTTCTTCCGGCCTGTCTCGGGCAGGCCACCCGGCTGATTGAATACTTCCCCGATGACAAGCGCTACCGGGCGGAAATCACGCTGGGCCGTACCACCACCACGCTGGACAGCGAAGGCGAAATGCTCACCGAAACCGATTGCAGTAGCTTGGATCTCTCGGAGAGCAGACTGCATGAAGTGTTGGCTCGGTTTACCGGCACGATCATGCAGCAGGTGCCCTTGTATTCCGCTGTGCATGTGGGTGGAAAAAAGTTGTACGAGCTGGCCCGGCAAGGTAAGACGGCTGATTTGCCCACGCGGGAAACGACTATCCACGAATTGCCCCTGCTGGAGACGAATTTGACCGACCCGACCCACCCGGTCATCACCCTGGATGTCCATTGCAGTTCCGGCACCTATATCCGCTCCCTGGCGAGAGACATCGGGGATGCTTTGGGCTGCGGCGCTTATCTCTCCCACCTGACGCGTACCCGGCATGGCCGGTTCGACATCGCGGACAGTGTTTCTCTGGAAACGCTGCAAGAGTCCGAGAATCCAGCCGGATATCTGCTGGATCCGGTGCCCTATCTCGCCATTCCCACTTTGCCTTTGGCTTCGGAGGATGAGGCCCGGCTGCTGGCCAACGGAATGCGGATTGAGCCTCCGACAACGGACGACGGCCCGGTGGCCGTGCGCCTGAAATCCAACGAAACTTTCCTGGCGACTTATCGGCAAAAGCCGATCGGTGTGGTGACGGTCGATCGCCATCGCCTGAAGCCGGTTAAAATCTTCCATCTGGGTGAGAACGCCTAATCCTTTATATGTCTGGGTTGAGCCTGGGTCCGGCGCACAAAAACGTCCCAAACGGTTTTCATGCACATAGCAAAGTGGCCGGTTGGGTCGGTCCAATTTTCAGGAATGGGACAGGGACGGATGGTCGACAGGATTTCAGGATATGGCGGACATGTGCCGCCCGGCAGCGCAGGCAGCTTGCCCAACGTGAATCTGGGTTACAACCAGTTCATCAATTCGCTGCTCAAAAATAACGGCGCTTCCGGCATGACGCTGCCCGCCGATTGCACGGATTTTTCCTATAACCGCCAGGATGAGGGCGGGCTTCGGGGCGCCTGGAAAAGCCTCTGGAACAAAACACCCGGATGGATCAAGTGGCCGCTGACGGCCATGGCCGGTCTGACCGGCTATCGATTTATAGCGCCGCTACCGGCCTGGGGCAAAGCCGCTGTGGCCAGCGCTGCCGCAATCACCGGATGGCAGCTTTCCAAGTCTGGCGCTACCCACAGCCATCAACCTGATGGCGGCGATACGTTCGGTATCTAGCTTAAATAAAAGTTTTTTCGTAGCTGTACAGGTTATGCACGCCGCCTTCCACTTGGGCCGCGTTGGTGCGCAGTTCAAAGCCCAGCTGGCCGGAGTAGAGACGTTCTTGCAAGTCCTGGATGCTGCGGACCCCCAAGTCTTGAAAGCCGTGCTTCACGCCCTGAGTCAGGTATGGCAGGAAGCGCTGGATGGAACCTTTGTCCACCACCGAGCCGCTGACACCCTGGGCGACCTTGACTTTGTCGCCTTCGCTGAAATAGCGCTTGGCGCTGCCTTTCTTCATGGCTTCCAACGAGCCCATGCCCCGGTATTTCTTCAACCGGATGCCATCCTTGTAGAAGTACTCTCCGGGTGCTTCCTCGGTACCGGCCAGCATAGAACCCATCATCACACAAGAGGCTCCCAGAGCCAGCGCCTTGATAATATGTCCGATGCTGGAGATGCCTCCGTCCGCCACCACCGGAACGCCGAATTCACGGGCGTACATGGCCGTTTTGTAAACTGCGGTTGCCTGCGGGCGCCCACAAGCCATCACCTCTTGCGTGGTGCAAATGCTGCCCACGCCCATCCCGATGCGCAGACCGTCTACGCCTGCCTGGATCAAATTCCGGGCCTGCCCCTGGGTGACCACGTTGCCGCCAATGACTTCCAGGTGCTCATAGGTGTTCTTGATGTATTCCACCATGCGCATCTGGTAAATCGAATCCCCTTGAGAAGAATCCAGAATAATTAAATCCAATCCCGCTTCCACCAGTGCGGCCAGACGCTCACGGTCTTCCTCCCGCGTTCCGATGGCCGCGCCCACCAGCAGGCGCTTGTTCACCGGATCTTTAGAAGCCAGCGGGAAATCGCGGTTCTTCTTCAAGTCGTTTCTGGAAATCAACGCCACGATTTCATAGTTGGCGTTGACGATGGGCAACTTGCCCTTCTTGCTGGTTTTCAGGATTTCGTTGGCTTCTTCCAGCGTGCAGCCTTCCTTGGCCACCACCAGCTCGCGAGTCATGACCTCCGAGAGCGGCAGGTCGCGATCCCGGATGAAGTCGATATCCCGGTTGGTGACGATGCCCAGCAGTTTGGAGCCCATCTTGCCGTTTTCGGTGACGGGCACGCCGGAGAAGTTGAACTTTTTCTTGATTTCATCGATGTCCCGAAGGGTATGGTCGGGTCGCAGGGTTACTGGGGTGTTGATGAAGCCGTTTTTGTAGCGCTTGACCTTGGAAACCTCGTCCCGCTGCTCCTCAATGGTGTTGTTGTAGTGGATAATGCCGATACCGCCCAGTAGCGCCATATTAATGGCCATCTCGGCCTCGGTCACCGTGTCCATGGGCGAGCTGACCAGCGGGGTTTTCAGCTTGATGCGCCGGGAAATGCGGGTATCCAGCCCCACTTCGTCCGCCGAGAAGTCAATATGGCCGGGTAGCAGAATGAAGTCATCGTAGGTGTAGCCGGTACCCATATCGAACAACTGCCGGGCGGACAGGCCGTCCATCGGCTGGAAATCGGATCCGTTCGTGGAGGAGGGCTGGTGGGTGTCCGGGGTGGCCATAATGTACTTCCTTTCTGGGGCTGGGGTTGTGCGGTATCCTACCATATTGGTACACGGCTGAAAATAGCGCGGGGATTAACCTGTTAAAAACAAAACACGCGTAGAATTGTCTGCATTTGGCATTTCAGCTCAATAAAATGCGTTGGAGGCGAGCAAAAACAAAGCCTGCATCGGATTGTCCAGAGGGGTCCCCCTACTGCACGGTTTGTCGTTTTGCCACATGATTGCTTTTGTAATATTTTGGACGGGTAAGGTAGGGGGATTTTCACGTGTTATCCGTGAGTTTCGGTGCTGGTCCGTTCAGGGCAGAGGGCTTGCGAAAGCCGGATTTGCGATCCGGACAGCCGCGCTTTGGCGGAATTCGTGAAATCAGCCTAACGCCCAGGCGCAACCGGGGCCAAACGGGCGTAACCCCGGCATGGCTTGCAAAGCTGATCTGCCTGGTGATGGCCTTGTTGCCCGTCTTTGCAAAAATCTTCCGGTATGGGGAGCGGTCGGAAAATGCGAAATTGATGGATCGCTTTGACAATCGGCTTTGTTTGGTTGATTACCAAGGAAACAATCTCCCGTTTCAGTCTGGCAATGAGAAAGAAGGGTTACCGATGGCAACTGCAACTGAAATCAAAACTGGTGGCGCAACCCGCACCGAAAAAGACTCCCTGGGCACTAAGGAAGTGCCGGCTGACGTTTACTGGGGCATTCAAACCCTGCGTGGCAAGGAGAACTTCCCCATCTCCGGCTTTACCGTCGCTCAAATGATGCCGGAACAAATCCGGGCCTTCGGCTGGATTAAAAAAGCCGCCGCCAAAACCAACATGGAGCTGGGCCTTCTCGACAAAGCCGATCCGGCCAACAACAAGGCCATCGGTGAATCGCTGATGCAGGCCGCCGATGAGATGATTGCCGGCAAGTTCAACGACCAGTTTGTCGTCGATGTGTACCAGGGCGGCACCGGGACCTCCAACCACATGAACGCCAACGAAGTGCTGGCCAACCGGGCGACCGAGATTTTGGGCGGCAAACTGGGTGAATACCGGGTAAACCCCAACGATCACGCCAACTACGGCCAATCCACCAACGATGTGACCCCCACCGTGATGCGGTTGACCTTTCTCTCCATGCACGGCCCGCTGATGGCGAGCATCCGCAAGTTTGAGAAAGCCCTGCGCAACAAGGCGGAAGAGTTCAAGTCCGTGTTAATCCCCGGCCGCACCCACATGCAGGATGCTGTGCCCCTCACGCTGGGCCAGCAGTTCGGCGCCTATGCCAACGCCATTAGCGACGCCGCCGATAACGTGGAATTTGCCAGCAAACGGTTGCACAACATCGGTCTGGGCGCTTCGGCACTGGGCACCGGCTTGAATACCCACGCCAAGTACCGCGAATCAGTCACCAAAAACCTGTCCGACATCTCCGGCTTCCCGTTGCAGATGACCCAGGATTACTTCCAGGCCACCAGCAGCTTCGGACTGTTCGGTGATTATTCCGCTGCCCTGCGCAGCGTGGCGCTGGAACTGGAGAAAATTGCCCACGATATCAAGCTGTACTCCATGGGACCCCGCACCGGCCTGGCGGAAATCAGTATCCAGGACTGGCAGCCCGGTTCGTCCATCATGCCGGGCAAGGTTAACCCGATTTACCCCGAGTTGATGGATCAGTTGTCTTATATCGTGCAGGGCAACGATCACGCCATCGCGCTGGCGGTTCAGAACGGCCAGTTGCAGCTGAACGTGATGATGCCCACTATCCTCCTGAAAATGACCGAAAGCCAGCGGATTCTCACCAACGCGCTGCCGGTCTTTTCTGAAAAGCTGGTGGACGGCATTAAAGCCAACCCGGAGATTGCCATGTATCGCCTGGAGAACAGCGCCCAGATGGTGACCGCGTTGAACCCGGTGATTGGTTATACTCAGGCTGCCGAAGTGGCTAAAAAGGTCAACAAAGAGGGAAAGCCGGTTTCCGATGTGGTGATTGAGCTTGGCATCAAGGACAAGCAAGGCAATCCCATCACGCGGGAGCGCCTGGCGGAGATTCTGTCTCCCTCGGCCATGACCGAGCCCCCCAAGCAGTAGCCGCGATTGGTCTGTAAAAAACTAAACAGCCCCAACCCAGCAGGGATGGGGCTGTTTTTTACAGGCGCATGTAAAAAAAAATTAGTATTTTACAGAAATTTCTCAAGTTGAAAGTGGTTTTTGCCGAAAGGACTTTTGTCATCCATACAGTAAATTCCAGTACCCTGAAACACACCTCCCGAGGTCTTTGACCGATCGAGAAGGAAGCGTTTATGTTATCCAACTGCCCCCAGTGCAGGCGGCCCTATGTTGCCGCAGCCGGGTTCGACAATTGTCCCGACTGTACTTCCGATGATCAGAAATCCGACCGGATTGTCCACAGTTTCCTGTCCCGGCAAACCGGTGGAACGATTGATGAGATCTCCGCCAGAACCCGGGTCCCCAGAGAGCGGGTTATCGAGATGATGAAACAAGGCAGGCTCCTGATAGCTCAACAGGACAACCGACAGTGTGTCCGATAAAGCGGTACGAATGACTCAAGCATGTTTTCGGCGCGGCAGCCTGGCTTGAAAGGCCACTCTGTCTCAAATCGGCAGCCCCTATTCCGGCAATAAAGTTTTAACTTCCAATCTGTCACCAAAAAACACTCCCGATCAAACTGGATACCCCCTTTCCATTGGGGGTATCCACCTTCTTTTTCTGTCCGCAATGAAATATTTTCAAGTCCGGTCATGCCGGAACGACAAGCCATCCACTTTACGATGAGGAGTTATCGATGATTTCCAACTGTCCCGAATGCAACAAGCTGTTCACGCCGAAACCGGGCTTGAGACTTTGCCACTTGTGCTCCATCGTGGAGCAGGAGAACTACCAGAAAATTTATGGCTACATGCTGAAACACCCGGATAGCGACATCCCGGAAGTTTCCGAGAAAACCGGCGTCCCCCAGGAATCTGTCCTCAAGCTGGTTCAGCAGGGACGCTTCCAGACGGCGAAGTATTTTCAAAAAAGCGCTCCCTCTTGCAACCGTTGCAGCAAGGCGCTCAGCGAAGCCGAGTATTATGGCGGGGAAGGTCACGCCAAGCTCATTTGTCGGCCCTGTTCCAACATCATGGCCAACCAGATGCTGGCGATCGGCCACGATCCGCACACCCTGCAAGGCGGAAGCCCGGAGAGCATGGGTGTTATTCCGAAAAACATGCATGGCAGCCGTCACTCCGAGAAACGCTATGGAATTGGCAGCAACCGGTCCTAAAAACCGCTTGCCCTCCCTCTTTTCGGAGGAACCTACTCGCCGGAGCCGCACAAACCTCGCCGAGATGGATTAGAATAGGGGAAGTGTTCATCCATTTGGGTTGTGAGAGGGAGCAGTTGCATGGCCAACTCGTTGTTGCGGACCAAGCCGGTTGATCGGATTCTGGAAGAAGCTGCCGGCAAGCAAGGCGGCCTGAAACGGGTGTTAACCGCCCTGGATTTGACCGCCATCGGTGTGGGGGCCATCATTGGCGCGGGTATTTTCGTGCTGACCGGCACGGCGGCGCGCGATGCGGCGGGCCCGGCCATCATGTTGTCCTATGTGTTCGCGGGGTTTGTGTGCATTCTGGCTGCGCTGTGCTATGCGGAATTCGCCACCCGGCTGCCCATTTCGGGTTCCGCTTATACCTATGCCTACGCCAGCGTGGGCGAGCTGTTTGCCTGGATCATCGGCTGGGACCTCATCCTGGAATACACCATCGGCGCCTCCACGGTGGCCGTGGGTTGGACGCATTATCTCTCCGAATTTCTCAAAGGCTTCGGCCTGACCGTCCCCGCATGGCTGCTGGCCGGTCAATTTGCCGGTCTCACTTTCAACTGGGCTGCCGTGATTTTGATTTTCCTGCTGACCATCCTGCTGTGCGTCGGGATCAAGGAATCCTCGCGCTTTAATGCCGCCATGGTGCTGATTAAGCTCTCCGTGGTGCTGTTTGTGATATTTGCGGGGCTTCCCTGGGTGCAGCCGGAGCACTGGCAGCCGTTCCTGCCTTATGGCGCCAGCGGCATCGTTCAAGGTGCGGCGCTGATCTTCTTTGCCTATATCGGCTTCGATGCCGTCTCAACTGCGGCGGAGGAAGTCAAAAACCCCCAGCGGGATTTGCCGATTGGCATCATTGCCTCGCTCTGTGTTTGCACGCTGCTCTATATTGCGGTTTCCGCCGTGATTACCGGCATGGTGCCCTACCAGCAGATTGACGCCGGTGCGCCGCTGGCCGCCGCCTTCGGGAGCGTGGGCAACACCATGGCCCAGAAACTCATCGGTCTCGGCGGTTTTGTGGGTCTCACCACGGTGGTGCTCATCTTGTTGATGTCCCAGCCCCGCATCTGGTTTGCCATGGCCCGCGACGGCTTGCTGTGGCCCTGGTTTTCAAAAGTTCATGAAACCTTCCGCACCCCCTTCAACGCCCAGATCCTGGCTGGTGGCATCGCGGCAATCATGGCGGCCGCGATTCCCCTGGAGGATTTGCACCACATGGTGAGCATCGGTACGCTGTTCGCCTTCGTGGTGGTTTCCGGCAGCGTGCTGATTATGCGCTACAAAACCCCGGAAGCTCCCCAGAATGCCATCATGCAGGTTCTAGTCCTTTCGGTGGGCCTATGCGCTTTATGCCTGGGCTTGGTGGCCTTCCTGGACGGCGACAAGTCCCCACTACTGGATTGGTTCAAGTGGGTGCTGACCTTGGTTGGGGGTGTTGTTACTCTGATTCCAACTATTAAGCTGTTTACCAGCCCTGCCACCAACCTGCCCAGCACATTCAAGTGTCCGGCGGTCCCACTGGTGCCTATCCTGGCCATGGCCGGCAATATCTTCATGATGATGAAACTGAACCCGGAAGCCTGGCTTCGTCTGGTGATCTGGCTGGGTATCGGCCTGGTGATTTACTTTGTTTACGGCTACCAGCACAGCAAGCTGTCCGGGTCCCGTTCCTGAAGTCACCTTCGGCGCTCAAGAACGATGTGTTCGCTACCGTCCGGTGTGGCGAAAAGCCGCGCAACCAGCCTTGATTGCATGGGGCGGTTATTTATCCGAAAATTTGATACATTCATTTAGTGATGAGGAAGGGGTATGCTCACATCATTGGTACTGCCTGGGGTTTTGCCGCGCAGGCCGCTGCGTGTCACCGCCAATAGATTTTCGAAATCCATCCGGTTCCACGACGGGCTAATGCGCCCTGCGGATCGTGTTCAGTTCAGCCAGCGGTTGGCCTCAGGCAAGCGTCCCTATATTCTGGTTTTCGATCATGGCACTACCGGAATCCGGGCCTGCCTGATGGATCACCAGGGAAAATTCGTGGCTCGCGGGTATCAAAAATTCCGTCAATTCTATCCCCGGAAGGGCTGGGTTGAGCACAATGCCAATACCCTGTGGAAAACCTCATTGAAGGTGGTTGAGGAAGCTTTCAGGGAAGTGGGCGCAAACTGGAACGACGTTGAGGCCGTCGGCATCACGAACCAGCGGGAAACCGTGCTGATTTGGGATGCCAAAACCGGCAAGCCCCTTCATAAGGCCATCGTCTGGCAAGACAAAAGAACCACGGATTTCTGCGATGCGCTCAAAGGCAAGCCTGATGTGACCGATGACATTCGGCAGCGAACCGGGTTGGTGATTGATCCCTATTTTTCAGCTTCCAAAATGCGCTGGCTATTAGATCATGTGCCCCAGGCCAACAAGCTGATGGAACAGGGCTGCTTGAGAATCGGTACCGTGGACTCCTGGATTCTGTGGAACCTGAGCGGCGGGAAATCGTTCGTCACGGATATGACCAACGCTTCCCGGACCATGCTGTTCAACCTGAAAACCCGAGACTGGGATGACCATCTGCTTCAGACTTTCGGGATCGAACGTTCCCTGCTGCCCAAAATTGTGGAATCCAGCGCCGTTTTCGGTGAAACCGACCCGGAACTCACAGGCGGGCGGGGTATTCCGCTGGCGGGCGTGGCGGGCGATCAGCAAGCATCCCTCCACGGACACAAGGCCTGGCAGCCCGGCGAGGTTAAATGCACCTACGGGACCGGCGGATTTCTGTTGATGAACCTGGGAGATTCCATCAGGCTCTCCGAACACGGGCTGCTGACAACCACGGCCACGGACGCGGAGGGAAAACCCGCCAACGCCTTGGAAGGCGCCATCTTCATGGCGGGCGCGGTCATTGAGTGGCTACAGAAAAAGATGGGGCTGATTAAAACCCCGGCAGACGTGGATCGCCTGGCGGAAAGTGTGGAGAGCACGGAAGACGTCTATCTGGTGCCCGCGTTTACGGGCTTGGGGGCTCCCTACTGGGATGCTGAGGCGCGGGGAACCCTGACGGGAGTCACACAGGACACGGGACGGGCGCATGTCGTCCGGGCGGGTGCGGAAGCCATCGCCTACCAAACTCGCGATGTGCTGGAAGCGATGGAAGCCGATGCGGGCGTGAGGATAGAGTCGCTGGCCGTGGATGGCGGCGTCACGAAGAGTAAATTCGTCATGCAATTTTTAGCGGATATTTTAGGCATTCCCGTCCGGCGTAACAAAGAATCGGACATCACCGCGCGCGGTGCCGGTTACCTGGCCGGTAAGGCCGTGGGTTTCTGGAAGTCCGCCGAGGAAATCAGGGCGCTGCCGGATGAGCAGGACGTTTTTGAACCCAAAATAGACCCAGAAATACGGGAAGCATTATACAAGGGCTGGAAAGATGCCGTGGCCCGAGCCAGGAGTTCTCTCTAACAAGCTGAATCGCGCAATCGCCGGTTGGCGCGGGAACATGCCAATCAGGCGTTAAACTTGCGCCGCAGGTCAGAAAGCCATTTACGGACCATGTGGCCGCCAACCGTCTCTTCTGGATAGCACTGATGATGGGGCTCCCAAACATCCTCACCAGCGGTAAGCAAGATGATTCCTGCATCGGGTGATGCAGCAAATTTGGTGGGATTGTATGCGTTCGAACACGCGAATTGCAGGCGTGACGAATCACGGGTGGTGGAGATCATGGCTCCTCCAGTCTTTCTTTATTCCATTCCTAAACACACAAGCAAGCCAGTATAGCTTAGTAATAAGCATATGCAAATTATTTTTTATAA
>DATNPJ010000013.1:0-33674 GCA_036703295.1 Coleofasciculaceae cyanobacterium | reverse complement strand
GAAGCGGAATTACGGAGTCTTCTGGGTGGCAGTCATTTGCTTCCCGGTAGCGCTCAAGGCAATTCCCAAGGAGCTGATAGTTTAGGTGAGAAATCGGTATTGCCACAACTACCCGCAAAAAAGGATTGAAGCGCATCCATTGGTAAAAGCGCCAAAAGATAAAGGCCCTCTTTCGAGAGCCTTGAATTTTACGTAAGAAAGAAAGGAATGGTTAGACTATTCATATAATATCAGAGTATAAGAAATGTTTAGTCATTCATTTGTTGAGTATACAAGAAATTTAACAAACAAAAGCCCCCGGTTGCTTGGGGGCTTTTGTGTAAGGTTTCCAATTTTTATGCAGCGTGGTGCTGTTCGTCGCTGCCTTCCGGAGGGGGAGTGCCTTCGTATTGAGAGCCCACCTGGTTCCGACCGTTTTCTTTCGCGCGATACAGGCCCGCATCGGAGAACTCGATCATCTGGGATGGCGTCAGCCCATGGGTGGGGTACGTGGCGACTCCGCAACTGATGGTCACGTGCTTGGCGACGCCCTCGGCAATGGGGTAGGCCTCTTCGGCGATGGCTTTGACGATCTTGTGAGCCACGGCAAGCGCTTCTTCCTCGTTGGCCCGATCCAGAATCACGGCCATCTCCTCTCCACCGTAACGGGCGACGATGTCCACGTTGCGCACGGTCTTCTTCAGCTTCTTGGCAACCTGGCGCAGCACCTCGTCACCGGCCTGGTGGCCGTAGGTGTCATTGAACTTCTTGAAGAAGTCGATATCGATCAGCACCAGCGAGAACTTGTGCTTGAACTTGGTGGCCTGCTCGATGGACCGACGCATGTGCTCCTGGAAGAACCGGTGGTTGTACAGGCCGGTCATACTGTCCGTGGTGGCCATGGCGTATGTTTTTTCGTAGTCCTTGTCCCGCAGGATGTATTTCACCATGAAGGTCATGGTGGTGGTAATGACCAGTGCCACCAGGGGCATGGCGATGTTGACCCACAGGTTGGAATACTGGTACAGCAGGATGGCGGCCAGGATGTAGAGCACCGCGATGTTGGCCGTGGTCAGCATGCCGGCCAGCGCGGAGCGCATCTTGAATGTGAAGCCTGCCGCCAGCAGACAGATCAGGATGCTGATGGCGAGGTTCAGGTTGGGATGGGCGCGCTCAATGTAACGGCCGTCGTTCTGGTACAGGTTGTCGAACAGGTTGGCCTGCAACACCACACCCGGCAGGGTGGGGTGGATGGAGGTGTTCTTGATGTCATAGGCGGCCACGGCGGTTGCGCCGACGAAGATGATTTTATCCCGCAGGAGCTTTTTCAGCTGGACATCCTCTGGGGCAAGCGGAATGCCGGCTTCCTCCTTCTTCATCGTGCGAATGACCTCCCAGGCGGAAACCATTTTGTAGGGTTTGGGAGTATAATCGCCACGAAGGGCCTCATCCAGCATCTGCAGCATCAGTTTTGCCTTCTGCAGTTCCTGCTTCTTCAAAGTGAGTTCGGGCAGCATCCTTTGCTGCTCGGCGGAATTCGGGGGAGCCTCGCGAACCGCCGCCTCCATATTGTGGACTTTCGAATCCAGTAGTTCCTTATAAGCGCTCAGCTCGCGCTGATTCTTACGGTATCCTTCCCAGTCAACGTTGATGTTGTACCAGTTCACCAGGAAGTCGCCGTTGTTATTCAGCGGTATGTCAAAGCCCTCGAACTTCAGGTGTCCGTCGGCAGTGAGCAGCAATTCAGGCGTTTGGACGGGAAACTTCATATCCAGGACAGCTCTTAGACCCAGATAGGGGAAGTACATGGAAGAGACGGCCTGATCCCGCCGATAGATAAAGTGTCCAAAGCCGTCCATCAGGTAGCCGTCCTTGTCGACCGGCTGTTGAAATTTGGGGTTGCTGTCCAGGTAGGTGCCGTCCTGCTTTACTACAACCGGCAGGTAACGGGAACGTTCAATCAGGTAGCCGTCCTGGTCGGTACGGTTGCCCTTGGCGTCATACCAAACATTTTCGACCTTCTTCAACGGCAGGTTCTGCGTTTTTACGAACTTGTGATACTGGAACCGGAAGAAGAGCGGGTTGCTCCGGCTGACGCCGTCTTCGTCCGCGCCATGGTTGATAATGCCGATATTGCGGCCGCTGTTCAGCAGGCTGGGCATGATGCTGCGGTAGTGGTTAAACGACATGTGATTGTTATCGTAGAAAATCTGGCCATTGGCATCCCGGCTCAGCTTGAGATTGCTGCCTTGGCTCTTTCCCAGATCGGATTGCAGGCTAATGGCGAGAGGCTGGAGCAATTCAATATCGCGTGGCGTTAAATCCTTTCCCAGCTTCTGGCTTTCCACCAGCTCGCTATCAAAGTTCATACTGAGATAGACATTCTTGTATTTTCTGAAGGCCTCCGCCAGCAGCTCGTCGGCATCCTCACTGCCCTTGCGGTGGGATACGAACATGATGTCGTACAGCAGGGCTTTGGCGCCGATCTGGTTGAGGTAATGGATCATCTTGGCGTGCACATCCCGCGGCCAAGGCCAGACCCCGTACTCATCATTCAGCACGTTCAACGTCGGATCGTCAAACTGCAAAATCAGCACGTCCGAACTGGGGTGCTTGTTGGTATATCCCCACTGGATCTGGGCCCGCAGGTCGTAGGTTTTCAACTCCAGCTGCTCAACCATCCGGTCCATATGGAACAGGGCAAACGTGCCGAAGATCACGATCAGCACCACCAAGGTCAACGCCCCGGCAATGATGTGGTTCAGCATCTTGTGAAAGGGCGACTTCTCATTGCTGTCCTGAGGGGCCAGTCCCATACCGGATTCTCCATGCTGTTACGGGTTGTCCTCCAGGTATCGACAGCCTGCCGCAAAAGTTGAATATTTTTTCAACGGAGAGGCAAAAGTATATATTTTTTAACTTCTGGGCCTAACAGGAAATCCATCCCTATTGATTGTTTTTATTTATTTATCAAATAAGAGGGAGCGCAATAAGGAGCCTGTATATGAAGAGCCAGATTCAGCCGTCGATCATCGTTGATATCGCTAACGTCGACACCCACCACGACATACTTTCCATGCCGACCCGGCGGGAAATAGGTTTGTCCTCTTTTCTGCAACAGGCTCAGGCGAACCCGCTGGACCGGCTGTTTCAGTTGGAGACGCAGGCTGCTGCCACTGATCCCTTGTTGCAGGAGCCTTCCATCTTCCTCGCTCCGCGCGAAGAGGCGCCCACAGTGGTTAACTTGGGTCCGGAAGCGCCCTTGTCCAAGACCCTGCTGTGGCAGATGCAGGAAGATTATTACAAGAGCGCGGGGATTGCCGCCTGGGAATGTGACGTCCCTTTCTTTGTCACCAGCAGTGTTTACATTGCCGACGCCTACGCGGACATGATTCTCGGTTTTGTTCGGGATTATCGCGAACACCTGGATTTCAGCGAGCCGATTTACATTGTGGAGATGGCGACCGGCACCGGCCGCTTCAGTCACATGCTGCTTCAGGAACTCCTGCGCAAGCAGTCCTACTTTGAAGGTTTGCGGGAG
This sequence comes from Coleofasciculaceae cyanobacterium, assembly GCA_036703295.1. Lineage (GTDB taxonomy): Bacteria > Cyanobacteriota > Vampirovibrionia > Vampirovibrionales > Vampirovibrionaceae > DATNPJ01. Next base: position 30,154 of record DATNPJ010000013.1, on the reverse strand, counting down.
CTTCAATTCCGTTATGTCATGACGGATTTTACCGACAGCAACCCCACGTTCTGGCAAAATCACGAGAAGCTGCGGCCTTTCATTGAAAAAGGCGTGCTGGATTTTGCGGTATTCAATCCCTTGCAGGACCAGGTGCTGAACCTGCGGGTGAGTGGTAAGACGGTGGAGTCCGGCACGGTTCGGAACCCCATGATCGCCATTGCCAACTACTTCTTCGATACGATTCCCCAGGATTTCTTCCGGGTGGAATCCAAGCGCCTGATGGAAGGTTTGGTGACCCTGGAGCGGAGCCTCCTTGGCCCGGATGGCCAGGGAATCGACCCGGCTTCCCCGCCGCATATTTCGCAAGTGACGCAGCAGGTCCGGTATCGCGAGCTGCCCAACGACCACTACTACCCGGATGCCAGGCTCAATGCCGTACTGAACCACTACCGGCACAACGTCCGGAACGGCTCCATCATCTTCCCGCTGGGGGCTTTCAACGTGATTCGGAACCTGGAAAAGCTTTCCAACAACCAACTGGTCCTGATATCCTCCGACAAGGCCTTTACCAGTCGGGATCAGATGGCTTGCTTCTACGAGCACCAGTTTGCCGCCCACAACGGGGCCTTTTCCTATATGGTCAACTATGACGCTCTGGCCCAGTATTTCAAGAATGAGGGTGGATGCTGCTTCCAGACCAACGGGCATAGTCTGGGGCTGCAAACCGTTTGCCTGGTGCAAGTAGACCGGGAGGATTGCCGCTTTGAGCACCTGGAGTACCTGTACCGGGAAAAAGTGGATCGCAGCCAGGCCACGACGTCCCTGGTTTCACTGTTGCCGGACTGCCGTGAGCTGAGTGATATTCAGCTCCTTGACCAGATGCTTGCCCAAATCAGGCTCCATCTGGCGGATCCCAAAATTTTCTGCGCCCTGGGGCAAGCGATGATTGATCTGGTGCCCAAGGGAACCGCCGCCCAGCATCATGACCTGGTGGGTCTGATGGAGAAGGCGATGGATAACTATTATTACTTTCCGGGCGAGGTCAACCTGTCGTTCTGGATGAGCCAGATTTATTTCTGCCTGGGGATGCACCAGCAGGCACTGGAGGTCCTGGACAAGACCCTCCAGCATTTTGGGCCGCATGAGGCCTTGTACTACCTGAAGGGGCAGAACTACGAGCGCCTGGGCCAGATGAACGAGGCGCGGGACATGTATGAATGCGCGCTGGACCTGAATCCTGCACTGACCCAGGCGACCGAGGCGTTGCTCGGTGTCCGGATGAAAATCAAATAGCGAACGCGGCCAGCAACCACCATCCCGCAAGCAGCAGCAGGCTTAGCCCGGCCGTTAAAAAGGCCAAGTCGACGGTTTGTTCTTCGTAATGAATCGTGCGCTCATGAATCTGTTCGTAGACCTTGCGGAAGTCGGACTCTGTGAAAACCCGGAAATAGCTGCCGCCACCGGTTTCGGCAATCTGCCGCAGGGTGGATTCATCGAAATTGACCGGGAGTTCGATGCCTTGGTAGACAATGGTGCTGCCTTCCGGGCTGCCGATGCCGACCGTGTGGACGGTCACGTTCGCTTGCCGGGCATCCTGGGCGGCGCGATCCCACGGGTAGCCTTCATGGCTGTCTCCGTCACTGAGCAGTATAATCACGCGATCCGGATTTTTGCCTTTCCCGCCTGGGTTGGGGGCGTTGCCTTGGGAATCAGGAGCTGTGCCTGTTTGGCCAGATTGGCTTTGGGCCTGCTTCTTGGCCTGATCGAGTGCCGCCGCGTCTGTGCCCTGGGTCAGAATCTGCAAGGCCGTATGCAGGGCGCTGCCAATCTCGGTGCGTGGTTTCAAGTCCTCCTTGCGCAGGGCCCGCAGGTACGCCGATACTTCGCCATGGTTGCGGGTGGGCGGTGATAGCACATAGTTGGTCCCCGCGAAAACCTCCAGGCCCACCCGCGCGTCGCGGGGCAGGCTTTCCACAAACTGCACGGCGGCGTCGCGGGCCGCGCTCAGCCGATCCGGCCGAATGTCCTCGGCCAGCATGCTCAGCGAGATATCCAGCACCAGCATCATATCGACCGAGCTGATGGGCACGCGGGCAACAATGGTGGGCCGGGCCAGCCCAATAATAAGGCTTGCCGCCAGCAGGCTGGCACCGATAACCGGGAGCAAACGCTTCCAGAGGGCAGGCTGTTTGCCCAGCTGCGCCGCAACTGCTGTATAACTGAAGTGCAGGGCGGTTTTCCTGATTCTGGCTTCCAGGTGTCGGGCGTGCAGCCGCCAGCCCACCGGAATCAACAGCAACAGCAGCAGCGCCCATGGCCAGGCAAAGTAGAATTCATGGATGTTTCGCAGGTCAAAAATCATGCCGGTCTCCGTGCCGTACGGCCTTGGCGGGTTTTCAGGAGGGTCAGCAGAATCTGGGCCGGATCTTCCCCGGTACCCGCCTCAACCACGGTTCCGGTTTCCTTCAGGCGCTGCAGACGGAGTGCCATTAAGCCGCGGGCATGGGTTGCGTAGGCTTCGCGGAAATCCCGGTCATGGGTATCAATCTGTATGTATTGCCCGGTTTCCGGATCCATGACCGGCAGCAGCCCCAGCCCTTCCGGGAGTGCCTGCTCCACCGGATCTTGCAGGACGAGATGGACCAGTTGGGCGTGTCGGGAAAGCTGACCCAGCGGAATGTCCCAGCGCTCGGACAGCGACAGGAAATCGCTGAGAAAAAAGATGCTGGTGTGTTTTTGCACGACGTGGCCCAGTTTGGCACAGGCGTCCGGGAGCGGATCCTGCCCGCAATGGATGGGATTCGGGTTTCGGGCGGTGTCCAGCAAGGTGTTCATGATTTGCCGGGTCTGGGCCTGGCCGGAGCGGGGCGGGATGATTTCCGTGCCATCCCCGCGAATTAAAAACGCGCCCAGCCGGTGATGGCTCCGCTCGGCCATCAGGGCCAGCAGGCCAGCCAGTTCAATGGCCTGTTCCAGCTTGGTTTTCTGGTGGCCAAAGTGCATGGAGGGGGTGCAATCAATGGCCAGCCACACGGTTAGCTGCTTTTCCTCGTGATATTCCCGCACATGGGGGCTGAGGGTGCGGGCAAAGACATTCCAGTCGATTTTGCGGATATCATCCCCCGGCATATATTCTCGTAGTTCGGCAAAATCCAGGCCCTGCCCCCGGATAATGCTCCGCTTTTCCCCCACCAAGGCATAGCGCAATTTTTGCCGCAAAGTGGCTTCCAGCCGTTTTAAAAGGCTGTCCACCTGTTCTTTCGCAATGCGAGACGACTCCGGCGGCGGGGGCAGGCAGGCCAGCGGGTTGATAATGGGATCCAGCCAGCGGAGCAACGGCTTGCCCATCGGCTTCAGGCTCCCGGTGTGAGCATGGGGGGCGCGACGGATGCCTGGATTTCATCCAGCACCCGGTCCGGGGTCATGCCGTCGGCCAAGCCTTCGTAAGACAAAATCACCCGGTGTCGCAGGCAATCATGCACTATCCGCTCGATATCAGATGGGGTGACGTACGTGCGGCCTTGCATCAGCGCTTGCGCTTTTCCGGCATTGGCCAGGGCCAGGGAGCCGCGCGGCGAGGAGCCGTACATAATATGTGGCTGTCCGGGACGGCGGGTGGCTTCAACCAAATCCACAATATACTTCATCAGCTTGGGATCCAAGTACACCGCCTGCGCCTGGGCCATGATCTCCAGAATGCTGTCGGTGTCCAGAATGCGTTCCAGCTCGGGCAGCTCGTCTGCGGTCATGCGTTGGATGATGACCATCTCCTCATCCCCGCTGGGATAGTCAATCAGCAGCTTGAACAGGAAGCGGTCCAGCTGGGCTTCCGGCAGGTTGAAGGTGCCTTCGGATTCGATGGGGTTCTGGGTGGCCATGACCAGAAACGGCGCCTTCAGCGGGAAAGTCTCACGGCCAATGGTGACTTGTTGTTCTTGCATGGCTTCCAGCAGGGCGCTTTGCACCTTGGCGGGCGCCCGGTTGATTTCGTCAGCCAGGATAAAATTGGCGAAGATGGGCCCGAATTCCGTGCTGAACAAGCCGGTGCCGGGGTTGAAAATCCGAGTGCCGATGAGATCGGAGGGCAGCAAGTCCGGGGTGAACTGAATGCGCTTGAATTCCAGTCCGGTCACCTGGCTGAGGCATTTAAGGGTGAGGGTTTTCGCCAAACCCGGCGCCCCTTCCACCAGCACATTCCCGCCAGTCATCACGGCTACCAAAAGCCGCTCCAGCAAATGCTCCTGCCCCACAATCACTTTTTTCAGTTCGTACAGCACGCGCTCCAGCAGGGCCTTGGTTTTCTCGGCCTGGGCTTCGGTCAGCGGAATGGCGGGCAGACGATGGCGACTCATAGCTTTATTTTACCTCTTGTGATCGAATTGCTGCCGGTTTGACGATCAAGAGAATATAGAAGGTGCCCCGCAGCTTAGCTGTGAACGCTGGTGGCCAGTGCCTGGTTGGCCGCACTCAGAAAGTCGGAAACCGGCACGTCCAGGCAGACGGGTTTGTCGCAGCATTCGTTCCTTACGTCCCACAGGCAGGGGCGGCAAGCTAAATCCTGCACGGCGACCACCTGGAAGCGTGGGTCTTCCGGGGGCACCAGCTTTTTCTCGTCGGTGGGGCCAAACATGGCCACCACGGGTTTGCCGTAGCCCACGGCCATGTGCATGGGCGAGGAATCCACGCACAGCAGCAAATCGCTTTGCTGAATGAGCGCGGCCAGCTGCCGCAGGTTTTTGGTCTGGCCGTAGAGATTGGTGAAATTGGGTAGTTCGGTTGGCAATGCCTGCCGGATATTTTCCACGGCGTCCCGATCATCGGGGCCGCCGACCAGGTAGACTTTGTGTCCCAGGGAGGTCAGCCGCTGGATGAGTTCAGCCCATTGGCCGGGCGGCCAGCTTTTGAGGATATTTTTTTGCACGCTGATGGTGCTGACCCCCGGATGAACCAGGATCTTCTTCTCGGGCTCGTCGGGCTTCAAAATGCCCTTGGCCCACAGCAAATCCTCCAGTGCGGGTGGTTTCAGATGCGGCAACACCGGCTGCATGGGCTGGTACTGGTCTGGCAGCAGCCAATGTAAAAAGCTTTGGGCCAGCGCGAAATACATTTGCCCCGCATAGCCTTTGCGATCGTGCTTGGGGGCCAACGGCGCCTCCACCGTCAGCAGGCGTTGGCTGGTGGCGCCGGTCCCAAAGCCTATCCGGACCGGAATACCGGAGAGAAAGAGCAGCACCGGAATAAACGGGCTGCTGCCGCTGGAGATCACCACATCGAAATACTTGTTCCGCAGCATGCCCCACAACTGGAAAAAGGTCTTCCGGCGCGATTGATCCTGAACGTTCAGCTCTTTAATCGCATCTACGCCCGGCAGCAGGTCTTTAACCGAGCGGCTGCGATCTTCCAAAAACAGGGTGATATGGGCCTGGGGCAAGTATCGCCGGATTTCCTCAATCACCGGTGAAAACAAAATCTCATCGCCAATGCCGCCAAAGTTGACCAGGGCGATTTTCTTGATGCCTTCGGGATCGATGCTTTTTGCGGATATCATAGCTTCCCTCGGAACGCATTGGATTCGCGCGGTTCAGTGAGTTTGGCCAGCGCCGCCACCATGAACCAGAACAGCAGGTTCACCGAAGGCCGGTACCAGATGGTATCGAACGCCCCGTACATGAAGGAACCCAGAATACCGGTCAGAAGTGCGCCTACCAGTAATTTTTCCCGCAGGGAAAGATGCGGAGAGTCCATGGCCAGCGCGGCCCGGATGATTAGAATCAATAGCAGGGACAGGAAGATGGTGAGCCCGATGAGGCCCTGCTCCACGGCAATTTCCAGCGGCACGCTATAAGAGCCCAGCGCGTTATAGCCGGGCACCATGTACAGTCCGTACACCAGTTTAAAGGTGCCATTTCCAGGCCCAATGCCTACCACCGGGTTGTCTTGCACCATCTGCATGGCGGAATTGTAGACGTTCAGGCGATACGAGATGCTGCTATCTTCCCGCATGGCAAAGATAGAAGTCACCCGGTGCCGGATTTTCTCGGAGGCGGCAATCCCACCGGCCATGGCGAGGATGCTCACAATTAAAACAATCAGCCAGGCCGGTTTCATCCATCGGTACGGTTTCAGGTCGCGATCCCGCCAGATGAGATGGCCCAAATAGGCAAACATGCAGGCCACCATAACCCCGATGGCCAGAAAGCCCCCTCTGGACCCGGTTAAAACCAGGGCATACAACAGTAAACCGGTAATGCCAAGCAGCGCGGCGGAGATCATGATGGTTTTTTTGCGCAGAAACATCAGCGCGAGCCCAGCCGAAGACGCCAGGCATGGAATGAGAAAGCCGGCTAACAGGTTGGGATTGGAGGGTTGCAGGGTGCCGAAGATGCGGTCCATCTGCAATTCCGGGTTGATGGTGGGGTCCGACCAGGTGGCCAGCGGCTGGATGTGGTTAATGTGCTGGTAGAGGCCGATCACCGATTCTCCCAGGCCGATGGCGGTCAACAGTCCCAGCAGAAAGGCGATGGTTTTGTGTCCTTGCTCGCTGATCAGCCGGAAAACCACGTATCCGGCCACGAAGGTGGTCATCTTGGCTAAGCCAATCAGGCTGGTCGTGAAAAACGAGGAAAATGCGGTGGATAGCGCGGCTGAGGCCAGGAACAGGGCGACCAGAACGTCGATCACCGTCAGTCGGCTCAGGATATTGGGCCGAAACAACAGCCAGCCCAGTAGCGCCAGCCCAAACAGCAATCCGGTAACGGCGCCAATCACCCCGGTACCTGCGAATGCCAGCAGGCAGAACAGCCCTGCCGCGCCAACTGACAGGATAAAGCGGAACGGTGGAATCAAGGCCAGAGCATAGGGATGGACACCCCCCAGGCGCTGTCCCATCACTCGAAAAGGCGCGGAAAGCCGGGAATTTCGCAGCCAATTGGCCAAATCCAGGCCCTTCAACTCAGCCAGGGAGACCCAGGGCCGTAGCAACAGGGAACTTTCCAGGGTTTGTTTCAGGAACGTCATGGATTTAAGCCGGTCATAGGTTGGTTACCGCTCTATTTGGCTGAAGCCGGGGCTGCTTCAGGCTCGTTGATAGCCACGATGACGCCCGGCACACGGTAATTCTTGCCTTCCACTTCAATGCTCAGGCCAATTTTGACCTTGATGCCCTCGGTCACGTAGCCGCCCTCGCTGAACATCGCGTGGTCCTTCAGGGTCACCAGGTAGTCATAGCCGTTGGGATCGGCGGGATCTTCCACCGTTTTCAACTGGCCGCTGGGCAGCATGAAAGAGGTCCGCTTGGGATTGCGTTGGACGGCCACAATCGGCACCTCGCCGCGCGGCTGGTTGCGAATGGTGATGGAGAGCTTGGTACCGGGGACAAACAGGTCCGGTTGCAGGGTTTTCAGGTTCCGGATCAGAATCGTGTACTGAATATCGCCTTCGCCCTTGATGACTTGGCCCGAGGTTTGGTAGAAACCCGATTGCACGGCGATGACCCCGATGGTGATCAGCAGGGTGAGGGCCAGCCCCAGGAAGTCAATCACGTTGATGCGGCCAAAAAGTTTTCCCGATTGATTAATCAGCATAGTTCCTGTCTCTCTTGGGGATTAAATCTTAAAAGGTGGGTGGTTTTGGGGATTAAACCTGTAAAGTGTGCCCGTTCTGGCGGGGTTTGAGCAGGTCTCCGTCCAGATCCGCCAGCGCGGCCAACAGCTCTTGCTGGTTGGTAGTGGCGGCTCCGAAGCGTTTCACGACAATGCTGGCGGCAAGATTGCCCAGAATGGATGCTTCTAATACCGATGCCCCGGCAGTCAAGGCCAGTGTGAGGGTGCCCACCACCGTGTCGCCTGCCCCGGTGACATCAAACACTTCGCTGTGATTGAAGACCGGGATCTCGGTTGCCATCGGCTCCTGGCCATCCGGGCGACGCTCGAACACGCTCATCCCGTATTCGCCGCGCGTCACCAGAATATTCTCGGCGTTGGTTTTGGCAAGCAAATCCCGCCCGGCGCGCTGCACATCCTCGGGGGTCAATAGGTCGTAACCCACGTTGCGCTCGGTTTCCGGCTGGTTGGGGGTGATCATGGTCGCGTTCTGGAAGGCGCTCAAATCCTGCTGGCTGTCCACTGTCATCATCAGCCCGTGCTTTTTTCGCAGCGTCTGGCAATGTTCAATCACCGCCGGGGTGAAGACCCCGAGCCCGTAATCCGAAAGCAGCAGGGCGTCAAATTCGGGCGCCATCTTGCTGAGCGTATCCAGCAGCTTGTTTTCCACATCGCCCGAAACCAGTTGGCTGGATTCCCGGTCAATGCGCACAATCTGTTGGGTAACAGAATGATTGGCAATCCCCGAGATGCGGGTTTTGGTGCTGGTGGGGCGGTTTTCGTCCTGAATCAGGCCCGCGCCGTCAATGCCGTCCCGTTGCAAGGCATCCAGCAACAGTGAGCAATAGTAATCTTTTCCGGAAACGCCGACGATGGCCGTCCGCTTGGCATTCAGCTTTGCCACGTTGTGCGCCGCGTTGCCCGCCGCACCCAGGATAATATCGGTCTGTTCATGCCGCAAAATCAGCACCGGGGCTTCGCGGGAGATGCGGTGGGTCCCGCCGTAGATCATCTCGTCGATGACCAGATCGCCTACCACGAGAACACGGCCCTGGCTGAGTTTGTGAATCAGCGCGCTCAACGTATCTTTCATACCCAACATCATACCCGCAAGCCCTGTACCGGTAAAGAAAGTATTGCAGCCGAGCATTCAGCAGGCGAGAAGGATAAATATTAGGGGTTTGATGGAAGCCGGTAAAGGATTAAGGCTGCTCGCCGCTGTCCGCCCCGGCGGAATCCGGTTTGAGTTTGGCTTCCAGCGACTCGATCTGCTTTTGCACTTCTTCAGGGTTCTTCAGCCCGTTGCCGGCCAGCGCTTGCTGGTAGGATTGAAGCGCCAATTGGTAGGTCTCCACGGCGGCTTGCTTTTTCTGCTGGACTTGGGCCTTGTCCGCCTTGGGGTTTTCCTCCTGCTCATGGACTTCGGCATCCAGCGCATCGGCCTTGGCCTCATAGGTAATGCCTATGGCTTTCTGAATCTGCGCTTTGTCCATGCCTGGTTTGTCCTGCAACTGGGAGAACATGTCTAGTGCTTTATCGTAGTTGCCTTGCATCTGATAGGCGACGGCTAGGTTGTACATAGTCTTGGTTTCGTTGGGTTGCAAATCGTAGGCCGCCTCCAGTCGGGCGACTGCGCCGTTATAATCCCCGGCCTGCATCATGCTTTGGGCCTTCTGGGTCAATTCGGCAATGGAGCGCTGATGGACCACATCCTGCTGACAGCCGCCCAGCAGTAGCAAGCCCGTTGCGACCGCCACGGTAAGGGCAGGCTGGGATAACCGTTTAGACCAAGGCATTCCGCTCATGGGATTTCAACTCCTCTCCCGGTAAAATCTGTTGCTCGATAAATTGCCCAATCGCTTGGGGGTATAGCTGGTGTTCCTGCTCCAGTACGCGGGCGGCCAAGGCTTCCGGCGTGTCGCCGGGGAGCACCGGCACGCGGGCCTGTCCCAGCACCGGGCCACCATCCACGGTGTCGGTGACGACATGCACGCTGCAGCCGGATTCGGCTTCCCCATTTTCCAAAACCGCCGCGTGGACCTTTCCACCGACCATACCTTTGCCGCCATAGGCTGGCAGCAGGCTGGGATGAATATTCAGAATGTGTCCCGCGTAGGCTTCCAGCAGCGGGGCGCTGATGATGCGGTCATAACCGGCCAGAATCAGCAATTCCACGCCTTCTGCTTTCAGCGTTTTGGTCACTGCGGTGTCAAACGCCTGCCGGTTCTCAAAGCCGGCCTTATCGAAAGCGGCGGTCTTCAAGCCCTTTGCGCGGGCCAGTTCCAGGCCGGGGGCATCGGCATGGTTGGAAATCACCAGCGCGATACGGGCATTGCGAAGTGTTCCCGCTTCAATGGCTGTCTGAATCGAGGCAAAGTTACTGCCGCGTCCCGAGAGCATGACGCCCAACCGGCAAACCCGCGCCTCGGTCATTGAATAATGACCTCCGACTGGCCATTTGAGGGGATTAGCATGCCGATCACATGCGCTTGCTCCTGGGTTTCGTTGTGGAAGTATTCCATCACGGCCTTTTCATGGGCCGGATTAACCACCATGATGAAGCCGATCCCGCAGTTGAAGGTGTGCCAGAGGCTCTCGTTGCTGAGATTCCCCAACTGCTGCAAGTAAGTGAAGATGGGCGGCATGGACCAGTTGGTGGGATTGATTTCTGCCGACAGCTCCGGTGGCAGCACCCGGGGAATGTTGTCGTAGAAGCCGCCGCCGGTCACATGCACCATGGCGCGGACGGCTTCCGGCATGGTTTTTAGCAGCTTCAAGACCGATTGTACGTAAATCCGGGTGGGAGTCAGCAGTACATCGGCCAGCGTGGTGTCCAGTTCCGGGACGTGCTCGGTAAGAGCGCGCTGATGATCGGTGAACAGAATTTTGCGCACCAGCGAATAGCCGTTGCTGTGCAGGCCGGAACTGGCCAGCCCGATCAGCAAATCCCCGGCCTGAATGCGATCCCGCTTGGGGTAAAGTTCCGCTTTCTCGGCCACACCCACGCAGAAACCGGCCAGGTCATACTCTTCTTTGGCGTAAAAGCCGGGCATTTCGGCGGTTTCTCCGCCGATTAGGGCGCAACCCGCTTGTTTGCAGCCTTCCGCGATACCGGTTAATATCTGCGCCAGCTCCGGCGGGCGGATCTTGTCGGTGGCAAGGTAATCCAGGAAGACCAACGGCTCGCCGCCGTTTACTAATATGTCATTCACGCTCATGGCTACTAAATCGATGCCCACAGTGTCGTGCCGCTGGGCATCAAAAGCCAGCTTCAGCTTGGTACCCACACCGTCGCAGGCGCACAACAGCACGGGCTGACGATAACCGGCGGGCAGCTCGAAAGCCCCACTGAAACTGCCGATGCCGCCAAGCAGAAAGTTGGTTTGCGTCGAGCGGGCGGCGTTGCGGGCAATATCTACTACGGTTTCGGCGCTTTTAAGATCAACACCGGCCTGGCGGTAGGCTTCATCGGAAGAGGTCGGAATGGCCATTGGAACTCTTTAAACCCTTTTTTGCATCTTTCCAGATTAGCCCAAAAATGGCGATAACGCTACGAACATAACGTCATTAACCGAATAAACGGGATACGCCCTGTATCGACAGCATGGATGCAAGACTCGGCTATTGGGGGACGTTGATGACGGCGTGGCGGATGCCCAAACGCTCTGCCCTGGAGAAGCGTTTTCGGATGGTGCTGTCGCTCCCTTCCACGGCCAGCGTGGGTTCAGCGATGGCCGCGAGGCTGGTGGCCTCGGATGAAATCTCTGGGGGTGGGTTGAGGGCGGCGTCTTGCTGGGTCCCGGCGGCTTTGCCGCGCAGAAACAGGAGCGACACCAGCAGGACGGTGAATGCCCAAAAGCATAAAAAGCTCACAACTTGACCGCGTAGATGCGACATGAACCTTCCCTGGACCTTGGAGCCGTACAAGAATTTCAGTCTACACTGTTTTGCCAGGGGAGGGGAAGGATCTCAGCCGCATGAAATTCCCGCTTTCCGGAAAGCCCGGAGGGTTCAGGCGAGCCGGGACAGGTTCGGTTGCGTGCTGTACATTGGCGCGCGCTCTGGATAGACAGTCGCCGTTGCATCTGGTAACGAGTGCCGGTAGGGTCCCATCCGGCTTTCAATGATCCCGTTCCGCAGCGCGTAGGGAGACAGGGCATTATAAGGAACATCCTGACGGATCTTTTTATAGGCTTTCCCAAATGAAAACCGGTCCTGGATAATGCGGAACAGTTCGACTACGCCAAACCCCACGAGGGCCAGACCGAGGGTTTTCAAAACAGCGGGTCGGCTGATGAATTTGGCCACTGGGCGCAGGGTTTTTGCCACGGCGTCGCCCGCCGGGCTGTGCAGGGCACGGTGAATAAAGCTCTGGGCGGTTGAAGTTTCTCTCAAGCGGCGGAACAAGCCTTGTCCAAAAAGGCCGCCCGATTCCGCAATCAGGAAGCCGAGTGAGGCAATGGGTAGTCCCAGTAGGATCGGATGACGGTTCATCAGTTCCGCAAAGCGGGGGTGCTTGTCGTACAGGCGGTTGATGACTCGGTGATAGCGCTTGTTCAGTTCCCTGAAGGTGAATCCGTAAACCAAGCCGTCTGCGCCCGCGTTGAAACGGGTGACCCGGTTGCCTGGTGTCAACATGGCATCGGTGAGGCCACGGACATACGGGAAGGCATTGTAGTATCCGGCGGCGGCCCGATAGATGGGACGATCCGGGTATATAAAGCTGGGGGTGCTTTCCATGAGGCATTCCTACCAGAGGTTGTAATCTCAACAGGATCTTATTCAATCAAAAAAACACTGGCCCCGCCTGAGGATTTCTTCCTAATAAACGGGCAAGCATCATGATGAACGCAAAAAGCCCGTCAAATGTGCCGGGCTTTTTGGAGGTTTTAAGAAAAATATGGGGCGGATGATGGGACTTGAACCCACGAATACCGGTACCACAAACCGGGGCCTTAACCACTTGGCGACACCCGCCATATTTTATGGAATTCATATTTTACCCAACGAGCGCCGGAAGCTCAAGCCCAAGAATCTGGTTCATGATCTCGGTGACGGATTTGAAATGTGTTGAGATGGTTTATAGGCTGACCGAAAAGACGGACAAACGGCCCAGTTGGCCAGCATGACGGTATCTCGATGATCCCGGAGCTCATCCTGTGCTATCATCCTGTTGATATGAAGCTACAAGCGGTCATCCTCACCGGCACCAGGGATGCGCATAATCCCTTATTGGCCGGAACTGCACTCCAAAGCAAAGTCTTGCTGCCCGTCGGCGGTAAACCGATGGTGCTGTCGGTTCTCGATGCCCTATCCGCCTCCCGGTTCGGTCCAGAAGTTTATGTCAGCAGCAATGATCCTGAAGTGCTGTCTGTGCAGACTGATCTTCCCTTTAAATCCATACCCAGCGAGCAGAAGGCGGTGGCCTCTGTCCTGAAATCGTTGGAGCGCCTGCCGGGACAGGAGTGGGTGCTGTTCATCTCGGGAGATCATCCATTGCTGACAACCGAGATGATTGATCATTTCATTGCGGAAGTTCTGAAGCGGGATTTATCCTTTGCCGTGGCGGCCGTAAACCGCAACCTGGTGAGCCAGCACTACCCCGAGAGCCGTAGGACCTGGTTCCCGGTGAAAGATGGCGCCTACTCCGGGGGGAATATGTTCATGGTCAACAAGCGGAACTTTCAGGGGCGCGCGTCGTTTATGGAAACCATCGACCGCAATCGGAAACGTCCCTGGAAGAGTATGTTCATGATGGACCCGCTGACCATTCTGAAAATTGTTTTTCGCCAGCTCACCATCCATGAGATTGCCTGCCGGGCCTCTCGGGTGTTCGGGTGCAATGTGGGTGTCGTTGACATGCCGTTTTCCGAATGCTGCATGGATGTGGACAAGCCCTCGGATCAGGCGCTGGCCGAAGTCATTCTGCGCCGACGGCAGTCGGTGGTTGCGCTCTCTGACGCCGGACTTTCGACGCAACTCCAGAATGCTTCGGGATGGGGTGCCTGATGCCCGCGTTGGCCATGCCGGATGGCATTCTGTTTGCCTTAGGGCTAGTGGCCCTGTTCGTGATGAGCTTTATCGGTGCAAGTCCGGTGCCGATTCCTTTTCCGCTGACCATTACCATCATGTGGCTGGGGCAGTTCAACTCTCCGGTGCTGGTTGTGTTAGCGGCCACGTTGGGGACAGTCGCGGGATGGTACCGGCTGGAAGCCACCTTCAAGCGATGGATACAGGCTCCCAAGCTGCAAAAGGCCATTCCGGCGTCGTATCAACGGTTTTTCCTGCGACAAACGGGTTTCTGGTTGTTTTTCTTTAATGCGCTGCCCTTCCCCTGGGATCCCATGCGCTTTCTGGCCCTGGCGAACGATTATCCCCGTGGCCGCTGCCTGATTGTCCTGGGCACTTCCCGGATAATCCGCTACACCATCTTGGTCACGATCGGGGCCTTGCTGGCCCCTTATAAAATGCTGTTCTGGGCGGCTCTAATCGGTTTCATGATTCTGCCCATCCTGATGGACCGCGCCCTGCGGCTGATATTTGTGCGGCTTAAACCGGATGAACCCCTGCTTGCCACCGAGCCGGACAACAAACAAAAACCAAAAAACCACGCGCTAGCAAGCAGACGGTAGAATCGATCCATACCCGCTGATCGGTTGTCGGTTCTGCTGGGGTTGGTTTAGTCGCCCATGGAGATGCCGACACCACGGGCGGTGTGGACCAGTGCACTGTCCAGCTTCACGTAGTTGTACTCGGCAATGGCGGATTCGATGGGGACCGAGACAATCTCCGGGTGACGGTAGGCCACCATGTGCCCGAATTTTTCTTCCATCACCAGTTCCACGGATTTCACGCCAAACTGGGTGGCCAGGATGCGGTCGTAGGCAATGGGGGAACCGCCCCGTTGCAGGTGCCCCAGAATCATGACGCGGGCTTCCACGTCCACCTTGTCTTTAATCTCTTCCAGCAGGCGGTGGCCGACCCCGCCCAGAATCTTGTTCTGGTAGCCGGGCTGATCGCTGGTGCGTGCGGTAATCTCTCCGCCCACGGGTTTTGCGCCTTCCGCAATGACCACAATCGCAAAGCCCCGCCCGTTTTCAACCCGGTCGTTGATCTCAGCGGCCACTTTATCGATATCATAAGGAATTTCCGGAATCAGCGCCACGTGCGCGCCGCCCGCGATGGCTGCACTCAGGCAAATCCAACCGGCATCCCGGCCCATGACTTCCAGAATCATCAGGCGGTTATGGCTGGCGGCGGTGGTCACCAGACGATCCACGGCCTCGGTGGCGATTTGAACGGCGGTCTGGAAGCCGAAGGTTACATCTGTCGAGGATAAATCGTTATCGATGGTTTTGGGAACGCCGACAATGGGGATGCCGCGCTGATAAAGCCGCTGGGCGATATCCATGGAGCCTTCCCCGCCGATGCTGATGACGGCGTTGATGCCCAGTTTGTCCAAGCGGTCCATCAGGTCATCCACCCGGTCCACATAAGACCAGCTGCCGTCCTCGTTTTTAACCGGCCAGTGGAAGGGGCCGCCCTTGTTGGTCGTCTTGAGAATCGTGCCGCCCCGGATATGGATGCCGGATACGGTCTTGCTATCCAGGAGCACCACTTCCATGGGATCCCGCAGGACGCCGTTAAAGGCTTCAATGCTGCCGATGACTTCCCAGTCCGGCTCGCTTTCCGTGCGCCGGACAATCGCCCGAATTACGGCGTTCAAGCCCGGACAATCCCCCCCACCGGTCATTACGAGGATTCTTTTCTTAGCCATTTGTTCGGTGAGCCTCCTGCGGTCCGTCTCCTGCCATATCAATCCATAGAATGTCGTGCAAAACGCCGTTTGTCAAACGCCTGTTCCTTGCTTGTTTTTTACAGGGCGTCATGCGACCGTGCCACGCTCTCTCTGGAGTGTTCCCGGTGGGCTTTTGCTCGCTGCCCCTTGTCTCAGACAATGGATCCTCCAAGCGAGCGAGTCAGCCTCCGGGGGTGAGAAGATACAATGAAAGTAACGAAGTATGTAACAAAGATTGTCTATATCGAGGTAAAAGTCATGCCACCCGATATCAGTGGCTGTGTTCACAAGTTTATCCCAAACAATGCCGAGCTTTCCAGCGTGGTGATTAAAATTCTGAAAAACGTCTACCAGACGAGCACGCTTCCATTGCCGCTGGTAAAACAGATTGTTGAGCGAGCTTTTGAACAGTCCCGGATGGATATGAAGCCGGATAGTAGTGTCTTTCAGGAAAAGCTGACCAGCTATGCCAACCAGCTGCGCCCCCGCTACCTGGCCAAGATCAACGAGATCCGTAAACGCGGCTCGAAGTGGTAAGCAAACTTCTAAGCCATGACCGAAGCCTACCAAAAATATATGTCGGAAGGGGAAGAGGCCTACTACAAGGGAGACCTTGAGAAGGCTTTGGAGTGTTATCAAGCGGCCCTGAGCCTGAATCCAGACCATCCAGAGGCTTTAAAGAATGTTGGCTGGACATTTTATGCGGCTGCCGATTTTGTGAATGGGATTGCTTATACCCAGCGAGCAATTGAGGTTGATCCAACCTGCTGGAGGGCATTGAGCAATCTGGGCTGCATGTATCTTGCCCTCAATGAGCCTGAAAAGGCACTAAGTTATGCTGAGCGTGCGCTGGTTTACAGTAATAGCCCTGAAATTGTGTATTGCAATCTTGGCAATATATACACAAGCCTTGAAAAATTTAATCAGGCCGAGGCCTCTTATATGCTCTCCATAGAAAAAGAGCCTCACGCAGGTGCACCAAGGCTTGGCTATGCAAACCTTCTCAAGAAAATGGGGCGGCTGGATGACGCTATACTCTGGCTGAATCAGATCATTGAAGATTATGAAATGCGTGAGGTTAAGCCGGACCCCCATCCCTGGAAAGTTGCTCGGGATTGCCACAAGAATCTTGGTGAGATTTATGGGTCTCTTCTCAGGGAGGATAGCCCCTTGGAACTCTGTGAAAAACATAGTTACCACTTCCAAAAGGTGGTTGAGCTGGATGCAGAATGTCACCCTTCTATACGACTTCCGAAAAGTGATTTGCATTGGGCCTATACCAACCTAGGCGGTGGCTTCTACAATTTAAAAGAATACGAAAAAGCCATTGAAATCTTAGAGTATGCAGGTTCTATCGCCGTAGAGGCAAACACCCACGACTACTATAATCTCCTTGGTTATTGCTATGAGATGGCAGGGCAGCAAGATAAGGCAGAAAGTGCTTACAAAAAAGCCATGGAAGCCGAATAGATCTGCGTCGTCTTAGCCATACCCACAGATAAGGTAAACTGGATCGTATGGACAAACTCATGATTCTGGTCTTGGGTGGCAGTGCTGGAACCCTTTGTCGGTATTTCTTGGCGGAGTGGGGGAATGCCCGCTTTGGGATGGCGATGCCTTACGGCACCCTGCTGGTGAATCTGACGGGATGTCTCATCATGGGGCTGTTGCTGGGCTTTTTCGAGAGCCGCTATCATGCCCTGACCGAAGCCCCCTTTCAGCTTCGATTACTGCTGATGACCGGATTTTTGGGCGCCTTTACCACGTTTTCCAGCTACGAACTGGAGGCGCTGCTATATTTGCGGCAGGGGGCCTGGGAGCGGGCTTTGCTGTACCTGGTAGGGAGTATCGTGCTGGGGTTGCTGGTCATGGTGGCCGGATTTCATGCGATGCGCTGGGTGACACGGGGGTAAGGATTTAAACCGGAACAGGCCGGGTACTCACTTCAGGAAGGGGTGCAGGCAATTTCCGCCTTTCGTGGACTTTATAGACATGGCATTTCTTCAGTACAATAGGCTAGCCCCTCATTATCGGGATTTCCCCCGCTTCAACCAAAGGACTTTCGCCAATCATGTTGCGTAAGCTGTTTGCACTCCTGATGGTCGGCTTTCTGGCTCTGGGAGCCTATGCGTTTGTCGTCACCCGCGATCTGCCTTCCGTGGAAAAGGTTCTGCGTGATGGTATCAATCCGACCCAGTGGACCCAGGTTTTTGCCGCCGATGGCACCCCCATCATGTCCTTCGGCAAGTTCAAGCACGATAACATCCGCCTCAGCGAGGTGTCTCCCCACTTCGTGAACGCCCTCTTGGCCACCGAGGATCGCCGTTTCTACAGCCATCATGGCGTGGACCCGGTGGCTGTCCTGCGGGCCGTCGTCAGTGATTTGACCCACAAGAAATTCCGGGAGGGCGGCAGTACCCTCACCCAGCAGTTGGCCCGAAACGTGTTTCTCTCCAATGAGCGGACTTTCTCCCGGAAGATTAAAGAGGCGGCCCTGGCCTGGCAGTTGGAGGAAAAACTGAGCAAGGACCAGATTCTGGAACTCTACATTAATAATATCTACTTCGGCGAGGGTGCCTACGGAATCAAGGCCGCCAGCGAAATCTATTTTGGAAAGCCTCCCGCCAGGCTAACCGTGGCGGAAGCGGCGCTGCTGGCTGGTCTGCCCCAGGCGCCTTCCGGCTACAACCCGTTTCAGAACCCGGATGGAGCCAAGGAGCGCCGGAACGAAGTGCTCGCGAACCTGATGGAAGTCGGGAAGCTTTCAGCGACCGAGCTGGAAGAGCAGCAAAGCAAGCCTGTCCGGCTGAATCCGGGCGGACAGGACATGGCGTCTTCGGATAAGGCGCCGTTTTTCAACCATTCCGTCATGGATCAGGTGATGCGTTACTACAACCTGGATGAGCAATCCTTCTGGCAAAGCGGGTTGAAAATCTACACGACCCTGGATTTGCATGCCCAGAATATTGCCGAGCGGGCGGTGGTCAGCCAGTCCTACGCTTACGGACGGACCCGGCTTAATCAGCAGGCGGCGCTGGTTTCCATCAACCCCAAAACGGGCGCGATCCTGGCTTACGTGGGTGGCAAAAGCTACCAGAAGAGCCAATTTGACCGGGTTTCCCAGGCCACCCGTTCGCCGGGCTCCCTGTTCAAGATTTTTACTTATGCCACGGCCATTGACCGGGGGTACGAACCCAACCGCGTCTATCTGGACGAGCCGGTCAAGATCGGTGACTGGCAGCCACAAAACTACGATAAGTCCCATCATGGCTACATGACGGTGGCGCGCGCGCTGGTGACCTCCAACAATATTGTGGCCGTTAAAGTCATCAACGAGCTGGGGGCGGATGCCGTCATTCGCATGGCCCAGCAGATGGGCATTAGAACACCATTGGAGCCCTATCTGGGTCTAACGCTGGGCGGTTCCGGCGTCCGGTTGCTGGATATTACCTCCGCATTCGGGGTGTTGGCTAATCAGGGCGTGCGGGTAGAACCGTACGCCATCGAGAAAATCGTCGATGATTCCGGGCATGAAATCTTTCGGGAGCACCCGGTCCGCACCGATGTGCTGAACCGGACCACCGTGGATACCATGGTGAAGATGATGACCGCGGTTGTCCAGCGGGGAACCGGGCAGGCAGCTAATATCGGGCGTCCGATAGCCGGTAAGACCGGGACCAGTGATGATTACCGGGATGCCTGGTTTGTCGGCTTCACGCCGGATGTGGTGACCGGGGTCTGGGTGGGCAACGACAACAACACCCCGATGCCGGGCATGACTGGCGGCTCGTTGCCGGCCACCATCTGGCGGTCGTTCATGAAGCCGTATCTGGCCAGCCGACCAGTCGCCGATTTTGATCTGTCCTACAGCAAACCGCTGGAGGAAGAGGATTTCGTGACCTACAACCTGAAAAATCTCAGCGACAAAGAGCCGGCCAACGGATCCGGCGGCACTCCCCAGGACGGGGAGATGCAAGCGGACCCCCTGCTGGATCCCTTGCAGGGGGGTGACGGGGTGGCGGCGCAATCCGGCGCACCCGGCACCGGTTCTCCCGGTGATGCGGGCACGGTGGGCCAGACCGGATTCGATCCGGCGCATGAGCGTGGTGATGATTCATTCCCGCCTTCGGATAGCGTACCCCCATCCGCTGTTCCGGATAGCCGGAATAATCCGGGAACGGCTTCTCAGCAGCCATTTCCAGGATATAGCAATCCGGGGCAGGGCGCGGCGCCTCGTGCCGGTTATAACGTAATTCCGATAGAGAAACAGCCTCGCCGGGGGCGGATTGAGCCGGTTGCGGATCCGATGGGCAGCCAGAATGGGACGCCAACCGGGGCGGATAGCCGTCCTCGCAACTACTAGGCAGCTTTGGGGGACAGGCTGGAAGATCCCAAAATCTCATCCAATCATTGCATGCATGCGAAAAAGACAGGCGCTGGGCCTGTCTTTTCCATTGAACTCTCTCTATCCGGTACCTTACACGTTGACTCCGATACCGAGATTACCCAAGGTGTTTCGGATGCCATTACTCTGGTTGAGGCTTCCGTAGAACTGCTGCTTGTTTTTGTAAATTGTCTGATCGGACATGCCCCTGAAGCCACCGGATCCGCCCACGTTGTTGGCGATTCGGGAGCCGACCACATCCGCGATACCTTCCTCTTCCTTGGAGTTGCCGTCACCGGTGCTGACCGCGTGAACCAACTCGTGAACGAGGGTTTTGACATTGTTGGGATCCCGAACCACGATGCGGGTGTTCGTGCCGTCCGAAATAGTGACGCCGTTAACGACGGTCGTGCCATCGGCTGCTCTTTGTTCATTGCACTGGGCACAATTGCAATTCAGTTCCACATCGTTGGCACCCTTGGCGGTGGCCGGATCGCCGACTTCAATCTTTACGCCTTTTCGGCGGGCTTCCGCAAGGAGTTTAGCCCCTTCGGGATCTTGTGCGATCTTGTCCAGGTTGCTCTGGAGTTGCGTGTTTCCGCCTCTGGCGAGACCTGCCCCGCTACCCTTGGTGGGCGCTGTGTTACCGGCATTGCCTGCATTCCCGGCGTCACTCGTTCTGGTTGTTCTCTTGGCCGCCGTGTTAGTTGGGCCAAGGTCAAATGCGGGTTGCTGCTGCTGCGGCTGTTTGCCGGATATCGACTGCGTGAGCATTTGCAGCATCATCAGCATCATTTGCAGCATCATCTGTACCATCTGGGTGGAGCCGCTGGTCTGCGTATCCTTGTTGGGTGCAGGCGGTGCCATGTACTGCTGCGGAGGTGTTTGCTGTTGTACCGGTGCTTGCTGCTGTAGCGCCTGCTGCTGTTGCAGAGCCGCCTGTTGCTGCATGGCTGCTTGCTGCTGTAGGGCTGCCTGTTGCTGTAGGGCTGCTTGCTGCATTAAGGCTTGCTGTTGCATCGCTGCTTGTTGCTGCATTGCCATTTGCATCATCATGGCTTGCTGTTGCTGGCCGCTTTGGCTTCCGACCGGTGGGCCGAACATACTTGCTGAAATGCCGCCGCCGATTCCGGCCGCACCACCACCACCGAACATAGCGGGGTTCATGCCGCCAGCCATAGCTTGCTGCTGCATCATCTGTTGCATAGCCGCTTGCTGTAAAGCTTGCTGGGTTCCAACCGGAGGACCGAATGAAGCCAGTAATGGCGGGGAGCCTTGGGCACCGCCAAATCCACCACCCGGTGAACCGCCGGTTAGAACCCCCATGCCACCTGGCATGCCGAAGGGAGCGGACGGTGCGTTGGAGAACATCTGTGGCTGTGCACCGAAGCTGCCAGCAGTCGGGAACGGACTGATGCCGCCAAAATCATTGCCGCTCAACAGCGCTTGGGGGCTGCTGGGCATTTGGCCTCCGCCGATGGGTACGCCATTCAGCATGGGACCACCCACCATGAATCCTGGTGGGATGCCGCCGGGGGAACCCGAAAAACCAATGGGAGCTGTCATGCTCTCCTCCTAAAAATTGATATGGGGTCTGGCTCTCGTTGAAACTCTCTTCAATCAATCACCACAGGTACAGCCATAAGAAATGGCTAGCCCATGAATGAATGCTCTCTGAAATAATAAAAACAACAAAATCACATGGATTGCCTGCCCGTGATGTTCTGTTACATCAAAAGCGATCCATCTGGCCTCAATTGTTTTCCCCAGCCCGCACAGTAAAGGTTTGTGGCGCTTTACAAGCGGGGGTTATCCCAACGGCAACATCAGTTGCTCATGGATTCGACGAAAATTCTTGCGGTGGTGCGAGGTTACACCCAGTTCTCGAATGCCTTGCAGGTGGGCCGGTGTGCCGTAGCCCATGTTTTCATCCCAGCCATAGCCCGGAAAATCCTGGGCCAGACTTTTGACGAGGGTGTCCCGGTAGTGTTTGGCCACCACGGATGCGGCGGCAATGGCGGCGGATTGTCCGTCTCCTTTTATAATGGCCTGCTGAACTTCCCGGCGGTAGTCGGGGATTACGGCTTTGCCGTCCATAATCAAAAAGAGATCCCCGGTTTGCGGGCAGAGCCCGGCGGGCTCGCAAAGCGCGCAAAAGGCCCGATAGAGAGCCAGCAGCGAAGCATAATGGACGTTGATGGTGTCCACTTCGTCTTTTTCCGCGCTGCCGATGCCCACCCGGCAGAAGGAATGGATGGCCTCCGACAACTCGGCGCGGGTTCCCGCGGTTAACTTCTTGGAATCATCCAGCCAGTGCAGCAGTTTGCGTTGCTCTCGGGTCAACGATTCCGGAATACACACCGCGCCGCCCACCACTGGCCCAATCAGGCTGCCCCGACCCACTTCATCCAGCCCTATGAGCATGCACCCATCGGAACGGTCGGCCAGAATGCGCCGATCAAATCTCAGCAGGGAAGTCAGCTTGCTGGGCTTCGTCTTCCGGGGCTTCGCAGGGGCCTTCCTCTGCTTCTGGGGGGCTTGCGGGTTTTCTATGGTGGGGGGCATGTTCCAGAGTAATCCTTCCGAAACGGGCATGACGGAATTCGGTGAGCATGGCCTGGGCGGTGCGCAGCAAATCGAGCTGGTCGCCGCTCAGCTTGTAATGTCGCACCTCGGCCATGTTTTCCAGCGTGAGATCCTGCTCGGGCGCCAGTTTGTAATAAGCGGCCAGCAGACCGGGGTAATGGCCTTCAATGGTATTCAGCAGGAAGCGGGCAATAGTGTCTTCATCAAAAGCCGCATCTCCAATGGAACTGACCGTGGCCAGCAGCATGCCGGTTTCCTCCGATTCCAGGTAAGGAGGTATGACGCCCGGCGAGTCCATCAGTTCAACTTGCGGATGAATGCGCACCCACTGGGTATCACGGGTAACACCGGCCCGGTGCCCGGTTTTGGTCTTCTTGCGGCCTACGATGCTGTTGATGAGCGTGGATTTACCCACATTGGGCATCCCAGCCACCAGTACCCGGATGGGTCGGCGTTTTCGGCCCCTGGCTTCCATTCGCTGCATGGCGGTTTCGCCCAGTTCCAGCACGTTCTGGATGAGGCGTTCCTTGCCTTTGGCGCTTTTGGCGTCATACAACATGGCGCGGTGTTCGCCCTCCGTAAAATGCTTGCGCCAGCGGTCGCTCTGAGCCGGATCGGCCAGATCGCTCTTATTCAGAACCACCAAGGTGGGCTTGTTCCGAATCCGGTTTACCAGGCGCGGATTGGTGGAGGCGATGGGGAGGCGGGCATCCAGCACTTCCACCACCACGTCCACCAGCTTGAGAAACTCGCCCAGCCGGCGTTCGTATTTGGCAATGTGGCCGGGGTACCATTGGATGGTTCCGGGAGATCCTTCGGCACGGGTCATGGTTTTGACTCTTAGGCTCTAATTGAGGGGCAACCAGTAGTCATCGTATCGGGAATCCCCGAAACGGTAAAGGACGAAGCGATAACACTTCGTCCTTTGCAAAGATTTTGAATGCAATCTAGCGGGTGGTGGTTTTTTCCCGGATACGGGCAGCCTTGCCGGTACGGGTGCGCAGGTAGTAGAGTTTTGCGCGACGAACAGCCCCACGGCGCAGCACCTTGATGCTGTCCACTTTGGGCGAGTGCAGCAAGAAGACCCGTTCCACACCGACGCCCTGGAAAACACGGCGGACGGTGACGGTCTTGCTGATACCGGCGCCAGCCAGCTTGATGATGACGCCTTCATAACCTTGCAGACGCTCTTTGTTGCCCTCACGGATGCGGACCATGACTTTCACGGTGTCGCCGGGGTTGAGTTCGGGCAGTTCCTGCTTCAGGTATTCTTTTTCAATTTCGGTAATCAATGGGGTGGTCATGGTGGTGATCCTTTATTTCGAGATCCGTTAAGCAAAAAATTGGGTTTGAGGTTACGGGACAGACACCTTATCAAGGGGCTTATTCAAGGCTGTTGGCCACTGGAGCGGGAGCTTGCGGGCCTGAACGAAGTATCGAACCAAAGCATGAAGAAAAAAGCCTTGTCAGCCCGGTTTCAGTACTGTATTTCAAATCCGGTCCCCGAGTCAAGAGATTGCAAAGCAGCCGGACTGCTACCAGTAGACGGGGTTCTGGGCCAGTTTCCACAACCAGCACAGAACCAGCAGGATAACGCACCCGTAAACCGCCTGACGGCTAGTGAAAAAACGGATGACTTGCCGGGTGGCCTCCGGAAGCAAGGGCCCCCCGAACGTCAAAAAAACGGCTCCCAGGAAAAAAGGAAAGCCCAGCAGGTGGTAATCCATCGCCTGCTGCCAGTGGCCTTGCCAGATCATTGTAAAGCTCCGGGTCAGACCGCAAAAGGCACAGGGAAGATGGGTCATCGCTTTGAACAGGCAGACCGGCAGGTAGGCAATGTCTTGGTTGGGGATGCCGGTTGACGTTATCAGCAGCCAGGGTGCATGGGGCAACAGACGGACAAACCCTGCCAGCCAAGTGTAAGCCAGGAACAAACCGCTCATGATGGCCGCCGGGAGTAGGGCCTGGCGTGAGGGCTCTGTAAGATGCGATTCTCCGGTTGACATCCCTCTATTGTAATCCAGTGCCATCCGGTGGGGTCCCCCGAGCGTTGGATCCGCCGCCGATTTTTTTCAGGGGCGCTAAAATGACGGACAGGGTGTTCAGCAGGCGGTTGAGTTGAAAGGCGGCATGTAGCGCTCTGGGGACATTTCGTGGGACATCCCGTATGGGCGGCAGATTGCCGATACGGGAAAGGACAATCATGGTGCGTTCCAGTCCCGTGGGAATTCCAAAAACGGTAAAGGGCTGCCAGAAGCGCTTTACAAACTCCTGGTAGCCGATGACTTTTCGTTGATTGCAGCGTGGGGCGGGATCCCACAGGATGAGCTGTGTGTCTGCCCCGGTTTCGCTTTTTTGGTAACCTGCAACCAGCACGTAATGCAGGCCGGTTATGGTTCCATTTGTACTGTGCAGGCTCAGCAGAGGGCGTTGTGCATCCAGATGGGCGATGATCTCCGACAGCGTCGCCCGGTTATAAAGCTGGCCCTGGAAGCCATGTTTGCGGGCGGCCCGGATCAGCATGTGCGGCGCGCAGAAGCTGTCCATTTCCCGATGTCCCCGGTCCAGCATGGCTTGCGTGATTTGGGGCGCAGCGGTCCCGGCCAGGCAGTTGAGCGCCATCGCCAGGGCTGCGGTGCCGCAACCGTTGGTCTGTCCTTGGCAAATCGGTTGGATGGGTAGCTCCATTTGTAAAACCGAGCATATATACAGTACGCAGTGGGTTGCTTTGACTATAGTGAATTATCTACGTTGGT
Source organism: Coleofasciculaceae cyanobacterium (assembly GCA_036703295.1). GTDB lineage: Bacteria > Cyanobacteriota > Vampirovibrionia > Vampirovibrionales > Vampirovibrionaceae > DATNPJ01. The sequence goes on along the minus strand of DATNPJ010000013.1, from coordinate 5,047 downwards.
TGAATCAATTCGTAGAACCTCTTTTGGTATGGAACGAATCAAACTGAAGAGGTTCTATTTTTTTGGCAAAAATTCCAAACCGTCCATATTCTGATGAGACTCTGCGGACCTGAAGAGGCATCACTTCTCGCCTGAGGTCAGGAAATCAGGGCGGTGGCACGGTGGTGCGTCTTCAGCAGGCCGGAGAGCAGCAGGCTGAAGAACGCGTCGGCGTCTCTTTCCAGTGCTTCTCTTTCGTACTGGGTGCTGTGGGGTGGCAAGAAGCAGCTGATGCCTTGGGTAACCAACTCAGCCAGGCGGAAAAAATCATGGCTGATGGGGATTTCGCCTTTCATGGCGGCGTGCTTCAGCAGTTCAGCAAAAAACACCGTCCGCAGCCTGAAATAACCGGCCATCTCTTCCCGCACCCGGCTGCAATGGCGTTCCATATTGTTGGGATCGTATCGGTGTCGGGAGGCCTTGTCATAGGTGGACAGCACATAAAACAAAATCACCTGTTTCAGGGTTTCCAGGCGGCTGTCCTTCGACTGGCGGGCGATTTTCCGCATGCTGGCCAAGGAGTCTTCCAGGTGTTTGGCGATGTTGGCCATCAGGATATCCACTTTGCCCCCCGGGAAATCCAGATAGATGGTGGCGCGTGGAATGCCGGCTTCGCGGGAGATGTCCTCCATGGTGGTTTTATCGTAGCCGTAATGATTGAACAGCTGTTCGGCTGTCTGGACAATGAGTTCCTTGCGTTCCGCGATTGTTCTCTTGCGTGCCATAGGTTGAATTTTTGACAATTTGAATGTATTTGTCAAGAATCTGTCCGTCTCAGTTGTTTTAAAAGGGGATGCTTCGGCTCCTCCTGCCTGGAAGCCGGGACATGAGCGGCCTTGGATCGGGCGGGGCGTTTCGAAATGTATCGGGTGAGGATGGTCAAGCGGGGGTGTTTCAGGTATAAATTCCCCTACTGAAGGACTCCGTTGATGATTAGCACTGTCTCCCGGAAAAGTCAGAGCCAAGCGAAGGCCAACCCGTTTATGATTTACGGGACTCCGGTGCCGACACGCCGGAAAAAAAACGCGAAGCGCGGCCCTGAATTGATGTTCGGGAAAAAAGGCCTTTCCTCTTTACTGGGCCGTGGCTTGCGGCTTCTCCCCGGAGCGGCTGTTTTGCTCCTGTTGCTGGCGGTGGCGGGCGGGTTGCTGTTGCCGCTTTCGGCCAGGGGGCAGTTGGCCGCCTGGATTGATGCCGTCATCAGTTCCACCCAGGAAAAAGTGGGCTACACGACGCCGGTCCGTTATGCCTATATTTCGTCACCCTACGGACAGCGTTGGGGGCGGCTGCATCAAGGAATTGATCTGGCCGCTGCTCACGGAGAGCCGGTTTACGCCTTGGCTGGCGGGAAGGTGGCCTACAGTGGCTGGGAGCCCGGATACGGGAAGAGTGTGGTCATCGAGCATGGCAACGGTATGCAGACGCGCTATGCTCATTGTTCTCGCGTGCTGGTCAAGGCCGGAGCGGTGGTTTCCAAAGGGGCGGTGGTGGCCAAGATTGGTTCCACCGGCCATTCGACGGGGCCGCATTTGCATCTGGAAGTGATTGTGGACGGACTTCGCCGGAACCCGGAGTGGTATTACAAATTTGACAAAGACGCCTTGCCGAAAGAAACGCCATCCAGCCTGTCGGCTCGTGCTCAGGATTTGCTCCAGGGGGTGTTGGCATCGATCCAGCCTGCCTTGCAGGAGTTGAAACAACTCGATCTGCCGCAGCGGTTTTAAGCGGCGCTTGCTGGCATTTATTGGCCGCCGATACCCGAGATGGGCGGCGGGCCGGGTCTCGTGTTGGCCTTGATGTTGATAAATTCCACAAAAAGCGCGAAGGCCAGCGAGAAGTAGATGTAACCCTTGGGAACGTGGACTTCAAACGCTTCGGCGACCAGCATGGTCCCAATCATCAGCAGGAAAGCCAGGGCCAGGATTTTGACCGAGGGGTGACGGTCGATAAAGTCGCCGATACCTTTGGATGCGGCCAGCATGATGCCCATTGAAATCAGTACCGCCACGACCATAATGACGATTTGATCGACCAGCCCGACTGCCGTGATGATGGAATCCAGGGAGAAGACCATATCGATGAGGATAATCTGGAAGATCACGCTGCGCATGGAGATGGTTTTCAGTTCCGTGGCATGCTCTCCGTGCGGATCGCCTTCCACTTTCTCGTACATTTCGTGGGCGCTTTTGGCAATCAAAAACAATCCTCCAGCCAGCAGCACCAGATCCTTGCCCGAAATCTCCAGGGTCATAATCTGAAACAGGGGCGCGGTCAGCTGCACCAGCCAGGCAATGCTCAGCAGCAGCAGGAGCCGTCCGCCCAAAGCGAACAGCAGGCCCATCGTACGGGCGCGGTCCCGCTGTTCGGGGGGCAGTTTTCCGGCCAGAATAGAGATGAAGACAATGTTGTCGATGCCCAGCACGATTTCCAACAGTGTCAGGCTCAACAGGCTGAAATACGTCTGAGGACTTCCGAGAAGCTCCAGCATCGGGCTATTGGATATCGACCAGCTCGACTTCGAACTTCAGTGTGGCGTTTGGGGGGATGACCGGAGGAGCGCCGCCCTCTCCGTAAGCCTTTTCGGGGGGGATGGTCAAAATCCGTTTGCCGCCCACTTTCATACCGGAAATTCCGCGTTCCCAGCCCTCGATGACCCGGCCTTCGCCCAGGGTAAACTCGAAGGGCTCGTTGCGGTCGTAGGAGCTGTCGAACTTCTGGCCGTTCATCAGGGTGCCGGTGTAATTGACGGATACGGTATCCCCCAATTTGGCATCCTTGCCGGAGCCCACCGCGATATCCTCAACGATAATACCGTCCACAATGTGTGATTCCACCGCACTGACTTCGGGCACGGTAGCCGCCGCACCGTGATGGGGGCAGGTGCCCGGAGCATGACCATCATGGGCGCCGCCTTCGCAGGCAATGGCAATATTCATCACGCAGGTGGCCGTTAAGCTCAAGCCCAGCATGGCAGCGGCAAACAGTCTCATGGATGGTTCCTCCCGTCTCAAATCCGATATAAAAAATGGTATGAAAAAACGCGTATGCCTGAACCCTAGACGATATGCTCTTTCAGCGCCTTGATAGCCGCTTGCACCCGGTCGTTCACGCACAACTTGTTCAGGATGCTGCCCACGTGCGCCTTGGCCGTGTGAATGCTGATGCAAAGCTCGTCTGCAATTTCCGGATTGCTTTTCCCGGCCACGATCAGTTGCAGGACTTCCATCTCCCGGCTGGTCAGTTCGGAATCCAGATTGGGTTCCTGCGTGGCAGCCTGGCGTTTTTGCAGTCCCGGATTGGTCGGATCGTTGACCAGGGTCAGCACCATGGAGGCAATGGCCGGGTCCAGCCAGACGGCGCCATCAAAGACGGTCTCGATGATGTGGACCAACCGGTTCGGTTTGACATCCTTAAGGACATAGGCGTGGGCGCCCGCCCCCAGCGCGGCGATCACTTCCTCCTCCTCGTTGTGGGAGGTCAGGATCACAATCTTGATATCCGGCCAGCGCTTGCGCACCTGCTCGGCCATCTCGATGCCGTTCATGCCGGGGAGCCCGAGATCCAGCAGCAGGACGTCCGGCGTGACCGTTTCCATTTTGGTCAGCGCCTCTTCCGCAGATTCCGCTTCACCGATGAACTTCAATTCCTCAAATTCGCTGAGGACCGCCATTAAGCCCATCCGGGTCAAGTGGTAATCTTCCACAATGAAAAGCCGGATTGGTGTGGTCTGGATAGTGGTTGTCGTTTCCATAGCGTTGACTGCCGTTTCAAGCCTTGTATACAATGATGTGGATGCTTGATTATTATACCGTCATTCCAGAGATCCCCCTAGGATTCTTTTGGCGGTATCGTGTCCGGGACGAGGTTTAGGTATATCTTAACAATTACTTTCGCAACCCTTCGGGAGTCATCCTGCATGAGAAGTCGCCAGATCGTTGCATTGGCATTCAGCGTCCTGTTGATAGGACAAAGCTTCCTTTGCGCGGAAGCGGCCCGGAAGTATTATCCGCCGGGCTATACGCCTGCCGGACAAGCGACAGCCCCGGCTGTCCAGCCTGAACCTCAGACCCAGCCAAACAGCACGCAAGTGATCATCAAGACGGTTCCGGTCATTAAAGCCGTGCCGGTCAAAGCCAAGGATCCCCTCCAGGTACTGCTGGATGAGCGGCGCTTTTACGATGCGCTCCGCCTGGCAGACGCCCGGCTGAAGAAATCTCCCGGCAGCCTCTGGCTCCAGATGGTGCGCGGCAATATCCTGCGGGAGCAGGGCAATTTTGGGCAGGCCATTAGCCAGTATCAGGCCGTTTATGACAAGCACAAAACCAAAAGTGCCCGAGCGGAGGCCCAAAACGCGCTGGGCTGGACCTATTACCGGCTGGCCAACCAAGAGCGGCAATCCGGAAATATCGGGGGCTATACCGCCAATATCCAGTTGGCGGAGCGATCTTTCCACCAAGCGACCCAGCTGGCTCCCGGTCTGGTGTTTCCCTGGGCCGGGTTGGCGCAGGTGGCGCTGGCCAACGGCAAGATTGATGAAGCCGAGAAGATGGTGAGGAAGGCGCAACGAATCTCTCCCGGTAACCTCCTGGTTCAGCTCGCCTATTCCGGTTTACTGCTGGCTCTGGATAAACCGGAGGATGCCTTGCCGATTCTCTACGGCATCAAGAAAACGACCACACACGAGCCGGATGTTTACCTGTTGCTGGCCAAGGCGTCCTTGGCCACCGGCAAGAACGACGACGCCATCATCAACCTGAAGCAGATGCTGGAACTCGTGCCGGAGCATGTCGAGGGTCTGCGGCTGCTCAGTCAATCCTACGAGCGGAAAATGAAGCCTGAGGACGCTGAAGCGACCCTGGAAAAAGCCATCGCGTTGAATCCCGGCGATGAGAAATCCGTGGAGGCCTTGCTCAAGATTTACGATCAGCGCGCCGAGCAGCAGCGGGGCATTTTGTTGCTGAAAACCCTGCTCAGGGACCGGCCGGGGCAAGTGGCATACGGCAAGGCG
>DATNPJ010000012.1:0-12972 GCA_036703295.1 Coleofasciculaceae cyanobacterium | reverse complement strand
CTACCCCTTGAATTATGCCAGGGCTCACGATATAAAAGATAGACACCCCCTGGGGCATTAGCGCAGTTGGTAGCGCGTCTCAATGGCATTGAGAAGGTCAGGAGTTCGAATCTCCTATGCTCCACCAAGAACCACAAGGCTTTCCGGCCTTGTGGTTTTTAGCTTAGAGGGTCTGTGGACCACTGGTGGTGCAATTGACTTGCAGAAATGAAATCCAAGAAACTGCAGCTCGTCAATAGAAATTCACTATCTTAAACTTAGGACATTCCGCGAATATATACACCCAAACCAGTGTCCTGTTGGGCGACTGTTTTAGCGCTTCGCCTAACTGTGCTCTTCAGTAGAGGGCTGACCCGTGAAATGCGGTAAAAAGGCCGGGTTGGCGGTGACCGGAAATTCGGTACCGCGTTCAATGGCTCGCTGGTTGGCCTTTAACCCTCGGCTTGCACTGGGGAAAGAAGACGCAAGGTCTCTGGGAAGGCGTAGATTCTGGGCGAGGGGCAATTCAGCAGCAATCTCCCCAACCGCCTGTGTCCGCTCCTGATGCAAATCAGCCTTGCCGGGATCATTTTTCAGCTTCGCATCCAGCGTCACCCACCGGGCGGTCGTGTCGTTCAAGCGGACTTCCGCTTTTAACGCCATCTTACGGCGGAGCAGATGTCGGAGTTGCACCATTGCCTCGGGAGATTGCCCCTTCGAGACACCAGCCAGCGCCTCGTTCACGCTTTTCAGCTCGGCTTCGGCGGCCGTATTTCGGGCCAGAACCTCTTCTCTGGCTGACAAGTAGCCAAGCCAGTCCACTGCGGACTTGGCCGGATTCTCCAGGCGTAGGTTACCTTCCAGGTTGGAGATGTAATCCTTCACCGACTGGATGGCGGCCTGCCGCTCCGCCGCGGACAGCGGCACCGTTTTGGCCTGTTTCAGCACCTCTGCTGGCAAGATCTGGTGAAGAATGGAATATTGCTCCATACGAAAGGCCTGCGCCCGGATGTATTCCATCAGGGCTTCCTGCATGCCCAACACTTGCCCCTCCGGCGTATTGGCCAAAAGGCCTTTGACCTTTCCCTGCAGGGCACGATATTCCGGGGCCGCGCTTAGCGCCGCATGATCGCCTTGCTCCGCCTTCCAAATGAAATCATTCCAGGACCTGGCATGCGGCAAAATGTCCTGCGCGACCAGATCCGCAACCTGGTGCCGGAGTGCCTCCGACATGGGAGGCGCTTGAGCCGTGAGAAATCCGCTGCCGGCATTTTTTCCAGCGCCTTGACTGACATAGCCCCGAAGCACCGGATGGACCTCGCCTTCCCGGATGCCTTGCAGGATTTCCGCCGCAACCGACTGCCGGATTTCCGGCTCTGAGAGCCGGGCTCTCAACAACGCTTCACGCGCATGCAGACTCTCATGCCAAGCCAAGTTTCGGATAGAGACCTTTCCCGATCGTATAAAATCCGGATTGACCCGGATGGCATGCTTTTTCAGAACGTGCTCTCCATGAATGCCGGGATCCTTGGTAACCAAAACCTTGGGTCGCAACGCTACCGGGATGCCCCAGCGGTTGAAAGCCTGATGAACTTCCGCTTCCGCCATGGCGCGGACTTGTTCATCGCTCAGGCCGGCCAGTTGAGCCCGCTGCCTGCGCGCCGATCGCAGTTCCTGAATCCGAGCCCCGGTCATGCGGGCATTTTGCAGGAGGGCCGAGGGCTTGAGGCTTGCTCTTACAGTCTGCCATCCTTCGCGGGTGGTGAACATTTTCAGGTTCTCGCCAAGCGCTTGCCGGAAAGTCATCGTTTGGGCAGACGCGGCAGCCTTGATACCCGCAAGATTCGCCTCCAGGACCGCACTGGGCTGAGCACTGATTACACGCGTGGCGACTCTGCTCTCAGCCGCGACGGCAGCGCTGCCTCTCACCCCGAGTGCAGAGAGGGCCACTCCGACAAGCCCGGCGCCGACCTCTTCAAATGCGTTTTCCGCGCCTCGGATATCTCCGGCCTGGTAGCGCAGGAAGGTATGACGCGCGCCTTGGCCAGCCTGGAATAAGCTCATCGCGGCAAAGCCGGCCAGCATCAACGGAACCGTCACCGGGGCCAGGGTTGCCAGAACCACCGTACCGGCCAGCATGGCCAACGCTTTTACCGGATGTTTCAGGAGGGCGGTAACCGGGCTGACCATCCCTTTCAGCAGGTTTTTAGCGGCCTGTTTCATCGAGAATGGATCATCCTGTCCGGGAGTCTCCGGGCTGTTTCCGCGACCGGTAAAGCGGTCCGGCTGCTGCCCTGCGGGCGGACGAGTGAATGCGGCGTAGCCTTCCGCTCGCGCGGATTGTCGAATGCCTGACGATGACGGCCCGAAGCCGGATTGGATTTCCATTCCCATGCCCATATTCCCGTTTTTTGCATAAAAACAAAATCTTGGCGTTTTGTGCCGGGAATTCCGGAACGTTCGACAGGGACCGGAGCCTGGGGCACCGGAGTATCTGTCGATTAACGGGCAAGGGGATGTTCGCGTCTTGGCTTTCAGGAGAAAACACTGTACACTGACGAAAATCAAGTTGTTTGGAGGGAGCGGAGATGCCACCGAAAAAAGCGTCGGGATCGGCCAAAACGGAGAAGGCGGAAGCAGGCTTTGTGCAGAAGACAGGGTCCAGGGAGCGTGGGGGCAAAGACTTCCAGAGCGAACTGGCAATGGACATTTTGGGGGAATTATACCCGCTGCTGCTGGAGAATTGCACCGATGAGGACGATGAGGTAGACACCCAGGCCGTATTTGAAGTCCTGGCCGGGATGATGGGATTGTTTATCGCCGATTACCAGTCCTATTACGGACATGAAAAAGCCATGGGCGCCATGCAGGATCTGGTGGATCTGGCGCTGAATTTATACCAGGAGCGGGCTGCGGAAGAAGAAGAAAAAGAAGAAGAGGACGCGGAAGACTAATCATCACAATAAAAAGCCCCTTACCGAAGTAAAGGGCATGAGTGGTAAAGCGTGGAAAGTACGTTTGAGCTAAATATCTGTTTTTAGCTTCCCTATGCTAAAGCTTGAGCTGTCTCCAAACTATTACCCGGTCGACTATAAAAGCGGGCAGGCGGAAATCATGCCGTTACAATCGGGTTCTTCAGTTCATTGACCCAGAATTTAGCGCCAAAAGAAAAAGCCCCTTACCGAAGTAAGGGGTACGAGTGGTAAAGCGTGGAAAGTACGTTTGAGCTATAGGGTAAACTTGAAATTGCTTGTTGCAATAGATTTATCATATGCGTATATCCGGCTTAATCACATTACCCGCTCGTGCATAAGTTTGCCTGCCCGAGTGGGGGAGAGACGAACCGGGTTTTACATGCAAAACCGAGCCCATCGTCTCATCAGCAGATTATCCCGGCTGTTCCCGAATCCCGAGAATGGGAGCTGAAGCATTTAACCGGGAGCTGGTTCAGAGCATTCAGAAATAATCACTTCTGCTCCTGAGATTTCGAAACCGAAACGATTGACTAAAAGACTTTAACGCTGGGCCGCCAGTTGCCAAATTGGATGGAGACGTTTTCCAGGGACAACCCCTGAGGACCCGCCAAAAAGGAAAATCCCCCTGCGATAAAATCGACAGGGGTACGAGTGGTAAAGCGTGGAAAGTACGTTTGAGCTATAGGGTAAACTTGTTTCAGCGTTGAAGATATCTTATGTTTTTTTAAATATTGATCCAATTACCCGTTTGTAGGGATTTCGCGGGCTCCGGGTTACCCGGGTGGCTAGTCCGCCCTCTGGACGGCTAATGCTGACCTTGCCGGCAATAGCGCTGTTGGAAGATCAGATACACCCGCCCTCGGAAAGAGGTGTCTCGGAAGAGCCACACTCTCTGGTCAAACGTTCCTGCAATGGCCGCAAGCGCTCTGGAACCTCAAAAAACCTCTCAACGGACGCTCGGGAACGGTTTCCCACATGATTCTGATAGCCTCGGATGAGATCGAATTCATAATCTGCCTCGAGTTCCGCAAGGTCTTCAAAACCGGGCAGATTTTCGAAGATTTCCCGGCTCGGCAGGCGCAATGCAACCCTGCGTCTGGAATCGTCAATCTGCCCCACCAGGCCCACCGGGACCAGCACGCGCTTGCCGAAAATCCAGAATCCGAAGTCAACCACCAGGTACCGGAGCCGCCCGGTCTCGTCAAACACATAATCCTGCACGGTCCCCATTGGCTCACCGCGCTCGGAAAGAACCTGATAGCCGTTAATGTTGTCATCCAGCGAGACGCCGATCCACTCGGAGCCCAGTGTTTTCGTGCCAAGATTCGGGGTCATGCGCTTATCTCCTGCCCGGTTGCACTTTACGGCTTTCAATAGCATAGGGAGCCTGTTTTGCTTGCGCAATTAGCCGCACAGGGAAAACCGGCCGACCCACGGGGGAACTTTCAGTCAACGGCCGACTGGCACAAATTTGGCTTCATCGGTTTTAATCTCCGCAAATCCATGATCCAATTAAATCCATGTGAGGGAAATCAGATGCCCAATATAGTAGGTGTAAGTCTCCACGGCACGGCACAGATGGTGCCAAGGACGCCGGTCAGCAGTGCACTGGCTGCAAACGCCACCTCGACCCTTGGGACAGGTGCGCAGCGGGCCGGGGAAACGCTGTTGCAGGCAAACTTTTTGGATGACCTGATTCAGGTTGCGCGGCCCTTCTGGAACAGCATCAAGGGCCACCTGACCGATCCGGCAGCCCGGCACCAAATCGTCGAGTTTGCGCGGGAGGCGCTAACACAGGTGCTGGTGCTGGAGAAAGACGCCGGTTGGCGGGCAATTGCCATGAGCTTACTGAAATTGTTGCTGACCCGACGGAGATAATGCGGCGTCAGCCGCTGGGCATTCCGGCTTGAGCAGGTTACACTGGAAAAAATGTTGAGCAAAGGGTGCCCCTGAGATGTTAACGGTACGTGTCCCCGCAACCATTGCCAATATGGGGCCGGGCTTCGACAGCTTCGGCATGGCGGTCAGTCTGTGTAACCGCTTTTCCTTTCAGGAATCCGACCGGGACACGCTGGCGTTCTCCCCGGAAAGCACGGTCCAGCCTGAGGGATTGAAGGGTGATGGCCATGACAACATTTTGTTTTTGGCCATGGACCGGCTTTACGAGCACATCCACGCGGAGCGGCCCCGTTTCAGGGTGGAAGTGGTGGCGGATATTCCCGTCGCACGCGGCCTGGGGAGCAGCTCTACAGCGGTGGCGGCTGGCCTGGTGGCGGCAAACCGAATGGCGGGAGGGCCGCTAACCACCCAGGATCTGCTGAAGCTTGCCATCCAAATGGAAGGCCACCCGGATAACGTGGCACCCGCATTGATGGGCGGAGTTGCGCTTTATGATACCGCTCCCTACCGACTGCCATGGCCAACGGAATGGCGGGTGCTGGTACTCAGTCCGGATTATCCGGTTCTGACCGAAGAGGCCCGCCGCATTCTGCCAAAATCCATCGCGCATACCGATGCCGTCTACAACCTGCGCAAGGCCAGCCTGCTCACTTACGCCCTGTTGCGCGAAGATCCGGAGGCCTTCCGGGAGAGCCTGCATGACCGATTACATCAGCCTTATCGCCGCCAACTCATCAAGGAATATGATGTCATCGAACGCCTGGTCATGGACGCCGGGGCCTTCGGCATGGTGATTAGCGGGTCCGGCTCCAGTATGGCCGTGTTTTATCCCACGGCGGTTCACGCCCCCCTCAAGGAAGGGCTGGAGAGCACCATCCGGTCCCAGGGTTGGCCCATGCTGCTGAATGAGGTCTCCGTCGATACCGAGGGCGCACGGATATTAACCACGCCCAGTGGTGTACTTTAAGCAGCAGCCTGAAAGATTTTGAGCGGAAGCCGCCGCTGAGTGCCCTGGCCTCCGCAACAGTTCGGATGAACCATCGCGAGAACCGACCGTCTTGTCTGAGCGTGTTCACGCATAGCGGTTAGGAACGCTTGGGGAAAGGGACAGCCATGCGGAAAAGACGCTCCCGGATGATACGGTTTGCCATGCTGCTGGTCGTCCTGGCCGGGTCGTTCCCGCCCGCCCATGCCCAATTTGGGATAGGCATCGGCGGTTGGGGAGACCATATATTTTCCTGGATCGAAATCTGGCCTCGCTGGTCCGGCGGATATCGCGCCGCACCCTATCGCGTCGATCGGCCTATGCCACCACCGCAAACCATGCAAACCAACGGTTTTCTAGAAGGAAACGTGCTGGTGCTGCCCTCCTGTCCCGTTTCTCAGGCCCCCGCATCTCCAACCCTAGCATCTCAGACTAAGTTGGCGTGCCCCCTGCTCCCCGCGAATGCGGCGGGAAATCTTGCAGAAGCGGTGACTATTACCGCCACTCCCTACGGCGGCAGCCAGGGATTCGCCACTCAGCCTGGCACGCAAGGCTATTACCGAATGGAACTGCCGCCGGGCGGATATGTGGTCAGTCTCCGCCACCCGTACCAAGGAAACAAGCCGCCGGATACCCGCGCCGTCATCATCCAATCGGGTCAAACCATGCGGATGGATGCCCAGATCAACGCCCCCATCCAGTAGGGAAGAGACAGCGGCGCTATTCGTGCGCCTCGCCTTCGCGCCCGGCTTCACCGGCTTCTCCCGCCGGAGAAACAATGCCCTGATTCCCGGAGCGAATCTCGCTATGCCGTATTTGTCCGCCCAGGTTCGCCGTTCGAATCATGAGGCCGTTGGAAACAAGCAGAATACCGATCAAACTCACCATCAGCCACTTCGGCAATGTCTGCTTCCGTCGCAACAGCACGAGCCCGAGAGCCCCAACCAAACCGCTCGCCCCGATCGCCGCCAAGGCAATCTTGGCGCTGTCTTCATGCTGTTCAATCAGATTTTCAGAAACGCCGGCCAGTCCTTCCACCACTTCCTCCGAGGGCTCACCCGTCAGGAAAACCGGGATAGCCACCAGAGCCGAGAAAACCAGCAGTCCCAGCGCAATGCGGCCGGTCGTCCGGCTTTTAGTCAAGCCGCCAATCACCAGCAGCAGCAAGGATAACAACCCTCCCAACACGGGAACATGATTCAACAACAGGTGAATGTGGACCGGACTCATCTGAAAGTAACATCTCTTGTACATGAATACTCTAAGCCCCATCGGGCAGGTTTACATTCGCCAAACAGACAATGACCCGGTAATCCGAGATAGCCCTCTCTTTGCACGATGCCCCAGACCGGATTTTCAGCCAAAATAAAAACAGCATGCAGAAATAGCTTGTTGAAAAGCCCTACCGGGAGAAGCAAAGATGTCCACCATCACCGAGATCCAGGAAATTCAAGGAAGCATCGAGGGATTGAGTGATTTTGAGCTGGGAAACCGGCCGCGTACCCGCCCCATCACCTACAGCCTGAACCTGCCCGCAGACTGTAGCGCCGACAACCCGGCCAAGGGACTGGTATTTTATATTCCCGGCTTCGGCGAGGACAACAAAGCGGAATACATCAACAAAATCTGCCGTTTTATGGCGGAAACCCATGGACTCGCCAGTGTCTCGGTCGACTACCATGCCATCCAGGCTCGGCCCGAGCAGGGCGCCTCCATTGCTTTGGATGCGGAAAGCGACCAGAAATTACGATTGCTCTGCCATTATCACGGGCTTCCCTTTAGCCGGACCGACATCATGGACACACTGACCCAGCTGGGTGAAAAAGCAACCGAAATAACCACCCTCCGCGCGATCATCTCACCGCCAAACGACGAATACCAGAACTTTGGAATCCTGCAAGCGCTCGATTACCTGACGGTGATTAACGACCTGATCGCGGAAGGGGTTCCTTTTGACTGGAATAATATCATTCTGGTCGGCTCCTCCCATGGCGGCTACATTGCTCATCTCATTTGCAAATTGGCTCCCAATACCATCAACGCGGTCATTGATAATTCCTCCTACACCCGGACTGCGATGACTTATCTGGGCCTTTTTCCGGAGATCTACTTTCCTAGTGGAAAGATTCAGATTGAAGCCAATGTCAAAACTCACTGGCAACTCAAAGATCGCTGCATACCGCATCATTTCGGACTGTCTCAGCAGCTCATCCGGGATGTCGCGTTTGTGCCACACATCGAGGAAATGAAACGGAAAAGCGAACGCTTGCCTCAATATTTCTGCTTCAACTCAACCGACGATCACATCTCGCCGATCCATGAAAAACGCTCACAACAACGGCGCCTGCAAGCCATCGGCTGCGAGTGCGAATTGAAAGAAATCAACCCCGAGGACATTGACGGCAAAATATTCAAGACGATGAATCATGGAATGGATGCCTCCATGAAGTCCTTGTGCGAGCAATTCCTGCCCCGAATCAAACCACGCGCGACCACCCTGGATCGCGTTCGGGGGACGGTGCTGGAATATGACTGCTTTGATCAGGTGTACCGTTTTGAACACATGCAAGATGCACCCTGGTTGCGCGCCTCAATCATCTCCAGTGAATCGGCAACCTGAGTGAATCAGCGGCGGCGCATACACGGATTTCTATCCGCAGATATTCTGACGGCTCCTCAGACGATCTATTTTTTCAGAACCGCCACGCATTCCCCGCAGTAGCGCTTGAGGAAAGGGAAAAGCGTCAATATAACATCATCCGCCTTCTTCACCAGGAACAATAACACACGGACGGGCCACCGATGCACATGGCGCTCGAAAACCCGCTTACTCATGAACAACAGGCTCATCATTTCTACTTCAGAGGATGAAAAGCCCTTGCTGAATTCCTGGATGTCGTCCAAAGTGAGAACCACATCCCCCTTGGCTTCCTTGCCGCGCATCGTAATCAGGCGCCCAAGATTGACGATCGGATTTCCATAGAGCGACTCGGTCATCACCACAGTCCCGCCCGGCTTCAGGACACGCAGGATTTCCCCCTTCACGTTGGGATACTTGATGGCATGATGCAATACCTCGTGCAACAGCAAAATATCGAACTGCTCATTCTCATAATCCATTTGCAAGGCATTCTGCACCGAAAAATAGCATTGATTGCCGACCCCGTTGACCGTCGCCAATGCCTGGGCGCGCTCAACCCCTACCGGTGACAGATCGAAACCGTAAACGGTTGCGCCCAGCAGGGCCAGCAGCACCGAGTATTTTCCGTTCCCGCACCCCACATCCAGGATGGTTTTGCCCTTCAGACGATCCAGCCCAATGGCGTCAAAAGCTTTGCGGGTCCGGTGCCCGCGATCAACGCGGCGCCCCGGCTTGTAGCAATAATCCTCGTACGCCAACATTGCGTCGATATCAATCACGTGGGGAACGCTGTCCTCGTATTCCCGATCATGCTCTTCCCGTTCGATTTGTTCCCACTCCTGTACGGTTAAATTGCCGATTGCCATAATTTACCCCTTCTCTCTGTGGCGACATTTGGCAGCAGTTTATAGCAGACCTGCCCGAATCGGCAAGTGAAATGTTCATGACGGCTGAGCTTCAGCCATATAAAAGCGCTGAATGCTTAAATCGGCTTTGATTCCGGATGGATCGGCAGACACACAGTAAACGTGGAGCCTTGGCCCTCGATGCTGTCCACCTGCAGGTCGCCCTGGTGAAGTTCAACCAGCTTGCGAGTGGACGCCAGCCCCAAACCGGTTCCTTCCACGGAATTCAAACCCATCCCCACCCGGTAGTACTCCTGAAACAGGTTGGGTATCTTGTCCGCCGGAATCCCGATCCCAGTATCCTGCACTTCGAAAATATTCTTTTGCTGTGCCTCATCCCGGCCTACTCTGACCCACACATTACCGTTCCGTTTGTTGTATTTCACGGCATTGCTGACCAGGTTGGCGAGAATTTGTTTTAAAAGCACCGGATCCGCCTCCACCTCATCGATTCCGGACTGGATTTCAGTTTTCAGGGAGATGTCCCGCTCATCCGCCAGCACTGTCATGGAACGAATCACTTCATTGAGCAACTCGGCAATCGGGATGTTTGCCGGACGGGCCTTCACCTGCCCCGATTCGATTCGGGCGCGATCCAGGATATCGGTGACCATGGCGCGCAACTGCTGCACCCCTTCCTTGATGTATCCAATCAGGGTCATCTGCTTCTCGGGAAGTTCACTCCCCTCTTTTTCCAGGATTTCCACAAACCGGTTAATCGCAGCCAGCGGTGTTTTGAAGTCATGGGAAACAAGCGCCAGGAGCCGGCTTTTTTCCCGGCTGACATGCTCCAGTTGCCGGGTCCGTTCCTGCACCCGTTGTTCCAGCTCCTGGTTGAATTGCAGGACCTTTTGTTCGGCATGATACCGTTCAATGGCCAGGGCCAGGATGTTTGACACGGCCTGCAAAAAATTCAACTCCTCGGGTGCAAAGGTCCTCGGCTTTTTAGAATGCACAATCAGAACGCCATAGGGTTCCGCCCTGCCCGGACCGTAAATGACCACGCTCATCCCGCTGCTCAGTCCCTGGTTTTTAAAGAAATCCATCATGTTGAAGCGGAATTCACTGGAATATTCATGAACCACAACGGGTTCATTCAGCAACAGAGTGTATCCGGATTGATACCGTGCATCCGCAGGACCAATCACCTGTCCGATGGCTTCGGCGGGCCAGCCAAATCCGGCCTTCAATAAAATTTGACTGCCATCATTCACCAGCTTGAGAACGGCGCAATGGTCCACATCCAGAATTCCGGGCAGGAATTGCACCGCCTGGGCCATCAACTCGGGAAGCTCATGCCCGGACAGGGCCCGCTGGGCCAGTTTGGAAAGAATCTTCTGCCGGTGGGCAATCACCTGGAGATCTCTTTCGGCCTGTTTCTTACCACTGATATCTTCTATCACCGCAATGCCGTACTTGAATTCCCCATGATCATCCCAGACAACGGAACCGGTGTGGTTGATCCAGATGGTCGAACCGTTCTTGTGGATATAACGCTTTTCTATTTTATAAGAGGGAATTTCCCTCGATAGTAAACGGGAGTATAATTCCAGGTCTTTATCCCGATCCTCGGGATGCGTAATCTCCTGAAAGGTTTTCCCCATCAACTCGTCATGGCTATAGCCCAGCAATTCGCAAAAAACCTTGTTCAAGCGCGTAAAAGAACCATTTCTCGTAACCTGGGCAATGCCCACCGCCGCCTGCTCGAAAGTGCTCTGGAACAGCTCTTCCAATTCCAGGCGCGCTTCCATTTGCTCCGCAATGGGTCGCCCTTCGGGAATCAGCAGAACAACCCGCCCAGTCTCATCCTTCACGGGCTTGATGGAAAAATCGATGGGAATCAGCTTGCCCTCCGCGTTCGGATGGACCGCTTCAAAACGGACGAATTCACCGGCCGCCCCGCGCTGAATAGCCTGCCTGACTTGCTCCCGATCCTCCGGTCTCCACCAGGGACCCTCCCAGAAATATTTACCGGCCACATCTTCCTGTTTCATTCCCGAGAATTTCAGAGCCGCCATATTGGCCTCCAAAAGAAGGCCATCCGGGCTCACCAGACCAGTCAACTGATAGATTTGATCAAACAGGGCATGAAACCGCTGCTCCGTTTCAGCAAGTGCATTCTCGGCCTGAACACGATCAGAAATATCCCGCGCCACGCTAACCGCGCCAATGGGTCGCCCGTCCTCGTCAAAAATGGGACTGTAGGCAATTTCGTAATCATGCCGCTCCCGTCTCAAATCACCATAGCGCTGAACCACGCTAAAGCGATCACCTCTCAGGGCACGTCCCCAAAGTTCCACCAGTCCGGCCTGATCTTCCGGAAAAACCGCCAGGGCATCAATCAAGCTGGTTCCAAGCTCAATCCGCACCCCGTAAAGCTTCTCAATTTCACGCTGATAGGCATCGTTGAAGGCAATAACGCAAAAGCTCTGATCCAGGGCGGCAACCAGATCGCTCATCCCCTCAATCATTCTGCGCAGCAATGGTTCCGGCTGCGCTCTATTCTCAACGATACCAGTATCCATCCTCAATTTAGCCCAGGCTTCGGTGTGTCATGACGATGATTTTAAGGCTATATATTACCAACATGCAGCAAAAAAACAACTTACATCCGCTCCCGGATTATCTTCTCAACCAGCCAGCGCCTCTATCCTATTCGATTGCCAAGGTCTGAGATAAAGTCCCCCGGAAATCCTGCTGCCGGGTCACTCGCCTGGGTACCGGCTGCGTAACGGACATGGGCTTGTCGCCATGGCCGGGCAAGGCCTGCTTGGCCAGATTCAGCACGTTGATGTCGTCGTCCGGCAGGGTCGTCATTCGCAAAGCCGCCAGCAACGGATCAAAACCGCTCAGGCCGTTCACCAGAAAAACACCGCCGATGACACCTTCCCAGCGCCGAAGGAAACGGGTCCTCCTCCTGAGGGAATGAAGCAGCAGCAGCGAGCCCAGCACCCCGCGCGCCGCGCGGTCCAGAAGCCCCATATTCCGCTTACGATATATCGCCATGGCCATAGAATACGTCCTCCTCTGGAATCATTCTCATCGAATCCCCGGCATGAGTGCCTGATAGCTCATCAAGCGCCTCGTCAGATCCCCGCGCCGGTCTGGAGACGTTCCTCAGTCGACACCGCGCCCGCCTGCTTGGCCAGCACCAGGTGCGGATCCAATACGAACTTCCGGGGCACGCCCTCCTCAAATTCCTGGTAGGCGGCTGGGGCCTCTTCCAGCGGGATCGCCGTCACGTTGAGCACGCGGCTCAACCGCACGCGGTCAAACAATATGGCGGTCATCAGCTGCCGGTTATAACGGGCCACCGGGACCTGCCCGGTCGCAAAAGACAAGCCCTTGTCCCAGGCGCGTCCCCACTCAAAAGCGGGACGGCCCAGCTTATCCTGGATGCTTCGGCCAAGCGGATCCATCGAGAGATAAACACCGGGAATCGCCAGGTGTCCGCCATAGCGGCTCACTTCCACCAGGGTGTCCAGCACATCCTCGGAGACATCGGGCCTGAATTTACGCCCGTGACCATGAGCCTCGAATCCCACCGCGTCAATGGCCGAATCCACTTCGGGAACACCCAAAACATGC
>DATNPJ010000010.1:0-9632 GCA_036703295.1 Coleofasciculaceae cyanobacterium | reverse complement strand
GTTATCAGTTGAGAGAGAGTTCACCATGGAAGAGCGAATCAGCAAGGAAATCAAGTTGTTAGCGGCCAAGGACATCGTGTCCAGCTACCTCCGGGGTGAGGGCGGACGCAGTATCCAGGCGGATCAAATTGGCCAACTGCTTCATCAGGTTTACAACAGCGTTGAACAGCTCGTACCGGATCCTGAGAAGCGCCGTGTCGGGCTGGGTGTTGACTAGACCGAGGGGCTTCCGCAGCCTTGAATAACCCTGTACCGACCGCTCCCACCGCTGAAGCTCAGGGCTTCAGCCGTTTAGTTCCGTGCCTGTTGCGCAGGCACGGCTGGTCTATTTTGGCATTGATCCTGATCGGCGTCATCGGCTGGTTTTATGTCGGGCTGATCGATACCGAGATTATCGGATTCACCCACGACGACGGGGTTTATATCATTGCCGGAAAAGCTCTGAACCTGGGTCAGGGCTTTACGCTGCTGCATGTGGTGGGACACCCCCCGCAAATCAAGTATCCCATCGTCTTTCCGCTCATTCTTTCCCTGGTTTGGCGAATCAATCCCAATTTCCCGGAAAACCTGCAGTGGCTGAACTACATCACGATTGCCTTCGGGCTGGCGTCCTTCTGGTTGCTCTTCAGGCTCCTGCGCCAGATGGCCGGCTTCCCCGCCTGGCTGGCCTTGGTGGTGATTGCGCTGACCGCTTCCAATTTCTTCTTTATGTACTTTTTCTCAACCGTCATGTCGGAAGCGCCCTACCTGTTCTTTTCATTGCTCACCTTGTGGGTTTTCTTCAGACTCCATACCCGGGAAGATCGATTTTCCATCCGTAGCATCCTGTTGCTGGTTTTGCTCTCTGTCATCACTTTTCATACCCGTGTGTTCGGCGTAGCGATAATGGCCGCCATCGGCAGCTGGCTGTTGCTGAACCGCCAATGGCGCAACGCGGTGGTTTACGGTGCCGGCAGCCTGTTGCTGGGGCTGATCCCCTGGACCTTATGGATCAAGACCCAGACCCCGCCGCTGAACGATCTGACCTATCCGCTGGTGAATGCGTACAGTAATTACGGTCTGGAATTTGTCCACAACTTCCTCAATAGCAATTACATTGATTCTCTGGGCTTTGTTTTGCTCAGTTTCATGCTTCGTCTTCTGGAAGACTTGTTCCCGCTCATTCCCAATTTCTTCCAAATTTATCCCAAGTTGGAGCACACCGGTCATTGGGATTGGCCTATTGAGATCCTGACGATCAGTAGCACCTATTTTCTTTTCGGCTACTACCTGCTGCAGGGGATCAGCGTCATCCGGAAAAGCTACAGCGACAAGCGTTTTAACCCCACCCCCTTTTCAGTGCCCGGTCTGTATCTTTTCTTTTATGCACTGGTTGCCGTCCTCTGGAATTACCAGGACCAGATGACCCGCTTTATCACGGTCATTACACCACTACTATGGATGTACTTTTTCAAGCCCATGGTGCCAACCATCAAGGGACTACAGTTTGGATTGAACAAAGCGAACCTGAAAGCGATCTGCCTGGTGTTGCTCTGTGTCTTATTGACTACGGTTTCGATGTGGCCTGCTGCTAACTCCTATCGTGTGATTCATACCTCTCGCAGCCAACATTGGGTGGAATCGGGAAAATATCGCGGGCTCTGGAAAGAATACCAGGACGCGTTCGCCTATATCAAGCGGGCCCTGCCTGAAGAGGCCCCCCTAAGCGTGGCCTCGGACGTGGTATTCCACCTGTATACGGGACGGCCAACCTTTTATACTTTTTATGCCAGCCTGCAACGAGGACGGGGAGGAAAGCACGTCAAGGATGCCGTCCCTAAGCTGATGCGGAGTCTGGATTACCATGGTGTGAAGTACCTGGTGGCTGAGCCGCATATGCAGATGCGTACTGTCCGACACCCGGTCAATGAGATAGCCCGGATGCTGTTGGAAGCCTATCCCGAACGCTTCCAGCGCATCTATACGACGCCCCATCAAATGATTTCAATTTACCGAATTCTGCCCCCTCAATAAATCGGTGCAACAAGTGCAAGCGAGTAAACTGCTGCCGCCCAGGTGTCTAGTGACTGGTATATTGTTCTGCTTGTCAGGACATAGATGGGCAAGGTTATCCAGGAAAAGATAGCGATCAAGATATCGCCGTTTTTTTGCCGAGGTGGATTGAATGGGCAGGATTGCCCAAAACAGAGAAGAGGCCCCTCTTGCGAGGAGCCTCTGGGTGAGTCTTTGAGACGACCGACCGCTTTTAGTTCCACTGGGTCAGGTAGGAAGGGTCGACGGTCTGGAAGGTCAGAGCGCCTGCGGTGGTGCTGTATTCGGTTGCGCTGTCATCCGCAACACCGCCGGTGGTCATCCGACCATTGATGAATTGAACGAACGTGATCCGGCCCGCGCCGGTTCCCGTGCCATCCGGATCCACGTTGAAGTGCACGGCCGAGGTGGTGGTGGTGCCTTTGAACTTCTCCGTGGCGCCATATTGCAGGATGGCCCCGTTATGCAGTTTCAGGCAGACGACGTTGGCAACGTTACAGTCTTGCAGGCCCGTCTGCCCGGCAGCGGTGCCGATGCCGGTGGTTGCCGCATCGGTGGACACGTAGTTCATGTACTGGGTAAACACCCCGGGGGTGGTGGCGTCCGCAATGCTGTTATTCAGCTGGTACGCCGTGAAAGCGCCGGACACCATGGACGCGGCTTCCTTCGCGACGGCCGTATTTTGGCCGCTGGTGGTGCTTTGCAGCACCTTGGGAATGGTAAAGGTTGCAATCACGCCCAGAATGGCCAGGGCAATCAGCAATTCCGCCAGGGTGAAACCAAGTTTATGCGTTCTCATAATTAACAAGCCTCCTAAAAATCTCAAACATAAATGCCTTTTCCACGAGTTTTAGTGTATCCGATTCCCTGAATTTAGGATCAGGTTCAGGCAAAATTCCTGTATCCGAAGGGGGTGATTTCAAGGAATGCGGATTTCAGATGCGGTTGGGCGGACAACCGCTCCAGTATTGCTCGGGGATCAGGATTTTCTGGAGGACATACGCTTGCGTGGGGACGGGGGCCAGAAGCCGCTCGCCCAGAAGGCGGGCAAAGTCGCGGGCCCGCTCGAATAAAAGACGGGTTTGAAGATTCGCTACCAGTCGGGCTTCAAAAAAGTGCAGCACAATCCCGTCGCCCGTCACCCGGATATTAATCGGGCGGGATAAGATCCGCCGCAAGGTGCCCGATGTCGCATCCACCAACGCAAACCCAAACAGCTTGGCCAGCACGGTGGCGCACACCACCCACATCACAATCGTGAAGTAGGCGATTGGCAATAATTCCAATTGGCTAAACATCATCGTACCGACAGCATGCTCCTGCTTGCTAAGAAGGAAGGGTGAAACAGGATTTCTTGGCAGTTTTCTCTTTCATCGTCATGCCGGGGGGAAACTGAAGGGAACTTAAAAGATTGTTTACATTTCTTAATGTATCACACAATGCTGAGCTTTTGTAAAACTGTCATGAGCCAAATGGGCAAAGGCGCCTATCGAGAAAACCCATCAGCACGGCTTGCATCCATCGGAAGACTGGCGGGAGACTGGGGCGGTAGGCTGCCCAAAACGGAGAAGAGGCCCCTCTTGCGAGGAGCCTCTGGGTGAGTCTTTGAGACGACCGACCGCTTTTAGTTCCACTGGGTCAGGTAGGAAGGGTCGACGGTCTGGAAGGTCAGAGCGCCTGCGGTGGTGCTATATTCGGTTGCGCTGTCATCCGCAACACCGCCGGTGGTCATCCGACCATTGATGAATTGAACGAACGTGATCCGGCCCGCGCCGGTTCCCGTGCCATCCGGATCCACGTTGAAGTGCACGGCCGAGGTCGTGGTGGTGCCATTGAACTTCTCCGTGGCGCCATATTGCAGGATGGCCCCGTTATGCAGCTTCAGACAGACGACGTTGGCAACGTTACAGTCTTGCAGGCCCGTCTGCCCGGCAGCGGTACCGATACCGGTGGTTGCCGCATCGGTGGCCACGTAGTTCATGTACTGGGTGAACACCCCGGGGGTGGTGGCATCCGCAATGCTGTTATTCAGCTGGTACGCCGTGAAAGCGCCGGACACCATGGACGCGGCTTCTTTGGCGACGGCCGTGTTTTGGCCGCTGGTGGTGCTTTGCAGCACCTTGGGAATGGTAAAGGTCGCAATCACGCCCAGGATGGCCAGGGCAATCAGCAATTCCGCCAGGGTGAAACCAAGTTTATGCGTTCTCATAAATCAGAATATCTCCTAAAATTCAGTCGGTATTTATAACCCGTATCGCAACCGGATGCGTCATTTTTGGTTCTAAGACCATCGCTGCCGGGCGATTCATGGGATGAGAGCGGGCGCACCGTTGAGAGATCCGGAGGAACCTCTCAGCGAATAGGGCCATCAACCTCGGTTGGGCGGGCAACCGCTCCAGTATTGCTCGGGAATCAGGATTTTCTGGAGGACGTACGCTTGCGCGGGGACGGGGGGCAGAAGCAGCTCGCCCAGAAGGCGGGCAAAATCGTGAGCTCGCTCGAACAGAAGACGGATCTGCAGGTTGGCCACCAGTCGGGCTTCAAAGAAGAGCAGCACAATCCCGTCGCCCGTCACCCGGATATTAATCGGGCGGGATAAGATCCGCCGCAAGGTGCCCGATGTCGCATCCACCAACGCAAACCCAAACAGCTTGGCCAACACCGTGGCGCACACCACCCACATCACGATCGTGAAGTAGGCGATAGGCAATAATTCCAATTGGCTAAACATCATGATTTAACACATGGCCTTATATGGGCTCGCATTTGCCAGAGGTCATCCCACTCTCTTTTAAAATGAGGAACAAAATATAATTTATATATTACCGGTATATTAATACTCTCCGATCCAGCTGATCTTTTCCATAGTACTTTTGGCTGGTTTGTGAATTTTTGGAACAGGGCCACGGATGAGCGCTCCGGTTGTCGTCTGACCCGTCGGCGTGAAAAAAAGCCGCATGCTGAGCGGCATGCGGCTTTGGGATATGAACCTATGCCAGACCTGAAAAAGCTAGCTCCAGTTCTGGAGGTAAGTCGGATCCGTCGTGACCTGGGCCATACTGGCATCCTCGCTGGCATTGGCAGTCAGCGCGCCTCGGGTGAGTTCGGATTGGCTGAGGTTTGCTGGATTGGTTTCAGGCGTGGAGGGATCGATGACCTCAAGATGCCCATCGGCAAAAAGAGCGAGCGTCATCCGGCCATGCGGGCGCTTTCCGTCCGGATCCAGGTTGAAGTGGACGGCATGGCTTGCAGCGGTACCGCCAAATGTTTGCGCGGCATCATATTGCAGGACGCTATTATTGCGCATCACCAGGCAGGGCAGGGGCTTGCTGCAAGGCTGAAGAGGCTCGCCGTTTCGGCCTGATGCCTGATACAGGGTTCCGTCTTCAATTTTCAGAGCCTTGATTTCAGCGGCCAAGTCCCGGCTGCCGGTGTTCACGGTGAGCGGGTGCTGGGCGAGATGGGTTTTATAAGCCTCACGCAGGGTGTCGCTATCCGCCTGAATGATTGTGCAGTCCAGTGTCGTACCGACGACCCCCAGGATCCCGGCTGAAACGGCCGTCAGGGCTGCAATCCCCGCAACGCACAAAACAAGTCGCTGAGCGGGGCCGAGTTGCGGCTTAACGCTCATATCCGCCCTATTTATTGACGGCGGTAGCCGCAGGAGCTGGGGTCTTTGTCTGGGCCGGGTCGGCAGGGGAAGGAGGCGCGGTGGTCTCCACGATAAAATAGTCCGGGCCGAAGCGTTTATTCAGCAATTGAATCTGACCCCTGGCTTTCGCGCCGTAGGGATTGGCCGGAAAGTTCGTGGCCAGAAAACTGAAGAGCTCAAAGGCGTCGTTGAACTCCTCGCGCTCGGTAAACAGTACACCGGCCTGGTAGACGGGCTTGGCAATCAGCGCGTTCTGCGGGGACTGGTTCATGACATCCAGCAGCTTGTATTTCAGCTCCGCGAGCTTTCCGGCTTCATCCGGAGAAAGCAGGCTGCGGGACTCGATTTTAATCATCAGCTTGTCCAGGTCCTTGGTGAGAGGTTCCAGGTTTTTCTTGAACTCTGCTTCTGCCTGGGCTGCGGGATTGGCTCCGCCCTTTTTCTTGGCGGCTTCTGCGGTGATGGGATCCACGAAACCGATGGTCAAGCACAGCAGAACCAGGGTCGTCAGACCTCTATGTCCAGTTTTCAGCAAAGGCGTCATCGGAGAGTCCTCGGTCAGTGATGAAATTTCGTGCAAATAGCCGGGATGTTTCCAGGCTATCTGGTCAATCGGCAGGATGATTATTTTCTTTAATCCGGGGTGAACCCGAGGCTTTTCTGATCGTCTGTGTATTTGGTAGGGCGGCGATTCGAGGGCCGTCTTTACATACGGCGGTCCGGCATTTGGACCGCGGGCTGTCTGTGCTATAATCGGCCTGTTTCAAGATCCCCGGTAGGCTTGTTTCCAAGCCAACGGAGCTTCAGAATCCATATTCATCCGATGGCCATATAGCGTTCAGCAGGGAAGCCCCTTATGCCTTACCAGAGGTTTATGAATCATTCAAGCAAGACAGGATACCATTCATGATAGAGAGTTCTGCCACTATGACCCAATCCTCCCCCAATTCATCTTACGACGCCGACCAGATTCGCGTTCTTGAGGGGCTAGAGGCGGTCCGGTTGCGGCCGGGGATGTACATTGGCTCCACCAGCCAGCGTGGTTTGCACCACCTGATTTACGAGATCGTCGACAACTCCGTGGATGAGGCCCTGGCTGGCTACTGTTCGGAGATTCATATCGCCATCAACGAAGACAACAGCGTGACGGTTCAGGATAACGGACGGGGAATCCCCGTGGCGGTCAAGGCCGATAGCGGCAAATCCGCGCTGGAAATCGTTCACACCATCCTGCACGCGGGCGGAAAATTCGGCGATGGCGGCTACAAGGTATCCGGCGGCCTGCATGGCGTGGGCGCCTCGGTCGTCAACGCGCTCAGCGAAAAAATGGTGGTGGAAGTCCACCGTGATGGCGCCATCTATAAGCAGTCCTACATGCGCGGCGTACCCCAGCACGACGTGGAACGCGTGGGTGAATCCCACACCAACGGCACCCGCACCACCTTCTGGCCGGACGCGGATATTTTTGAATCCACTGAAATCGACGCCGACGTAATTTCCACCCGTCTGCGGGAGATGGCCTTCCTCAACAAGGGGTTGAAACTCGTCTTCCAGGACAAGCGCACCGAAAACCCGGCCGAGATCTACCACTACGAAGGCGGGATCGGCAGCTATGTAAGCTATCTGAACGAAAGCAAGACAGTATTGTTCGATCCGCCGTTCTATGCCGACGATCTGAAAGAAGACGTGCAGGTTGAGATTGCGGTGCAGTATACCGACTCTTACAGCGAGACAGTGCTGAGTTTCGCCAACAACATCAACACCCACCACGGCGGCACGCACATGACCGGCTTCCGAAACGCGATGACCCGGATCGTCAACGAGTATGGCCGCAAGAACAACCTGATCAAGGACAACGAGGCCAACCTTTCCGGGGATGATATCCGGGAAGGTCTCACCGCCATCATCAGCGTGAAAGTGCCCAACCCCGAATTCGAGGGACAGACCAAGGAAAAACTGGGCAACAGCGAAGTCCAGGGCATCGTTCAGAACGTGATGGCCGAGAAGTTCTCCGACTGGCTGGAACTGAACCCCAAGCAGGCCAAAACCATCATCTCCAAGGCTGTGATTGCCCTGCAAGCCCGCGAGGCCGCCCGCAAGGCCCGCGAATTGACCCGCCGCAAGACGGTTCTGGAAAGCAGCACACTCCCCGGCAAGTTGGCGGACTGCGCCAATCGGGAGCCGGAACGTTGCGAAATCTACATCGTTGAGGGCGACTCCGCCGGTGGTTCCGCAAAACAAGGCCGGAACCGGATGTTCCAGGCCATTCTACCGTTGCGCGGCAAGATTTTGAACGTGGAACGGGCGCGACTGGATAAAATCTACAACAATAACGAGATCCAATCGCTCATCCAGGCGCTGGGGATTACCATTTCCCGCTCCGAGGAAGAGTTCGAGATGGAGCGTCTGCGTTACCACAAGATCATCATCATGACCGACGCGGACGTTGATGGGGCGCACATCCGCACCCTGCTGCTCACCTTCTTCTTCCGCTATGCGCGGCCCCTGATTGAAAGCGGCTACATCTACATCGCCCAGCCCCCGCTGTACAAAGTTACTGCGGGTCGGGAAGAGCGATACATGTATAATGATCGCGAACTGGATCGCATGCTGACCGAGCGAGGAATCTCCGGTCTGGAGCTGTTTGATGCCCAGCGAAAAACCTCTAAAAAAGGGGATGAGCTGAAAGTCATGCTTTCGGATATCGGCAAGTACATTGGCGCACGCAGTTATCCACTACTGCGACTGGTTCCCCAGGATCTGCTGCTGGATCTGGTTGAACACAAAACCTCTTCCAATGAGCTGGCCTCTCTGGAAGCGGCCAACGCGTTTTCCAACCGGCTGGCGGAGAAGTTCCCCCACTACACGTTTATGGTGGAAACGCATGGCCTCATGGAAACCCAGAGCCTGGAAGAAGGCAGCAAGAGCGACGACGCGCAGGAAGGCCAACCGGAAATCCCGGTGGAAGAGCCAACCTTCACCCTGCTGGTGCAGGACAAGAGCTTGGTCGAGGGAACCCCGGAAGCCGAGCATGTCCGCCTAAGCGTGGAGTTGCTGGACTCCCTGGAGTTCGAGCGCATGGTCGAGCTGCGGCCGAAGGTGGAAGCCTTCATGCCCAGCGAAGAGCACCCGTTGCTGCTGGTGATCGGCGAAAAAGAAGAGAAACTGATCTCCACGATGGAAGACCTGAAGTTCATCGTGGAAGAACGCGGCAAGAAAGGCGTCCAGCTCCAGCGCTTCAAAGGGTTGGGTGAAATGATGCCCCAACAGCTGTGGGATACCACCATGAATCCGGAAACCCGCACGCTGCTGCAGGTGGAAATCCAGGAAGCGGTGGTAGCCGACAAGATGTTCGACATCCTGATGGGCGAGCGCGTGGAACCCCGCCGCAACTTTATCGAAGCCAACGCAGCCATGGTGAAAAACCTGGACGTGTAGCGCTAAAACGCATTCAAACCAGAATCGAGCCCGGTGTTTCGCCGGGCTCGATTTGTGTGTTCGGGACCGGCAGGTTTTTGCGTCCCCAGGTCGGTTTGAAAGCATTCCCCCTGCTGCGGTCTTACTCTTGTTAGAATAAGGAAAATTTGTCAAAACCATAGGGAGGGCTTATGCGTACAAATCTGGCTGTATTAGCGACCATTCTGATGGTCCAGGCGGGAATTCCGGATGCGTTTGCGCAGGGGACGCCTTCCCAAGCGGATGTCCAGCGGGAGCGCGATCAACGGATCGAAAGGCCGAGCCCGACCGTGGGAGATCCCGTTCAAAAAGTGGTGAAGGCCGGATTGATGCAGGGCTTTCCGGATGGGCAGTTTCATCCCGAAAATACGCTGACGCGGGCGCAACTGGCGACGATCCTGGTCAAGGCTTTCCAATTGGATAAGCGGCAGCCGATTTTGCTGGAGAATTCAGACCTGCAGGATGTCCCGGCGGATTACTGGGCGGCTGACGC
>DATNPJ010000008.1:0-13934 GCA_036703295.1 Coleofasciculaceae cyanobacterium | reverse complement strand
CCCATACCTGATTGTGCAGGTGATTACCGCTATTATTCTGGTTTTGGCTGCAAACACCAGTTTTAACGGTTTTCCTCGGTTGGGCATGATTTTGGCCCAGGATGGTTATCTGCCGCGTCAATTGATGAACCTGGGCGATCGCTTGGTATACAGTAATGGAATCGTGATTCTCAGCCTGTTCTCGATTCTCATCATCATTATGTACCGGGCGGATTACAACAACATGATGCCGCTCTATGCGATTGGTGTTTTCCTTTCGTTTACCATCGCTCAGTCAGGCATGATCAAGCATCATCGGGCCGGGCAAAAACCGGGCTGGCAGCGCCGTGCCCTGATTAACACCATTGGCGCCATTGCGACGGGAATTGTCACCATTATCCTGGTGTTTGAAAAATTTGCTGCCGGAGCTTGGATGGTTTTGGTGGCCATTCCGGCCATCATGTTTGTGTTTATGAAAATACGGAACCATTATGCCTCGATTGGTGCCCAGCTGGCCTTGCCGGACACGGGTTATTGCCCGAGGCCTATTGAACACACGGTCCTGGTGCTGATTTCCTCCCTGCACCGAGGCACCATTCCGGCCTTAGAATATGCCAAGACCATTTCCGACCGGATGGAGGCGGTTCATGTCGAGCTGAATCCGGCGGCGACCGAGCGGCTGAAGAAGGCATGGGAGGACTGGGGTTGCGGAATTCCCCTGACCATTCTCAAGTCACCGTATCGCTCCATCAGCGAGCCTTTGTTGGAGTATATCGACGAGGTCGAGGATCGTTACGAGCATGATATTGTCACCATCATCGTTCCGGAGTTTGTGACCAAAAAGAGCTGGCACAACTTGCTGCACAACCAAACCTCCATCATGATTAAGGCCCTGCTGCGTTATCGTCCGGGCAAGGTGGTCACGACCGTTCGCTATCACCTGGAAGAATAGGGCTTTTGAGGGAGATTGACCGGTTAATGGTGGAGCTACTTTAATTTGCGCGTCTTTTCCCCAAAAAGACACGCACGAGGTAGAATAATAATTCAATAACAGCCCGGAAATTCCAGTTTAAGGCTGTATCATTTTCTGATGGTGGAGCGTTCCCATCCGGATATCCATCCCTTCCTGTCAAGGGTTTGGCTGACTTGTTTTCGTATGCAGCATAACTGATTTTGGGTCGTAGGAATAGTGTGAGATGGCTAAAAAGTCGGACTCTCGGAAGGTCGGCGATATCGTTAGACAGCGCTGGTACGATCAACGGCCGGAATTAACCGAATGCATCGTGCTGGTGGAGGCCTTTCCCGAGGAAATCTATGCAATCATCTGCCAGGGCGCGATTTGCATGGTGGAGAAGGAATTTGAAGCCCACCTCATGCTTTCTTCCTTAAAATCGCTGGGAAGCGAGAAGATCCTGGGGTTATACAAGTCTAAACATAAGCGACGCAAGATGGACTGCGAGCCTCACTTTCACCAGTTGATGAATTACTTCTATATTCTTTCGCCTCAGAACCGCTTGTTTATGGCCGGGTTGATCAAGGAGCTGGTGGGATATATCCATCAGTATTTCGAGTCTTGCCGGATCTATCACCAGCCGGTCACCCGGGAAGATATCATCGGTATCACTCGCTGCTACGTGGATAAGGGTGGAGAGGAGGCCCAGGCTTTCCTTGAAAGCCTGCAACTGCATTTTCAGCAGAGGATCCGGAATGCGCTGGTGAAAACCAATCCGGATGATTTGAGGATATCGATTCAGAAAGATGATACGGGCTTGCATCTCAGGCCACGCCAATAAATCAGTTTATGCATTAGAATAGTGCTTATTAAGCATGAGTGGCTGCTCTATATTTTGAGGGCGTGGCAGATTCCGAAATTATTGGTCTGAGAGTAATGTATGGACGACGAACAGCAACTGTCTTATCAACGGTGGTATGACAAACATCAAACCGTTTCTAAATCCGTAAAATTGCTGGAAACCTTTCCTGAAGAGATCCAGGTTATTATTTCGGAAGGGATTGTTCGCCTGGCTATCCGGGAATGCCAGGCCAACGAATTAATGGATAATCTGCGCTCCCTGGGGCCGGAAAAGGTATTGGGTATTTTCAAATCCAAAAATAAACGCCGTTCCTACGATAATAACAGTACGGTCCACCAGGCCATGAATTATCTGTATATCATGACAGATGAAAACCGCTTATTTATTGCCGGACAGGTGATCGAGATCGTCAATTTCATCTACGAATACCTGAAGGAGTGCAAGAAATTCAAGATGTCCGCCCAGTTGGAGGATGTTTCCTCGATTACCCAGGCATATATCGAATCGGGTTCTGATGAGGCCAGGCGGTTGTTGGCGGGAATTCAACAGCGCTTCACCAGCAAGGTCAGTGAGCGTTCGGTGGGGAACGACGAATTTCTATCCGAGGACCAGAAGGGGTTGAAAATCCGGGAAGATTGGTTTCGCACTCTCTGAAATCATAAATTTTGATCTCTGGGGTTGCGATATGTGCTGTGGCATAATTCCACTTGTACGGCACTTGCACATGACAGCATTGGTTGGGTGCTCATAAGGCTGTACCGGGCAACTGATTTTAGTTCTGTGCCCGTTTGCCCCCAAGGCGAGTTAGCTATGACCATACCGGGGGAACAGTTGTATCGGTCTGCCATGCTCAATTTTTGAGTGAGCTCGGCACCGTGTGGATTCATTCGTTTTCGTTTGACCTCGGCCTTCAGGCGGAGGTTTTTTTGTAGGGCTTGTAACACAAGACAAAGGAGAAACCGATGCCTGATGATATTCCCCAGGCTACATCCGGGGATGAACCCAGCCTGCTTGCATCGCTCAACGAGGATGCTTGTCGGCAGCTAGCCCATTCGGTCGCTGGCGATTACCGGCGATGGAAGCATTCCCGGAGCCGTTTGGAGGCCCGCTGGCGAGAATGCTGGGAGGCTTATCTCTGCGATACCAAAGCGTTGTACACCGAGCCGGATGCCGACATGGCGGATCGCAGCCGGGTTGTGCGACCGGTTCTGTATGAAGCGGTGGAGGCCATTCATGCCAACCTGCTGAATGCATTGTTTCCGGCCAGCGAGCGGTTCTTTACCGTGCTCGGCAAGACCGAGGCGGATCAACAGAACGCCCGGCTGATCGAGGAATTCTTACGCACCAAACTGGAAGATGTGAATTTTATTGAAAAATACGCCCTGTTCCTCAAACAGGCGGTTATTACCGGCAATTCAGTCGCGGCGGTTCCATGGAAACGGTCCCGCCAAACCCGTCGGGTGGAGCAGCCGGTGACCTTGTTCGGCGTGACGATTGGATATCAGAAAATCGCGCAGGAAGAACTGGTGTACAACGGGCCGGATTTTGAAGTGGTGGACATCTTCGACTTTCTGGTCGATCCGGATGCGACCGAGTTCGCTCAGGCCAAGGTTATTCGCAAGGTTGAGCGTAGCTTGCGGGAGTTGAAAAATAATCCCGCCTACGGCAATCTGGATGCCTTGCAGGCTTCCCGCACGAGTGCTTTGGGTGATGCCGACGATGCCAACAAGCAATCCCGGCGGCGGGCATTTGGCCTGGATGAGCCTTCGCTTTATGGGGCAGAGCCATCCGACGATAAGATCCGCCTGCTGGAAGCCTGGGGCGATTTTGTGGTGAATGAGACGGTCTATCGCAATCATGTGTGCGTGGTGGCGAATGACAAGACCGTGATCCGTTTCGAGCCCAATCCTTACGATAGTGGCTTAAAACCGTTCATTTTTACCAGTTTCATCCCGGTGCCCAATGAAATTTACGGCATCGGCGCCATCGAGAAATCGTTGGGTTTGCAGCATGCCATCAACACCTTGACCAACCAGAAGCTGGATGTCATCAACCTTTCCATCAATAATCCCTTTACCTATCTGATTAACGATGACGTGTTCGATCCGGACACACTGGTGACGAGGCCCGGCGCGCTAATTCCGGTGAAAAGCCACGATACGCTTCGGCCTATTCAATACCTGAATAATTTCACTGTGGCGTTCAACGAGATTGCCGATTTGAAAACCGAGGCCCAGGAGGCTACGGGAGCACTGAAATACTTCACCGGTGCGGACTCGGTTTCCACGCCTCGAACTGCCACCGAAGTCAGCGCGCTGGTGAGCGGCGGCAGCCAGAAATTTTCCTCCTTCCTCTCACACCTCGAGCACACGTCGCTCGAACCCTTCCTGCGGATCGTCTACGAGAACGCGCGGCAATTTGTCACCGAGACCGAGTGTCTGCGGGTGCCGGGTGCTGATGGAAAGCCACAGTTCCAACGGATGCTGCCTGACATTCTGAAAAGTTCCAATTGCTGCTTCCGCATTGACGGGACACGGGGGCTGCTTTTCAAGGAGCAGGAATTGCAAGCTATTTCGACCTTCCTGCGGCTGGTTGAAAACCATCCCCAACTTCAGGGCCGCATCAATCTGATGGCGCTCTACCGGAAAATCTATCGTCGGTTGGGTTTTTCGGACGAGGCGGAAATTTTTATGGAAGTCTCATCGCCGCTTCCTGAAGAATCCTCCAATGACCAGGCGAGCTTAGGAGGGCGCTAATGATGGATTTTTATAAATCCGCTGTCAACAAGCATCTCAGCCTGCGCGAGCGCGCGTCCTTGTTTTCCTGCCTGGTCCGGGAGCCGGGTTGGGATTTGCTACAACGTTCATTCCGTCCTGAGATCAGAACTCGCATCACCGATGGAGATGCTCGCGAGGCATTTCTGTATGAGTCGATTCGCGCGCAAGTGATCCAGGAAATATTTTCCACGCCCTATCTGGTCATCCAGCAGGCTGACCGGGAATGGGCACGGGATCCGGTGCTTCAGGACGAAGCCGGGGATGATGCAGAGCAAGATCTCCCCTGATTCTCATCACAACTTTCGTTCATCTTTTGGGTCATCAAGCGAGGATAAATGATGAATAATACAAGCAATGACGGTGGCGCCCTGAGCGCCGCTACTCCAAATGCCGCACAAAATGCCGATATACAGCAGGTCGCCGAAGGCATGCTTTCGGCCCTGCCTGCGGCACAAGCGTTAAAAGCGCTGATGCAGAATCCGGTGGGATTCGTGCAACAAATCGTTTCCCAGACTACCGAGAGCGCTCTGGCTGATTTGAAAGATCAGGCCGAGCTGCGCGGGGCGTTGAACATGTTTCGTAAAGCCCACCCTGAGTTCAGTCGCTTCGAGTCGTTCATCCTTCAGGAAGTGGTGGCATTGATTGAAAACGATCCGGACGGCGTCATCGATCCCTGGGATAAGTTGCTGGAGAAAGCTATGAGTAATTTCCAGCGGAAGTTTCAGGAAACGGTGAAACAGGAATCGATAAAACGCGATTCTCTGGCAGAACCTCCTTTCGTGGAAGGCGCCGCCAACCGTGT
Organism: Coleofasciculaceae cyanobacterium; assembly: GCA_036703295.1. Classification (GTDB taxonomy): domain Bacteria; phylum Cyanobacteriota; class Vampirovibrionia; order Vampirovibrionales; family Vampirovibrionaceae; genus DATNPJ01. The sequence goes on along the minus strand of DATNPJ010000008.1, from coordinate 8,562 downwards.
TATTCCTGAGGCTCAGCCTGCTTTCAGCCGGGATCAGATTGCCCGGATGTCGCTGGATGAATTCCTGAAAAACGAGGCATCCATTAACGAAGCCCTGAAGAACAACCGAATCCGGTAAACCGCGTTCGCACCTTACTAAGCTCAAGAGGAGAACCAATCATGGCACTGGCTAATTTTCTTCCGGAGATCTGGAGCAAGAAACTGCTGAAAATTTTTGACAAAACCGTGGTCATGGCCAATCTCGCCAATCGTGATTTCGAGGGTGAGATTACCAATGCCGGTGATGTCGTTCATGTTCGTACTTTCGGTGATGTGACCGTCAACAGTTACACGCGGGACATGACCATTTCCTTCCAAGCGCTGACCGATCCCATGGTGGATTTGCTGATTGATCAGCAGAAATATTTCGCCTTCAAAGTAGACGATCTGGACAAGGCGCAATCCAACATCGATATTCTGGAAGGTTACGCGGGCCGTGCGGCCATTGCGATTCGCGACGTGGTGGATACGCGTCTGATTGGGCATTACGCGGACGTGGATTCGGGCAACGTCATTGGTACCGATGTCGCGCCCATTACGCTGACCAAAGACAACATCTACAGCTACATCACGCAACTCGGTGAAAAACTGGACACCTGCAACATTCCACAGGAAGGACGCAACCTGGTGATCACACCCAAATTCAAGACCATGCTGCTGCAATCCGTGGAATTCACCCGTGCCACCAGCCTGGGAGATAACGTGATCCAAAACGGCTACATTGGTAATGTGGCTGGTTTTGCGGTGCATGTTACCACCAATAACCCGGCGGTGAGTGGCGTGGTCAATTTGCTGGCATTCACCCGGGATTACGTCAGTTTCGCCAGCCAGGTCAGTAAGATTGAAACCGTTCGTCCCTACAACATGTTTGCCGACGCGGTGAAAGGGCTGTATCTCTACGGCTCGAAAGTCATGCTGCCCAAGGCGGGCGCCGTCTTGAAGGCATCTGCCTAGCACCAGATTCTTCCCGGAAATTCGGTTATTGACGACTTTTTTCTCCCTCTCTTTCTGTTTCTCTCGATGGCAGTGTCACACCGCCTTGCAAAGCCTTCGCTGATTTTGCGGGTGTGGCACTGCCTCTTTTTTTTCCTTCTTCAGGGATCCATATCGCATTGCGCCATCATCGGGCGGGCATCGTGTTTAAGCGCCGAGCGGATGGTTTGTGGGTGTGGATCCCTGCACAGGGAAATTCCTGAACCAAAGGAAACGCCCGGAAAAGAGGAATTCATGGAAGAAGATTTGTTTTTGGCTGCGCCTGCTGAAAACGGCGAAAATTCTGCAAAATCGCAAGGCAAAAAAAGGTTACCGGAAACGGAGTTGTACTCCGAATATGCCGTGTGGCTTTGCGAAAACCGGCAGACCCGTTTCAAGACCCGAATCAACGGGGCGCTGGCAGAAATCCTGAAAAAATATCCCAACGATTACCGCTTGAGATTGTTGTCCATCAAGGAGCCATGCCATGAGCACATTGCTTCAATTGGTGAATGAAGTCCTGCGGCGGACCGGTCAGGTGGAGGTGACAACGCTGGTCAATGCCCAAACGCCGGTTGTACAGACGCGGGATTTTCTGAACGAAACCTATTTTGAAATGTTGCAGCGGCTTAAAACCGAGCGCCTGCAAAAAACGGGCACGTTATCCACCGTGAACGGGACAGCCAGTTATGCCCTGGCTTCCGATGCGGAGATTAATTCGCTGATTCCGGACTCGGTTCTGGACATCGCATCGCAGCAACTTTTGCGCGAAGTGGATTATACTTATCCGCTCACGCACGGCCCCACGGTTACCGGAAGGCCGGAGTGTTTTTATCGCACCGGGAGCTTGTTGTACTTGTATCCGGTGCCGAATGCCGTCTTCAGCGTCCAGTACCAATACCTGATCAAACCGATCACGTTAAGCGCAGATGCGGATACCACGCAACTGCCGGTTGAGTGGGAAAAAGTGCTGATTCTGGGAACCCAAGCCCGGTTGGAGAACTTTCTGGGTGAAGGGGGCAGCGATACTTACCTGTTGTATCGGGACGGACTGGCTCAATTGAAGAGCCGTGCACCGCTCAAGCCTTATCGCCGGATGAGAGGCTTCTACCGGGGTTACTCATAAGGGGATTTGCCATGCAGACCATTCGTTTTTTCAACAACACCGGCGGCATGAACCTGCGCTCCAACGATGTCACGCTGGGTGACGGGGAAGCTGAGGACATCGTCAACCTGCATGCGACGGCCCGTGGGAGTTGGTCCAGTAGCAACGTGGGGTATATACACCTGAATGGCACGGCCCTGGATGGTGGCGCCAGTGTGAATTCCTTGTACGAATACATTCCGCTCAGCGGCGCTTCGGTGATGATGGCCGCAGTGGGTTCGAAGCTGTATACCTTCGAGCCCAGCCAGGGGAGCAGTACTCAGATAGCCATCGGACTGGCCAATCAGCGGATGAATTTTGTGACGTTTAAAGGATTGCTGATTGGCTGTAATGGATCGGATCAGCCCAAGAAATGGGACGGTACGAATCCCATCGCCGATCTGAGCGGCTGGCCACCGACCATTCCCGGTATTGCCACCCCCGGTAAACCGTCGCTTTCGGAGATTTTCGTCAACCGGTTGGTGTTTTCCGGAGACGTCAACAATCCCTCCATGCTTTATATTTCCGAGTTGGAAAATCCGGAGAATTTCACTCCCGGTGTCGGGGCAACTTCTGCTGGGGCCATTCAGGTCTCTCCGGGAGATGGCGAGCGCATTACTGCATTGAAAACCTTGTATCTGCCGGCCGCCAACGAGGAAGTGCTGGTGGTATTCAAAGAGCGTTCCACCTATCTGCTCACCGGAAGTGACGCTGATACTTTTGCGCTGCAGAAAATTTCCGATGAATTCGGGGCGGTGAGTCATCAGAGTGTTGCGCTGGTTGGCAACGAACTGATGTTTCTCTCGCTGGAGGGGATCACATCTATTTCGACCGCTACGGCCCAGGGTAACCTCACAACCGGATTTTTATCGGATCGGATTCGTCCGCAAGTGGTGAACCTGAACCGAAACAAACTTTCAGAGACGTTCGCGGTTCATTTGCGGAACCGGCAGGAAGTCTGGTGGTTCGTCCCGGATGGTAGCGCCACACAGAACCAGACTGTTCTGGTCTACAACTATGGTGTGAATCGGGCCTGGAGCAAGCGCACCGGCATTACTGCGGCTAGTGGCGTTGCAATGAACGGTAACCTGTATACCGGCAATTATGCAGGGATTATTCAGCAACAATTGCGCGGTAACAGCTATAACGGGCAAGCCATCCAATGGACTTACCGGACCGGTTTCCACGATTTGAATTCGCCACGCGCGCGCAAGCGCATCAAGGATATCGAGCTTTATCTGAAGCAGATTTCCAACGTGGACGTGACAGTGAACATGTACTGGGATTTCCGGCGCGGATCCGGGCATCGGCAGACCCGAGTGCTGAACGTGGTGCCGGACGGTTCCAGCAGCGTTTACAATGTGGCCCGGTATGGACAGGATTATTACAACCTGGCGGGCTCGTCCATTTTTAAATTCATTCCGGCAGGTTCCGGCCGGTATTTCCAGTTGGAACTGACCGGGCAAGCCGCAGATCGACCGGTGGAAATCGAGGGCTGGACCATCACCGCCATGTATGGAGGATACCGATAACATGTCTCAAATTTCGCGTTTAAGAGATGCGGAGATTTCCAACGGGAATCTCATTAACGCCGATGACATCGATACCGAGCTGAATCAGCTGGTATCCGAATCCAACAGCCAAGATACCCGGTTGACCAACATCGAGTCTAATACCCTGACAATTGGCGGCGTGAAATCCTTTTCATCGGCGCCAAAAATGGATCAGATCGATGAGCGTACCGGCAATGCCGGGGTGACGATTGATTCCGTGCTGCACAAGGACGGGTACATCAAGGTGAATCCCACGGTGGGTTATGCGCCGACGGGTAATGGCGAAATCGGTTACGATTCAACCAGCCATACGTATGACGTGATGGTAAATGGCTCGGCTAAATCTCTCTTGCACACCGGGTCCGGTATCGATGATCTGAACGATGTCACCCTCACCAGTCCAGCGAGTGGACAGGGCTTGACCTATAACGGTTCCGCTTGGGTGAATGGGACGGTCGGTAGTATGGTGCTGCTGTCTACCGCTACGGCATCCAATTCCGCGACGGTAGACTTTACCAGCTCGATTAATAGCACCTATGACATGTATGTTTTGGCGGGTGTTGGCATCGTGCCAGCGACCGATGCGGTGGCCGCGTGGTTGCGCGTCTCTGAAGACGCAGGAAGCTCTTGGAAGTCCGGCGCTTCTGATTACAAACATAGCGGATATGTCAACGGTATCGCCGCTGGGGCCGGTGCGGCTGCTGGTACCGGGGCGGCGATTGTGCTAACCCACGACACAACTTTAAGTAATAACGCAGCCAATGCTTTTAACTTCTTTGCGACCGTCTCCAAGCCTTCCAGCACGACGAGTAAAAAAGAGATAAACTTCTTGCCTCACGGGTACGTCACTTCCAGTGGTGATTATTTCACGATGATGAAAACCGGCTCATACGTGGGGACGACCAATGCCATTACCGGCCTGCGCTTCTTGATGTCCTCCGGAAACATTACCAGCGGCAGCTTTTACTTGTATGGAGTGAAAAAATCGTAATGAAAAGAGCCATTGCTACGGCTCCTGGTGAGCCGACCCAACACGTTGATTTGACGGCGGAAGAAATCGCCGCGCGTCAGGTTGAGGAAAATACGCCGCCGCCGCCATTGCCGCTCTCCGAGCAATTAAATGCCATCTTCGAAACTTTGCCTGCCGAAATTCAGGCGGATTTTGCGCCGCTAAAAGCAGCGGTCAAGTTGGAACTGGATCAAAAAAGAGAACATATCGCCCGGTTGATCATCCAGCGGGCGACGATTCCACCGGAGCTGGAATCGCTTCGGCAAGCCTTGCTGGAGGCTTTCAACCCGGCCTGATTTTGAAAGGCCATTATGGAATTTTTTTCTCATGCCAAACAGTACTTTATGCCGGCCGTCATCTCGGTGGTGACGGTCGGTTTGTTGAAAATCGGCATCTTCGTCACCCACGGTGATCTGGAGCAATCGCTGCGCGCGATGGAAACGTCCATCCGCTCGGAGTATGCGACCAAGCAGGATATCGAGGACATCAAGGCGTTGCTGAACCGCCTGGATGTACAGATTTCCCGCATGGATGATCGCCTGAACAGCCAGGGGAGGCGCGGATAGTCATGCCTGCGCAAAACCCTCGGGAGATTGTATTGTCTCCCAATTTCAGGTTGGGTGAATTTTTACATGCCGAAGACCAGTTGCCGCCGCCCGCGATCATCGAGAACCTGCACCGGCTGGCCAATCGCCTGCAAGTGATTCGCGATGTGCTGAACCGGCCCATCGTGATTAATTCCGGTTACCGGACGGCCGAGCATAACCACGCCGTGGGCGGCGCCCGCCAAAGCTGCCATCTTTCCGGGATGGCGGCGGATATCGTCGTTTCCGGCATGCCTGCCGCCGAGGTCCAGGCGTTTCTGAAAAACTGGTCTGGCGGCATGGGGTGTTACACCTACTACACGCACATCGACATCCGCCCCGCCCGCGCCCGCTGGGGTGAAAACTACCGGCCTTGAAGTCGCGGGGGAGAGAACGCCTCCGCGTGACTGTTGAGAGGCACAACCCACAAGAACCAAAAAGCATTCAAGGGGGATACATGATGATGAATAACCTGCTGCACACGGTTGCCAAATTGCTGGTGGGCCAACAAATGGCCAGTGCCTTGCTTTTGCTGCGACTCATCGCCAGTGCGGTGCAGGATCGCAAAGTCACCAACGTGGCGCGCTTTGTTTATGGCAAACTGCCCGCCCAATGGCGACACCCCGAAGGCCCCGCCACCGAGGCCGAATTCGTCGCGCTGATCGAGTCCGGCCAGGTGTTCCTGGATAAGCTGCGCGCCGTCCTGAACGCCTAATCGCCCGCCCCGCTGCGGTCCAACTCGCACCCAATTTTCACCCACAACCACTCCACAACGGTCCCTACCATCATCCTGCTTCCGCCCACTCGCCTCACCGCGTGTGGGCTTTTTTGTTTGCTTCAAGTCGGTTAAAATAAGGAAACCTCCCTAGCTGTAACTAGGGAGGTTCTCAAAAGGTTTCATTCTGCCTGTGGTCTTGGACACCAACTTAGGCCTTTTGAGTCTCAATCAGGTTTTGGAGACCTGACTGGTCCTGTGCAAAACCCTTGAAGCCCTCTCAGGTTTCAAGGGTTCGTCGTTATAGTTCTCGAACAAGTTCTTCAATAAGTTTTTTTTCTAGCTCCTGTTGAGTGGGAAAAGTATCTTTGCTTAGGTCTAGTAGAGCAATAAGCTTGATTATTGCCTCTTGAGTTGGAGTACCATCAAAGGTGATTTTAGCCTCGCTATCCTTAGAGATCCTAAAAATCAAGGTATGTACATCTTCTTGTTGCATAGAGGATGTTTCGCATGCACTATTGCTTGAAGGAAATTGAGGTATCGAGTGGTTCGGAATACGAGTAGCGGAAATAGGAGGTTGTGGGTGCTGAGGACTGGAAGACTGGATCTCTTGCTCTTGGGGAGAATCTACCTCGGTATTAATAATCTCCCAAGTTTCAAAAAGTGAACGAACAACTTCATCCAGCACTTTAGCGTTGAAGTTCTTTCTGAGTAAACGATTTCTCAAGTTATTTTCGCTTGGTAAGGTCTGTCCGAATTCGTTATAAAATTCTAAAAATAATTCGGGTGATAGAGCTGCTTTCTTTATGGCCGAAGATTTCAATGCAGGGGATTCAGGATGGAGGATATTTATTGCAATATCACTGAGCTTATAGGCATTATTTCCGGTAGAGATTAGCAAATTATATTTTTTTAGTGCTGATAATGCTCTATCGGAAGTGCCATTTTTGCCACTGTATCCCATTGCCCTGGCTAGAGTATCTGCATCAGCAGGGTGTGTCCCCTCTGTGTCAAAAACAGCCTGGATTTTTCTCAAAGCCTCAGGTAACCCTATTGAAGGGTAGTTTGGACTTCTTTGCCTTTTGTTGTCCGCCATAAATAAATCCTTTTTCGTAAGTTCTACTAAAAGGATAACTTATTGATGAGCGCAAGTCAATCGCTAAAAGTTATAATTTCCGCTAAAATTTAACTCGGCTAACTCTGTGCTAATCCGACAGCTTCAGCACCGCCATGAAGGCTTCCTGGGGGACTTCCACGCTGCCGATGGATTTCATGCGCTTTTTGCCCTTCTTTTGCTTTTCCAGCAGCTTGCGCTTCCGGCTGATGTCGCCGCCGTAGCACTTGTCCAGCACGTTTTTGCGCATGGCCTTCACGTTGGTGCGGGCCACAACCTTCCCGCCGATGGCGGCCTGGATGGGCACCTCGAACATCTGCCGGGGGATGATTTCCTTCAGCTTTTCGGTCAGGATATGCCCCACGTGGTGCGCCTTGTCGCGGTGGACGATGCAGCTGAGCGCGTCCACGATGTCCCCAGCCAGCAGGATGTCCAGCTTGACCAGGTTTGAGCGCTTGTACGACGAGAAATGATAGTCCATCGAGGCATAGCCCTTGCTGCGCGACTTCAACTGGTCGTAAAAATCTGTCACCATCTCGTTCAGGGGCAGCTCGTACTTCAGGTTCACGCGGGTGGTGTCAATGTAATCCATCGCCAAAAACTCGCCCCGGCGGTTCTGGGCCAGCTCCATCAGCGCGCCCACATAGTCCGTGGGCGTGATGATGTTGATGTTGACGTAGGGCTCCTCCATGAACTCGCGTCTCACGGGGTCTGGCAACTTGGAAGGGTTGTCAATCTCCACCATGTCGCCGCTGGTCAGGTGTACGCGATAGACCACGCTGGGCGCGGTGGTAATCAGGTCCAGGTTGTACTCGCGCTCCAGGCGCTCCTGGATGACTTCCATGTGAAGCAGGCCCAAAAAGCCGCATCGGAAGCCAAAACCCAGGGCCTCGGAGGTCTCCGGCTCAAAGGTAATGCTGGAGTCATTCAGTTTTAATTTTTCCAACGACTCCTTCAGAACGTTGTAATCATCGTTGTTCACCGGGTATAGGCCGCAAAACACCATGGGCATGGCTTTCTGGTAGCCGGGCAGCGGCTCGGAGGCAGGGTTGTTGGCCAGCGTGATGGTATCGCCCACAAAAGCGCCCATTTCCTTGATGGACGCGGCGATATAGCCGACCTCTCCGGAAACCAGCCTCTCGCGGGGCTGACGAACCGGGCGCATCACGCCGATTTCGGTGACATCGTAGGTTCTGTTGTTCGCCATAAAGCGAATCTTGTCGCCCTGCTTCACCTCGCCGTCAATCACCCGCATATAGGTGATGATGCCCAGATAAGGGTCAAAGTAGCTGTCAAATACCAGCGCGCGAAGGGGTTTTTGCGCCTGGATCTCCGGCGGGGGGACGTGCTTTACGACCGCTTGCAGGATCTCATCAATGCCAATGCCTTCTTTCGCACTGCACATGATGGCGTTGCTGGTGTCAATGCCCAC
>DATNPJ010000024.1:0-7519 GCA_036703295.1 Coleofasciculaceae cyanobacterium | reverse complement strand
TCTGTCTCATTCGGGGGGGGGGCGTCAGACCATTCAGCGTCGAAGCCCAACGACTCATCATCCCTCTCTCGCATATTCATAACGCATCAACTCCTCTCCTTTTTTCAGACAGATTCTTAACGCCCTTATACCCGAGGGGGTTATTTCCCTAACGGTTCCGCAATATAACTTCACGACTTTTACGCAAAAAAAGAGCCGGAAAACCGGCTCGATAAGATCCCCAAAAGAAACTTGTTGTTGCGATTAACCGTGCACGATGCGTCCGCCGTTTGGGTGCAAAATTTGCCCCGACATGTACGACGCGTCATGAGACGCTAAAAATACATAGCAGGTCGCCACTTCGGCAGGTTGGCCCGCCCGGCCCATGGGCGTGTCGGAACCGAACTGCTGTACATGATCCGGCGAGAAGCTGGACACGATGAGCGGTGTCCAGATGGGCCCCGGTGCTACTGCGTTCACCCGAATGCCCCGGCTGATCAGTTGCTCGGACAGCGAATAGGTAAAGGTTTCAATGGCCCCCTTGGTGGCGGAGTAATCCAACAGATGGCTGGAACCCTTGTAAGCCGTGACGGATGTGGTGTTGATAATGGCGCTGCCGTTCTTCAGATGCGGAACCGCCGCCTTGGCCAGGTAGAAAAACGAAAAGACATTGGTGCGAAACGTTTTCTCCATGAGCGCCATGTCCTGGGTCTCGACGTTTTCCGCTTCCCAATGGGCGCCGTGGTTGTTCACCAGGATATCCAGCTTACCGAAGGTCTCCACGGTTTTTTGCACCACCTCCCGGCAGAATGTCTCGCTCCCCAGATCCCCTGGCATCAGCAGGCAACGGCGGCCTTTTTCTTCCACCAGGCGTTGGGTTTCCCGCGCATCTTCGTGTTCATTCAGGTAGGCAATCGCCACATCGGCGCCTTCCTTGGCATATATCACCGCTACCGCGCGACCGATTCCGCTGTCGCCACCGGTGATGAGCGCCACTTTGTCCCGCAGCTTTCCGGCGGGCTTATACTCCGGGTCATCGACCAGCGGGTGGGGCACCATCCGGCTTTCGCGTCCGGGCTTGGGCTGATGCTGCGGCGGTCTCTGCTGCAGCTTTTCCGCCGTCTCCGTCCCTGACTGCCCCATAAAACTCTCTCCCTTGACGATCCGTTGAATTGGGTACCATTCAAGTTGCTTTGACCCTTCGTTGCAACCCGCCAACTGTCTAGAAAAAAATAGCCGCATACCGAATTGTCGAGCTATCTCCCCTGCCAAGGCGGAGGATTACCGGAAGAGACGGGTGAGGGTGGGGAGGGCAGGGGAAAGGAGGGGCCAGAGCATGCGTTGCAATCCGGGCGAATCCAGAACGGGACGGAAAATCCGGAGCAAACGGAGGCGGGTTTTGAAGGTGTGGGCGTATTGCTGCCGGTAATTCTGCCGGATCCGGGAATAATTCCAACCGGATTGAATCCCCCGGTGCAGGCAATCGGCGGCCAGAACACCGGTTTGCAGGGCATGGGCCATGCCGGAGCCGGTGAAGGGATCCACCGTAATCAGCGCGTCACCGATGCGAATCAGGTCTCGGTGAGCGTGGCGGCGCTGCCAGTTCAGGTTGAGATCGGCGGTGGTGTTAAATGGGCCGACCCGCTCACCGCCCTTTAACATGCGGGCAGCCACGGGGTTCTGCCCGATCGTTCCGGTGACAAATTCCGGAAAATCGAGACGAAGTAACTTTCCCAAGGGTGCACCCGCCAGCATGCACACATTGACCATGTCCTCGCCAATGGGTTGAATGCCGCCATAACCGCCCGGAAAGAGAAACATGTGCAGATCTTTCCCGGGTAATCGCTCCGGCAGCCGGACATGACATTGAATGCCGATCCGCTCCCGGTTCCGGTCCGTATCGGCAACCGCTGCTGCGGAAGATTCCAGTTGCAACCGTCCGTTTCGACCGGTGGCGTCAATCAAAAAAGGGGCGGCATACGTTTCAATCCGTGGCGGGTTTTCCTCGCCGCGCGCTTCCGCCGTCACCCGGAATTGCCCATCCTGCGCTTGAACGGGCGAGAGAAGCCGCCGTTCTTCCAGTACTAGAATGCCGCGCTTTCGGGCTTCCGTCACCAGCAACTGATCCAACTGCTCACGGGGCATGGCCAGCGCATGAGGATACCGCCGATTCATCCAGGCCAGACGAATTTCCACGCTGTTCCCCTGCCTGTTATGAAAATAGGCTTTTTCAACCGGTCCCCAAGCCTGGGCTTCCACCAGCGGCCAGACTTCAAGCTGGCGCAAGACCGGGAATGCATCCGGCCCCAGGAATTCTCCGCACAACTTGGGGCGGGGAAACCGGCTTTTATCCAGCACCAGCGGCTGATAGCCCAATTGCCCTAAGCGCAGGGCGCAGGCCATCCCTGCCAAGCTCCCTCCGGCAATCAGAATTGAAATGTTTCCCTCCATGGCCTCTGTTGTATCACAGAGGAGAATTCAAGACCGAAGTTTTCGGGGTAGTGGTGTTATATGTAAAGCCGCTTTGCCAGTGTTGTTTCCAGCTCAGAATCCACCGGAACGGCCAGCAATGCTTGATTTCCATATCCGCAAGACCGGCCAGCCTGCGGAATTCCTCCAGCTCAGTTCCGGTAAAACCCCTCAACACCGAAAGCGGTGCGTCGTTCTGGAAGACCCTGCCTTTGCCGGTCGCCATGCCCAGCGCCTTGATGGACAGCCAGGCCAACGGATGTCGTTCCAGATCGTTCACCACGAAGCCAATCCGGCAGATACGGGCCATTTCCTGCAAGAGCTCGATGGCGCCTTCGTTTTCCAGGTGATGCATGAACATGGAGCTGATCACCAGATCGAAAGAGTCTTCACCGTATTCCAGATTCAGCGCATCTTCTTGCACCACCCGAATTTCGGGATAAGTCTGTGATTCCCGCCGGGCGGTCTCAATCGCCACGGGATGCACATCGACTGCGGTTATCTGGAAGCTGATGCCGTTTTGGGCGCGGGTGCTGCGGGCCCAGTCCACCAGTGCGCGGGGAATATCCGCCGAGCCGGTCCCGATATCCAGGATGGTGAGCATTTTTCCCTTGGATTCGGGAGGAATCAGCCTGATCAGCTCGTCCAGGATGGCCTGGGTGCCGCCCAGATTCCGATTGACCCACTGAATATCCTGCAAGGCCAGCTCAAAGTCGTCATGCGTGGTGCCGGGGAGATCCATCAGCTCCTCTTCGTAGTGACGCGTCTTGAACAGCTCCATAAATGTCGGCATTGGCGGTTTTCTTTGCAAAGTGCTTCCCTCTTGGGGTTCCTTCTCATTCAACCTGGGCGGTAAATTGCAATCGTTGGGATATTTCTTGGAATCTTCGTACTGATCCTAGCGTACTGATTCTAGCCGGAATATTTTCGCAATACCAATGCGCTGTTTTTGGAACCGAAACCGATACAGTTGCAAACGACCCATTCCACCGCATGACGACGGCCCGTCTCGGGCACATAATCCAGGTCGCATTCCGGATCCGGATCGGACAGGTTGACCGTGGGCGGTAAAATCTGTGTTTCCATGGCGCACAACGCGGCGGCCACTCCGGCGGATCCGCTGGCTCCCTGCGGATGGCCAATCATGGACTTGGTGCTGCTGGCCGGAATGTCATAGGCCCGCTTGCCGAAGGCCAGCTTCAAGGCCCGCGTTTCGATGCGGTCGTTGAGCTGCGTGGACGTGCCATGCAGGTTGATGTAATCAATCGCCCCGCCATCGGTTCCGGGGTTCAGGCCCGCGTCCTCCAGGGCCATCTGCATGGCGCGGGCCGGTTCTTCGCCGCTCTCGTCTAACCGAACCCGGTGATAGGCATCGCAGGTGGCCCCGTAACCGGCCACTTCCGCGTAAATTTTCGCCCCGCGAGATTTAGCCAGCGCCTCATCTTCCAAAACGAATAGCCAGGCGCCCTCTCCCAGCACAAACCCATCCCGATCCCGAGAGAAGGGCCTGGAGGCCTGCTCCGGGGCATGATTCCAGGCGCGGGATACGACTTTCATCAGGCAGAAGCCCGCCATGGTGCCAGCGGTTATGGGAGCATCGATGCCGCCGCACAGCACCCGGTCCAGCCGACCGGCCCGGATGTGCTCGGCTGCGTAGCCAATGGCGTCGGTGGAACTGGTGCAGCCGGTGGAGATGACATGACTCAGGCCTTTTAAATTGAAATGCATGGACAGTTCGCTGGACAGCGTCCCCATGGTGTTGGAAGGGATAGCGTATACGCTGGCCTGGTGCAAGTCGTCCGCGAAAAACAGCTGATAGTGTTTTTCCATGAACTCCACCCCGCCGCCGCCGCTGCCAATCATCACCCCGAAGCGGCGGCGTTCTTCCAGAGACAACGCCTCCGGCTCCAGCCCCGCATCCTTGATGGCCTGTGTGCCCGCCGCAACGCCGAAGGGTACGGTCAGCGGCACATGCGGCGCGTCTTTTTTGGATACCCACCGCAGCGGATCAAAATCGCGAATTTCGCCCGCCACCTGGCAGGCCAGATCGCTTGCATCAAAACGGCTGATTTGGCGGATCCCGCTGCGCCCTTGGCACAACGCGTCAAAAAAAGCCTCCCGGCTGTTGCCGTTGGGACTCAGGCAACCGATGCCGGTGATGACCACGCGCCGGGTCATCGTCCTCTGCCCTTGTGCATGTTTTCCGCTCCTTTGCCCCAAGCACTCATCGATTCCTGAATACCATAGGAGAAACTCAAGCTAATTTCAAATGCCGTTAATCGGCGATTATTCCCCATCAGACGTAATTATCCCGAAGGTGCGATCTGTACCGAGCGGGAAACTGTTAAGCGGTTTGCGCTCAATAAATGGTCATTCCGGTTGAGGGCAGGGATTCATGCGTCATCTGGCCCTTCAGGTGGGTGGCGATATAGAGCTGATCCTCATTGCTGAGGTGTACCCTTGCCCAGGGATAAACCAGTTCCTCGTCGAGCCTGGCGATCAGGTCCAGCAAATTGTCCAACTGAACCATGAAGTTATAATATTCGCCCCCCGGCTCGTCCACGTGGATCATGATCGCGTGTTCGGTCACGTACTCAATCTGCTCATGGACCGGCCGCAATTTATCAATGATATCCTGGTGCATCCCTGTCCGTCGGATGAAAGGAAACACCAGATTCTCCTCAATCTGCAAATAGCTGTTGACTTCATCCATGATGAAATTGGATTTCTCCAGCCGAGGGGCGTCTTCCATGCCTTCATAATGCCGGATAAAATCCTTCACGACCCGACGGGCCATATTCAGCTTGGCATGCATCAGTTCCAGCACTTCCATGAAAAATTCCCCTCCCTTGCGTCACGGTCCCAGGGGCATTCTAGCCTCATCCAACCCGTCCTGCCATCGCCCGAGCGGGTATTTCTTTCCCACCGGGGAACCGAACGCCATCATGGCACGCCTGGCAGGGACTGAACAGCCCAGGTTGATTGCCCTGTAACGCCCTAGTCGTCAGGATGCTCGTTGTTATTATGCGCCGGGGTGGGTTGCAGTTCGGGCATCGGCTGAACGGGCTCCAGTGGGGTGGCCGGGCTTCCGCCGGTCTGGCCGGATTGCTCGGCGGAACGGGTCGATTTCTTTTTGGGCGTTTGCGCCGGGCGGGTGTCTTCCACCGCGCCAGCCCCTGCGGGACGCGCCTGAATCGTCTTCTGCCCGACTTCAGAAGGCGCCATTTGTTGTACCGGAGCGGTTTGGCCATCCGGGGCGGGTTCGGACGCGGTCGCTGGCTCGCCGGGCTTGCCTGTTGAAGCGGGTTCTCCGGGCTGAGTCGGCGGTGTGGTGCCGAGCGGTGGTTGACCGGCGACCGGCTGGATTTCTTCCGGCGGACGGGTGTTGGCTTCCATCTCCGGGCTGTTGCGAATGCATTCCAGGAACTGCTTGTCTTTTGCGATCCAGTACAGGCCGTTCAGCTTGAAGTTGACGCCATCCCCGATAAAGACCATCTGCTCGTCGATAGTCCCCTTGGCGCGCGTTGCCCGGCGGTTCAAGACTTCCAAGGGGGTTCCGGGTTGCTCTTTCAGCACTTCGCGGCGAAAGCCGATTTCGTTGATATCAAACTCTTGCAGAGCGCCCAGGTGGGTTTCCACGCAGTTGGACATGATCAGGAAATGCCGTCGGCTGACCATTCGCTTGAATCCGTGACTGGCGTAATCGTCATAAATCCGGCCATATTGCTTCTTGCGCTCGAGATCCATGATGTCGTCTGCGGCCATCTGGAGGAGGGCCAGCTCATCCAGCCGGTAGGCAAACTGGGGAGACTTGGGGTCCTTGGGATTAACGGAAATATGATCGCTGCGGCAGCCTCCGAGCGCCAGGAGTCCCGCGAGCAGAACGATGAACCCGCTGCGACGGATAAAAATGGTCATTGCCGCAAACAACATGTGGTGAGAATCCTTTTTGAACAGTCTTCAGCGGGAGTGCCTCATTCCCTCAGCAGCATTCTAGCGTGAAACCCGTCAGGATGGAACAGTCCGAAGGTCCGGTTGAGATATCACCCACAGCTTTGAGGACTGCCAAACTGAAACGGAACCGCATTCGACGGTTCCGTTCAGATGAAATCGGTTTTCAGAGCGGCTAATCGATTTTCTGGAACATGTAGCCGATGCCACGGGCGGTCAGAATCAGCTCGGGATTGCTGATATCGGTTTCCAGCTTGGACCGCAGGCGGCTGATGTGCACGTCGACCACACGGGTATCGATGCGGTGGTCCGGCGGGTACGACCAAACGTGTTGCAGGATCTCGCCACGGGAGAAAGGTTTACCGGAATTGCTGACCAACAGCTCCAGCAGGCTGAATTCCATGCCGGTGAGCCGCACGCGCTCGTTCTTTTTGAAGACCTGGCGCTTGTTCAAATCGATCTTGAGGTTGCCGATTACCACAACATTGTTGGTTTCCTTGCTGGGAACGGCACTGACCCCATTTTTGGAAACCGTGCGGCGCAGAATGCACTTCACGCGGGCTTCCAGTTCTTTCGGACTGAAGGGTTTGACCACGTAATCGTCGGCGCCCAGTTCCAGGCCGGTAATCCGCTCGGCGACATCGCCTAAAGCGGTGAGGATGATGATGGGGGTATCGGAGATCTTGCGGATTTCCTTGGTTACCCCATAGCCGTCCATTTTCGGCATCATGATATCGAGTACCACGACATCCGGGCCGAACTTGTTGAAGGCTTCCAGCGCCTCTTCCCCATCGGAGGCGGTGGCGGTATCAAAGCCCAGCATTTTGAACCGGGTCTCCAGAATGCGGCGGATACTGGCTTCGTCATCGACGATCAGAATCTTTTCGTTGCGGCTCGCCGCCTTCTGGCTGCTGACTGTTTCTTTTTCAGACGTTGCGCTCACAATGGGGGGTGACCTCTTACAGTTTTATACGACCATTCCTGATATCGTCATCGGACGATTATTACGAAACTTAACTTAATATCAATCTAACATATATCCTGCCACTAGAAACCCTCGGTGCGGGTGAACTCCGACTCCCTGACACGGATGGACAGTGATCATACTAAAGACGAGCCT
>DATNPJ010000021.1:0-114640 GCA_036703295.1 Coleofasciculaceae cyanobacterium | reverse complement strand
TCCCGGCATTACCAGCGTTGCCAGCGTTCCCGGCATTACCAGCGTTGCCAGCGTTCCCGGCATTACCAGCGTTGCCAGCGTTCCCGGCATTACCAGCGTTGCCAGCGTTCCCGGCATTACCAGCGTTGCCCGCGTTCCCGGCATTACCAGCGTTGCCCGCGTTCCCGGCGTTGCCAGCGTTCCCGGCATTACCAGCGTTGCCCGCATTCCCGGCATTACCCGCGTTGCCAGCATTACCAGCGTTGCCCGCATTCCCGGCATTACCAGCGTTACCAGCATTCCCGGCATTACCGGCGTTACCAGCATTCCCGGCATCTCCGGCATTACCAGCATTCCCGGCGTTACCAGCGTTCCCGGCGTTGCCTGCATTCCCGGCATTACCAGCGTTACCAGCGTTCCCGGCATCTCCGGCATTACCAGCGTTGCCTGCATTCCCGGCGTTGCCAGCGTTCCCTGCATTGCCAGCGTTGCCCGCATTGCCAGCGTTCCCGGCGTTGCCTGCATTGCCCGCTTTGTCCAGATTGCCTTGGAAAGCATTCTGGCCATTGCCCAAGCTGCTCATCAACTGTTGCAACATCTGGATCAACTGCTGAAGGATCGCCTGGATTCCACCTTGGGCAGGAGGCGCATAGCCAGTGCCCGCAGTGCCTGCGGTACCAGCAGCGCCAGCGTTCCCGGCATTACCAGCGTTCCCGGCATTGCCTGCATTGCCAGCGTTTCCGGCGTTGCCCGCGTTCCCGGCATTCCCGGCGTTACCAGCGTTCCCGGCATTGCCCGCTTTGTCAGCTTTGCCTTCTTTCTCGATATTGGAACTCAGGTCGCCCGCTTGCACGGAATTAATGGCCCGCTGGTATTTGCCGTCATCTTTTACAGAGTCATCTTTGCTGTTGCTGAATACCTTATCGAGCGTCAGGGTACCGCGCTGGAGCGCCTTGTAAACCGCGCCCAGCGTTTGCACGTCTTTGTCGCCGACGCCGCCCGTGACCAGATCTTTGTTGCCAGTTTCCTGCAGAACTTTCTTCAGTTTGCCATTATCGTAGTTGCCGCCCGCATTCTTATAACGGGAAGCCACCAGGGCGAAGGTTGCCGCACTTTTGGCACTCGGATTACTGGAGTTAAGATTGTTATAAAGCTGCTGACCGGATTGAGCCATTTGGGTGGCGTCTTCAAGTCGGTTGCCCGATACGAATTCAGCAGCGTAACCTTCGACAATTCGCGTTCTGGCCGTACCTGTGTTGGCACCGCCTGACTTGATTTTGTCCTGGTTTACGTTGCCATTCTGATCCACGGCATTGATATAGGCCTTGAAACCGGCAATATCGGTTTGAAGCTGACGAGCTGGAGCTGCCGCGCCTGCGCCGCCTGTGCTACCAGCGCCGCCTACGCCGCCAAGGTTGTACATGCCACTGTAATAATTGGGAACTCCTGATACCATTATGGTTGCTCTCCTTTCGTATACGCCATAGGGGAAATCTGTTCGGATTTAGGATGAGAATTTCATAACTGCCGCACCAGTCCTATATTGGTGGCCACAGCCTGGCGGCGAGTTATTGCTTGCCTGTGCCTCTCTCTTAATACTGATTCAAGGAAATCAAACTAAACTAGCTATATAAAAATAAAAACATACAACTAGTTAAAATTGCCTGCTTTAACAAACTATTTTTAAAATTTGTGTCCATGCGTTTAAATCCCAGCCTTTGCGAGTGAAGCCCTCATGCAAAAAGACGCAGCCTGGGGGGCTGCGCCTTTTGCGGAAGTTGATTTCGAGCCGCTAGTAGCCGCCACCGCCTCCCGCGGCGGCAGGTGCTTTTGCTGCACCCGCATTACCTGCGTTCCCGGCGTTGCCCGCATTACCGGCATTGCCTGCGTTGCCCGCGTTACCGGCATTGCCTGCGTTGCCCGCGTTCCCGGCATTGCCCGCGTTACCGGCATTGCCCGCGTTACCGGCATTGCCTGCGTTGCCCGCATTACCGGCATTGCCTGCATTACCGGCAGCACCCGCTTTGACTGCGCCTCCTCCCTGAGATTGCAGCAGGCTGGTCAGAAGTTGGATCAGTTGCTGGAGAATGGCCTGAATGTTATTGCCTCCACCAGCAGCACCCGCATTACCGGCATTGCCTGCGTTCCCGGCATTGCCTGCGTTCCCGGCATTACCCGCGTTCCCGGCATTACCCGCGTTCCCGGCGTTGCCCGCATTACCGGCGTTGCCCGCATTACCGGCATTGCCCGCGTTGCCTGCATTACCGGTTTTGCCTGCGTTACCGGCATTCCCGGCGTTGCCTGCATTGCCCGCATTCCCGGTCTTTTTGCCATTGCCTTTCTCAATGTTGGATCCGATATCACCCGCTTTCACGGATTCAATGGCTCGCTGGTATTTGCCGTCATCTTTTACGGAGTCATCCTTGGAATTATTGAATACCTGATCGAGCGTCATGGTACCGCGCTTCAGTGCTTGGTAGACTGCGCCCAGGGTCTCTACGTCTTTGTCGCCGACGCCACCCTTGACGAGATCCTGGTTGCCGCTTTTCTTCAGAACGTCCTTCAATTTTCCATTATCGTAGTTCCCGCCTGCGTTCTTATAGCGGGATGCCACCATGGCAAAGGTTGCCGCGCTTTGGGCCCCCTGCCCGCCGGCACCACCTAAATCAGCCATTAGCTGATTATTAGCTTGGCTCATCTTATTGGCATCTTCAATACGGCCTCCGAGAACGAACTCGTCAGCGTAACCCTGCACAATGGCAGCACGCTGATCCCCCGTGGTCGGTCCGGCTTTCTTGATCTTGCCCTGGTTGACATTACCGTTCTGATCGACAGCGTCAATATATGCCTTCAGGGCATTGGTTGAAACGGGATTGATTGCGCCCATTTGCTCTCCTTTAAGAATTGCTCTCTCACTATTCCAAGCTGGCGTGATTGTGAACATGCCAGCAAGCTTGTCTGCCGAATGAGTCCATTGGCTTTGATCGGGTCTCTTTTCACAGAGGCCATGCACGCATACGGCTGATGGTTTAAACTGCGCTTTAGTAACCGGGTTTACGATTGTGTATCCTATCCGGCATGACAAACCTGCAGCAGGCTTGTCACACCGCTATAGGATGTTGTGACTTTCCTCTCTTCTCTTCATATGGCTAACTTATGCGAAAAAAATCACCATGAGTCTTACTCTTCTCTCTCTGATTTGCGCCCTCCAATTTCTTCCATTAAAATAAAAACATTAAATGGCGGAAAATTGCGTAGATAACGATTTTTTTACGATGCTTGGTATCCTCTGGGAAGCCACTTACAATCAGGTAGAATCATTTTGGATATCTATTCGTCCAAAGATTGAGATTTTCCCGCCGCTATGTCCGATATGCCCAGTTTGCCAAAACCGAGCCCCCCTGAAAAAACCGGCTTTGCCGAGTCGTTGACGACCTGGTATCAGGCCAGGCATCGCGACCTGCCTTGGCGAAACACCCATGATCCCTACCACATTTGGTTGTCGGAAATCATGTTGCAGCAAACCCAGGTTCGCACCGTGATTGACTATTATCACCGCTTCTTGGAACGTTATCCCAGCATCGCCGCACTGGCCGAAGCACCTCTGGATGATGTGCTGAAATTGTGGGAAGGTTTGGGATATTACGCCCGTTGCCGCAATTTGCACAAAGCGGCCCAAACCATGGTGGCCATGCACGGCGCCCAGTTCCCTCAAACCCTGACCGAAGCCGAAGCCCTGCCTGGCATTGGGCGCAGCACGGCTGGCGCCATCCTCACTTTTGCCTACGGGCAAAAACATCCCCTGTTGGACGGCAATGTGAAACGCGTACTGAGCCGGGTCTACGATATTGAAGCGGATATCCAGAAAACCGCCACCATTCACCAGATGTGGCAGGCTTCGGAAACTTTGCTCTCCGAGGCGCAGGATCCCTACAGTTACAACCAGGCCATCATGGAGCTGGGCGCCACGGTTTGCCTGCCCCAGAATCCCCGCTGCCTGCTATGCCCGGTGCAGGAGTTTTGTAGCGCCTTTGCCCAGGGCACGCAGCACGAGCGTCCGGTGAAAGAGAGCAAGAAACCGACCCCGCACCACAGCATTGGTGTCGGGGTTATTTGGCATGAGGGCAGGGTGCTTATTCAACAGCGCCCGGCGGAAGGCTTGCTGGGCGGGTTGTGGGAATTTCCTGGTGGCAAGCAGGAACCCAACGAGGCTCTGCCGGAGACGGTTCGCCGGGAAATTGAGGAAGAGCTGGGCATTGAGGTGACGGTCGACGATTTGATCACTATCGTGAAGCATGCCTATACCCATTTCCGCATCACGCTGCATGCCTTCCATTGCACATATATAAAAGGAATGCCGGAACCCAAAGCCTGCCAGTCCTGGAAGTGGGTCCATCCGGAAGAACTCACCCAATATGCTTTCCCCAAGGCCAACAAAACCGTCCTGGAAAAAGTGCTGGTCGACTGGCGGCAGCAACAAACCCCGGCCCCCGTCTGATTGCTGAGGCGGTATCCGTTAAAGCCGGAGTCCCGCTCACAGTCGTGCTGAAACCATTCGGTCAACAGTCAGGCCTCCGAAATGGATATTTTTCTGGGCTTTTGCTGACTCAATTTACCTCACCGCCGGAAGGGTCGGGCGAGCCCCCGGATGAAGAGATAGGCGCCCAGTAGCTCAACTCCTCGGCTGAACATATATAAGGAAGCAGAAGTCCCTGAATGCAGGGCATCCTGTGCACTGAGCAGCACCGTGATCAAATCCATCACCTGAAACAGAAACGGACTCATCATCACGCCAGCCAGGGCCGAGAGCATCACCGCCCACGAGAGCCCGCGCTGGAGCTTGTAACCGATGATGCGCTGAATGCCGTTCCCCGCCGCCATGCCCAAGCCATACGCCAGCAGAAGTGCCAGAACAGGAATCCCGTAAATTCGGATCAGGCCAAGCGCCATCAGCCAGGGGTGCACCCAGCCGTACAAAAATCCCGCCAGCAATGCCAGCCCGGCGGCGGTTATCGTCTGCCAGCCTGCCACCTGCTCGGCGTGACTGGGGCGCTTTTTAGCGCAAGCCGGACACTTGAACCCCACCTCATACATCACCATGCATTTCGGGCAAACCGGTGTTTCGCACTCCACACAGCGCAGACGGGTCTGCTCCTGCGGGTGCCGGGTGCAGGAGATTTTTTCAGGATTGGATTGAGCGTCTGATTCGGACATATCTTTTACTATACCAGTTGCGATGCAGGTTTCCCGCCCGAAGTCCTTTCCGTATGAAAGTCGTTCGTCCGTTGATTGGCCGCATGGATCAATGATTCCGGGCGATCGCTTGAAATGCTTGGGTTTTTTTGGCTCTCCTCAATCTTTTGCCTGTAGAATTGCGCATTTCAGGCTTCCGGGAGAAAAACTACGGGAGACCGCAGCTTTTGGCGGCTGTTTCAATGCGGGCGACTTCCGGCTAAAATAAATGCATGTTTTTCTTTTTAGTCATTCTTTTAGTGGCCGCCTTCTTGGTCACCGGCCATCCCCCGGATCAGTACGGCTGGATGATGTTGATGGGCGTGTCTTGGTTGGCCGGCTACCTGGATTGCCGCCGCTTCTCGAAATCCGACCAGGAGCGCGACCGGGTGATGCCGCCCGACATCCTTGAGCCCTCCGATGATAAGGTCAATTTCGAGTCCTGATGCCCATCACGCAACCCGGCAAAACCGGACCGAAACGCACCAACCTGCGTTCGTTCATCCATCGGCTGCGGGCCCGCCTGGGAGCCCGTTATGTTCTGGATCGCCCGGAAGAGCTGCTGGTTTACGAGTGCGACGCCTGCACGCTGATTAAAAGCCCGCCTGAAGTAGTGGTTCTGCCGCGTATGGCGGAGGAAGTTTCATTCGTCATCCGGCTTTGCAGACAGTTTAAAATCCCCTATACCGCGCGGGGCTCGGGTACCGGCCTCTCCGGTGGGGCGCTGCCGGTCGAAGGCGGGGTGCTGATCAGCCTGAACCGCATGGATCAGATCCTGGAAATCGATGCCAAAAACCGCACCGCCACCGTGGAAGTGGGCGTGGTCAATGCCTGGCTGAACGAAGCGTTGAAACCCTATGGTTTGTTCTACGCCCCGGATCCCTCCTCGCAGGCCGCCTGCACGCTGGGCGGCAACATCGCCGAGAACGCGGGCGGTATCCATTGCATTAAATATGGCGTTACCACCGATCACATCCTGGCCCTGGAAGTGGTATTGCCGGACGGCACCGTCACCTGGCTGGGTGGTAAAAACCGGCGCAGTCACGGCCCTAATCTGGTCAGCCTGATGGTGGGCTCAGAAGGCACCCTGGGCGTCATTACCAAGGCCATTGTGCGCCTGCTTCCATGCCCGGAGAAAGTGCGGGTCTTCCTGGCCGCCTTCGATACGGTGGCCGATGCGGGTGCGGCGGTGTCGACCATAATCAAGAGCGGACTCCTGCCGTCGGCATTGGAGTTTATGGACGCCTTTACGGTCAAAGCGGTCAATGAGGCATTCCGGGTTGGCTTTCCGGAACATTCCGAGGCCGTATTGCTGATTGAGCTGGACGGCTTTGAGTCGCAGATTACGCATGATGAACTGAAATTGAAAGAAATTCTGGATGCCCACCGGGTCATGCAGGTGCGCATCGGCGAAACCGAAGCGGAACGCAAAGTCCTATGGGGTGCCAGAAAAGGCGCAGTGGCCGCTTACGGACGCTTCCAACCGGCTTTTTACCTGCATGATTGTGTCATTCCCCGCAGCCAACTGGTGCCCATCCTGGAAAAAATCAACGAAGTGGCCGCGCGATACCGGATTATCATCGGCAACGTCTTTCATGCCGGGGATGGCAACCTGCATCCCAACATCCTGTTTGATCCGGATGACCCAGATATGGTGCAACGGGTACTCAAAGGCGGAGAAGAGATTTTACACGCCTGCCTGGCTGTTGGCGGCACGCTCAGCGGAGAGCATGGCATCGGCATTGAGAAGGCCGAGTACATGGCCCTGCAATTTTCCCCCGAATCGCTGGAAAAAATGAAGCTGGTGAAACGTATTTTTGATGAAGCGAATCTCGCCAATCCGCAAAAGATTTTCCCGCAGCGCGCCGGTTGCGGTGAGACGCACCTGTCCATCACCAATCCCATGCAACTTGCCCCAAATAGTCAAAATGGCGAGGGCTTATGGATTTAGCTTCGATTACGCTGGACGATTTGCAGGCCCGCCAATTGGCGCAACCGCCGAAGGGGCGCAAGGGGGGATGGCGGCTCACACCGGAGAGCGCCGGACAAGTTGCGGAACTCCTGCACTGGGCACAGGACAGCGATCGGAAAATCGCCATGAGCGCCGCAGACGCCGAATGGCTGGATGAGCCGCTTTGGTTGGATCTCTCCCGGCTGAACCAGGTCCGGCAGCACAGCGTAGAGGATTTCACCATCCAGATGGAAACCGGCATCACCTTTGGTGATCTGGCTGCCCTGCTGGAAAAGCATCAGCAGGAATTACCGCTCAGCTATCCCAAAGACACATTGCTGGCAGATATTCTGGCCGAGGACCGCCCGGCGCTGGAAACCGGCCTGCGGGGCTACCCTCGGGATTACGTGCTGAAAACCGAAATAGCAACCCCCGATGGGCAACTGACTCTCAGTGGGGCTGATGTGGTGAAAAACGCCACCGGTTACGATTTGCACAAGCTTTATACCGGCGCGCGTCATGCCTTCGGTGTCGTTACTGCCGTAACCTTGAAGCTGGTTTCCCTGCCGTCGGCGCGAGAATGCTGGCAGTACAGCGTGGAATCGGATAATGCGGCATATTCTTTCAGCGCGAAACTGCTTTCCAGCCAGCTGCCCCTGCGGGTTTGCGAGCTGTACCGGGAGGACGGGCAATGGAAGTTCCTGGTGGAAATCGCGGGCGATTCCGCCCAGCTTAAAGATGCCGCCAACTTGCTGATTGGGATGAGCGAGGAGCAACCCCGTTTCCTGGGTGCGCCCCAATGCCGGACCATCCTCCTCCAGTCCCTGCAAAATGGGCCAACCAAAGACATCGTATTGGAAGCTGTCTTGCCAGTGGGCGGGTGGCCGAACTTCGTGGATGCCCTGCTTCAGCGCCCCGACTTTCACGCGATCCGTTTCCATGTTCGACCGGCTGCGGGGTTGGTTTATATCAGCGGTGAGAGCATGCATGTGCGTCAGATCGAAGCCATTGCCGCCGAAGCCCGCCATTTTGGAGGGTTTGTCCAGGTCGTGCAAGCGCCCTTTGTGATTCAGGAACAGGGAATCCAGCTCATGGCGACGCTCGCCGAATACAATCTGCCTCGGGACGAAACCGCCCGGCGCTTGCTGAAAGCGCTGAAAAGCGGCTATGATCCCAAGGGCATTCTGTTTTGTCCCCAGTTGCCGCTTTAGGCAGAAGTATCTGAGATATGAAGAAAAAGGCACCGCTCCCCCATCTCCAGCTTGAGCTGGACAAGCTGAAATCCTGCATCCATTGCGGGATGTGCCTGCCCGCCTGCCCGACCTATCGGGTCACGGGCTCGGAAGCCGAATCGCCGCGCGGTCGTCTGTACCTGATGAAAAAGCTGCTGGAAGGACAAATCACCACGACCGATGCCGGTCCGCACCTGGATCAGTGTCTCGCTTGCCATGGTTGCGAAACGGTCTGCCCTTCCGGTGTGCAATACGGCACGCTCCTGCTGGGCGCCCGCGAAGACATGGCCCGGCAGAACACTGCGTTTGGGCGGCGGGTGAAGCGTTTCGTGTTCAAGCGGATCCTGCCCAACCATGCGCTGCTCATTCTACTGGGCAAGCTGCTGCGGATGTATCAGAAAAGCGGCGTGCAAGCCATGGTGCGCAGGTTTAAGCTACTGCGGGGTTTTCCCCAATTGGCCCGCCAAGAGCAACTGCTTCCTCACCTGCCCAAGTGGCGCCCGCTGCATGGCGGGTTGTCTTTCGGGAACACCAACGGCGAACACGTGGCCTTGCTGATTGGCTGCGTGATGGATATTTTTTACAATCCCATCCACTGGGACACCATCGCGGTTCTGGTGGCCAACGGATACTACGTCAGCATTCCCCACCAGACCTGCTGCGGAGCGCTGGCCCATCATGCCGGGGAAACGGATCTCACCCGGAACTTGGCGCGCCGGAACATCGATACCATCCTCCGGGGCAACCCCAAGTGGATTGTGCTGAATTCGGCCGGTTGCGGCTCTACGTTAAAGGACTACGATCACCTGCTGGCGGATGATCCGGCGTATACGGATCGCGCCCGGCTGTTTACCTCCAAAGTGGTGGATGTGATGGAGTTGCTGGCCAAAAAGCCGCTGGCCCCTTTTAAATCCACGCTCAATGAAAAAATGACCTATCATGCCGCCTGTCACTTGTATCATGTGCAAAAAGTGCAAAATGAGCCCATCGGGGTACTCTCCCAGGTGCCGGGCTTGACGCTGGTCCCGCTGGAAAACATGGAAGCCTGCTGTGGCAGCGCGGGTATCTACAACGTAGAACACCCGGACCTGAGCGCCGATATCCTGGCCTCCAAAATGCAGCATCTGCGTCAAGCCTGCGAGATCCAAGGCGCATCGACGGTCGTGACCGGCAATCCGGGTTGCCTGTTGCAACTGGAAAAGGGCATCCGGGACGCGCAACTGCCCTTGCGGACACGTCATCCGATTTCCGTATTGGCGGATGCTTACCGTCCCGCGCATAATAGATAGTGCTGAGGCGGCAAGCATAGAACAATCAACAACACGGGGATGCCACGCTTTATGAAACCGGGTTTGCAAATCGGTCACCAGTACGAATACACTCTCCAGGTGCGCGAGGACATGCAGGCGCAGTTCGAGCAGACCGTGGTGCATCCGCTGTATGCCACCGCTTCCATGATCACGCACATGGAATGGGCCGCCCGGCAGCACATTTTGCCGTATCTGGAAGAGGGCGAAGAAGGCGTGGGCTACCATGTGGATGTCCGCCACCTCAAGCCCACCCCCATTGGGGCCATGGTGCGTATCCGTTCCACGGTCAGCGGTATTGAGGAAAACAAGGTGAGTAGCCTGGTGGAAGCCTGGAACGAAACCGGCAAGATTGGAGAAGGCATGCTGGTGCAGGCGCTGGTGCCGCTGGAAAAATTGTATATAGACCGGCCCGAAGCACCGCCCGCGAAGGTGCCGGACGAAACGCCATCCCCCGCAGAGTTGGTCGCCATTGGTGGTGAGAGTCGGCTGACCCTGGAAATTCTCAAATGGGAGTACGGCGGCTTGGCTTGCACTCGGTATGACGAGTGGCTGATCTGCCGGGCGAATCTGCGGACCATGGAGCGCAGCGAAGTCTTTGAAGGCGCTTTCTTGTTGCGCTACGAGTTGGAAGAGTGGTTGAGCGCCATCGGGGAGATGATTCGCAACCGGCGTTCGGCCTATCAATCAGACTTTTTGGAGCCGGTGCTGAATGTCCGGATGGAAGCCAGCGAGCCCGGCGAATTCATCACCCTTCTCACTTTCGCCCGACCTGCCCTGAGCGCCCGGATGGAAGTCAGTCAACAGACCCTGGAAGAATTCTGCCGACAACTGGAGGCCCAGTGCGCAGGATTTCCCAGTCGATTATGAGCCTGGTTATTGGTTTGGGCACAGCGGCTCAAAGTGTCCGCCTGCAATTTTCCCTGCAATGCTCCTGGTTCCAGTAAAATAAAAGAAAATCGTGGTGAGGCATCGGGGAGGCATCGAGATTGTTGCAGGCGGTGGAACCTGAAAAATCCGGGGAGGACAACGGGGTGTCGCCTTGGTATGCGCGGATTAATCCGTTGCGGGTGGGCTTGGTGATTATTGTCGGTATTTTGGCCATCTATACCGCGATTCTGTGGCATCGCACCAGTCGGCTGGAGCAGGACCTGTTGCGTCTGCAAGTGCAAAATGCGGGCTTCAAAGCGCAGATTCAGGAGATGCGCACCCGGCTACAGAAAGTGGAACGGCGAATGCCCATCGGCGCATTCGAGCTTGCACCAAGGACGTATCAGCCGGATGGGCGTAAAAAGTAAGTTTTCAGACTGCTGGGAGTCTGGTGGCGGTTGATTTGGTGGTTTTTTCGGCAGGAATGCAACCGAATCGGATGGAATGCCGGGTTGGTGTCTGGGAAATGCTCGAATGCTGAGGGGTTTGAGGGGTGGATGGGATGGAAACGATCGCGGATCGATCCGATCGGGGATTTGAACTGCCCAGGTAGGCAATGGATCGGCCTCAACTGTAAATTTAAAATGATTGAGAAGATTTAAGGGCCCCCAAGACGTAAGAAATAGCCTGGAAAAGAAAGGAAGGATGGCGTATGACCCGCCTGAATCACTGCTGTCCGATTTGCGGACACTCGGACCTGGATCCCCGTGGCATCCTGGTGGGCGTTATAGGCCCGCTCTCCGGAAACCTGGGTTACCGGGAAATCTTGACGCTCAAGTGCCAAGGCTGTGGCTGGCTGGGAGAAGAGGCCCCGCTGCGCAAACAGGCTTAAATTGGTTATGAAACGATACCGGAAAAAACCAACCGGCTCATGTCCCTGACAAGATAGTGTTCATGGCAGAGGCAGGTACAGAATTTTTGCACTCTTATGGCTTGGGCTTTTGATCGCGCTGGTTTGAATGCATGATCTGATGCAAGCCATTTGTGGCAAGCTGTTTTAAAGTGCCCTTGTCCAAACTCTGCATCATGTCTATGGTAAGTTGTGTTGCGTCACTGTAGAGTATGCGAACATCCGAAGGCGAGACAGGAGCGCCGATAAGATTGCTTAGAGCAGTATTTGGTGTGTTGTTGGCATCTTGTGGCGCAAAGAAGTCTTGTTTGCTTTGAGCAATGGCCTGGATCATTTGAGCCTCGTCGCCATTCACCAGATGATATCCATCCTCCTGATCTTTCACAAGGGCGAGTATCTCTGCCCGACCTTGTTGATTGGAGTTTGCCATATATGTATCGGCATAGAGTTCCTGCTCTTGCTTTCCCGATGGTCCATTGCCGACATGTACTTTTATACCAAACTGAATTGGGTTGATCTTTAACATGGAAACGGTCCTTACATACTTGCGACTTGAAACAACTTGAATATTAAATGAGGGTTTGTTCCACCAAAAACGCCTGAATTTTGATAGATGCCAAGCGCCTCCCTGATTCTTTACAATGGTTTATATCACCGCGGTTTGGCCAGGGCTTCGCTGATGGCCCAGCCTTCACTCCAGCAGGCCTGGAAGTTGAAGCCACCGGTCAGTCCGTCAATGTCCAGGATCTCTCCGCCGAAGTAGAGATTGGGCACCCGGCGGCTCTGCATGGTTTTGAAATCGACTTCCTTCAAGGGCACCCCGCCGCAGCTGACGAATTCCTCCTTGGAGGGGCTTTTGCCGCTGACGGCCAGGGGCAGGCGCTTCAGGGTTTCAACCAGCCGGTTCAGGGTTTTCTTGCTGACGAATTCGCCGCGATCGTCCAAATTAGCGCCGCTGGCCGAGAGCAAGGACAGCCATAACCGGTTTGGCAACGGCGGGAAATGAGTGTTTTCCAGTTTCTTCTTGGCCTCGGTTTCCATCAAAAGTTTTTGCAGGGCATTTCGGAGCGGCTCTTCCTCCAGTTCCGGCAGTAAATCCAGTTGCAAGCGTGCCTGATAGCGGACTTCCGCTAATGCGCGGGCACCCCAGGCGGAAAGTCTGTAAATCACCGGCCCTGAAAGACCAGTATGGGTGATGAGCAACGCTCCCTCGGCTTCCAGCTTCTGCGGTTTCCCGTGAGTGTCCACGGTTAATCGCCCCCGGACATGGGGCAGCGAGATGCCCTGCAAGCCGGAAATCACCGGGTCTTTCACGGTGAAGGGGAACAGGGACGGAACCGGAGGGAGGATGGTATGGCCGAGATTCTCGGCCAGTTTCCAGCCAGGCGGGCTGTAGCCGGTGCTGAGAATGCAGGCATCGAAGGGTTCGGCTTTGCCTTGGCTGGCGATCATGAACTGTCCATTTTGGTGCGTGATGCTCTCCACTCGTGTCTGGGTACGAAGCCGGATCCTCAATTTCTCGGCTTGATCGAGAAAGAGTCCGATCACATCCTGGGATCGGTCGGTCACCGGAAACACCCGACCATCGGGCTCGGTTTTGAGTTGGAGGCCCCGGTTCTCAAACCAGGTCATGGTGTCGCGCGGCTGGAAGCGGGTAAACAACGAGCGCAGTTCTTTTTGCCCGCGAGGATAGAACTCGGTCAAGCGAACCGGATCAAAGCATGCATGTGTGAGGTTGCAGCGGCCCCCACCGGAAATCAGCACCTTTTGCAAGGGCTTGGCGGCGGCCTCAAAAATGGTGATGCGGGCGCGGGGATTCTTCTCGGCCGTGTTCAGCGCGGCAAAAAAGCCCGCCGCGCCGCCGCCGATGACGGCGATCCGAATATCCCCGATCAGGTATGGTATCGATGTCATGCGCCCAGTATAATCAAAAGACCCCATTGAGTGCACAAAGGAGAACCGCACGATGTCTGGAATGCCGGAATTTCCTCAAGCTCTGCCCAAACCGCCCCTGTCCCTCGATGCCCTTGCGGCTGCCGTGCCTGGTGCCAAGGTGCATGGAAACGGGTCTATTCAGGTGGTGGACCTGGCGCACCCGCGCATGGTGACTGCCGAGGACCAGATGGTGCTCATCTTGGAACCGGAAGCCCTGGAGCTGATTAAACAAGCGCCTTTTCCGGTCAAAACGGCGGTGGTGGCGGAAGGCATTCCGGTGCCGGCTGGCATGCTGGAAGGTTACGTCACGGTAGCCCGGCCCCGTTTCGCGTTGGCTTTCCTGCTGGGAATTTTCCAGAAGCCGGTTCACGCCTACCAGGGCGTTCATCCCGCGGCTGTGATTGAAGCTTCCGCAGATGTGCATCCCGGCGCTTCCATCGGTGCGTTCGTGTACATCGGCGAGAATGCGGTGATTGGCGAAGGTTCCATCCTGATGCCCCACGTGACCGTGTGTGCCGAAGTCCGGATGGGCCAGAACTGCCTGATGTATTCGGGTGTGCGCCTGGGTGAGCGGGTGATGGTGGGCAACCGGGTCACCATCCATCACAATGCCAGCATCGGGGCGGATGGCTTCAGCTATGTGACGCCGGAGCCGGGCAGCATCGAATCCGCCAGGACCAGCGGCGGCAAAGTCACCGCGCAAAACAGCCAAATTTTCAAAATCAACTCCATCGGCACCGTGGTTATTGAGGACGATGTCGAAATCGGCGCCTGCACCACGATTGATCGCTCGAATCTCGGCGCGACGCTCATCAAGCGGGGCACCAAAGTAGACAACTTGGTCATGATCGGCCACAACAACGTCATCGGCGAAAACTGCATGATTGTTTCCCAAGTGGGGATCTCCGGCAGTTGCGAAATCGGCAACCGGGTGGTTATCGCCGGGCAGGCCGGTCTGGCGGATCACCTCAAAATTGGTGATGACGCCATCATCATGGCCAAATCCGGCGTGATGCGGGATATCGAATCCAAGGAAGTGGTGGTCGGCATTCCGGCCCTGCCGCGTCGGGAAACCCTGCAAAACGTGATGTATACCGGCAAGCTGCGGGAGATGTTCCAGGAGCTGAAGGCGCTGCGCAAAAAAGTGGAAGACATGGAAGCCCGCCAGCGCGAGACCGTCGAGGTCTAGCCCTCGATGTCCCCCACTGTGGCTGCGACTCCTCTACAGGTTGCCGGGATTGGCCTGATTACGGGCCAGCCGGTCGAAGTGGAAATCCACCTGGCAGAGTCTGGCCATGGCATTGTTTTTGATATGGACAGTGGTTCTCCCATCCCGGCCCGGTTGCCGTCGGTGGTGCACACCGATCGCGGGGTCACGCTGGCCAACCGGGAAGGCAAGACCCTTTCCATTGTGGAGCATTTCCTGTGCGCCGCCTCCTTGGCTGGGCTGACCGACCTCCGAGTGCGGGTCAAAGGCGCGCCCGAAATGCCCATTCTGGACGGTAGCACCCAGGATTGGCTCACGCAGTTCGAGAAAGCCTGGGACATCCAGCCCCCAGCACCCTCTGTGGAGCTGCCTTCTGCGATATTCTATCGTCACAGCGATGACATTTGCTTGTATGCGGTACCGGATAGCCATTTCAAGGTCAGTTACAGCGTGGATTTCAACCATCCCGAACTGCGCAACCGCTGGGTGCGTTGGGATAGCCTCGAAGATGCCCCCGTGTTGGTGTCCTCATCGGTGACCTTCGGTTACATGAATGAACTACCCGCCCTGCAAGCCCGAGGCTTGGCCCTGGGTGCCGGACCGGAGAATTCTCTGGGGCTGATGGAAGCGGGTGGCTACAGCCGCCCCTTGCGGCACGACGACGAGCCTGTCTATCACAAGGTACTGGATTTGATTGGCGACCTGACGCTGACCGGCATCAATCCGCTGACCTTGAAAGCCCATGTCTTTGCCATCAACGCCGGTCACGGCAGCCATACCGCTTTTGCCGAACGCCTCCTGCAACTATTGCCTCGGTAAGGGTGTGGGTGGGTTTGCGCATTCTCTGCCCAAATCCGTGTAAAACCCTCTCAACCGTCTTTGTCTCGCGTAAAAGCGATTATCCGCCAGTGGCATGCTGCCCGCACCAATGGGGAACTGGCTGGTTCGCCAATATTCGACAAGCTCCGCAGGAACTCGCGGGTAAGGTGCGTGGCGGGTCTGCTTTGGTTATAATGCCGTCAGATTTGAATTCGATGGAGCTCACGCAAGTTGGAAGCCACTTTAATGCCTGAAAAGCCAGCCCCCACCCAAGTTGAGGAGACGAAGAGTCAGTCCTCCCCTCTGACTATCCTGGATATTAACCGGATTTCCGGGATTCTTCCCCATCGTTACCCGTTTTTGCTGGTGGATCGGGTGACGGAACACATCCCCATGCAACGCATCCGGGGTTATAAGAACGTCACCATCAACGAGCCGTTCTTCCAGGGGCATTTTCCGGGAGATCCGATCATGCCCGGCGTCCTGCAACTGGAAGCCATGGCCCAGCTGGGTGCGGTGCTGATGTTGCCGACCGAACATGGGGAGGGCAAGCTGATGGTGTTTGCCGGTATGGATGGTGTGCGTTTTCGCCGGATGGTGGTTCCGGGCGACCGGCTGGATATGGTGTGCGAGCTGCTGAAGATGCGCCCGCCCATCGGAAAAGCAATGTGCAAGGGTTATGTGGATGGCGAGCTGGCTGTAGAAGCCGAGCTGATCTTCTCGTTTGTGGATCGCAGCGCCGCCCTTCAGAAGTAAAAAAGGAGTTCTTCCATGAGCATTCATCCAACCGCGATTATTGACCCGACGGCCGAAATTGGTGCGGGTGTTGAAATTGGCCCTTATTCGGTGATTGGTCCCCATTGCCAAGTGGGCGAGGGTTCCAAAATCTGGTCCAACGCAACCCTGCAAGGTTATACCAAGCTTGGAAAGAACTGTCAGGTGTCTCCTGGCGCGGTGCTGGGCGGTTTCCCGCAGGATTTGAAGTTCAAGGGCGAAGAGTCCTGGGTGGTGGTTGGTGATAATACCGTTATCCGGGAATGCGTGACACTGAACCGGGCCAGCGGAGAGGGCCAGGAGACGGTGGTTGGTAGCAATTGCCTGCTGATGGCTTATGCGCACGTGGCCCACAACTGCCACGTCGGCAACGAGGTCATTATGGCTAACAGCGTGCAGCTGGGCGGCCACGTGGAAGTGGGCGATTTTGCCTTTATCGGTGGCATGAGTGTTTTCCACCAGCATATCCGGATTGGGAAGCTGGCGATTATCAGCGGTTTCAGCGCCGCAAGACAGGATATCCCGCCCTTTGCCATGGCGGACAACCGGCCTGCCTTTATTGTTGGTCTGAACAAGGTCGGACTGAAGCGCCGGGGCTTCGATCTGTCCGCCCGGACCCGGTTAAAGCGGGCTTTCCAGCTGTTGTTTTTCTCCGGGATGAACTTTAAGCAGGCCATTGAAACCATTCAAGACGAAATTCAGGATGATTTGCACGTGGACGAGCTGATTGCCTTTGTGCAAAGTTCCGAACGCGGCATCTATCGGCCCAACCGGGTCCTGCGAGGTGCGATTGACGAGCTGAGTTCGCCGAGCGCCACCAGCCTGGAACCTTTGTCGAATACCCTGGTCGAAACGCCGTAGGGGGACGTATGAACAGCTTAAACGCCATTATCCTCGCCGCCGGTAAAGGCACCCGGCTGAAAAGTGAGCTGCCCAAGGTGTTGCATCCTCTGTTTGGCAAGCCATTGCTGGTCCGGGTGCTGGAGACATTGGGGCAGTTGCACCCGGTGCAGGCCTGCGTGGTTGTCGGTCATGGCCGGGAGCAGGTTGCCGCCTGCGTGGAGGGCTTGGCGCCCGGCTACGCGGTTCAGACGGTGGTGCAGGAACCCCAACTGGGAACCGGACACGCCGTGTTGCAAGTGCGTCAAAAGCTGTCGGACTGGGCACAATACACGGGCGATGTGCTGATTTTGTCCGGCGATGTGCCCCTGCTGCGGGCGGAATCGTTGCAAACGCTGCTGAACGTGCACCGGCGGGAGCAGAACGATCTGACCCTGCTGGCCGCGACCCTGCCCAACCCCTTCGGTTATGGGCGAGTGATGGTTTCCGAAGGCAACCAGGTCAGCCGGATTGTGGAAGAGAAGGATGCCTCGCCCGAAGAGAAGCGGGTGCAGACGGTGAATACCGGCATCTATTGTTTGAACTGGGCTAAAATCTCCCCCCTGTTGGAAAAACTCTCCAGCGACAACGCTCAGGGTGAGTTTTACCTGACCGATGTGATTGCGCTGGCTGTTTCGGCTGGATATGCGGTGGGGCTGGCCCTGCTGGATGATGCCGAGGAGATGATCGGCGTCAATTCCCGCGCGGAACTGTCGCTTTGCCATGACGTGCTGAACCGGCGCACTCAGGAGCGCCTGATGGCTGACGGGGTGACGATTTTGAACCCGGTGACCACCATGATAGCCCCGGAAGTGTCCATTGGCCCGGATACGACTGTACTGCCCGGCTGTTACCTGACAGGAGATGTTTCTATTGGCTGCCGATGCACCATTGGGCCCAACACCGTCATGAGCAGCCAGGTGGTGGTGGAAGATGATGCCAGGGTGATCCATTCCCACGTGCGGGATTCCCGGATTGGGGCGTTTACCAGCGTCGGTCCCTTTGCTCAGCTTCGGGACGGGGCGGAAATCGGGCATCATGTCCTGATTGGCAACTTTGTGGAAGTGAAAAAATCCACCCTCGATCACCACACATTCGCGTCGCACCTGGCCTACATCGGCGATGCCTCGCTGGGTAGCGATGTGAACATCGGGGCCGGGACCATCACGGCTAACTATGATCCCATCCGGGACATCAAGGAGCGCACCGTGATTGAGGACGGGGCCAAAATTGGCAGCAACTCCGTGCTGGTGGCGCCGGTTACAGTGGGCGAGCATGCCAGCGTGGCGGCCGGTTCCGTGATTACCAAAGATGTGCCGCCCTGGGATCTCGCCATTGCCCGAGGTCGCCAGATGGAAATAACCGGCTGGGTGAAGCGGGTTAAAAGCACCCTGGCCACCGAACCCGTCAATAAGCCCTGACAGCCCTCAGATGGGTCGTATTAAACCGAAAAACGGTTGCAGAGCGTTTGGCTCAGCCAGGGGAAGCAGGGTTTCCGGCGAAATTCCGGGCCGAACTCGTTAAGAAGCGTGATTTCAACCGCATCTTGCAGTTTCAGCCGATTGGCAGCCTGGTAGCAGGCTTCTATGTCCAGGGCGCTCGTTTCTTCCAGCAGGGCGGCTAAGCGCTGGGACTGGTTGTCCAGTTGTTGCTGCTCTGCGTTGAACCACAGGAGTAATGCTTGCAGACGCTCGGGTTCGTAAGCTTCCAATAATTGTGTCAGTCTCGAATTCAGGTGCATACGGTTGTTCCATTCCATCCCTGATGAATATCTTCGTCGTCCAGCGACTATACTAATAAAAAGGAGCGATCGTACGAATTGATCGCCGAAGCGGATCTCCATGAGGCAAACGTTACAAAAATTTAAATCCTTTGGATATGATCGGCTGAGATCTCTGCTGGCATGCTGGTTGCTGGTTTTGCTTGCCTTGTCATCCGGTTGTGCCGCTCGCCAGGATGATCATGGCGTGATTCTTCAGCTCTCCACCTGGGGTAGTGCGCAGGAGATCACGGTCCTCAAAAGCCTGCTGCAAGAATTCGAGCAAACGCATCCCAACGTGCGGGTCAATCTGCTGCACATCCCAGAAAACTACTACCAAAAGCTGCACATTCTGGTGGCGGGCGACCTCACCCCGGATGTCATTTTCACCAATAGCCTCAGCTTCCCCATCTACGCCGCACATGGGGTCTTTATGGATTTGACGCCGCTGCTGGCCCAATCAACCGATCTGAGCCCCAAGGATTTCTACCCGGCCTCGCTCCAGGCGTTTACCTGGCAGGCTGCACCCAATCAACCCATCCTGGGGGCATTACCGCGGGATATCTCGAATCTGGTTATTTTCTATAACAAGGACGTGTTCAAAGCGGCGGGCGTGCCCGAGCCCAAGGCGGGTTGGACTTGGGAGCAGTTCCGGGAAACCGCCCGGCAGGTCACGTTGGATCGCAACAATGACGGCGATCCGGAAGTGTTTGGTTTTTCCTTTTACGCTACGCCGCCCCTCTTCTGGCTGCCTTTTGTGTGGAGCGCGGGCGGCGACCTCTTCAGCCCCGATCTCCGGCATGTCGTTCTGGATCGGCCCGCCGCCACCCAAGGCTTGCAGTTTTACGCGGACCTGCGCAACAAGTGGCATGTGGCGCCCAAAAAGGTGGAAAGCGGCGGGGCCACCATGAGTCAGCTGTTCATGCAGCAAAAGCTGGCCATGATGGTGAATGGACGATGGAGTGTGCCGGTGCTACGCGAACAGGCCCGCTTCAATTGGGATGTGGTGCCGATGCCCGTGGGACCGAGTGGCCGGTCGCGGGTGGGCATCGATGCCTCCGGCTATGCGATTTCAGCCAAAACGCCCCACCCTCGGGAGAGCTTCGAACTGATTCGCTTTCTGCTCAGCAAACCAGCGATTGAGAAAGTGGCCGAAAGCGGCCTGATTGTGCCTGCACGACCGGATGTTGCCGAATCTGAACTGTTTTTAGCGCCGCGCCAGGACCCGGCTCACGGCAAGGCGTTTCTGAATGTGATTACCGATGGGGTTCCCACCCACACGCCGCCGCGCTGGAACGAACTTTCTGAAGAGCTGGGACTGGCCCTGGAGTCCGTCTGGGACGGAAAGCAGGATGCCGACAGCGCGGTCCGGGCCGCCAATCCTAAGCTGGAGCGCATGCTGGAGGTGGGTCTGTGAGGGAATTCTCCGCCTCGGAAACCCGCTGGGCCTGGTTTTTCCTGGCGCCATGCCTGCTGGGACTGCTCATATTTACCTACGGGCCGGTACTAGCCTCGTTTGGCTTAAGTTTTTCCTACTGGAATTTGCTGGGAACCCCCACATTCGTTGGGTTGGACAATTATCAGGCGGTCCTCAACGACCCGCTGTTCTGGAAATCCTTCGGACTCACCTGTTTCTTTGTCGTGGTTTCCGGCTTGCTGGAAGTGGCCCTTGCCTTGATCCTGGCCATTTGGCTGAATCGGGCCATCCGGGGGCAATCTTTCTTCCGCACGGCTTATTTCTTGCCCTTTATCACCCCCATGGTCAGCGTGGCCCTGGTGTGGGGCTGGCTTTACGACCCCTCAGCCGGGGTCTTCAACTGGCTGCTGATGCAATCGCACCTGGTGGATAAGCCCATTCCCTGGCTTTACGACCCCAAAACCGCCATGTGGGCTATCATTATCCTGCGGGTGTGGAAGGATATCGGTTACAACATGGTCATTTTTCTGGCCGGGTTGCAGGCGGTGCCGCCTTCGCTGTACGAGTCGGCCAATCTGGACGGGGCGTCCGGCTGGCGGACCTTCTGGCGGATTACCTTGCCGATGATCAGCCCCACGCTGTTTTTTGTGGCGATTATGGCGTTTATCAACGGCTTTCAGGCATTCGATTCGGTCTATCTGCTCACCCAGGGCGGGCCGGAGCATAGCACGGAGCTGCTGGTCTACTGGATGTTCAAAAACGCCTTCGAATTCTACCGGATCGGCCCCGCCTCGGCCATCGCATATATCCTGTTCGTGGTCATCCTGGCCCTGACCCTCACCCAGTGGCAACTGCGCAAGCGCTGGGTACTGTACGAGGACGAAACCGCATGAAAAACCCGATGGTGAATCCGATAAACCAAAGCGCAAGCTGGCTGTTGGGCGAGAACAGGCCCACCTTCCAGGGTATTCTGGTTTGGCTGGGCTTGCTGGCGGGTGCCCTGTTTATGGCGCTGCCGTTCTGGGTGATGATGGTCACCTCGCTGGTGCAGCCGGATCAGGTCTTCCAGATGCCTCCCCGGCTCTGGCCGGATGTGCCGAACTGGGGCAACTATGCCCGGCTTTTCCAGCAGGCCCCGATGGCGGTGTACTTCTGGAACAGCCTGTTGATTTCGGTGGTGACCACCGTTGGGCACGTGCTGTTTGCGGCCATGGCGGGCTACGCGTTCTCCCGGATGCACTTTCCCCACAAGAACAAGCTGTTCTTTGTGTTTCTCATCACCCTGATGGTGCCGCCGCAGGTTAACATCGTGCCGTTGTTCTTCCTGATGAAACAGTTTCACTGGCTGGACACCTACGCGGCGCTGATTGTACCGGGGCTGTTCGGGGCGTTTGGGGTGTTCATGCTGCGCCAATGGTTCAATGGGCTGCCCAAAGAGCTGGAAGACGCCGCCCGCATGGATGGCTGCAACCCGTGGCAGACTTTTCGGCTGGTGGCGCTGCCGCTGGCCACCCCTGCGCTGGCCGCGCTGGCTATTTTTGTGTTCTTGAATACCTGGAACAGCTTCATGTGGCCGTTGATTGTCACCAACTCCGAAGGCATGCGCACCCTGCCGGTGGGCATTGCCACCTTAAAAGGCAGCTTCCGCGATACCACCGACTGGACCGTCCTGATGGCCGCTGCCACGCTCTCGATTTTGCCCGTAGTCCTGGTCTTCCTGCTGGGCCAGAAGCAATTCATGAAAGGCATTCTGGCCGGCGGACTGAAGGAGTAACCGCTGTCCAGCTTTTGTTTGACATGTACGGTTGACTTGCTAGCATGCGTTTCTAGAGAACGAAAATTCAAGTGAGGTTTTAGAATGACAAATAGCCTGAATCATGTGCGTTTTTCTTCGGCATATCGAAGTCCTGTTGCGCAAGGAAAAGGGAAAGTGCCTCACTTTGCGGGTGTTCAGGAGGAACCAAACTCCCCGAAGTCAGAGCCCGCAACAAGCCAGCACGAGGAGCTTCATTCAGCCCAACAGCCGGGGAAGTCGCGTGGTAAAAAAGTGGCGATGCTTCTCGGCATGCCAGTTGCAGCATTGGTATTACAATCGGTACTCACCAATGCGTTCTCACCACTCTCCGACGGCGACAAACAAGCCCGATATGAGGAAAGTGTCTTTCAAGACGCAGAATGTGCTGAATACCGCGAGAGAAACCCTGATTTTAAATGTGGCAACCCGGCCATTGATATCTTTTCCACGATGGCCAACTACCCTTGGGTTGCCAAGATGCTTGGCTATATCTCCCCCGAGGATAGGCCTGCATCCCAACCCCAAAAGTCTACCAAGGATGCGATGAGCGGAAAACACTAGCTTTTCTGGCCTTTTTGGCAAGCTTTCCAAATTAAAAGAGACGAGCTGTCAGGCTCGTCTCTTTTGTGGTTGGGATTAATCTTTGCGGGCTTGCTGATAATCCGTCAAATCCTTTGCGAGCCTGTCCTGGAGTTGGTTGGTCTCATGGTTCTCGCTGAAAGGATTACTGGCTTGTTTGAAAAACGGGTATTTTGCAAGAATTTTGGCTCTTACTTTGATTTTGCCTGCCTTGTCTAAGGTTTTGGTCCGAGAAAGTGCGCACACATCATTGATGAATTCTTGCGTGATTTTTTCATAGGGTGCTTTGTCAAACTCAGAGCCATCCTCATTCCGGAATAGAGTTGGGAAGTGCTCGCGGGCATCTTTTCCGAGGTATTCCACATGGCCGCTGGCAAACTTCTTGTTCTCTTCCTGGAGTTTTTGCCAATTGACGGGATCATGTCCTTCCATATGACGGTAGTGCTTTGTCACGGTATTCTTGGCCATGTTCAGAATGTCGTTAATGAAGGTCAAATCCTCTTCGGGAATTTCCTTTGCATCCATCCGTTCCAGTGCCCGGTTCACCAAATTAAATGTAGGTGCTGTCAGACGACCTGGGAAATAGCGGTGCTCATACAAGGCTTCCAGCAGCTTCATTTCGACCTGATCGTAGTCTTGTCGGGCTCCTTGGGAGGTACCGGTTTCGGAATACACGTCTGTTTCCGCCGCTTGACCGGCCACGCTGATCAGGACATTGCGCAGGGTGCTGTCCAGGGTATCGAAAATGGTTGGATTATCGGCCAACGGTAGCACCAACCCTCCCGTCTTGCCGCGCGCACCACTGACAATGGCCCGTGGCGACCATCCCACCAGATAGCCCTCGAATGCGTGTCCGCGGTTGTACTCGTGGTAAGCAATTCGTGTTTGTTCGTCCAGGGAGAATTCGGCGCCAGGGTTTTTTGGACCCACATTCTCATCCAGCCATGCTTCCGCAAAATGTTTCTCGGTGTATGGAACAGGTTTTCCGGCTTCAAGCGCTTCGGTATTCCTATTATCTATAGCGGATTTCAGGAACAGTTCCATGTCGCCCGGTGAGCGCTTGCGGTACAGTTCCGAAACACTGCTTTGAATGGCCTTCAATTCTTTAGGATCTGTAATCACGATGTCATTGTTTTTGCACAGTTGATCAAAGACCCGGATGACTTCGGCGTGGCTTCCCGGGTAATCCACGGTGACTGTGGTATCCATCCGGCCATTTTGCAGCAGCGCCGGATCAAGCTGTTCTTTGAAGTTGGTGGCCATCATGACGCACAATCCAGGGTAATCGGCCATCCACTTATCAAACTGGGTGAGGAAGGCGGTGGTTTTTTCGTTGGGGGCGTTGGTTGATCCGGCAATACCTTCCTGTCGCTTGGCGGCCGCCTGATCGGCTTCATCAATAAACAAAATGGATTGGGGGTATTTGGCAGCTTGCTCAAAGACATGACGGACTCTTTCACCACCCTGGCCATGATACATGGCCGAGAATTCTTCTCCGGAAATATAAAAGAACGGGACGCCCGCCTCTCCTGCGATGGCTTTGGCCAGCAGGGTTTTTCCGCTTCGGGTCGGACCCTCAAATAGCACGCCCCGGCGAGGCCTGGGAAACTCTTTTTTGATGCCGGCCAGCAGATTGTCAATTTGCTCCCGAAGTTCCTGGCGCTCTTTGTCAGATTCTGTCCCCAGCACCACATCTACGGTTTTGTTTTTCCAGGAGTCCAGATAACGCTTCCGCTCTTGCAACTGATGGACTTGATGGCAAGTTGCTTCAGAGTCTTTCAAGTACTTGATCACTTTCTTTGCCATGGATTTGGCGAGGTCGTTGCCGGCCACTTGCTGCATGCGCACGTTAGGCCGCTCCATGGGAGTCGGCTTGAATTTGCCTACGCCCGGCCCAACACCACCCGACATATTTTTCATCAGGGAAGGTGCGGCCAGAAATGCTGCAATGAACAGCACTGTTTGCATCCAACTGCCCATAGAGGAAGGGCCTTCAGGGGCTTTGAAATCGTACTTGAATTTTTGATTGCTTAAGGTTTGCAGGAGTCGTTCGCGCTCGCCGGTATCTTTTATATTGATAAATGGCAAGAGCACATTGCTGCCATCGTTTAGCACAAAGTCAAAGGTGCTTGAGCCATCCGCCAGATTGGTCTGCCGGTAAAGCGGCTGCAGGTGCCCCCTTTCCACCATGTTGATGATTTCATCGACGTTTTTAGCCGCGCCGGAATTATCACAATACAGGGTCGGGATCGGATCCTGCGGAACCGGGGCAAATTTCGTTCTCACAAACCCCTGCATTTTCAGCTGGTTCTTCAGCGGTTCCAATTCCTGGCTTTTCACTTGGTCCAGCTGCAGAATCCGGGGCTCGCCATTGGAACCCTTGAACAACCACACATTGCCCAGGTCGGGCAGTCTGGTTTCTAGGTATTTTTTGTCTAGTACGTTGTTCTGAATCAGGGAGGTGATGGCGCTTGCACTCTCCAAGGCTTCGGACGGGCCGGTCAGCAGCTTTTCCAGGTGGGAGAGTTGACTGTAATCGAGTAGCCGATTGGCGCCATTGGTGCAAAACGCCTCTTTGTCAGCCTTTTGGAGTTGAACATCATGGTTATATGCACCGCCTGCAGCCGAAAGAACAGCGGCCGCCAAAAGCCGTTTTATCCCAGGGGGACTGGCGGCCCATTTCTTAAATTTATCGGTTTTGGTATCTGCCGCAGGTTTTTGGGCTTGCTTGCTATGGGTGTCCTTCGTGCCGGAAAACTGCAACGGAGAAAACGGCGGATGGCTGACAGTCAGCATGATATACCCTTCTGCTTGAGAACCCTTTTGGCTCACTACCTACATATGCGCAATGAGAATTAAAACCCAATCGAAACTTATATATATATCGAAGATCAAAAAAGATCCAGTCATGTTGCTACATGTTTCGCCGCCTGTATAAAGTTGGGAACAATACCTTCCAAAGGGATCAAAACAGCAGGGCGCGTTGTTCCAGGGCTTTGAGCATTTCGTAGGAAACCCCAGCCTCAGAGAGTTCCTCGGCGGCAATCTGAAAGAGATCGATCAGGCGCAGGGCCTCGGGATTGAGTGTGGTGTCGGCCAGCAGCCCCCGGACGTGGCGGATCGCCTGTGCGCGGCTCAACTGCTGTCCCCGCTCAAAAAAACGGGGCAGACGCTGTGATTTTAGCCGAATCCGCGGATGCTTGCTCATGGTGATATCAATCTCACTATCCGGAATATTCAAGGGTGAGATCAGCTTAAGCAAGATCCTGGCGGATCTCAAGGAGCATTGTGTGCTACAAGCTATTGCAGCAGTAGCCAAAGCGCGCATGGCAAGCGCCGATCAAGAGGGATCAAGCTGGTTGTTACGCTTTAAACTTTTCTGTCGTTTTGTTAATAGCGGAAGCCGCCATTATTGGACTGGCCGCCTGTTGGTGCTCCGCTGGTGCTCGGCGGGTTTTGCCAGGGATTCAGGAAGTTTGTTTGGGCGCCCGATTGGCCTGAGGTTCCTGCTGTGCCGCCGGTACCAGCCGTTCCTGAGCGGCCACTGGTCCCTGCTGTGCTGCCAAAACCACCACCCGTGCCTTGGAAGGTGTTGTTAAACGGCGTAAAGGAGGGCTGCTGGAAGCTCACGTTGGATGGAAAACCAATCGGGGTGAACGTGGGCTGCTGAAAGCTGATGTTTGAGGGGAAGCTCACCGGGGTAAAGCTGGGTTGCTGGAACGACACGTTCGAGGGGAACTGAAATGATGTGAATGTGGGTTGCTGGAATTGCACCTGGTTCAGGGCGTTCATGATCTGTTGCAGAAACTGCTGCGTGGCACCCACCGGAACCGGGAAGCCCTGTGTTCCTGATGGAGTTGGGAAATTTGGGTTCTGGACGGGGATGGGGTTCACGCCGATCGGCACCGGGAACTGCGGGGAGCCAAAGAATCCCGGCACTCCCTGAGAGGGTAATCTGGTAGAACCGAGTGGCACTGGAAACTCCGGCGGGCCAAAGAATCCTGGCACGCCCTGGGAGGGCAATGGCGTTGACCCCAGCGGTACCGGAAACTGAGCGGGGCCGAAAAAGCCGGGGACTCCCTGGGAGGGCAATGGTGTTGATCCCAGTGGCACCGGGAACTGGGGCGAGCCAAAAAAACCGGGGATTCCCTGTGAAGGCAGGTTGGTAGACCCAAGCGGGACCGGAAACTGAGGTGGGCCAAAAAAGCCGGGTACACCAATAGACACGATGCTCTCTCCTCTGCCCGTTTCGGGTCGAACGCGCTCTCTGCCGAACGGAAAACATGATGGAAGTTCTTGTATTGAAAATAAAAACAATACGCGGGACTGAATTGATATATCCATTTGTCTTTGCGCATTGATGTAAATTTTCCGGCAGCCTCCCTCATTTGCCGGACGGCCCAGAGGGCGATAAGGGGGTACAATAATGCCATTGGTGGCGGAGAGAGAGAGGTAAGTATCCCATGGCGAAAGCAATCAATTGGCCCCTTCAATTCCGGGATGAAGTGATCGCGGAGGATTGCGAAACCGAGCGCTGCGCCTTCCGCCTTGGGGATCTCTACTATGAAAACCGTTACTGGGTGCCGGATGAGGTGGTGGATATCCGCGTGGATCATAAAAAGATCCGCAAGGCGGTGGTCGTGGGTGACTTGCGCCGGTGTGCCATCCGGGATCTCTCCCTGGAGGATTTGCGCGGCCAGAAGCGGGTGCTGCAATCACGGGATGCTGTGATTCGTTTCCTATCGGAGACCTACAACCAGCCGGTGGATGAAAACACGCCGGTGACGATTGTCTCTTACAAGAATCAACCGGTCATTGTCGAAGAGATGGAAGCCCAGGACGATCCTCATATGTAGGCGCAACGTGCCTTGGCTGATATCGGCTATCTTTCTCCCTGTGATGCCCTCCCGGTGTCCCCTGGAGCAGGGCTGTGCCGCTCCAGGGTTCAGGGGTGTATTCAGTTGTTTGGGTTTTTGGCCGGGTGACGGATGCTTCACAGTGCTTTTTGCTGAGAAGCCGGTCCATCGTTATTCTTTTCCAAGCGTTCCTTTTAAGTGCAAGCCAGCGCTTTTCAAGAAATGGATGGCGTGGTCGACGGTGCGCAGCGAGATGCCCTGTGCTTTCCGGTTTTCCAGGCGGACCTGCTCATGCAGGTTTCCCGGAAGTTGGACGTTCAGCTCACCG
Source organism: Coleofasciculaceae cyanobacterium (assembly GCA_036703295.1). Classification (GTDB taxonomy): domain Bacteria; phylum Cyanobacteriota; class Vampirovibrionia; order Vampirovibrionales; family Vampirovibrionaceae; genus DATNPJ01. The sequence goes on along the minus strand of DATNPJ010000021.1, from coordinate 86,811 downwards.
GAAACATCCTGCAGCGCTTGCAATCGGCTGTTTTGTTCCGACCCCGGATCCCGTCCTTGTGGTTGGGGGTGTCCGTGCATAGGTAAACTCCTTCCATGGATGGTTTACTGATTATGTTCCAGGGTGATGGGAGGCTGCTCCAGGTTACTGGAGTAGCTGTAGAGCGATGTTGGGTGTCTGGTTGGCTTGCGCCAGAGCGTAAGCCGCCGCCTGCTGGATGATTTGCAGCTGCGTGACCCTGGATGTTTCTGCTGCCACGTCCGTATTGCGGATGCTGGCTTCTGCCGCCGTGTAGTTTTCCTTGCGGATACTCAAGATGCTCAGCTGGGATTCCATGGTGCTTTCGTAGCCGCCCAGAGTCGCCATTCGCTGGGATAGGGTGGCCAATGCAGCATCCACATCCGACAGCAGGTTGGAAGCATCGGTGGTGGCGGTCAAAGTACTGGTTGATACCGCCAAGCCGCTGGCATTGTTGGTAGAGAACGCAGTGATGATATTGATCTGATCGGCCGCGTTGGCACCCGCCTGGATGTTGAAGCTGGCAAGGCCACTGGCCGGTGTGGATCCAATCAAGTTCAATGAATTGAACCGAGTGTTTGAGGCAATGTCGTTAATGGACGAGATGTGCGCGGAGTAGTCGGCTTTATAAGATGCCAGCTGCGCCGTACTGGTGGTATCGTTTCGAGCGGCCACCGCGATATCCCGCATGGATTGCAGGTGTTCGTAAATCTGTTGCATGGAGCCATCCGCGACTTGCAGCATGCTGAGACCTTGCTGCACGTTGGTGATAGCAACATCGGAACCCCGGATTTGGGAACGATAGTTTTCCGAAGCCAGCAACTGGCCCGCGCCGTCTCCCGCCCGGTTAATCTTGTATCCTGAAGACAGCCTCTCCAGGCTTTTGTTCAAGCTGTTGGTAACGGTGTTCAGATAGTTCTGGCTTCTCAGTGATGCTGTGTTGCTATTCAGATATATGGTCATGGATGAGATCCTTTCTTCCTGATGATTCGCCATACAGGGTCGCCGGCCTTGGCTTCCCGATTTTCGTTCAGCTCGGGACCACATCGATCAGGGAAGAGAGAACCCCAGGGAGCTTTTACAAACCCAGCCTAAAGGGATTTCATGTACGAACTTGTACAGTGTTAAAAGATTCTGGTGTCCTGATGAACCCTGATCAACCGTGGTCACGATAGAGCCCAATGCAGCGGCAAACAACGCTTTCTGGTCTTATCCCGCATCGGGGATGACACACACAACTCGTCTCGTTTAAAGTGGCTTGCCTGATGAACCGAACTCTCGATTATTTTCGTTCTCGGTTCTTTGGAGGATTTCCTGAAGGGTAGTCGGCCAAGAAGTTTACAAAGCTTTACTACTTTTCGGGAAAAACAAAAAAGCCCCGCTTTTCCATAAGCGGGGCTTTTCGTTCGGAGGCGTTAGTGTCTGTGGCTAGCCAGGGCGGCGGCCACTCGGCAACTGGAGGCGGGTGCCTGGGATGCCGCGAAGTTCTCCATAATCACATTCAGCATCTTGGGAGGGACTCCGGTTGGCAGCGGAGGCCCGCCCAGGCTGTTGATCAGATGGATCGCGGAGTCGGGCAGGGGCATTTGCTTGTGTTGGGGCATAAAGTCTCCTTGAAACGGTGAGAGGGTTGTTTTTGTCTTTTTGTTTTGGCTTTCGAATATCTCCAATCAGGTGTAAACAAAGCTTTGGGTCTGGCCGGGTACTACCGATCCAGCAATTTCAGGACCATCTGGGGTAGCTGGTTGGCCTGGGAAAGAATTCCGGTAGCAGCCTGGGACAGAATCTGGTTCTGGACCATGTTGGCTGACTCCGAGGCGATATCGATGTCCCGGATACGGGAGTTGGAATTCGCGAAGTTCTCAATGGACATGGTGAGATTGGCGCTGACGCTCTCCAACTTGGTTTGGTAGGAGCCGATGTTGGCGCGCTGGCTGTTTAGGTTTCGTAAAGCGGTGTCCACGTCCGTCAGAAAATTGCGGGCGCTGGCCGAACCGGTGGCAAAACTGATGGTTGCGATGGAGGAGAAGGTGCTGCCGCCGCCGCCGACCACGCCAATCCCGGTGGCGCGGGTGTCGGCCATGACGGAGGAGATGTCCACCGTGTTGGTGATGAGGCTGGAGTTCGGTCCGATTTGCAGCAGGGCGGGCGGGGCGGTGACTCCCACGGAGCCATCGAGCAGGTTGATGCCGTTGAAATTGGCGGCATTGGCGATACGGTCCGTATCATTAAGCAAAGATTGGATCTCGGTGACGATGGCGGCACGCAGATTGGTGTTATAGGTATCCGTTGCGGCCTGGACCGTCAGTTCCCGCACGCGCTGGAGGTTCTCCCCAATCACCGTGAGCGCGCCTTCTGCCACTTGCAATACGCTCACACCGTCTTCCGTGTTGCGCAAGGCTTGTTTCATGCGGCGCATTTGGCTGACCAGACCCTGTGAGATGGTCAATCCGGCAGCGTCATCCGCAGCCCGGTTGATGCGATACCCGGATGCCAGCCGCTCCATCGAAGCCCGCAGCCCGGTGGAACTGACATCCAACCGTCTCTGGGCGATCAGGGAGGTGACGTTGGTATTGAGGACCAGTGACATCAGCACGTTCTCCTTAACGTTTTCCGACCGCCTTCCCCCGCCTGCCCATCCGTGGGTTTACAGGCATTGATTGATTCAGCCTTTAGAGGCGAAGGGGAAGAATTTCCTTGCGGTGGGCTTGTGTCAATGCCTTCGGCCAAAGCTCCTGAAAACTTGATGGTGATGGCCTTGGATTTCCTCCCGATGGAGGACCGGATCATGGGAGCAGCCTTGGTGTGCGGAATACACCCTCTTTTTTGCCCGAATGGGGCTTGCTGAGCCTGTTGATGTGTTATCCTAGAAATAGAAAAGGTTGTGGTATTTGACAGAAAGAGAGGGTAGGCCAGTGAAGATCGCGGTAATTGGTTCGGGCTATGTGGGGACCGTTACGGGAACCTGTTTAGCCGAAATGGGCCACCAGGTCATTTGTGCCGACGTTAAAGAAGGCCGGATGAAGAACCTGCAAGAAGGCAAAGTTCATTTTTACGAGGAGGCGCTGGAGCCCCTGATCCGCGGCAATCGCGAAGAAGGCCGCCTGGAATTCACCACGGACATCGTGCGTGCCGTGCGCACCTCCGAAGTTATTTTTCTGTGTATCGGCACCCCGCTGCTCCCTTCGGGCAAGCCGGACATGAACGCGCTGTCGGCTGCGGTGAAAAGCATCGCCGAAGGCATGGACGGCTACCGGCTGATCATCGAGAAAAGCACCATGCCCATCAAGACCGGTGAATGGCTGCAATCCCTCCTTCAGGATCAGCTTCCGGCAGGCATCGACTTTGACATTGCCGCCGTGCCGCAGTTCCTGCGGGAAGGTCATGCGGTGAAAGACTTCATGCATCCGGATCGCATCATTATCGGCGCCGAAAGTGCGCGGGCCATCGACACCATCGTGGAGATTTACCGGCCATTGAACGCGCCGCTGCTGGTGACCGATATCAACAGTGCGGAACTCATCAAGCATGCCACCAACGCGTACCTGGCCACCAAGATTTCCTTTATCAACTCCATCGCCCAGATTTGCGAGAAAACCGGCGCGGATATCACCAGCGTTTCCCGCGGGTTGGGGTTGGATCACCGGATTGGGCCGGAATATCTCAACGCCGGTATTGGCTACGGCGGGATTTTCTTCCCGAAGGATCTGAATTCTCTGCTGAACATTGCCGAAGAGTTCCACATCAACATGGAAATGCTCAAGCAGGTGGACATCATCAACCGCTACCAGCGGATCAGCTTCATCGAGAAAATCGACGAGGCGCTGGGCAAGAACCTGCATGGCAAAACCATCGCCATCTGGGGTCTTTCCTACAGGCCGCACACCGATGACATGCGGGATACGCCATCGCTGACCATCATTCGAGGCCTGGAGAAACGGGGCGCCAATATCCGGGCCTATGATCCGCTGGCCAGGGAGCAGGCGAGGGAACTGCTGCCGGATATCACCTATTGCAACAGCGCCTACGAGGCGGCCCAGGGGGCGGATGCCATCGCTATCTTGACCGAATGGGACGAGTTTGCCTATGTCAACTTCCTGAAATTGCGCCAGGAGAGCAAGTGCCGCCTGATCGTGGATGGCCGGAACCTCTTCAATCCGGGACGGATGACCCACCTGGGTTACACCTACGTCAGCATTGGCCGCCGGACCGTCGTGCCCGACAAGGTGCCGGCCAAGCTGTAATTGGCGTTTACAAGCCTGTCCGAAGGGATCGCATGCGCGATCCCTTCGGCTTTTGGCGGAATGTTGCCCACTCAGAATACACAGCTATGCACCCGGACTGAAATTCATTAAAATAGTACACATGGGACGTGATCGGTGCGCTTGCCCCGGCTGGGCTTGCCGGTTACTTCCACGGGTAGAGAGCAATGGGAAGGCGTGCCTCACGATGGCCAATCTTCAGGATCCCTCCATCACCGGCCGGGCGCTGGCCAATCGGATTGCCGAAGAGTGGCCGGGAAGCGCTTTTTATGAACCGGGCACCGTCCGAGCCATCCAGCAGAAGGTCGACATGCTGGCTGCGCATATGCAAAAGCAGCTTAAAGAGCATGAAGCGGCCATGTCGAATACTTGCCAGGTCTTTGAGTTTCTGTTGCAAGACCTGGGCAACTTTGCGGAATGCTTCCAGGAGGCCTTCGGCGCCCGGCTCTCCGAGCAGCAGCTGGAACTCATTGCCCGGATCAACATGCAGGCGGACCCCGACCGCTCGGTGGGCATTCTGCACATCCTTTGGCATGCCATTAGTTTTACCACGCGGGGCAATACCAAGCCCCTTGCTCTGAACCGCCCCGGACGCCCCCCGCTGTTTACCGGGCGGATTATCGCGGTGAACGGAGACTTTCTGGATACCCGCAGCAACCTGCATAACGCAAACATCAACGAGTTGCTCCATCAGGAGATCGCTTCGCTGTTCGTGCCTTCCGATCCCGCCGCCCCTGCGGTGATGAAAATTAAGCACCTGGCCGGCGAGGAACTGTACTTCCACCAGGCCGACGCCCCTCGTCGTTTTTTGCTGAAAGTAGTAGAAATCGTCTGCGGTGGCGGCTTCTTCCACGAGCAGTAAAATCTTTTATCCTTGGTCGACGTTCTCTTCCCGGATCGTCTGTTCGATCATGGCGGCGATACTCGGGATTACCCGCTTCTGCAAGTCCTCGGGACAATCACCTAGTAGTTGGACGGCCGACCCTAGGGCCTCGTGGACATCGTACCAGCGGCGGCACTGGCGATGATCCTCCCAGGAGCGGCGATAAGGCAGATCGCTGTCCAGTGCTTCCACCGGCTGATCGGTTTCCGTTTCGATCTGGTGCTCGACGATAATCTTGATGATATTGAGTGCCACCTGGGCTTGGTACTTATCTGGTGCGTTACGCAGTTGCTCCAGCGCCCGGCTGAGGACGGGGTCCTTGTCGTACCAGCGCTGATACGGATCAGGTTCCTGCATTTCCTTGTGGTGGCTCATTTCTTGGCGTTTGTATTTAAGGACAATACAGTCATTATAGCCGTGCCTTGGTTGACAGGCACCCTCTATTAGACCCATAATGAAAACTCCAATCTTCCTGGCATAGTAGCTCAGTTGGCTAGAGCACGCGGTTCATACCCGCGGAGTCGCTGGTTCGAATCCAGCCTATGCCATTTTTAAGTTTCCGGTTGTTTTTGCCGGGTCTGCCGAAACGGATAGGCCGACAGTCCGGGGGATCAACCCCGCGAGAGGTTTGCGCAAGCCCGGTAGTGTCCCGCAGGAGAGTCCATGTCCTCGATCCCGCCCAATATCCAGGTGAGCGTGCTGGTGTTCATGAAGTCGCTGTCCACCCCGGTGGTGCTGTATGCCGACAATGCCACCCAGCTCTACGAGGAAATCAAGCAGATTATCCGCGCAGCCAACCCGCAAAGCCCCAAATTGATTGAAAAGCCCGGCGTCGGCCCCCTGAAAAAAGTGGCCTTTCTGGACACCGAAGTCTCCGGCGTCGCCATGCAACTCGACCCCATCCTCGGCGGCGTTCGTTAGTTCTCGAGCAATTTCTTCTTCAGCAGCTCGATGTGTTCGCGGATTTCGGTGGCTTCTTCGGGGTCGGTGCTGCGTTCCAGGTAGGATTCAAACATTCGGATGGCGTCGTCGTAGCGGCTGACCTTCTGATAGGCGTATCCCAGGTTGTTGTAGGCATTGGCGTAGGTTGGGTCAATCTCAATCGCCTTCTGGTAGTGCTCAATGGCGTCTTCCATCTGCTCCTTGCAGTAGAAGGCCAAGCCCAACTGGTTGTAGGCCTTGGCATAGTTGGCGTCAATATCAATGGCCTTCCGGCTGTAGTCAATCGTGCCGTCCCAATCTCCTTTTTTGGCCAAGGAAATCGACAGATCGTAGTTGGCTTCCAAGTTGTTGGGGTCCAGCTCCAAGGCTTTTTTATAACTGACGATGGCCTCATCCAGCTGTAGCATCTGATCTTGCAGCTTGCCCAGAAAGAGAAACGCGTTGACGTTGCTGGGATCGTATTCGACTGCTTTCACATACGCTTCCGCAGCGCGTTCTTTTTCTTGCTGGGCTTCATAAACCAAGCCCAGCGTGTAATAGCAGTCTCCGTCCTCCGGATTGTCAGTGATTGTTGCCTGTAATAAGGATTCTGCCTTGTCATATTCACCCGCCTCGTAATACAGCAAGGCCAGGTTATACCGTGCGTCCAAATCATCCGGACGCAATTCCAGGACTTTTTCAAAGTATTCCTTTGCCACCGTGGGTTGTTCTTCTTGCTGGTAGATAAGACCCAGGTTGTAGTACGCATTGATGAATTCCGCATCCATCTCCAGGGCCTTCTCCAGGGCTTGGATGGCTTTTTCGGAGTCCCCCGCGCTGTAGTAATCCAGGGAACGGTTGTAATACCACTGCGGACTGCGCTTAAAGAAGCGGAAAAACACGAAAATAACCGTCGGAACCAGCACTAATAGGCCAATCCCGGCAATCAGGTAAATCATTCCAAGTTGAGAAGGGGACGTCATACCCTCATTCTAATATACTGCGGAGTTACCGAAGTGCTTTATTCGGAGGGTTTCCGGCGGGCTGATCCGGGGGAGGCGGAATATGTAACCACCATGAGCGTTTCAGCCCAGGGGAAATATGATCGAAATACTTCCCCGTCGTCTTTAAGGTTGAGGCTCCAAAACGGAGCTGACGCCGCCTTCCATCGCCACATTGGAGAAATCCAGCGTGAAACGGCAGCTCTGGGCCTTGGAGATCCCCTGAGGGAACAGCATTTGGATACCGCCGCTGGCCAGGATCTTATCGGATTTGACGTTCCAGGCCATCTTTGGCGCACGGAGTTCTCCGCCATCCTTGTTGGTGGACTTTGCAATCACGCCGCCGCTCAGCGAAACACTGTGGTTCTTGCTGGTGTATTCCCCTCGTGGCGCGGTGAAGCTCAGGACGACCTTGCCATCCTTATCGTAAAATTCACCTTTCACGCCGTCCAGTTTGGCTTCAATATTGTTATCACTGTATCTGGCGCGCTCGGCTTCCAGCTTCCATTTTTTAATCTCGCCTTCGGTCACGATGAACGAGGCGTTTTGACCGACGAGGTTGGAGTCATCAGGCTGGGCTTCCGTTTGCTCGATAGGAGCGGGCGGTTTCTGTTGGCCGGCATTCCAAATAGCCAAGCCGCCGCCCACCAACAGCAGCGCCAAGGCGATAATGACGAGATTGCGATAGGAGGACATAGAAAAAACCTGTGGGGAATTAACCTGTGGGTTGTGCAGCCGGAGCCACGACCGCATCATACCAGAATTTTTTGCTGCGGTCGCGGATTTCATCCACATGGATATGCTTCACTTCGGTGTACTCTTCCAAAGCGTCCTCGCCCAACTCGCGTCCCAGGCCGGATTGCTTGAACCCGCCGAAGGGCGCTTTCTCGTTGATGAGATGGTATTCGTTCACCCAGATGGTGCCTGCACGCAGTTGGTGGGCAATACGCATGGCCTTGTCTTCATCCCGGCTCCAGACGGCGCCGGCCAGACCGTAGCGGGTGTCATTGGCCAGCCGCACGGCCTCATCTTCGGTTTTAAAGCGCAGCACGGTCAGCACCGGCCCAAAGATTTCCTCCCGCGCGATGGTCATCTGGTTGTTCACGTCCACAAACACGGTGGGCTCCACAAAGAAACCCTCCTGGAGTTCGGGGGCTTCCGGCCTGCCGCCGCCCAGCACGCACTTGGCACCTTCCTGCTTGCCGGTTTCAATGTATTTCAGCACGCGTTCCTGCTGTTTTTTGGAGATCAGCGGGCCAAGATCGGTCCCCTTGTCTTTGGGATTACCCAGCTTGATGCGCTTGCCGCGCTCCAGTAGGCGTTCCATGAACGCATCATAAATGCCGTCCTGCAACAGCAGCCGGGTTCCGGCGGTGCAGCATTGCCCGGAGTGGAAAAACACCCCGTACAGCGCCCCGTCCACTGCCATATCGATGTCCGCGTCGTCCATCACGATGTTGGCGGATTTGCCGCCCAGCTCCAGGGTGACGCGTTTGAGATCGTGTCCCGCTTCGCTCATTAGCTTTTTGCCGATTTCCGTGGAGCCGGTAAAGGCGATCTTGTCCACGCCGGGATGTTCCGCCAGCGCTGCGCCCGCTTCTTCCCCAAAGCCGGTGACAATGTTCACCACGCCGGGCGGCAGATTGGTTTCCGCAATCAATTGAGCCAAGGCCATGCACATGGCGGGCGTTTCCTCGGCGGGCTTCAGGACCACCGTGCAACCGGCGGCCAATGCTGGCCCCAGTTTCCAAATGGCCATTTGCAGCGGGAAGTTCCAGGGGATGATCTGTCCGCAGACGCCCACCGGCTCCCGGACCAGCAGGTTCTTGCTGACGCCCGGTTTGGACAGGCTTTCAATCTCGCAGCTCAGCTCACGGTTAGCCAGTTTGCCAAAGTAAACCATATTCTTGCCACTCAGCCAGACTTCCCCTTTGGCCTTGCGCACCGTAGAACCGGATTCCTCCACCATCAGCGCCACCAAATCTCCGGCGGCGGCGTCGATTTTTTCCGCCAACTGTTGCAAAATGCGACCGCGCTCGGCGCCGGTCATTCGGGGCCAGGGGCCTTCGTCAAAGGCTTTTCGGGCAGCGGCGACGGCTTTGTCGATATCCGCTTTTTTGCCGCGGGGCACGCGTGCCACAGACTCCCCGGTAAACGGGTTGGTGCTTTCAAATGTTTCCCCGGCCTGGGCCGGTACAAATTCCCCATTGATAAACAGCTGGTATTCCCGCATCGCAGATTCTCCCTCGCCATGACACTAATCTTTCACTAGGCTACCAAACAAGCAGTCCACTCTCAACCTGCGATTCGTTCTGATGAGTGGGGAAATTCGAGTGTTTCTGATCCAGTCAGGTTGACCGTTGTCTTAAACGGGCCCACGACCTTCGTTTTCTATCCTGGCTGGCCACTGATGCCAGGGCCAACGGATGGCAAGGGGGGAAAGCAGCGGATGGTTTTTTCGACTCAGACGAATGACCAGGCCGTTTGCTGGGGCTTGGGTTGAGGAGGCTCCGTGGTGATGGTGCTGCCCGGTGGTTTCAGCCGAAGGCGTGCCCGCCAGGTACCGTCGGTCATCAGCTTTCGGAATTCCTCGAAAGTGGCATCGTAGCTGGGGCGGAAAAACAGGGAAATCTTGTAACCCAGATACGCGTAATCTTCCTGTAGCAAGCTGAGCGCCGTGTCCAGCCGGACATTCTCCCGCAAGGCCTGGATCAATCCCGCTTTCACCAGATTTTGAAACAGGCGTACCAGGTTGTTTTTGCAGGCAACCCGGTGAATTTTCAACACATCCAGCAAGGGCCAGTCCGGATCAGCCAGATCCTGTTCCAGCGCTTTGAACAGGGCTTCCCGCAGGGGCTCGAAAAACTGTGGACGCGCCAGAATGGTGGCCAGCAGCTTGCTGGTCATCAAGTCCCGTTCATCCGGGCTGTTGCGGTAGCTGAGCAGCGGCTCCAAGAACTGCTCCTGGGTGAGATAGGGCAATTGTTCGGATTCTAGTAGCTTGCGTAGCAGCAGGCTCCGGTTTTTGGAGGCTCCGTCCGCTTCCTGGAGAATCGGTTCCCCGTTTTGCAACAGGGTCCAGACCGGTTTGGCCTGCCAAGCGGGTTGCTCCCAAAGCAGCAGGTACAAATCCTGGGTGTCCGGATCCCAACCGGCCGTCCATTGGTGGCTTTGCGCATCAAATAGCACCGCCAGCGGATCCTCGAAGAGGGAGGAAAGCCGTTGCCAGCGTGCTTTTACCAGATTTTGCAGCAGCGTTTCAATCTCGTCCTCAGAAATGGCTGCGGGCCGTGCTGGTTGAGGACCGGCTTTCAACTTTTCCAGGGCAAGTGACAACGCGGGTGCGGAGGGTGATGCAAGCATGGCTGGGTTCTGCATGGTTATCTGCCTGTTGAGAGTGTAATGAAGGGAATGGGAAATGCAATGAGCCCGTCGTATAAACCGTCGCGCAATTCGTAAAGGCGTCTCGGATCAGGGCAGGGATATACTCTAGCTCCCTGGAGCTGCTACTGATAAAAAACCGGACGGCGCCAGAAGTTGCCAATGGCGCGGCCTATTTTCCGGAAATTCGAAAGATTGGTCGTTTTTGCTTCGGATCGGCGAAATCACGGAGCCACTGCCCGCAGCCCTGTGGCAAACCGGTTAGCGGTACTTCTCAATCACCGTGGCAATGCCCTGGCCGACACCGATGCACATGGTGGCTAGCCCGTAGCGGGCATTCGGTCGGCGGTGCAGTTCATGGGCGAGCGTGGCGATCAGCCGGGAACCGGAGGCTCCCAGCGGATGTCCCAGCGCGATGCCGCCACCATTGACGTTCAGTTTGTCCATGTCCAGTTTCAATTCGCGGGCGCAGGCCAACACTTGTGCGGCAAAGGCCTCGTTCAGTTCGATGAGATCGATATCGTGCATCGTCAGTCCCGCGCGTTGCAATGCTTTTCGAGAGGCAGGCACCGGCCCCATGCCCATGGTGGCCGGATCAACCCCAGCCACCGCCGTGGAGACAATGCGCGCCAGTGGGGTCATCCCAAGTTCCAATGCGCGTTTCTCCGACATGACCAATGTCATGCTGGCGCCGTCGTTCACGCCGGAGGAGTTCCCGGCGGTCACGGAGCCTTCCTTGCGGAAGGCCGGTTTAAGCGAGGCCAGTTTCTCCAGGGTGGTGTCGGGGCGGGGATGCTCGTCCTGGGTGTGAACCACCGTGCTGCCTTTCTTGTCGGTGACGGGCACCGGGCAGGTTTCGTCCTCGAAGCGCCTGGCGGCCATGGCCGCGCCGGTGCGCTGCTGGCTTTGCAGGGCATAGGCATCCTGGTCCACGCGGGAAATTTGGTGGGCCTGGGCCACGTTTTCGGCGGTTTCTCCCATGCTGTAGGGGTGATGGAGAGCTGCCATCTTGGGGTTGGTGAAGCGCCAGCCGATGGTGGTGTCGTAAATTTCCACATTTCGGGAGAATGCCTCGTTGGCTTTGGCCATCACGAACGGCGCACGGGTCATGCTCTCCACCCCGCCCGCCAGATAGATGGCCGCTTCGCCCGCCATAATGGCATGGGCGGCCTGGTTCACGGCCATCAACCCAGAACCGCACAGCCGGTTCACCGTGCCGCCGCCAATATGCGTCGGCATTCCCGCCAGCAGCACCGCCATGCGGGCCACGTTCCGGTTGTCTTCCCCGGCCTGGTTGGCGCAGCCCACCAGCACGTCCTCAATCTCATCGGGGTCCAGCTTGGGGTTGCGCTTCAAAATTTCCTGAATGGTTAACGCGGAAAGGTCATCAGGCCGGATATCCCGGAAAATGCCGTTATACCGGCCAATCGGCGTCCGGATGGCGTCTACGATTACGGCGGTGTGCTTGGGTTCATTCAACATAGCGCGTCTCCCTCTCCCGGCATTCTATCGCAAGAGGGTTTCCGGGTGGTAGGAGAAAAAACCTTCGCCGGTTTTGCGTCCCAGTTTTCCGGCGTCCACCATCCGCGTTAGCAGGGTGACGGCGCTGTAACGATCTTCCCCGAACTCGTCCTGAAGATGATTCAGGGTGGCCAGCACCACGTCCAGCCCGATATAATCGCCCCAGGCCAGTGGGCCGCGCGGATAATTGGTGCCCAACTGCATGGCGGTATCAATATCCTCGGGCGTGGCCACTCCTTCCATCAGCGCGGATGCGGCTTCGTTCACCAGCATGGCGACGATGCGGCCCAGGATCAATCCGGGCACTTCGGGGACCTCAATCCCTTGCAGGCCGATTCGGCTCAGAAAATCGAGGGCCCGCTGGACGTAGACGGGTTTTGTCTGGATGGCGCGGGCGATTTCAATGACCCGGTTTCCCGTGTACAGCCCGATGGCCGAAAACCCGACCACGCAGTAGTCATCATCCAACTCAGAGGCCGTGGTGGTGGGCATCTCACTGAGACAATTGGTCAGAAACAGGCAGTCATCGTCCAGCGCTTCATATATGCTGTCCGATAAATGCTGCAGGTAGAAAAAGGGAATTTCCACATGGGTGTTGATCAGCACGGTGTAGGGCGTGTCCGTGGGCGGCGGGGGCTGTTCAGGGTCGATGTATAAATCGACGGTCACATCGGCGGCGACGCAGTAATCTCGCCATTGGATGACCATGGGATCCGCTGGATCACCGAGTATGAGGACGTGATCAGTATCAAGACTCATAACTATAGAACCCTTCACCGGATTGTTTGCCCATGGCATTCATAATGATTCCAGCCAGCTTACTCATATTTGTAAAAACCTTCTTGGGATTTCTTGCCGAGTAAGCCGGCTTCCACCATCTTGCGCTGGATGGGGTGGGGGCGGTAGCGGCTGCACTGGAAGTAGGCGTTCCACACCGATTGGGTGACGGCGTAGTTCACATCAATGCCGATGAGATCCATCAGTTCGAACGGCCCCATCCTGAAGCCGCCCGCTTCCCGCATCACTGTGTCGATGGTGCGAATGACTTCCGGCGAACCGGCATTTTCGCCCAGAATCTTCAGCGCTTCGCCGTAAAACGGCCGGGCCACCCGGTTTACGATAAAACCAGGGGTGTCCTGGGCAATGACCGGCGTTTTGCCCAGGGCTTTGGCAAATTGCTGCAAAGCCTGCACGGTTTCCTCCGAGGTGCGCTGCCCCCGGATTACTTCCACCAAACGCATGAGCGGTACCGGGTTGAAGAAGTGCAGCCCTGCCACCTGTTGCGGGCGCTGGGTGGCACCCCCCAGCGCGGTGATGCTGAGCGAGGAGGTATTGCTGGCCAGAATGGTTTCCGGTTTACAGATACCGTCCAGCTCCCCAAAGATTCGCTTTTTCAGCGCCATATCTTCAGGAACCGCTTCGATGATCAGGTCGCAATCCTGCAAGTCTTCCAGGCGGGTGCTGTAGCTGATTCTGGCGCAGGTGGGCTCCAGATCTTCGGCGGGCAATTTGCCCTTCTCAACCGCCTTTTGCAGGCTTTCCCGAATCCGGGCCGTCGCCGTATCCAAAAAACGCTGCTCGATATCGTAGAGGACTACCGACGCTCCGTTCTGAGCGCTGATTTGGGCAATCCCGGCCCCCATGGTGCCGGAGCCCAGGATGCCAATCGTGTTGAAAGAAGGGTTCATGCAATATACTCGATGACAAAACACGGGGTATCAGGGGCAGAGCCCCTGGTGGAGGTCCGGAACTCTGTCCGTAGCTCTTAGCTTCGCAGAAGTTTTAGAAATACGGATCCTGCGAAGCAGGGCACTCAGGTTCTGGCGGGGAGTTTGAGGGGCTGGCCCCTCATAAAAAACTTATACGGCCTCATCATATTCCGGAATCCAGACCGGCAGGGTCAGCCCCGTTCCTTGCAGCGCCTTCTCGATATCCGCCTTGAACGCCTGGCGGACTTCCTCGTTATCCCGATGCTTCAGCCCAAACTTCCGGTAAATCACGTTTTTCGGCGCATTGGGACGTCCAAAAATATTCATGGTGCGCGGATACCACTTGTTCAATGCGGCTTGCACCTCGTCCTTGGTGGCGGGATCGGCGGCCAGCTTCTGCACCCAGGTGTCCCCGTGGTTTACGTGCATCATTTCTTCCTTGAAAATGCCCACGATGGTCCGGGCCCAAGGCGCATAGCTGCATTTCAGGGCGTCTTCCAGCTGGTGGCCGGCGCCGCGGTCCATGCAGAAGTTGAACATGATGAAGTCGGTCCAGCTTTCAATCGGGTAATAGAAGATGTTCACCCGTTTGTCGGCGGCCTTGCGTTCGGCGCCGATGTCGGCATTGCTGTCGTTGAGGCGCATGCCCAGTTCCATTTGTTCAATGCGGCTATCCACGTCAATGCCCAGTTCTTTTAAAAGCTTGAACATGCGGTAGGCGTGGTTGACTTCGTCTTTCACGATTTGCGCCACCAGCAGTTTTTCGTGGATGTTGGGCGCTTTTTCAATCCACGGCACATAGCCATAGGCGCCGGACAGCTCGGAATCCGCCTGCTGCGTCATCAGGTTGATGAGCGCCTCGCGATACTCGTCGTTCATCTCGTCTTCGGCTTCCACCTTGCGGCCGTTTTGAATCTCTTCGACCAGTTTTTCAGCGGTAATCATAGTGCGGTACCCCTCGGTTGCTGTTTCAACATTCTTTCATTTTAGCCCAAGCAAACCATGGATTTAAGCCGTCGGTGATCTATTGGCCGACAAACTGGGCCGGGCGTTTTTCCATGAACGCGGCGACGCCTTCTTTGTAATCGGTGGTGCGACCGGCGATTTCCTGGGTGTGGGCTTCGTATTCCAGGTAGCTGTCCAGGTCCATGCTCATGGCCCGGTTCATGGCCCGCTTGATAAGCCCGATGGCCTTGGTTGGCCCTTGGGCCATCTGGGTCGCCAGGGCCAGCGCCTCTTCTTGCAGGGATTCGTCCGCCACCACCCGGTTGACCAGTCCCCAGTCCAGGGCTTTCTCGGCATTAATGGCCTCTCCGGTCAGGGCCAGTTCCATGGCGCGTCCCCAGCCTACCAGCCGGGGTAACAGCCAGCAGGCCCCGGAATCCGGGACCAGGCCGACCTTCACAAACGCTTGAATAAACTTGGCCGACTGGGCTGCAATCCGTAAATCGCAGGCAAAGGCGATGCTGGCGCCCGCACCGGCAGCCACACCGTTCACCATGGCGATGGTGGGTTTTTCCATGTTGCGCAGCCGGGAGATAATCGGAGCGTAGCGTTTGCGAATCGACTCGCCCAGATGAGGCACCGCGCCATTTTCGCTGGTGATGCTGCGGCTTTTGAGATCCTGTCCGGCGCAAAAGCCCCGGCCTTCCCCAGTGATCAGAATACAGCGCACCGCCTTATCCTTTTCCGCGTTTTTCAACGCATCCTGGAAGGCGTAGCTCATCTCGTCATCAAAGGCGTTCAGGGCATCCGGACGGTTGAATTTCACCAACAGCACGCCGGTATCCTGGGGTTCGATCAAAATCGATGGACTGCTCATGGGACGATCCTCTCTCAGATAAGGGTTAGCTGCCGGTCCAGGCGGGTTGGCGTTTTTCCATAAAGGCCGCCATGCCCTCTTTCTGGTCCGCAGAGGCGAACAGCAGGTAGAACAGCTTGCGCTCATAATCCAGGCCGCCTTCAATAGTGGTGTCAAACGCCTTTAAAATAGCCTCTTTGGCCAGTCGTACCGCAATGGCCGGCTTGCCCGCGATGGTCTTGGCCATGGCTTTCGCTTCCTCAATGGTCAGTTCCGGCGGGACGACGTTGGTAATCAGGCCCATGTCCAGGGCTTCCTGCGCGGTGAAATGGCGACCGGTCAGAATCAGTTCCATCGCTTTCGCTTTGCCGACGGCGCGGGTGAGCCGTTGGGTGCCGCCCGCACCGGGAATGACCCCGATGTTGATTTCCGGCTGGCCGAACTTGGCGTTTTCTCCGGCGATGATGATATCACACATCATGGTCAACTCGCAGCCGCCACCCAAGGCGAAGCCGTTCACGGCGGCAATGACCGGCTTATGCAGCTTGCGGATGCGATCCCAGCGGGCCAGTTGGTCAATCAACAGCATGTCCACGGCCGAGGCTTCCGCCATCCGCTTGATGTCGGCCCCGGCGGCAAACACTTTCTCCCCGCCGGTCACGATCATGCAGCCCACGGCGGCGTCGTTGTCAAAGGTTTCCAGCGCCTCCACCAGTTCGCCCATCAGGTCCGGGCTGAGTGCGTTCAGCACATCCGGCCGGTTGAGTTGCACAATGCCGATAAACCGTCCGGCGCCTGCCTCTTCCCGGCTGGCCAGGATGTACTGGTAATTGGTGGCTGGGGTTTGTGTGATGGTCATGATGCTTCCCCCTTGATTATGCTTTGAGTGTTTACTTGTTGAGGGCTGCGCGAATGGCCGCGTAATCCGGTTTGCGCTTTTCCACGAAGGCGCGGGAGCCTTCAATGGCTTCAATGCTGCCGGCATGGACAGTCAGCCAGTCGCGGGCATGATTGATGGTCATTCCCCACGAGAAATCCCGCCAGAAGTTAAGCTGTTGCTTGGTGTAGCGGGTGCATTCCGGCAGTTTGTTGATCAGCTTGTCGGCCATGGCTTCCACGGCTGCGTCCAGCTGGGCACGGGGAACCACCTGGTTCACCAGCCCCCACTCCAGCGCCTTTTGAATGGGAATTTCCTCGCACAGCAGCAGGATTTCCCGCGCACGGCGATCACCCACGATGAGCGGCAGCCACTGGGTTGCGCCCGCCGCAGCCACCGAGCCATGCGCGGTGCCCACTTGCCGGATGTAGATGTCATCCGCCGCGATGGCCAAATCGCAGGCCATGTTCAGTTCGTTACCGCCACCGACTACAATGCCATTCAGGCGGGCAATGCTGGGCTTTCCTAAATTCCGCAGCTTTTCGTGCAGATCGATAAACCCCCCCATCCATTTCCAGTAATCACGGGGGCGCTCGCCGAAGAACTCGTTTTGCTCCTTCATGTCCGCCCCGGTGCAAAAGGCCTTATCGCCGGAGCCGGTGATAATCAGTACGCCTATACTGTCATCCCAGGAGGCGTCTTCCACGGCACGGGTCATCTCTTTAAAGGTCTGGAAGTTGAAGGCGTTGTAAACGTGGGGGCGATTGAGGGTGATCTTGGCCCGGCCCTCGTATTTTTCATACAAAATCATCTCGAAACCGAAGTGGTCGACGGGATGCGCCTGAATGCCGGGATGGCGTTTCTCGGATACCGTCATGAATTAGCCCGCCAATACGCCTTCCAATACCTCAACCTCGCTGGAGAGCATGGTGATGTAATTGGAGGCAAAGCTCATGATGTTATTGCCCGCTTCCTGGCCTTCCGGGGAGGACATCGCGGCTTTCAGGGCGCTCATGTCATCGAAGATCAGGGTGGCAATCATGAAGTAGGGACTGGCGCCGCCCATCATGTTTCTGGGGTTGCGACAAAGTTCCATTCCGCGCAGGCCGGGGATCTTCTTTGCCAGCGGCACGTGGGTTTCGAAATACTGTTTCTCAAACAGCTCACGGTCGTTCTCCGGCACGTTGTACATCACGATTAGCTTGGCCACGGTCTTATTCATGCGCCCTCCTCAATATTGACTCCGATGGATGGCATCATTCTGGCATAAAGCCATCGGATGTCAAAGTGAAGTGACAGTCTGTCTTAAGCACCTTTTACAGGCAACTGTGGCAACAATGCAGCAAACCAATTCTTCTGCTGAGTACCCCGCACCTGGACCCCTTAGAAAAAGTGGTGGGCGGTACTGGACTCGAACCAGCGACCTCCACAATGTCAATGTGATGCGCTACCAACTGCGCCAACCGCCCATAAAGTATTCAATTGTAGATACAGTTATCAACGAAATCCGCTCCTAAGTCAAATGCTTGCATCCACATTCTCTCCCATAGAGGATCGATGCCTGTATAATGGGTGCCATCCAAGTGCTGTGCACTGGTTTCTTGCTGGGGCATACGCCAACACGATGCGCAATGGTCGCTCTGGGCGCCGGTTCTTTCGTCATGCTTCGGGTTCAGCTTGAGGATAGTCGAGCGTGGTTCGGCTGGACGGCGGGCCGGAGGGATGTCTACAATGGGGGGACAAGATTGCAGCGGAACCTTCATGGTCAGAACACTCAAACCTGCGACCCTCTTTAGCCTCCTGCATAAGCACCGGGAGATTTTCCTCCCGTATCGTGGGCGTATTCTGCTTGGCGTGCTGGCCTTGCTGCTGACCAACCTGTTGGGCATCGCCATTCCTTGGCAGATGAAGCTGGCTGTGGAAGCCATCCAGAAACTCTTTTCGCAGCAGGCGTCCACCGAGACGCTCTTGCTGCTCTGGCCCTCCTTTGGTGCCATCCTGTTATTGATTTCCGGGTTGGCGCTGGCGGTGCTGATTAGCCGGGTGTCTTCCCGCCTCTTTCTGTTGGGGGCTGGGCGCCGGGTGGAAGCGGATCTGCGCAACCGGCTTTACGGCCACTTGCTGAAGATGCCGACAGATTATTATGCCGCCCATCCGGCGGGTGAGCTGATGTCCCGCATGACCAACGACGTGGACGCCAGCAAATACCTGACCGGCGGCGGGATCATGCTGGGGGTGAACACCCTCCTGGCTTACCTCACGACCATTCCCATGATGCTGATCATTAGTTGGCAGCTGGCCCTGGTGACGTTTCTTGTTTATCCCGTCATGATCTGGGTCATGACCCGCATCAGCCGCAAGGTCCGGCAGGGCTACCTGCAGGTACAGGAGGTGCTGGCGGATATCAGTACGGTGGCCCAGGAGAACCTGAACGGGATGATGGTAATCCAGTCCTATGTGCGGGAGGAGCAGGAGAATCAGCGCTTTGAGGCCATCTGTGACAAGTATTTCGGCACCTATACCCGGCTGATTCGCGAGCGGATTTTACTGTATATGGTGCTGGCCGCCCTGAGCGGTTTCTCCATGCTGATGGTGCTGCTGGTGGGAGGCGGGCAGGTGATTGGGCATCAGTTGGATTGGGGCGGTTTCGTGGCTTTTACCATGTACTTAGAACACCTGGCCTGGCCCACCATGGCCCTGGGATGGACCATCTCCATCTTTCAGCAAGGTACCGCCGCCCTGGAGCGCATCGACGATGTTTTAAGCACCGAGCCGAGCATCAAATCCGGGGAGGCACCGAGCGCGGCGATGTCCCCATTCCCTGAACAAGCGTCGGCTGAGACGGGTTCAGAAAAGACCCTGCAAGGGGCGCTGGCGCTCCATAATCTGACCTTTGCCTACCAGAACCCCTACACTCCGACTGATGACGCCATGGTGCCGCGAGAGACCGATTCTTGGCCGGTGCTGTACGACATCAACCTGACCATTCGCTCGGGGGAGACCGTGGCCTTGGTGGGGCCGGTGGGCAGCGGGAAATCCACCTTGCTGCGCCTGCTGCCGCGTTTGTACGATGTGCCGCCGAGGAGTATTTTTCTGGATGACCGGGACATCACGGAATTCCCGCTGGCCGTGCTGCGCGAAAATATCGTGTTCATGCCCCAGCTCAGCTTTCTGTTTTCCACCACGGTCAGCCGGAATATCGCTTTTGGCCATCCGGAAGCGCTGGACAGCGCAGAAGATCTGGAGCGCGTGATCATTCCGGCGGCGGAGACGGCTTCGGTGCACTTGGATATCCAGGGACTGCCCAATCGCTATCAAACGCTGGTGGGAGAGCGCGGGCTGATGCTTTCCGGTGGGCAGCGGCAGCGGGTGGCACTGGCGCGTGCGATTCTGACGGATGCCAAGGTCCTGGTGTTGGATGACCCGTTCTCCAACGTAGACGCGGAAACCGAGCGCACCATTGTGCAAGCGCTGCATAGCCGCAAGGTTTTTCGGAACAAAACCACGCTCATTGCCACCCACCGATTTTCGCTGATCGGGCTTTGCGATCGGGTCGTGCTGATGGATGCGGGGCGCATCGTGGCCGTGGGCACACCGGATGAACTGCTGGCCACCCAGCCGTTGTACCAGCGCCTGCACCAACTACAGCAATTGCGCGAGACTTTGGGTGCCTGGGCCCTAGAACCCGAGAACGGCAACGGCTGCGCTGTGCCGGATTTAGCCGCTCCGGAGGAGACGGACTGATGGCCATGGATATCCTCTCAACCGCCACCAAGGCTTCCGAGCGGCATGAGTCCGGCCTGAAGGATTTCAAGCTGCTGGGGAAGCTCTGGCCGTACATGGCTAAATACAAGCAGTCTCTACTGATTGCCTTTATCCTGCTGCCGGTGATTTCGCTGGCGGAAATGGGACAGACTTTCCTGGTGCGCTATGCCATTGATGGGCCCATCAAGGCCGGGAATCTTCAAGGCCTAATGCTGGCCGCGTTGGGCTTTGCGGGGCTGCTCTTGTTGAACTACCGGGTGCGCTACGTGCAACTGGCCGAATCCCAGGCCACCGGGCAACGGATTATCCGCGATCTGCGCACCGATCTGTACCGGCATTACCAATCGCTATCCCCGCGCTTTTATCAGCGGCATCCGTTGGGCAAGCTGGTCACCCGGCTGACCTCGGATATCGAGAATCTCAGCGAGATGCTTTCTTCCGGCGGGCTGGCCATGCTGGCGGATTTGGCCATGATCGCCGGAGCGCTGATCGGGATGTTCATCATGAACTGGCAACTGGCGCTAGTGGCGGTCGTCACCATGAGCATCCTGCTGATGCTGATGGAGGTGTTTCGCAGCCGCTCCCGGCGGGCTTACGATGAAATCCGGGTGAAAGTCGCCCGGTTGAATGCGTTTATGCAAGAGAATTTTGCCGGAATGGAGCTGGTACAGCTCTACCGGCGAGAAGAAAAGAATTATCGGCATTTCGAGGCGCTCAACCGCAGCAATATGCAAAGCGGGTTGGATTCCATTTTTTATTCCACCGCGTTTAATGCCCTGGTGGAATTCATGACCACGCTGACCCTGGTGCTCGTGCTGTGGATCGGGGCGCAGAGCGTGCAAGGCGGCCTGAGTGTCAACGGTTCGACTGTCGTTGCCCCCATGACCATCGGCTCGCTGGTGGGCTTTTTCCTGTTCGTGCGCAAAATGTTTGAACCCATTGAGGACATCAGCGAGAAGTACACCATCCTGCAATCCGGCCTGTCGTCAATCGACAAGGTGATGGCCCTGTTTCAGGAACAACCGGAATTGCTGCCCCGTTTGTCCGGGTCGGAGTCAATCAACGCGCACTCCGCTCGTGCGCGGGGCGAAATCAAGCTGGAAGATGTCACCTTTGGCTACAAGCCCGAGCACCCGATTCTGAAAAGTCTCAATGTGCATATTCGTCCCGGCGAAAAAATCGCGCTGGTGGGGCCGTCCGGTGCGGGAAAAACCACCCTCATCAAACTGCTGCTGCGCTTCTATGATGTGGATAGCGGCACCATCCGGGTGGACGGACAGGATGTTCGCGACTGGGATTTGTCGGCCCTTCGGCGCAATATCGTTTCCATCCAGCAGGATGATTTTCTGTTCAGCCGGACGGTGGCGGAGAATATTGCGTTGGCAGAGTATGAGCCGGGTATGGATGCTGCGCTGCGCAAGGCGGCGGAAGCCTGCAACGCGATGAAGGTGATTGAACGCTTGCCGAAAGGGTTTGAAACCGTGCTGGAAGAGCGGGGCAAGAATCTCTCGGCGGGTGAAAAGCAGCTGATCTTATTTGCGCGGGCCATGTACCACGATCCGGCCATTCTGGTGCTGGACGAAGCGACTTCCGCTGTGGACCCGGTAACGGAGCATCTGATTCAGGAAGGCATGGACCGCCTGATGCGGGAGCGTACGGTGCTGATTGTGGCGCATCGCCTGGCCACCGTGAAGCAGGCCGATCGTATCCTGGTGATGGAACAGGGCCAAATTGCCCAGCAAGGCACCCATACGGAACTGCTGGCCCAACCCGGCCTCTACCGGCAATTCTGTCAGTACCAGGAACTACTGTCGGTTTCTGTCTGATTGGGATTAGGCCGTGATATTGATGTACTGGGCCTTATCAACGGCTTCCTGGGTGAGTGCGTAGCCAATGACTGCATTGGATCCCATTTCGGGACTTCTGAATTTATGGAAGGACTCATCAAGCGCGGTTTCGTTTGCCGCTTTATCCTTCCGGCCTTTGAAAGGAATGTCCACGAGGCGGAAGAACTTGTAGATGTCATGTCCGGTCAACAGGCGTCCGCGATATTGATCTCCGAATGGACTGGCGAGAACGCCAACCGCACCATGCGCCTTGCTTTCTTCCTCATGAAGACGTCGATTGACAATCTCCTCGGATGGACCGGTAATAATCGTTGTTTTACCGAAATGCGGCTGAGAACCAGCGTTTACTTGCATCACTCTCCCCCTTCGTAATATTCAAAATTGTGCCTCATGAAAAAATATACAATGAATAATTTTCCATCTCAATTTGTGCCAACGTCGGTGGTTCTAAGCTTGAACTCCCCTGTTTCGGGTACAATCAGCGGTATGCAAATCCTGGAAGAAAAGCTGCGGGCGCCGGAATTGCGGGTATCGGACTGGCTGAACAGCCCTCCACTGACCATGGCCGGTTTGCGAGGGCGGGTGGTGCTGATCGATTTCTGGGATGCCACCTGCATCAATTGCCTCCACACCCTGCCCTACCTGAAGGAATGGCACGCGCGCTACGCGGAGGCCGGACTGACCGTCATCGGCATTCATGCGCCGGAATTTGCCTTCTCCAGAGATGCCAAAGTGGTGGAAACGGCGCTGCAACGCTTTAATCTCACGTATCCGGTGGCGCTGGATAACGAGTTTCGTACCTGGAACGCCTTTGCCAACCGGGCCTGGCCTACCAAATATCTGGTTGACACGCACGGCTACATCCGAGCCTGCCATCGCGGCGAAGGCGAGTATCAGGCCTTCGAGCGCGCCATCCAGGACCTGCTGCATGAAGCCGATCCCGCACAGCGCTTACCTGAGCCGATAGCCCCGATTCGGGATATTGACCGGCCAGGCGCTGCCTGTTACCGGGCCACGCCAGAGCTGTACCTGGGATATGGGCGCGGCGTGCTGGCCAATCCGGAGAGCCCCTTGCCGGAGCACGTGGTGGATTACGCGCCGCTCTCCGATCCGCAACCGTCGGATTCCGTGGCACTGACAGGCGCCTGGCTTAACACGAAGGAATTTGTGGAGTCCGCTTCGGACCGCCCGGTCAGCATTCATGTGAACTATCGCGCAGCCGGTGTGAACCTGGTGATGGCGCCAGGGGCGGATGGGCCGGTTACGGTGCGCCTGCTGCTGGATGACGAGCCGCTGCCAGAGGATTTGCGGGGGGAGGATACGGCACTTTTGGACGGCTGGCCCGTCACTGTGGTCGATAGTCCTCGAATGTACGCGCTGGTCCGGCATCCGGACTTTGCCGTGCACCGCCTGACGCTGGCGGTTTCGGCACCGGGCCTGCGGGCTTACGCTTTTACTTTTATCACTTGCGTTGCTTGAGGAGGATTCAAAAAGATGACGATCAAAGGTTTTGCTACATCGGAAGGAACCGAGCGCTACCGGGCGCGCTTCGAGGGGAAATCCACCGGCGGTCTGCCCATTGCCGAAGGCCATTTCCGCGATGCGGTTCAAGGGCTGCATCTTACCAGCCTGGGAATGGGGACATACTTGGGCGGGGCGGATGACCAGACGAGTCGGCAGATGGCGGATGCCGCCGTGCGATCGGTTTCCAGCGGGGCCATTAACGTGCTGGATACCGCCGTCAATTACCGTTACCAGCTTTCCGAACGCTCACTGGCCGCTGCGTTGAAAATGCTCATCGGGCAAGGCTTTCAGCGGGACGAAATTTTTGTCTGCTCGAAAAACGGCTTCCTCACACCGGATGCCGGGTGCCCGGATGTGGATTTCCGCACCTGGTTCCGGGAGCATTACATTGATTCCGGCATGATTGCGCCGGGCGAGATTGCGGGTGGAATGCATTGCATGGCACCAGCGTATCTGGCGGATCAGCTGGATCGTTCGCGGGCCAATCTCGGTTTGGAAACGCTGGATTTGATGTACCTGCACAACGCCGCTGAATCGCAGATGCCCGAAGTGGGCCGGGCCACTTTTATGGAGCGGCTGCGGCAGGCCTTCGTGTTTTACGAGCAAGCCCGCGCCGACGGAAAAATTCGATATTACGGGATGGCGACCTGGAGCTGTTTCCGCCAGGATCCCAACGATCCGGACAGCAATAACGAATATCTGAGCCTGGAAACGGTGATGCATCTGGCTGGGCAAGTGGGTGGCCCGGAGCATGGCTTCCGCTTTATCCAGCTGCCCTTCAACCTGGCCTTTTCCGAGGCTCTCACGCTGCCCAACCAACCGCTTGATGGCGAGATGGTGTCCCTCCTGGAGGCGGCCATGGCGCTGGGCGTTGGGGTGTTTACCAGCGTGCCGCTGTTGCAGGGACAGTTGTTGAATCAGCCATTGCCCAAATTCGAGGGCATGAAAACCCCCGCCCAGGAGTGCTTGCAGTTCGTGCGTTCCAATCCGGGGGTATTGGCGCCGATGGTGGGGCATAAAAAGCCTGAGCATGTGGAGGAAAACATCCAGGTGGCCGCCGTTCCACCGCTGATGCTGGCCGAATTCGAGGAAATGCTGACCTCAAGCTGAATGATTTGGTGACCACATATCTGGGAAGTGCTCTCAAAAAGTAGTGCTTCCCTCGATTGGGCAATGGTCGGGAGCGCTTGCCTCTGCTAAGCTCCCGGCAGAACGAAGGAGGCTGGGATGTGCGGACTTTCGTTTTTTGGCTTCATATTCTCTGGTTGACGGGCATGCCGGTGCTGGTCAGCGGCCTGTTACAGGGGTGCCAGTTCAGTCCCGGTTTTGCCGACGGACTGCATCCGGCTCCCCCGCCAGCTATGACACGCCGGGCTTTAGTGCAGGAAACCCCCAGGACCACCCGCCGCTCCCCCTTTGACATGCCCGAGTGGTACCGAATGCTACTGGAACGTCCGACCCGAGGCGCTGTCTCCGTCCGTAAGCGGCCTGGAATTGTGCGGGGTTTTTGGTAATCACCCTCTGCGTTTATATCAAGGCCGAATCAAATGCTCAGCAGAAGCAGCCGTCTTCGCCTTGGGCCAGCTCAGTCAGTTTGGTCAACTCGGTAATGACGATTTTGCCGCCGCGCAGGTAGTTGATGCAGCCGTGGGTTTTCTTCAGTCGGCTGATGATGCGCACCGATTCCTCGTAGGCGATGCCGGTCATGCTGGCAATATAGTCATGCGGCAGATGAATGTTCAGCAGCTTGCCGTCCGGCGTCTCCGTGTAGCCGTCCCGCTTGAAATGATACAGCAGAATCTTGGAAACGCGGGCGTCGGTCTTTTTCACCACCTGGTTGTGGGTCTCGTAGTTGAACCAGAGCACCTCGCCGAGAGCCACCACCATGCCCAGCGCAATCTGGGGGAAGCGTTCCACAGCTTTCAGAAAATTCTTTTTCTCGATATACAACACGCTGATATCGGTCAGGGCTTCCGCAGAGTAGGGCATGGGTTTATCGGTCAGCGCGCCGGTTGCCCCAAAAAACTCACCCACCGAGGAAAGTCGCACGATGGTGCTTTCCCCGTCGCTGGAGTATTTCACCAGCTTGACGCAGCCTTTGAGCACAAAATAAATCTTGGAGCCCGTATCGCCCGGCAGATCCCGTTCATAGAAAATGACGGTTTCCTTGTCGTAGCTGGTCTCGTAGAAGTAACCGGCGATGCTCTCCAGTTCCTGATCCGATAAGCTGTTGAAGAGTGCAATCTTCCGGAAGCGCGGGAGCAGGCTGTTTTTGGTTTCCAATGAAAGGGGCAAGGGTATAGCCTCGATATCCAAGGTATCTCAAAAATTGATGCAAAACCTATTATAAGAGTAACACAGGGGCGCCGCAAGCGCAGTCCTGAGCAAAGGCTTACTCCTGTTCTAGAGCGCTTGGACCTGTCGGAGATTGGTTGTAGGCGGCAGAAATTCAACGGAATGGGTGCATTGATGGCCAAGATTAGCGGCTATATCCGGCGGTGCGAAGGGTTGGATAATATCAGCCCAGGTTTTGGCCGGGCTGGGGGAGTCTGCTTCGAAAGGATCCGCCATGCGGTCCTGATCTTCAGCTTCACCTGCCTCCGGCGCCAAGCCGTAGTGGCGGAAAATCGGACTCAGCTTGATGCCGATGCAATCCGTCCGACTGCGGTCAAACTGGATCAATCGCCCTTCTTGCAGCGTATTCTGGGCAAAAACGGCGACTTGTTTGCGCAAGGTTGCCCCCTGGTATGCCTGGGAATTCAGCGGTGGCGAGCTAAGCGTGTAGTCGGTGAGGGTGAGCACGACCATCGGGTAGCGGGGATGTGCCTCGGCCACTTTTTGCTTGATCCAGGCCAGTGAAACAGGCCGCTGACCCATATGGTAGCGTGTTTCGTTCTGAAATACCTGCTCGTCCGCCAGTGTTTCTGCGGGGTATCGGTTCAAGATCAGCCGCAGGGCCAGCGCGTTGTGGGCGTTGATCCAGTAGGCCAGCCGATCGTCGGCGGTGGGGAAATAATCCGGGTGACTCTCGGGAGAGACGGCTTTCAGTTGTCCCAAATATTGATTCAGCCGTTCCGGGTGGGCCCGCAGGTTGATGAGATTCATCTCGCCCGTGGCGCCCAGGTTCTGGGTGATGATTTCCTGCCAGATATGATGCCCGAAAGGTTTAGTTGCCAGTCCGTCATTCAGGACTTTTCCGGCCCGCGCGTTCATGGGCTGGGCAACCAGGAACACCGCGCTGATTAAAAACAGGGCCGTCCAGAACAGAAATTCATGTAGTTTCATACTAACGCTGCCAACCTTTGTCGAATAATCTCATAAAGGACTATCGACACGGAGTTGGCCAAGTTTAAACTTCTTGCATCCGCCCGCATGGGAATGCGAATGCTGGTGTCCGGGTTGTCATCAATCAGCCAGGCGGGCAGGCCATGGCTTTCGCTACCGAAGACCAGCAGGGTGTTTTCGGGGTAAACCACATCGGTGTAATTGATTTCGGCTTTGGTGCTGACGAAGTAGGGCGTGTATCCGGACCGTTGGGCGAGCAGATCCTTGAAGTCCGGGACCTGCTGAATCGGGATGTCATCCATGTAGTCCATCCCGGCGCGGGCCAGGTATTTATCCCCCAACTTGAATCCCAGGCTACCCACCAGATAAAGTTCTGCTCCCGTGCAGGCGCAAAGCCGCGCGATATTGCCCGTGTTCTGCGGGATACGCGGTTCCACCAGGGCAATGGTAACGCCCGGCGAAGCTTCAAGCAGAAGCGGAGCCTTCATCAAGGCACTTTCGATTCCAGAAAGACTAGCCTTTGAACTCGGTTGCGTCGAGGATCGATTGATACGTGGGGTCATTGAGCATCTTCTCGGTCCCCAGTACCACGCAGGACAGCGGATCGTTGGCAATATGCACCGGTACGTCCACTTCCTTCGAGATCAGTTCGTCCATGCCCGCCAGCAGCGCACCGCCACCAGCCAGCACGATGCCACGATCCACGATATCGGCCGCGAGTTCCGGCGGGGTCATCTCCAGCGTATTTTTCACGCCAGCGACGATTTCCATCAGCGTGTGGAACAGGCATTCCCGAATTTCAGTGCTGTTGATGGTGATGGTATGCGGCAGACCGTTCAACAGGTTCAAGCCGCGCACTTCCATCTCTTCCTCTTCCTGGTTACGGAAGGCGGAACCCATGCGGATCTTGATTTCTTCCGCCGTGCGTTCCCCGATGGAGAGGTTGTGCACCTTTTTCAGGTGTTCCTGAATATTCTCGTTCAGCTCATCCCCGGCGGTCCGCAAGCTCTTGGAAACCACGAGCCCTTTCAGCGAAACCACGGCGATTTCCGTGGTGCCGCCGCCGATGTCGATGATCATCGAACCGGTCGGTTTATCCACGGGCATACCCGCCCCAATGGCGGCGGCCATGGGTTCATCCACCAGATTGACGCGATCGGCGCCGGTCTGGTAGGCGGCATCGGCAACCGCGCGACGTTCCACTTCGGTCACGCCACTCGGAATCCCGATGACCACGCGGCCAGGACGGCTTCCGAAGGCGCCGGTCCCACCATTGACCTTCTCGATGAATTTTTTCAGCATTTTTTCGGCCCATTCGAACTCGGCAATAACGCCATCCCGCAAGGGGCGGGTTGCGCGGATATTGCCGGGGGTCCGACCGATCATCTCGCGGGCGGCGAGGCCCACTTCAATCACGGTTGGGGGATTCTGGCTGTAATCGATGGCAACCACCGAGGGTTCTCTCAGGACCACTCCCTTGGAGGTCGTGCAGACCAGGGTGTTGACGGTGCCCAGATCAATGCCCATGTCATTCGTGTTTTTCTTAAAAAGGTTGAAAAAGCCCACGGGTCCATTACCTCAGAAACATAACAATCAAAACTTAGGGACAGTATGTCAGAAAAAATCATAGTCTCCCGTTTCTTATTATTCCTTAATATTCCTACTTGAACAAGGGCTGGCTTCCAGAAACCATTTATTCTGCTGAGCTTACACTTTGACGCAGCCAACCGAGATACTCCTCAGAACCGCTCAGGATGGGCAATGCAATGAACTCGGGCACCGTGTAACTGTGAAGTTCCTGGATTCTTTTCTTCAGGGATTCCAAAAGGGGCGGCATCGTTTTGATCAGGAGCATCCACTCCTCATCCCTTTGCAAGGATCCTTCCCATATATAGAACGATCGGACAGGGCTGCCACCGGCAATCATGTTCACGCAGGCTGCCAGGCGTTCCCTCACGATGTGCTCGGCAATGCTTTCGGCCTCGGCCTGAGATCCGCATGTTACCAATACCACGCAAGCCTCGCATTGCATGTGCTGCCTCCCTTCAATTTTTATCCGGAACCTGATAAGTAAAATATAAAGATTATAGGAAAGGGCTTAAAATTCGTGCCTTTCTCCTTGACCTTCATGGTTACCTGCGTTTTAATACAGCTTAATTCAAAAACTTGATACCCACCAAATATCAAGTCACCGAAGCTTGAGAGACACTAAAAAGAGACATTACGGTATAGCCACCCGATCGGGCGGTATGCGTGCTTTTCCGGAAAGACGTTGGTTGCAGGAAAAGGACGTGGGGATGTTGGCACTGTGTTAAAACAGAGCGGCCCCTGTGTAACAGACCGGGTTCCTTACTGTGATGGCACTGGATACAACTGGTTTTTAAAGATGTCCCAAGGTAGTACTTTTTAATTCATTGAATTCTGTAGAACATTAAGGAGAGACTCATGAAACTGAAACTTTTTACCGTTGCTCTGTTGGGTTTGGCTGTGGCTACCTCCGTTGCGCTGACCGGCTGCCGTCAGCAGGAAGAAGCCACCACCAGCACCACCGAGATGACAGGCACCACTGAAGTTCCGGTCACCACTGAAACCACCACCACGACCGAAATGCCCAGCGCCGCTCCTACCACCGAAACGACTACCACTACTACCGAAGCGGCTCCGGCACCCAGCACCACCGAAGCGGCTCCAGCTCCGACTGAAGAGCACAAAACCGAAGCCCACTAGTTTCGGGTCTCAACCTAATTCTGCAAAAGCTCCCTCAGTTTTGAGGGGGCTTTTGCGTTTTTGAGAGTCTGGAATGAAGACCTGAATGCAGCCCCTGAAGCCAGGGATTCAGCTCCCAAGTCATTGTCCAGAACTGCATGAACCGGGTTCTGGCTTGCTGCAAGAGACGCAGGCTATCCTGGGCGGGGGGGAAATCATAGAAAAAACGGACCTGGTGATCTTCCGGGTAGGGTTGCAGGAAGTAGGCCGGCAAGTCCCGTCCCTCTTTCAGGAAGCGGGCTATTTGCCGAAGCAGTTCCAATTGGGCGTCCAGGTAGAAAAGCTCGCTCTGCTGCTTGTCCTCATCCGCTTCAAAGTGCCAAAGGGCCTGCCAGGCGGTATCTAGAGAAGTATCCGGCATTTCACCTGGCTCCGGCCAGCGATTGATGGCCAGCCGTGGTTCCATGCGCTCATCCAGCACATCTTCCAGCAACTGGGCGGCCTTTCGGCGCCTGGCAAGCTGTTCGGGGTCCTGTTCCACGAGGGGCCAACCGGTCATCATCGCGTACCATCCGTTGCGGTTGTTATATGATAGTGGCTGTTCATATTATAGGTAGGTTCGTCCGGCTTTCAGGACGGCTATCTGGAGGAGGTTTCACACTGGTGGCCCCGCATGGATGCGAATCGGATCATCCCCTGGCCGGAAAGCACGTGATTGTGACCCGGCCGCTTGAACAAGGCGCCGGAGCCTCTCCCAATTCGCCAGACATCCTGGAACAACGCCTTGGCGACTGGGGCGCTCGTGTCAGTGCCATCCCCCTGGTTACGATTGCGGCGGTGCCTTTCCAAGTGCCGGGTGGTGAATTCGATTGGCTGTTTTTCACCAGCAAAAACGCGGTGAGGGCCTTTTTCGACAGGCTGCCCGGCGACAGCCCATTGCGGATGCTCTCGGTTGCCGTGGTGGGGCCAGCGACGGCAAAAGCACTGCCTCCCTATGGTGTGGAGGCAAGTTTTGTCTCTCCCCGCTTCGATGCAGAAGGGGTAGCGCAGGCTTTTATCCAGGGATATGCCTGCCAGGGCCTGCGGATTTTATGGCCATGCGGCAATTTGGCCAGCCAGGACTTGCCGGAAATCCTCTCCAGGGCAGGCGCCCATGTAACGCCACTGGTGGTTTATGAGACGACCCTGCGCCAGGCTCTCTCCGAATCGGAGCGTTTGCGGCTCCAGGCGCCCGCCGATCTGCTGGTGTTTACCAGTCCTTCGGCTGTTACCGCGTACTGCCAACTAATGTCGACTGAAGATGCCAAGCCGGCCATTGCTTGCCTGGGTCCGAAAACCAGGCAGGCTGCGATGGCGCTGTTTGGGCGGGTAGACGTGCAGGCGGAGCCTTCGACGCTGGAGGCTCTGGCTGAAGCAATCAAGACCTACTATTGCCAAAAGGAGGACGCGCATGACTTTGAGCCCGGTGATTGAACGACTGGAGCAGAACCCTGCCTATCTGCGGGAAAACTGGTCCCTGCCGCCGGATGCGGCCCGTTTCCTGTATCTGCTGGCCCGGATTGGACGCTTCCGGAATGTGCTGGAAGTCGGGACCTCAGTGGGCTATTCCACCTTGCACTTGGCGATGGCGGCATCCCGGAACGAGGGTCGCGTGACGTCCATTGACGCCTCGCCGGAACGACAGGCCCAGGCTGCCACTCACTTGCAGGAGGCTGGGCTGAGCGATTGCGTGACCCTGCTGGAGGGCGATGCCCTCGAAACCCTGGCTCGCCTCCAGGCTGACCGGCAGGTCTTCGATCTGATGTTCCTGGATGCCCGGAAATCGGAGTATATCGATTATCTTCGTTGCGCGGAGACACTGCTGGCGCCTGGCGGTGTGCTGCTGGCGGACAATACCCGTTCCCATCGGGAAGATATGCTGGATTTCATTGCGGCAGTGACCGATACCCCGGACTGGATCACCAGCGACCTGGATACGAGCAACGGGTTCATCCTGGCCCGAAAGCGTGATTGAATCAATCGGGCGGGATGGAGGCCTGTCGGTTGAGCCCGGAGCGCCTGTGTTTTCGAGTGAAACGACCCGGATCTCACTGTGTGCAATGCGTCGGCAATTTCGCATCCGCCCTCTCTACGGCTGGCATGCCTGGACGCGGCTCAGACGTAGTGCAAAACGGATATTTGCAGTATGATGATTGAGCGGAGTATGATTGGGTCGATGCTCGCACCATCTTAGGGGGTTCTTTCACTGACAGCGAGACGCGAAGGAAAGAGCCGTCTCCGCAGGGATTACGGAAACAGCCAGTTCGGGAAGCGATTCGGTGACAGACACTTTTTTCGAGACAATCCAAAAAAGTAAAACAGGCGGTGGCAACGGGGCGACCAGCCTCTCCTGCTATGAGACGCCTCTGGTGACCGTCGATATCGTGTTGCTGACCGTGGTTCAGAACCGGCTCAAAGTCCTGCTGATTCAACGGAAGCAGCCGCCCTACGACCACATGTGGGCCATTCCGGGCGGTTTTATCCATGTCGGTGAAACCCTGGAGGAAGCCGCGAGTCGGCGGTTGTTTGAAGAGACCAACGTCAAGGATATTTACCTGGAGCAATTGGGTGCTTTCGGCGGGCCTGACCGCGACCCTCGGGCCCGGGTTATCACCGTGGCCTATTATGCGTTGGTCAGTGTCGAGAAACTCCACCTCCAGGCTCAAGCCAATGCGGAGGATGTGAACTGGTTCAGCGTGAGTGAGCTGCCCGAGTTGGCGTTTGATCACGCTGACATCGTGGAGAAGGCGATGGCCAAGCTCAAACGCCATCTGGAATCTTCCTCCGTGGCATTCCAGTTGCTGCCCGAGAAATTTACCCTGACCGAGCTGCAGCGGGTGTACGAATTGATCCTGGGCAAGTCACTGGATAAGCGTAATTTCCGCAAGAAAATCCTTTCATCTGATCTGTTGAAGGATACCGGCGAAACCAAAATGGAAGGCTATCACCGGCCAGCGCAGCTTTATTCCTTCGCCAGCCAGCAGTCGCCTGAAATGCTGTTTCAGCAAGAACGCGTCGGCTAGTTTCATAAGTTCTTTTATATTTTAGTGCTTTTTTGAGGGTGGCTTCGGTTTGTGCTACCGTAGTCATTGCTTTTTTTGTTATGTGGATTTAAGTGCTTTCATGAAGTAGTGATTTTAGGAGATATCAATGATACGAGGTTATCTGCCATCATACACTGTGGGGGAAAAGCTCGCTCTGAGGTTATTCGGTGGTATCAGAATGATAAGCCAGAGGCCCTCGGAGGTTTGAAAACCCCTGGATTGGCTAGTCCATCGACTCAAAAGCTCTATGAGACGGTGGACAGTTTGAAGAATGCAGTCAATCGACAAAATTTTGTATTGCAGGTTCTCGTCAAAAAACATCCTGGCATCCTAGATGAAATGATCTAAACCCTGAGTCTCTTCCTCGTGTACATATTTCGCTAAAAAAATACCCCGGGAATTTTTCCCGGGGTATTTTCGACTTGCGTCTGGGACGTTCCGAAGTTTAGAACGTGTAGTTGGTTCTCAGACCCAGCACCCAGATGGGGCCGTTCGCATCAACACCCAAGGCGTTGGTGATGAACTGCACGCTCGGCACAACCGAGATGGCATCGTTGACAGCCCACTTGTAGTAAGCTTCGAACGTATGCTCCCAAGCGTTGCTGAAGCGGCTGGCGAAGATGCCTTGCCCGATGCGGTTGTTCGCCAACTGCATCGCGGCGTAGCCGAAGCCAACGTTGTCGTTCTCACGCACACCGAACACCTTCATCGGGACGTTCAGCACGCCGGAGATGGACTGACGCGCACTGACAGTCACCGGGTTGGTGATACCCGCGGTGCTAACCGTTGCGCCAGAACCCGGAGTCACGGACTGGGAAGCGCCGATCGTCTGGTTGTTGGAGTTCAGGAAGTAGGCATAGTTGCCACGGTTGCTCAGGAAGTAGTTCACCGTGGTGCCGATGCCTTGGTACCATTCCTGGTTCCAACCGGCGTAGAGGCCGTTGACGGCATCCGGAGCCTGCCAGTTGGCCAGGAACCCGGTTGCTTGGCCGGAGCGGTTCAGCGCAGCGGCACCGGTCAAGTTGCCCAGCGGATCGGTCCCGGCGAAGTAGTAGCTGGCTGCATTCCGGGAACCGGCGGACCATACGTGGTAGCCACCAGCATAGAGGCTACCGGGCAGATCGGCCACTTGGTAGTTAATCCGACCTTCGTAGGTCAGGTTCAGGCCATCCATCACATCGCCGATGTCCGTAGCGCCCATGCCGGTGGTCAAATCAGCGCTGAGTTTGTCGGAACCCAGCTGTTGATGCCACTGGTAGGCCATCATCGGGTAGTTCTGGTTGACTGCAACGCCCGGGGTGTTCACGAACGCGGTGTTCTGGAACTGGCTCAGCTCGTTGCCGCGGTACGGGCTCTTGTCATAGAGGTAGCGCCACGGCATGGTTCCCACGTACAGGTCACCGGTGGTGGCCCAGTTAGCGTCGTCGCAGCCTGCGCCCATCATCCAGTCGGTCAACAGCGGAATACCGGCCTTGAAGTGCTGGTGATAGTGCAGATCTTCAACGTACAGGTAGGACCGCAGGTTGGTGCCGCCGAAGGAAGAACCGTAGAGGTTCGGGCCTTCAGCGTCGCCGTTGCGGTTGCTGACGGAACCAATGCCTTCGTTGCCGTAAGCGGCATCACCGGCAATCCGGGAGTAGCCGTTGAACGGGTTGAAGACGCCTGCGTTGTTTTCATTGGCGCCGCTTGGAGCGATGCGGCCAAACGCGGCGATCATGCGGGTGTGCACTTCACCGGCGCCGACTTTGGAATCTTCCTTGTCTTCCTTGACCGGAACATCCATCGTCAAACGCAGACGGCCGATGGCGGAGATGGCATCGGTGATGCCGTCTTTGCCGGTGTCGCTGCCACTGGTGGTGGTGCGAGTACCTCGGCTGCCCATATCGGCCAGGATACCGAAGCTCATGTCACCGTGCAGTTGGGTTCTTTCCAGCAAGGAAAGACGTTGATCCTGCTCGGCGTTTTTCGCTTCAATTGCGGATGCGCGATTTTCCAGGGCATCGGTTCTGGCTTGCAGTGCGGAGAGTTCGTTGCGGAATTCTTCCTGCAAACGGGCCAGGGTTTCCAGATCAGCCTTGTCGGCTTTTTCTGCGCCCAGGCGAGCCAGATCGCGTCCGACGGACTTGATCAACGCGTTGAGGGCGGCAGCCATCTCCCAGCGGGTGGCAGTACGCGCACCGCGGAAGGTGTGATCCGGGTAACCTTCGATGACGTCATACTTTTCAACCAGGTCACGGAGCGCTTCGTACGCCCAGTGGTTCTGGTTTACGTCAGTAAGCTCGTCCACGCTGGTGATAGCG
Organism: Coleofasciculaceae cyanobacterium; assembly: GCA_036703295.1. Taxonomy (GTDB): domain Bacteria; phylum Cyanobacteriota; class Vampirovibrionia; order Vampirovibrionales; family Vampirovibrionaceae; genus DATNPJ01. The sequence continues at coordinate 51,927 of DATNPJ010000021.1, read as the reverse complement.
TGAACGGGAGTCACCGAACCAAGGAAGGCACCAGTGGCACCGGTGAGGAATACGCTTGCCGCGAGCAGCAAGGGCGTTACTCTTCTTGAAGTCATATCTAACTCAACTCCTATTTGGTTCAATAACAATTTGACTTGACTTACCTTTACCTACCTAATAACAAAGCTCTTTACCCACCAAAACAAAAAGCTACTGCTGAGAGACGAATAATCCTATCACCTCCACTTCACATTGCCAATGTTATCGCGGGCAGTCTTCATATGATCTTAATTCCTGATCCCAAGACGATTTTATCTGCCCCTCCATTATAAAAAGAGCGAATCGGCGGCACTCGATTCTTTGCATAATCTTTATCAATCAGATTTTCAGATCTAAAAGATGGGTTGAATTGAATTCGCGTTTATCGCGTGGCGGCTGCCGATGATCCGATTGGAAGTCCGGCTTTCTGAAGGCTATTTTCAACGGCGGATAACGCAGCCGCGATTTTAGAGGGATCTTTCCCGCCGGCTTGCGCAAAATTGGGCCGTCCGCCGCCGCTACCACCGCAGATCTCGGCGGCCTGTTTGACCAAATCGCCTGCTTTCAAGCCTTTCTGGATGAAATCCTCGGAAACGTCGGCCATGAAGAACGCCTTGTCCGGTCCGTCTCCCGCCAGCAGGATGATGTGAGAGGCGGCGGTTTTCGCCAGTTTTTCCAGCACCATCTTCAAACTGTCAGGGCTGTATCCTTTCAAATGGCGCAGCAGAACCGGCTGCTCGGCGGATAATGCCGTTTGCAGGGCCTTGACTTCCTGCAAGGCCAGTTTCTCTTCCAGGTTGTGAATGAGTTTTTCCCGAGTCTTCAATTCATCCACCAGCTTCTGCACCTTCACCGGCACTTCGCGGACCGGGGACTTCAGCAGTTCCGCCAGATCTTTCATATCCGTTTCAATCTGCTTGAACTGTTTGTAAGCTTTTTCACCGGCCATGATTTCAATGCGCCGGATGCCGGAAGCAATTGCGCCTTCTGAGACAATCTTCACCAAGGCGATTTCTCCCAGTTGCGGGACATGGGTGCCACCACAAAGCTCTTTGCTGGCCTCTCCGTAGGAGACGACACGAACCCGGTCGGTGTATTTCTCACCGGCCATCAGGACCGCGCCTGAGAGTCGAGCCTGATCAATCTCCATTTCCTCAACGGAGCGGGGCATGTTTTCCTGGATCCATTTGTTGATTAAGCTTTCCACCCGGCTCAACTCTTCGGGCTTCAGGCCCCGGTTGAAGGTGAAGTCGAAACGCGCGCCCTCCGGCGAGACATAAGAGCCCGCCTGGGTGATCGAATCGCCGAGGACTTCCCGTAAGGCGCCCTGCAACAGGTGGGTGGCGGTGTGATGAATCGCCGCCTGCTGACGGGCGATGGGATCCACGTAGGCCATGATTTGATCGCCAACCCGTAGGGCCTGGCCTTGATCGAAAAGGCATTTGTGAATGAACAGATCGCCCACTTTCAAGGTGTCATTGACCACCACTGTCAGCCCATGATGTCCATGATCGCTGGAAAATGAACCACGATCGCCGACCTGGCCGCCGGATTCGGCATAAAACGGTGTGGCATCCAGAATGGCTTCGAACGGTTGGTTGGTGCCGCCGACTTCAGTGACTTCCTGCCCATCCACAATCAGGGCTTTTACCGTGGCTTCCGCGCTTAGGGTGTCATAACCCGCAAATTTGGTGGGACCGACTTTATGCAGGATGTCGGAATAAAGCTGATCCCGCACGATGGCGTCGCCTTTGCGGGCGCCCCGTGCTTTTTCCCGCTGTTCATCCATGTAACGCTCAAAGCCTTCCATATCCAGCGTGACACCCTCTTCCTGCGCGATATCTGCTGTGAGTTCCACTGGGAAACCAAAGGTATCATAGAGCTTGAAGACGTCTTCGCCGGAAATCACGGAAGTTTTCCCTGTTTTTACGCGTTCCAGAGTTTCATCCAGGATGCGGGAGCCGCGCTCCAGGGTTTCCAGGAAGCGTTTTTCTTCCAGCTTGACGGTTTCTACAATGTGGTCGTAGCGATTTTTGAGTTCCTCGTAGGGGTTCTGGTAGTGGTTGCGCACGGTGGCCACCAGTTGATACAGAAACGGCTCCTGGAAGCCCAGGTACTTCTTGCCGTAGCGCACGGCCCGGCGCAGTAGCATCCGGATGATATAGCCCCGGCCCTCGTTGCTGGGGGTAATACCGTCGGCTATGGCAAAGCTGATGCAACGAACGTGATCGGCCACGATCTTCATGGCCACATCGGTTTTGTCGCTTTGTTTGTAAGGAATTTTAGCCATTTGCGAAACCTGATCCACCAGTGGGAAGAGCAGGTCGGTTTCAAAGGTGTTGTTCTTGCCCTGGATGACCATCGCGACGCGCTCCAGGCCCATGCCGGTATCCACGTTCTTGTTTTCCAGCGGGGTCCGTTTGCCGGTTTCATCCTGGAAAAGCTGCATGAACACCAGGTTCCAGATTTCCACGAAACGGTCTTCATCCAGCAGGTCCGGATTTTCTTCCGGGGTTCCGGCAGGCAGGCCGCCGCGATCATAGAAAATTTCCGAACAGGGGCCGCAAGGACCGGTGGGTCCGGGAGGACCCCAGAAGTTATCCTTCTCGCTGCGGGCGATAATCTGGCTTTTGGGAATGCCTGCGATTTCATGCCAGAGTTCCCGGGCTTCCTCGTCATCCTTATAAATGGTCACCCAGAGTTTGTCTTTGGGTAGGCTCAGCTCACCGGTCACGAATTCCCAGGCCCAGGTGATGGCTTCCCGCTTGAAGTAGTCGCCAAAGCTGAAGTTGCCCAGCATCTCGAAGAACGTATGGTGGCGGGGCGTGCGTCCGACGTATTCCAGGTCCGAGGCTTTGCCGCTCACACGGGCGCACTTCTGGCAGGAGACCGCGCGGGGAGGCTTGGGCGGAGGCTCGATGCCCAGGAAGATCGGCACGAAGGGCAGCATGCCCGCAGGGGTCAGCAGCACGGTGGGGTTGGTGGGCACCAGGGACGCACTGGGCACGTGCCGATGACCATGTTTTTCGGCGAAGAAACGAATGAACTTTTCGCGGATTGCCGCGCCGGAGAGTGTTCCTGAGAGAGCCATCGCTGAGGATCCTTTCTGCTTTTTGGCAATAGTGTATCGAAGCAGCAGGCAAAGGTCCAGCGAGCTTTCTTCCCGGATTCTCCCTCGAACGGACGATCTGTGTGAGACCCACCGGTTTCCCTCTTGCGCAAAAATAAGCGATCCGCCATCATTAGAGTTGGTATATGCAGAGGGAGTGCCCATGAGTTCTGAAACAAAGATTGCCAGCCGTCAGAGCGGTAGCAAGACTGTGGTTGACGTTGATGCCCAGAACGTGGACTTTCGCAATTGCGAGGCCATCAAGTCTGCGGTGGCGGGCATGGTGGCGCAAGGACAGAAGGATATCCTGCTGAACCTCAGCAAGGTCAGCTTTATGGATAGCTCCGGTCTCAGCGTGATCCTGTTCTGCAAGCGCACCTGCGAAGAAGTGAGCGGATCGTTCGGTGTCTACGGCCTGCAAAACTACGTGAACAACCTGGTGAACCTGACCAACCTCAACAAAACCATCGACATCTTCAAAAGCGAGGCTGAAGCCGTCAGCGTTTAGGCCTCGGATTGATGAGGCCATCAGCGCGATTCCAGTGGGTGTCCTGCCTAAGGGCTGTGGCATGCGGCGGAGTAATGTCTTGTCTCTGTGGACCATGACCGACAGTGGCTGGACCCTGCAAAAATTACCGCAAACAGATGCGATGGTTAGTGGAAACGGTTAATCCTCTGGTTGCTTGGGCAGCACTAGCGTCAGCGGCTGGTCCAGGATGATGGTCCAGTGTTCGCCGGGCGGGAATTCGATATGCTGCCCCATGGCCCTGGGGCCGCCGAAGACGATGCGGTTATATTCCCCAATGCCCGCCACCCGCTGGGTGGACAGCATGGGCTTGGTGCCGGGAGTGACCTGACCGCCCCAAAGGTGACCGGGGTGCTCGGTGCGGACATGGGCATCGATGGGCAGTTGCTCTCCGTTTTCTAGTAGCAGTTCCGTAAAACGAATGGCCAGCAGTGCGTTCATTCCCTGGATTGGCGGTTCCAGGCGAGAGATAACGCCCGTGAAGCGGGTGTTTTTGGAAAGCAGTCGATCGGCATTCAGGTACAAATCACGGGTCATGATGCCTTCCACCATGTCTCCCGGTTGGTTGACTGCGGTGTTGATGGGCGTTTGCAGCAGGATTTGCAGGGCGGTTCCGGCGCGCAGCGTGTAGCTATGGAAATTGGGATCGGGTTCCGTCTTTTCAACCGGTGGCGAGATCGGTTGTGAGGCGGGCACCGGAATCTTCGCCGCCCAGTTGGGCGATAGTGACAATAGGCTCAGGCCGACGCAGGACAGGCCGGTGAGTAGCAGAAGCAATCGAGAACGCATGCAAAACTCCGGTTATTCTTTAATTATTGTCGGCCAATTCGGCGTGGTTTCAACCTGCGGCCGGGGGATTTCGGGAGGCTGGATTTGGAGACTGGGAGCGTCGAATCCGAAATGGTATTCTTAGAACATGTCGCAATCCGCTTTTTTCACGCAACATGACTTGCCGGTCTTCGAGTACCTGTCCACGGACAGCAAGCGGCGCCTCGATCTCTGGTTTGCCGACGGAAACAGCCCGTTCCGGCAGAAAAAGCTGCTGGAGTTTTTCAAGGCGATTGACTGGATCTCCCCGGAGGATGCGTGTGATGATCGTCCGTTGCAAAAGCTGGAGCCTGGGCTGCGCAGTCAGTTGAACCGGGAAATTGAAGATTACCGGATGAGCCGGGCGGTGAAGCGGGTGGAAAATGCGGAAAAGCGGGAACAATATCGCTTGCGGATTTTTGAGTACTTCCGCATTAAAATGCCGGCGGCGGATAAGGCCCTGTTGGAAAGCCTGCGGGATTACGAACTGGATCTCACCGGACGGGATGTTAACTGGCGGCATTATTTCACGCTGGATTCCTTTCGGAAAATCGACGCTTTTATCCAGGCCACGCCGGGCGAGCGGCAGGAGCTGTTTGCCCGATTCCGCAAGGACGTGGAAACCTACCAACGCAACTACGAAAAGATTCATCAGGCCCAGGCCGGTCGGGGCTGTGAGCACGAGTTCACATTCGATGACTGGTGCGACATGATGGGAGACGAAAGCCCGCGAGGAGGACGGAAAAAACGTCAGGAAACCGCCGCCGGTCCGGCATCCAATCCGGTCCTTCTGGCTTTCCAAACCCTGGAACTCAGTTGGGGCGCTTCGCCGGATCTGGTGAAAAAGCAATTCCGGCGGCTGACACTTTCCCACCATCCGGATCTGGCCGGGGGCAGCGAGGAAAAGATGAAGGCTATTGTGGCCGCTTACCAGGAGATTCAGCGCTATCTGCAAGTCAGTGCCTGCGTGTAGGTTGTTTCGGCTGGTTGCTGTCGGGGTTTAATGCGGGATTTCAAGACTGCATCGTGGGTGGTTTTTGTTGGAATTTGCAGGCGTTTTGTAATGTTTTGTGTGTAATGTTTGCTTCAATATTTCGGCGGCATGGGTGCATTCCCTATAATAATTCTGTCGACACACAAGAGAGAGAGTTCACTTGTATTACGCATTCGAGACTTGGTCCGGCCCAACCGAACCCGCCAATTCCGAGCCTGCCGCGCCGGAATCCGGGATTGCCGAGCCGTCTCTCAGTTCGCTCGCGGAGGAGCTGAGGTCTCTGGAAGAGAGCCTCTCCTTTGATCTGGACGAGGTTTTTGCCAATTATCACCCGGACCTGGCGGATCACGCGCTTGCGGAAGACCAATCTCCACTGGCTGATACCGTGTCCAACGAGGGGCAGTGGGATGAGTTGGCCCGTCTGGTGGCAGATCATGTGCTGGTTTACATGCAGGAAATGCAGCATCCCCTGCAAACGGAACTGGCCAAGATGCGGCGCACCGCCGATGAGTATTATCGGGACAACCGGGCTATGGCGGTGCAGGTTCGCCAGTTGCTGGATGAGCGCGAACAGATGCTGCGGGCGCTGGGCTCCTATGAAATGGAACTATCCCGCTACCGCAACCTCATGGGCAATCTCTACTTGCGCCACTAGCGCCTGATAATAGCGGCTGCTAGGGCATTGCCTTAAGAACGAGCCAGGTAGGTGTTATCCATGAACGGGCGTACGTAGCCGGTGATTTTGCCGCTACCGATTGGATAGCTGCGGGTGCGTACGGCATCGGAGCTGTTTCCTTCCACGGTGTATACCTGGCCGTTTTCCACCTTGGTGACCAGGCCCGCGTGAGAACGGTCTTTCTGGAAGAGAATCACATCACCGGGCCTTGGGGCGCCCTGTTCCGGACGGAAAAACTGGCCGTTTTTCTCCCCCCAGTTCCGCAGCGCGGCTACTGACGAGAGATGTCCCCACGGCGAACCACCGGTCCGCTCCAGGGCCGTAGAGATGAAATCGACGCACCATGCCTGATTTCTGCCCTGGGAGTAATTCGCCGAGATATAGTCCTGATTGTTGCGCTCGGTGACCCCTTTCTGAGCCTCTCCCAAGGCCCAATTGATCGCTGTGCCCGCCTGACCTTGGGCAGGCCCGCTGCTGCCCGGAATATCTCCACCGGGATACACCGGTTCTCCACCGCAATATGCAGGCCCCCGACCGGGAGGGAGAACCGTCAGCATGCCATCCGGGCCGTAAACAAAATTCGCTCCCATGCTTGGCATGTTGCACTGCATGCCGTCACCGGGGCCTTGCATTTGGAGCAATCGCATCATGCAGGACATCATCATCGACATGACGACATAAAATTGCTGAAGCATTTGCTGCTGTTGAGCGTCAGGCGGCAAGCCTTCATAGGCAGGATAAGGGGCTGGATAGGGCGCGCCGTCATTGGCGAAGCCGGGAATCCCCAAGCTTGGCATTTGGGCTTCCATTGGGTCCTCGAAGGCGTACCCGGTTGGGTTTGCGTACCCGATACCGTCAACCTGATAGCCCGAACCAGGCGCTTGCGGATAAACCGGATTGCACCCACATTGACTCATCGAAGGACCCGTCGGTAAAAAGCCCGGCGGCCAAAAATTTCCCATCCCAAACCCCATACCTTTCTTCTTAATATAATAAAAACAGATTGTTGGTGGAGAATTGCCTGCTTCAATGCTCTTCGGCGCGAATCGAATTCTTTTGTTACATTGGTAGGCCTCGTTTTTGATGGAGATGGGTTCCCCGTACGCTTCTGCTGGCGCAACATAGCAAGCAAAAAAAAAGTACCCTTGTGGGGTACCAGTTAAGAGAGAGAGCTAAATTAAAAAGAGAGAGTTTAAGGTTAAACCTGTGTTTGCAGGTTTCGCCAACTCTGATGTTTGGTTTCGGTCGCTACCAGCGAATCATCACACATCGGATGAATATGCTGTCAGCTTGTCTTTGTCCGTTGGACCGGTGGTCGTCGCCAGAAATCCCGCGTCCGTGCTCAGCCTTCACTGTGTTCACGACGAGATCGGCATTCAGACATTCGATAACCATCTACCTTCACTCCACTATCCGGACTTACTTCCTACTACCCATCTGATTGACGTTTCCTGTTTTAATAAAAACAATAAAATCGAAAGGATTGCCTGAATATGTCAAAGTGTAAAACCGGATCTCATGAGAACCCATCTATTACTATCTTCGTAGCCTCATTGTCGATGGACATGTTTTAGCGGATAATACTTCCGGGTCCTCGACCGCTCGCTGAGCACAGCCGCAATCCCCACAATCCATCAATATTAAAGCCCATCCGGAAGCTGGATCGAAACGCATGAGCCTCCCATTGTCCGAACCGTCAGCCGCACTCCCCCCTAAAACCGTGTCGAGTCCTGCCCAGGCAGGGACGACCTTCCCGGAGAGAATTTGGGGTTTTCTGGCTTGTTTCCGCTCGGTGCATTTGGCGATCGTGCTGCTTTCCCTGCTGGCGGCGGCCACGCTGGTGGGCGTTCTGCTGCCCCAGGAAGGCGTGGTGGACTTGGCTGAAATCAAGCGCAACTTCGGGGGAAACTACCGCATCTTCAAGGCCATGGGCCTCATTAACGTTTATTCCTCCTATTGGTTCATCGCGCTGGAAGTGCTGTTTTTCCTGAATCTGCTTTGCGGCAGCTTCCAATGGCTAAAGCCCGCGTATCTGGCCGCCACCCGGAAAGTGTTCTGCGGCCCCGAGCACATTCAGGCTTCCCCGCACCGGCTGGAATTCCAGAGCGGGCAATCAATGGGCGCCGTCATGAACACGGTCTCGGAGTCCCTACGCCGGGCCCGCTACCGGGTGCATGCCAGTCGGGGACGGCAAGATGGCTCCGTGCTGATGTATGCCTCCAAGGGTAACTTCAGCCGCCTGGGGCCGGTGGTGGCGCATACGGGGATTCTGCTGCTGTTGATTTCTTCGGTGTACGGGGTATTTTTCGGGTTTAAGGCCCAAGAACTGGCCGTGCCGGGAGAGACCTTTGGTCTCCATAACACCGAGATGTTCCGCCCCAACATCAATGAGGCGATCTGGCAGGGCTCCATCCCGGACTGGAAGGTGAAGGTCAACGATTTTCGTATCGAATACTATCCCGAAGGCGAAGCACCGGGTCCCATGTCGGTGGTCAAGCAATATTACGCGGATCTGTCCATCCTGGACGCCCAAAACCGGCAAATGAAGCGGGAAACCATCTCGGTGAATCACCCGCTGTCGGTGGGGGACACCACCATTTATCAGGCCAGCTTCAATCCCACCGGGAAGCTGTTTGTGTCCGTCAACGGCAAGGCCATGAAGATTGCCACCAACACTCGTTTCATGGGGCGGCCAGTCAGCTTCACCGAGTTGCCGGACGGCAAGGTGCTGATGGTCTTTCCCTTCTTCGTACAACAAGATCCCAACGTCACCCGCAACTACGCGGTCTTTTTCCTGCGGGATCAAAAAGGGTTTGTGGGCGCAAAGCCGGGCAAGATGCCGCCAAACCTACGTCTGCTGGAAGGCGGGGAAGGTCGGTTGGCCGGCATGCGCCTGAAATACGTGAAGCCTGAGATTGCCACCGGCCTGCAAATCAAAAAAGGCCCCGAGGTACCCTGGATGTACCTGGCCTATTTCATCGTGATTGCGGGCACTATCATGTGCATCTTCTCCCAGCGCCGCCTGTGGGTGGCCATGACCGAGGAGAACGGCGTCCGGCGGGTACGGTTGCTGTACAAAACCAACAAGGCCCGCCTCAGCTTCATGAAAGAATTAAAACGACTGCAAACCGAATTGGATCGGCGCTTGCAGGTCCCTTCGGCAGATACCCAAAAATCCCAATTACAGTATGGCTTGCCGGAACAGCCCCTGCCTGTAGCGACCGGAAAGTGACGGAGAAAACCCCATGAGCGAAGCAAACTGGTACTATACAGCCCTCACCCTGCTGGCCGTCAGCACGCTTTTTTACGCGCTGCATGCATTGCAGCCCAAAAAGCTGTTTCAGGAAGGCGGCTGGGGCGCCATGCTGCTGTCCTGCCTTTGCCTGATGGTTTCTCTCACCATCCGCTCCCAGACGGCGCAATATTTCGCGCTTTCCAACATGTATGAATCCCTGATGGTGGTTTGCATCGGGATCCAAATGGCGTTTCTGGCGCTGGATCGCTGGTTTGGGTTGCGGATGCTGGGGCTGCCGGTGACGGTTCTGCTGTTGGGTTCGCTCATCTGGGATCTCACCTTGCCGACGGAAATCCATCCCTTGCAACCCGCGCTGCAAAGTTACTGGCGCAGTATTCATGTGCCGATCATCCTGCTTTCCTACGCCCTGTTTACCATTGCGTTCCTCGGCTCGCTGGTTTACCTGCTGAAAGACCTGCTGGGCAGCAAGTCGGAATCAGGTTCCCAAGGGGGTTCTGCGAAGCTGAAGCCCTTGATGGCGGGTGCGCAAAGCGGCGCGCTGGCGATGGAAGATGCTTCCATGCTGGATATCGAACTGGCTCTCGCTCAGGACAAGGCCAATTTGTACGATGAAATTACCTATCGCTGTGTGGCCTTCGGCTTTCCGCTGCTGACCCTGGGGATTATCCTGGGCGGCATGTGGGCCAACGAGGCCTGGGGCAACTACTGGAGTTGGGATCCCAAGGAATCCATGAGCCTGGTGACTCTGCTGGGCTATGGGGTGTACCTGCACATGCGTATCAACGGCGAGCACAGCCCCCGGACCCTGGCCTGGGTTTCCGTGGTGGGCTTCATTCTGATGCTGGTGACCTATTTCGGCGTCAACCTGATGGGTGTTGGGCTGCACTCCTACGGAAAAATCGGTTAGCCTGCCCGGCTATATGCCCATATCCCCCAAACGGCTCAGGCGGCATATTCGCCTGAGATGGTACAATACTGCTTACAGGGAAGCCTGATGGATGGCAGCCGTTAGACGGGGAACGCGAGTGAACGGATTCCGGAGTGAATGCAAGCCATGGCTTGTGCGGGCCTTTGTCCCGGCGGCATCGCTTGTGTTGCTATGGGTGGGGCAAACTGCGGGATGGGCGGTCGAGCTTTTTGCGGGCGTCAGCGAAATCCTGGTGCGGCAGGGCGATAGCCAGACCGTGCAAGTGGTTGAATTTAAGTCCGACTTGCCGTTCCGCTACCAGATGCAAGTCTTGGACCGTGATCAAATACTGCTGCGGCTATATAACGCTCAGCTCTCCCGAAACCTGATGGGAGATTGGGGGGCGGTCCGGATTCAAAGCGAAAAGCCCGGCATTGAGGCGGTCTTTCGGGGTAAAGGACATGACCGCCTTTCCGGGGCCGATTACCAGGAAATCATGCTGAGCGGCCCCTCGCTCGGACACCGGCAAATCCAAATCATCGGCGCAGAGGCGCTGCCCCTGCCCGCCGCAAAGTTTACGCCTCCTGCTGAAGCCAAGCCGGTTTCCACGCAAACCAAAACCCATCCTCAGCAGGTGGCAGCAAGCCCGGCATCCAAAGCTGCTCCAGGAAAAACCACTGTGGGTAAAGCAGGCAAGCCCTTGGTGGTCTTGCCGAATCTGGCCGCGCTGGAGAACGCTCCCGCATCCAGTGCCGCCGTTGGACCGCAAGAGTCTACCGCGTTGCTGGGCGTTGAGATGTCCGGTGGTTACCGGAACTCCAGGGCCGGTGGACCAGCCATTGCGGCCATTACCGAAGCGCCACCCAGTCTCTCGCGTTTACAACCCGATCAACCCCATGGCCGTACTGAAATGATAGCGCAACCGCCGCAGCCGATGGCGCCGCTCGCGAATCCCGCAATCCCCTCGCAGGGACAGATGTCCGGGCTGGCGCAGCCGCCAAGCCTGACTTACCCCCAAGCTTATCCGCAGTCTTATTCCCAGCCACCGATGGTGGGGCCGGGCTACAACGCGGCCCAAAGCATGCCGCAGCCGGAAACACAGCAACCGGAAATGCAAACGGACCCGGATTACGAGGTGTTGATCCCGCTGCCTCGTTATCAGGGTGGTGCGCCGCCGATACAGGCGGTCACGCTGGACAAGAACGGAAAGACCGTCATGCTGAACCCTAAGAAGTCGGTGATTCCGGAGTTTGGAATTGGTAACGGCGATGGCGGCCAGAACATGCTGTTTCAGGCGGAGCCGGAGGACGGTGGTAATCGCGTGAGCCGGTTGATGGCCAGCGCACTGACCCACTACCGAAACAGCGCGTGGGATGCCGCTTTGAAAGATATTCATCAGGCTGTGGCCGTGGATTCGGCCAATGCGGATTTGTACGCCGCTCAAGGCGAGATTGAAATGAAGCAATCCAAACCGGCTGCGGCGGCATTGTCCTACGAAAAAGCCGCCAAGCTGGCTCCAGGCAAGCATGATTGGCGATATGCCCAGATCCTGATACTGGCTGGAAAGCGCCCAAACGCGATTACGGTGCTGGAGCGGGTCTATCGCAGCAACCCCAAGCAGGCCCAGGTGGCATTTACGCTGGGTACGCTGCATGAAGAATTGGGCAACACCGCCAAGGCGCTGGAATACCTGAAGCAGGCGGCCCGGCTGCATCCGGCTTCCTCCGATATCCAGTACAACCTGGGGCTGGCTTTTGAGCTTTCCGGGAGTCGGGAAGAGGCGGAACTGCATTACCGCAAGGCCTTGGTCCTGGATCCCGAGGCGCGGGATGCCGTCCAGGCCCTGGAGCGCGTGCGGAACTGATGTCGAGCGCCGTCTCCAGGCTACCGGAAGAGCATTCCCCGTCGGAGCGTCCGGAGGTCACCCCGATCATTCAGTTTGATGGGGTTGGCAAGCATTACGGGAATCTGCCGGTGCTGGAAAACATCTCCCTGGGCATCCGCCGGGGCGAGCATATTGCACTAATCGGCCCATCCGGCTGCGGAAAAACCACGCTGCTGCGATGCATTAACGCTTTGGAACGCGTGGATTCCGGTGTGCTAATGGTCAACGGGCAAGATCTCAGCGATCCGACGCTGGATGTGAACCGCTTCCGGGCGCGTATCGGCCTGGTGTTTCAGCAATATAACCTGTTTCCCCATCTCACGGTGCTGGAAAACATCGTGCTGGCTCCTATGAAAGTCCGAAAAACCCCGCGTTCGCTGGCCACGGAAAGGGCACATCAGTTGCTGAAGCAAGTGGGTATCGGCGATAAGGCGCATGTCTACCCGGATAAGCTGTCCGGCGGACAGAAGCAGCGGGTGGCCATTGCGCGTGCGCTGGCGCTGGATCCCGATATTCTGCTGCTGGATGAGCCCACCAGCGCGCTGGATCCGCCCATGTCCAAGGAGGTCTTGTCGGTTATTGCCGACGTGCAGAAAGGCATGACCGTGGTGATGGTAACGCACGAGCTGCGGTTTGCGGCACAAATGGCGGACCGGCTCGTCTATATGGAAGGCGGCCGGATTGTGGAAACCGGGCCGCCGGGCGAGATTTTGAAGAATCCCCAGGAAGACGCCACGCGGCGGTATTTGGATATTTTTAACAGCTAGCAATCAGAGGAGGCTTGATGTCTGAAGCATTAAGATCGCATGATTTCCTGGGCGCCTGCTGCCCGGAAATGCGGGAAGCCCTGCGGCATTCTCCGGATTCCAGCCGGATAACCGAGAGCGTCCTCTACCTGGCTGTGGAGCGTCACGCGGTACTCGGGGTCGGTCCGGCGGGTGAATCTGGCCCGGCCATGCTGTGCTGCCCCTTCTGCGGAAAGCGCCTACAAGCCAATTAGAGTCAGACAAAGATTTTTGTGTCTTGAAAAAAGCCCCGCGTCGTATGGCGCGGGGCTTTTGGAATCTGGTGAATAAAGCTGGGGCTTACTTCACGCAGGCCGGGGTTTTCGGGTTTTCGTAGACCCAGCCTTCGGTGCTGCGGTTCCAGCCGGAGAGCAGTTCGCTCGCCTGGAAGAAGATTTTCAGTTCGCGCTCGGCGCTGGCCGGGCTATCAGAACCATGAATAATGTTGCGGCCCATATCCACCGCGAAGTCGCCCCGGATGGTACCCGGTGCGGAGTCTTTCGGGTTGGTGGCGCCCATCATGGTGCGGGCGGAAGCGACCACGTTATCGCCTTCCCAGGCCATGGCGACGATGGGGGCGGAGGTGATAAAGTCCACCAGGCCTTTGAAGAAGGGCTTTTCGCGGTGTTCGCCGTAGTGTTCCTCGGCCATTTCACGGGTGACTTGCATCAGCTTCATGCCGATCAGCTTGAAGCCCTTGCGCTCGAAGCGGGTGACGATGTCGCCAACAAAGCCGCGCTGAACGCCGTCCGGCTTAATGGCAATAAAAGTGCGTTCCATGGGGGTATTCTCCTAATGTGCAAACTGGATGATAGGGATTGCAATTGGCTTCAGCCTAGCGCAAAAGCGGTGGGGTGTCCAAGTCCATGCCATTCAGAATGAACACAAGCGCTGCTAACCGGCGTGGAAATCCCGGTCGGTTCAGGCCGGGATTTTGCTGGGGAGTTTCAGCAGGGCTTCGGCGATGCGGTCGCCCATTTCCGAAGTGCCAATGAGGGTCGTCCCTTCGCCCATGATGTCGAAGGTTCGATACCCGGCGTTCAGCACCTGCTCGATGGCTTCATAAATCTGGGCGGCTTCCTGTTGGTAACCGAAGCTGTACTCCAGCATCATCGCCAGCGAGAGAATCTGGGCGATGGGGTTGACCTTGTTTTGCCCCTTGAACTGGGGCGCGGAACCATGCGAGGACTCGTACAGGGCGTTCCGTTTGCCGTTGGCTTTGACTTCGCCCAGGCTGGCGCTGGGCAGCATGCCGAGCGAACCCATCAGCATGCTGGCCTCATCCGAGAGAATATCCCCGAAGGTGTTCTCGGTCAGCATCACGTCAAATTGTTTGGGGCTTAAAATCAGCTGCATGGCGGCGTTGTCCACATACATATGCGACAATTCCACCTCCGGGTAGCTTGTGCCGATTTCCGTCACCACATCCCGCCACAACTGCGAGCTGACCAGCACGTTGGCCTTGTCCACCGAGACCAGTTTCTTGCCACGGCTCATGGCCAGATCGAAAGCAATTCGGGCAATGCGCTCGATTTCCGGGCGGGTGTAGAGCATGGTGTCATAGGCTTTTTCTTGCGCGCCGCTGCCTTCCCGACCCTTGGGTTGCCCAAAGTAAAGGCCGCCGGTCAGTTCGCGCACCACCATGATGTCGATATTCTCGATGACTTCCGGTTTCAAAGTGGAGATGTGCTCCAGGCATTTGTAGCCTTTGACCGGGCGCAGGTTGGCATACAGGCTCAAAGCCTTTCGGATTTGCAGCAAGCCTTGTTCCGGACGGATTTTGGGGTCCAGGTTGTCATACTGGAAATCGCCGACCGCGCCCAGAAAGACCGCGTCGGCCTCTTGGGCCAATTTCAGGGTCTTTTCCGGCAGGGGGACGCCGTCGCTGTCGACCCCGGCCCCGCCAATGGGCGCGTATTCCAGTTGAAAGGAGGCGCCGAATTTTTTCTCGAAAGCGCCCAAGACCTTGACGGCCTGCGCAACGATATCCGGGCCAATGCCATCACCGGGTAGTACCGCGATTTTGTGGGGGGTCGTCATGCCTGTAATCTCCATCGACTGTCTCGAAAAGCCTGATCGCTCTATCCAACCATAAACAGGCACCGAGCAAAACCACACCCATACCAACCCGGCTGGTTGTGATGATTCCAGGCTCAGGATGCGGGGCCTGCTCCGTGGATGAATTAACGCCGCCTATTCGTCCATCTCTGCGTAGGGAGAAAACTCAATAGCCAGCTCATTTTTGAGCATGTCGACAGCCCCTTTTTTCTGTTGCGGAGAAAGACGCTTGCCTTGGAATATCGTGCTGCACAAATCCTCCGCCATCACGCTCAAGTGCTGATCAATGCGGGCAATTTTCAGCAAGTGGGCTCTCGTCTCTTCATTTTCCAGCGCTTCAGCCAGCTCTTCCTTAAACTGTTTTTCCTTTTTCAGCACTTCCGCCCGCAGGGAGCCCATCGAATCGGCTCTCCCCGGGTTGCCGTCATTGTTAAAAGACCCTTGGCGCAATTGTTCCAGTTTGCCTCTCAGCACGTCTTGCTTGGCGTCTATGTACTCGCTGGCCGCATTATCGAGCGACCAGGTCGGTCCATCGTAATAACCGTAGTAACTTCTCCCGAAATTGGAACTGCGCGATCCTTCACTGAGCGCTTGGTAGGCTTCCGGCTTGATGGTTTTGAGTCGTTGCAGCAGGGCTTCATCCGAGAACGCTTGTTCCGCGTACAGGAAGTAAGGCTGCATCAGGGCTTGCAGTTTTTCGCGGGCATGGCTGATATCCAGTTTCCGGATAGGGCGCTCGGCATCCGTCAGCGGGATGGTTTTGCCCGCTTCGGATAGTTCCGGGAGGTTCTCCATCATCTGGAAGAATATTCCTCCCCACTTGGAGTTCCGACGCCGACCGCGTCCGTCGAAGTTGAATGGGTTGGTTCGGGAGATCTCGCTGGTTTCATCATAGGATTGATTGGTCAAGTCATAGTAAAATCGCCGTACTTCGTTTTGAGGGATAGGCTTTGCCAAGAGATGCCTGAGTGCTGATTCCCGCATGGTCCCTCTGCGCTCATGCGGCTGGCTGTTCCTCAGGAGCATGGCCTGCTGGAACTGGAGAATTTTTTGATGGGCCTTGGGGGTGAAGATGCCCATCCGCCCGTAATCGAAGATGGCGGCCGGCCATTTCAGGTTGCCGTTTTGCGGATCCAGGTATTTTTCCGGGTATATCAAAAAGCTTTTTACCAGCATAGGCCCCAGGGTTTGCAAAGCTTTGGCCTTCTCCGGGAGGGACAGCTCGCTCAGGTTGGGTCCGTCCGCGTATTCCTCCACAAAGCCGCGATCACTGGTTGTCAGGACCTGCGGAACAGTGACCGGGTAGCCTTCCTGCTTCAGCCGGGCTTGCAGGTGCTCGGCATGGATTTTTTCGCGGTCCACCCGGATCTCTTCCTTGAAGACGCTCATCATCTCGTCGCTGGCCTGCTTGGCCCAGTCTCCATGACCTTCCCCGAGCAGGAAGATCATGAGGAACTGCGAGAACCGGTTAAAGTCGTCAAAATACTCCGGGGAAGCCTCTGGTCGGAAGACTTTGATGACCCGCTTTTTGCCGGACCGGGTGCTTGCCAGATGGGTCTGGGCCATTGAGCCTGAGCCCAGCGCCTTGGGGTCAACGTCCACAATGGGGTCTTCCGGAAACTGGTGATTATACGCCTTGACTGTCTTGTCCACATTCGGCTTGACGCTTTCATAGGGAAGTGCCGGAACATTATCCAGCATGGGGCGCAGAATATCCCGGAGCTCCAGTTGCAGCTTCTGGTTCTCAACGCGCTTGGCTGCCTGTTCAATATTTGATTTCACTTCCGGTACCCGTTCCTCGGTAGCCTTGCGCTCTTTCTTGCTCAGCTTATCCAGGGCACGCTGGTCCGTGATGTTGATCAGTTCCTTGCGTAACTTTGCCAGCTCCTGCTCGGATTCCTTCAGTTTATCCCTGAGCTGATCTTCAGATTGGTTGTCAATCTCCTGGGCCTGTATCTGAAAATACTTGACCACCGGCGGGCCGCACATGGAGATAATGGTGCGGGTAATCAGGCCCGGGTCCTCCGTGTTAAAGTAGTCCCGCACCCGCTGAAACGAATGCAGATAGCCGAACAGCTGTTTTTTGGAAATCTCCGGCAGGTATTGCCGGGCGCCTTCCTTCAATACCTTGAACAACTGGCGCTGTAACTGGTGTTTATCCCAGGTCAGTCTGAGCGAATGGTACTTGTATTTGCCCATAGCCCGGAAGTTGTTAATCCAATTGCCAGGCGGTCTCTGGTGGGTTCTCTCGAAGTCTTCCTGAAGCTGGTTACGCTTTTCCCAGTAGTCTTGCAGCATCAATGCAGGCGGTGGAACGCTCAGCGCCGATTTGTCCGTATCCGATGCGCCGGATTTTGAAAGCACATCTTCTCCATCCTGCAAGAGTCCGGCCTTCCGGGCGCTATTCCCGAATCGGATCCGGTTATTCGGTTGGGAGGTCGGAGTCGGGTGTGCAGGGATGAAAGAAGGTAATTCGGTCATCAGGCCATGCTTTCATGAATACGATGTGCTTTCTTTATATAAAGCGACAAGGTTTGCTTTTGTGCTAACCGGAAGAGTGATGGTCAAAACGCCACGCGTGATGCGGAGGGCCACTGCTGAAATCTGCGGCTATCTGCGTAAACGCGTTGAATCCGGTGGGTGAGAGGAGTAGAGTGTTTCTATTCTCGTCACAATTTGCGTGAGGACTGAACTTTATGACCGTCGTGGATGGGTGTTCCCTCAGAGTCAAGCACCGCGGGCTGATTGGCATTAAGCCGAAAGTGCCCATCCGGGACACCGCAACCCTTAGCTGGGTCTATACGCCTGGTGTGGCCAAACCCTGCCTGGAAATTGAGAAGCACCACATTACCTCCTTCGATTACACGATGCGGGGCAATACCGTCGCCATCGTGACCGATGGCTCCAGCGTTTACGGTCTGGGGAATGTCGGTCCCTACGCGGCGTTGCCCATGTTGGAAGCCAAGAGTGCTTTCCACAAGAATTTTGCGGGCGTAGATGGCTTCCCGATTGCCATCAACACCCAGGATGTGGATGAGTTTGTAGAGATTGTCCGCTATCTCTCGCCCACTTTTGGGGGCTTTCACCTGGAAGATATCTCTTCTCCCCGCTGTTTCTCTATATATGAGCGTCTGAAGCGGGCGGTTTCGTTGCCCATCCTGCACACGGATCAGCAGGCTTCGGCGACTGCCGTGCTGGCGGCGCTGATCAACGCGTTGAACGTGGTGAACAAAAAGCTGGAAAATATCTCCGTGGTGATTAACGGGGCCGGTGCGGCCGGTATCGCGACAGCCCGGATGCTCAAGCACTGCGGCGCCGGCAATGTGAAAGTCCTGGATCGGCATGGGGCCATCTACTATCGCCGCCCGATGGGCTTGAATTACATCAAGTCCGAAGTGGCCCGCCTGACCAATCCCGAAGATAAAAAAGGCAATCTGGCCGAGATGATCCGGGGTGCGGACGTCTTTATCGGTTTCTCGGCGGCCGGGGTGCTGACGCCCGAGATGGTCCAAAGCATGGCTTCGGATCCCATCATTTTTGCACTGGCTCTGCCCCAGCCGGAAATTTCCTTTGATGCCGCGAAAGCCGCAGGCGCGAAAGTCGTGGCGACTAGCTTAAGCCATGCGCCCAACCAGTTGAACAATTCCCTGGTGTATCCCGGTATCTTCCGGGGCGCACTGGACGTGCGGGCTACCGACATCAACCATGAAATGCTGGTCGGCGCCGCCCAGGCCATGGCGAGCCTGGTGGAAGCCAACGACTTGGACCGGGGTATCGTTCTGCCCGCGCCGCTGGATTACCGGGTGTCCGCCAAAATTGCCCGTGCCGTGGCCGAGGCGGCCATGGACAGCGGGGCTGCCCAGGTGCCGGTGGATCCCGCGCAAATCGAGGCCAAGGTCATGGACTTCGTGTACGAAGGCTCCAACGCCTGGGTGGAAGGACCACCCGATACCGAGGTGATGCAGGGCAAAACGCTGGATGAAATCTCGCTGGCCCTGCACAAGCGCTATCATGGCGTGATTGAAACCACACTGTATGTGCCGATTAAAGACCAGCACATCTATGAGCAGGTCTATTCCCAGCCGGAAGCGGCCCGGCCTTGCGAGGTCATTCGTGACAACCCGGAAGCGGCCTATGACATGACCTTGAAAAACAATCTGGTGGCCATTGTGACCGATGGCAGTGCCGTTCTGGGCCTGGGGAACATCGGGCCGGGGGCCGGACTTCCGGTCATGGAAGGCAAGGCCGTTCTGTTCAAGACCTTTGGAGGCGTTGAAGCCTTCCCCATCTGTCTGCGAACCCAGGAAATCGACGAGATCGTGGAGACGGTGAAGGCAATCGCCCCGGTCTTCGGGGGTATCAACCTGGAAGACATTGCCGCGCCCCGCTGCTTTGATGTGGAAGCCCGTCTGACCGAAGAGCTGGACATTCCGGTTTTCCACGACGACCAACATGGGACGGCGGTGGTGGTGCTGGCCGCGCTGCTGAATGCGGTGAAACTCACCGGCAAGAAGCTCTCGGATCTGAAAGTGACCGTCAACGGGGCGGGTGCGGCGGCGCTGAGCGTCTCCAAGCTCCTGATGAAGGCGGGCGTGCAGGATATCGTCATCTGCGATACCTCCGGCATTATCTACAAGGGTCGTGAAAAGGGCATGAACCCTTACAAGCGCCAGATTGCGGAAATCACCAACCTGGGCGACTACCGGGGCGACCTCCACGACGCCATCCGGGGCGCGGATCTGTTCCTGGGGCTGTCGGCTCCCGGTATGGTGAACCAGGACATGGTCCGCAGCATGGCCCAAGATTCGATCATCTTCGCGCTGGCCAACCCGATCCCGGAAATCATGCCGGATGAAGCCGTTGCCGCCGGGGCTCGGGTGGTGGCCACCGGACGCAGCGATTTCCCCAACCAGGTGAACAATTCGCTGGCGTTTCCGGGAATCTTCCGGGGTGCGCTGGATGTGCGGGCCCGTCATATCAACGATGACATGAAAATTGCCGCCGCCCACGCCATCTCCGGGCTCATCAGCGGCGAACAACTGGAAAGCGGCGTCATCATTCCGGGAGCTTTGGATCTGCGGGTGCCGCCCGCAGTCGCGTCTGCCGTCGCCCAATCGGCCATCGATACCGACGAGGCCCGTCGGCGGATGGATCCGGCGGAAATCTCCAAAAACCTCAGCAACTACCTGGCCGAATGCATGCTGTCCGACAACAGCCATCAGGCTGGCGGTCCAGCACTGAATGTGACCGGGGCGGTCTGAAGCCGTTCTTGAATACAACAAACGCCCGGCGAGTGCTCGTCGGGCGTTTGTTTTTGAAATCGTCGATGCGGCTTCGGGGCCTAATGAGGCATGGCGTGGTGCATCGGGGCTTGCATGTTCCGGGGCGGTTCTTGTTCTTCGGTCTTGGAGAAGATCATGAACAGCAGCAGGGCGGGGAGGCCAAGCAGCACCAGCCACAGGATGAATTGCAGGTTGGGGCCCGGCTTGATGTAGGTATCGGGTTGGTAGATGCCCATGAAAATGATTCCTTTATCGTCTATCGATAGATACATTGTAATATGGACACGCGTTGATAGAACCAGGCACCCGTCACAAGACGCGTGAGCACAAATGGGATTTCTTTAGATAATCCGTTCTTTCAGGGCTTTCAGGGCGGCCCCGGTGCGATCTTCCACGTCCAGCTTCTGGAAGATGTTTTTCAGGTGGGTTTTCACCGTGTTCAAACTGATGCACAGCTTCTCCGAAATCTCGGCGTTGTTTAGCCCCTTGGTGACCAGCTTGAGCACATCAATCTCCCGTTCCGTCAGCAGGGAAAGCCCGCTGGCTGTTCCGGAGGAATCGTTGTGATTGCGATCCGGCTGTTGCAACTGGCTCATCACGATACGGGCAATCTTAGGATCAATCCAGCAGGCGCCATGGGCCGTGGATAGAATGACATGCACCAGCATCTCCGGCGGGGTTTCTTTCAGGCAGTAAGAGTTGGCGCCGGAGCTGAACGCGTCCAGCACATCCGTTTCATCGTCATGCGAGGTCAACATGACGACTTTCACGTCCGGGTACTGCTTCTTGATGTTCTGGGTGGCGCGGACGCCGTCCATGATGGGCATGCCGATGTCCATCAGCACCACATCCGGCTTGAGCCTGCCCACCATTTCGATGGCCTGGTGACCCTCTTCCGCTTCACCAATAAAATGAATGGAATCCTTGGCCGTGTTCAACGTGGTTTTCACGCTCATTCGGGTCAGTCGAGAGTCATCGACAACCAACACCCGGACTTTAGACGTGCTTGCGTCTATCACGATAGACCCTCCTGTCTTGTGCGGTCTGCTTGTTTGTAGGGAGGACGAAACTGACCAGAGAACCTTCTCCCTCGGTGGATTCCACCCATAGCGCGCCGTTATGGGCCTGAACCACCTGGTGGCAATTATAGAGACCCAATCCGATGCTCATCGGGTTTCGGCCTTTGCTGGCGGCAAACTGCTTGAAAAGATAGGGCAAGTCCTCGTGGGAAAAGCCGATACCGGAATCCTGAACGGTGACCAGCAACCGATCTGAAAGCTTAACGGGGTGTTTAAGCGTGGTGTACTGGAGACTGCCGACCTTATAGACTGTGTCGCTGCCATGATGCGCGGCATCCGTAATGGTGCAGCGGATCGTTCCATGGACCGGCGTGTTGATGATGGCGTTGCTGACCAGATTGTGCAGGACACGCTTGATCTCCAGGCGGTCGGCATACACAAGCGCGTCATCATTGTCATCATTCGATGCGTTTTGCTCCGACGAAAGCGGACTGGCTACCTCCAGGGTAATCGCTTTGTCCTGGGCGAGGGATTGCAGCTCTCCCACGGTTTCCTGCAGCAGCCCCAGCAGGTTGAATGTTTCAAAGACCAGCGAGACTTCGCCGGAATCATAGCGGTAAACCTCCAGCAAGCCGTTCACCAGGTCCAGGCAGGAGCGGTTGGAGGAGTGTAGGATGCCGAGAACCTCCTCCTGCTCGGCGGTTAGTGGGCCGTAGGTGCCTTTTTGGAAGTAGGACAGGGTCTGCTTCTCAGCCAGCATCGGTACTTTCAGGTCATGGGTCAATGTGGCCACGAATTCATCCTTCATCTTGTGTTCCTGCCGGAGACGTTTGACCATGCGGTTGAAGGCCTCTCCCAACTGCTTGATTTCATGGACGCCCGTGACGGAAACTTCATCCGTTTCACGCATGACGTTTTCCCGACTGAGGGTGTTCACCTGGCTGATTAGCTTGAGCAACGGCTGGGTGATGGTCCGTCCGGCCCCCATCGCCAGCAGGATGGAAAAGATCAGGCTGGAGACGGCGATGATGTATATACCCATATAGTAGTTTTTTAAGAGCATCTGGTTGCGTGCCAGCGGTAGAATATGGATGACGCGGGCAATAGGTTCGTGGTTGAGCGAGTAGATGGGCTTTTGCAGAATTTGGTAGCTTTGACTGCCCAGCTCCAAGGTCATGGTGGGATTCTCGCGCGGATCTTCGAGCTTTGTCAGGACCGATGCAACCGGAATCCGGTAGGGACTCTCCGGGCTGCGGGCGAACCAGACGGGTTGTTGCGCTTTCAGGGGTTCCCGCAGAACCCAGGTCTCCGTTTTGAGCCCTGGATACTGTTGATAAATCAGCCTCAAAAGCTTGTCATCAATAGAGTAGCCTCGAAAAACCTCGGCTGTATTGGGTTTGCCAAGAACGCTTTTGCTGAACAGGAAGAGCTGATCGGTGCGTCGTGCGTAAAACGGGTTTGCGCTCAGTGGTTCCCTGAAAGCGGAGGCTAAATCCGGACTCTGCCCAGACAGGGTATCCAAAGGCATTGATATCCCGTCCACAAAATGAGTTTGTCCGGCTTGGTAGTCGGCAAGCAGGCAGAGCATGGTTTGGTTTTTGGGGCAGTGTGGACGGCTAGCATCCTGCCCCTTTGTCGACAGTTCCTGAACTTCCGTGTCAAAAAGCGCCAGGTTTTCGGCATAGTGGCTGAGGACCCCTTCAAACAGGCTCTCGCTCAGTGCTACCTGGGTGTTGGTGGCTTCGTCCATGTGGTTTGCCAGCAGGGAGAACGAGAACAGGGCGACCGTGACCAGGGGAATGGTCAACAGGAAAATAAAGAGCAGCAGAAAGCGTGTCGTAATGGTATCTACCGCTATCGCCGACATGGATCGTTTAAAACCGGACAGCAGATGACTGTCCTGTTGGGGGGCTGCCCCCTGTTGTCTACTTGCCACGGATTCACTCACGATAAAGTATGTATGATAATTACCATTGTAATTGATTTTCCAGGATTCATAATGATGAAATGAAAGCTTCCGAGTTTCAGATCCAACGCGATCCGCGCTATGTGAAAATTCTGAAGCGGGACATGATCAGGCAGCAGGCCCGTCGGATCGCCCATGGTTTGGCCAGAACCTATGAAGATCGCTTGGTTGCTCCTCGTTGGCGGTCAATATCCCGCTCTGGGAGCCGACCCCGGCTGAGTACCTGTATTATCACCATGAATTCGGCAGAGCGAATCAGGCCGCTGCTTGAGTACATCCGTCGTTTTTCGGATGAGATCGTGGTGGGCGTTGACAGCAAAACCACGGATAACACCTTTGAGGTTTGCCAGGGACTGGCCGATGAACTTTTTGTCATCCAGAGCGATGCCTTGACCTGCAACGCAGGATTGGAGCCTCTGGTGGACCGTTGTCACGGAGATTGGGTCCTGCGGCTGGATGATGATGAATTTCCCGAACCGCATTTCACTGAATTAATTGCGGGAGTTACCAGCAGCGACCGGTTTACCCATTACAAAATCCCGCGACTGCACCTCTGCAACATCGAGCCGCTACAGTGGATTAACGATGGCTACCTCTACCCTGATTACCAGATGCGCCTGTTTAAAAACGAGCGTTCGCTGCTGAAATTTCCAGGCGCGGTGGGCCACTTGGGCATTGAATGCGAAGGGCGCAAGGGCCGGTTGAATTCGGTAAACCTGGTGCATCTGAATTTGGCGATTAACCCCCGCTTCAAACGAGAGCAGAAATTGCAAACCTATATCGAGCGCCTCAACGGTGGCTGGGTTCATCCCGTGAACGAACACGCCCTGCTGTGGGAGGACTTCCATTATCGGGTTGAGCCCTACCGCTATCCGGATCCCGAGTTCTGCCGCATCCTGCGGGAAACCACCCGGCATCAGCGGGATTGCTATGAACGGGGAAGGCTGAGCGAAATTAACGGGTAATTTCGTGCAGGAACGATTCCTGGCTGTGCGTCATTCGCAAAATTGACCATAAGCGAGCGAAACGGCGCAAAGCATTCTGGTATTCCGCTGAAGACTTGCCAAATTCCGCCTCAACTCGAACCAGGTTACGTTCGGCTTGAAATATGTCGTTTCTGATAACACGTTGTTCTGGCATCATCGTCTGCTTTCAGGTTTTGGATCTTGTGCAATGCAAATATTTAGGGGCATTGGATAGGCCTCTATTTGAAAAAAAACCGGAAATGAATCTGAATTGCTAATTTTGAGGATTAATTGAAATATTTGGATACAAATTATATATCCTTGAGAGATATTTTTAGACCAGGGCTGGTTCCGGGAGAATGGCTTTGCCGGATGAGGCGTCTACCTGCATCAGACCGCCAGACCAGGTTTCCGCCCAATGGATTTCATACTGGCTCTTGGGAAACAGGCTGCCGATACGCTGCCGGATTTCCTGGCCCGGCTCGATGAATCCAATCATGGCCGAACCGCTGCCTGAGAGCATGGGCCGTTGAATGCCCGCCTCCCGCATTCTGCGGGCCATGTCTCCGAGCAGGGGATATTCGGGGAAAAGCACTTTTTCAAAATCGTTCAGTAAATACGATTCCAGGGGCAGGCTGTCCCGGATGCGGCGCTTTTGCTTCAGCACCTTGAGTGCGGAGAGCAGATGATCCGGGGAATAGATTTCATAGCGGTCGTAAGCGGCATAGCGATGGTAGGCAAGTGACGTATCGATGGGCAATTGCAGGGGTTTGATGATAACCAGGCCCAAGTCGGGCATCAGGTTGGCAGGCAGGGGTTGCACAATCTCGCCGCGTCCGCTGACCAGAGCGGTGCCCCCGGCAATGAAAAACGGCACATCCGAACCCAGCTTGGCGCCCATATCGCGCAGTTGCTCTTCAGAGAACCTGGTATGGGCCAGATGATTCAGCACCACCAGCATGGCAGCCGCGTCCGAGCTGCCGCCTCCCAGGCCGGCTTGCGCGGGGATTTTCTTGGTTAAGTGCACATGCAGCCCCAGCGGAGGCAGGCCCGTTTCCCGCCAAAACAGCCGGTAAGCCTTGACCACCAGATTATTCTCGGCATCCTGCTCGAACTGGGGGACGTTGCAGGTAAATAGAAGGCCCGGCTTGCCATCCCGGCGCGGAGATATGTCCAACTGATCGCAGAGGCGCACGGCCTGCATGACGGAGCTAATCTCATGATAGCCATCCGGTCGGCGGGGACGAATATTGAGGAATAAATTAACTTTGGCTGGTGTCTGAACAGAGAGCATTGGCCAAATCTCCAAATGCTTCAACAGGAAGGGCTTCCGCTCTGAGGCTGGAATCGATGCCGGTCGCCCCAAAAATCTTATCGAGAACGCCCGCGTTTGCAAAGGCCCCATTTAACAATGCGTTGCGGATCGTCTTTCTTTTCTGGGCGAAGGCGGTGCGTACCAGCCGCCCGAAGACTGCCATGTCCCGGACCTTGGCACGAGGGCCGGTTCGGGGAAACAACGAAACCACGGCAGATTCCACTTTGGGGGGCGGATAAAAGTCGCGGGCCGGGACGCCGAAATCCAAGCGGGGATCAAACCAGAACTGCAACGCGATGGAAAGCGGGTTATACGCTCGCTGTCCTGGTTTTGCGGTGATGCGTTCGCCCACTTCCTTCTGCACCATCACGGTCAGTTGCTCCATCCGCTGGCGCAACGGGTATTCCTCCATGTCCAGCTCGCCCGCCAGCTTGAACATGATTTTAGACGTGATGGCATAGGGTAGATTGCCCACCACCTTGAAGCGTGGCGCTTCGATGCTCTCGAAATCAAAGCGCAGGACGTCTTGCTCAATCAACTGGAAATTGGGCCGGTTGGCAAATTTTTTGCGCAGGTAGTCGCACATTTTGCGGTCCAATTCCACGGCAATGACCGCGCCTGCCCGCTCCAGAAGCCGTTCGGTGAGAAACCCGGATCCTGGCCCGATTTCCACCACGGTGTCCTCCAGTCCAAGATGCATCAGGTCCGCAATCCGGTCGAGCACCCCGGCATTCACCAAAAAATGCTGACTGAACCGCTTTTTCAGCCGGAGGTGTCGGGCTTCTTCTAGCAGTACGTTTCTAGGAGACTGCGTTGGAGGCTGGTTGGAGGAGCTGTGCGGGGGGCGGTGAGAAGGCATCAGGCCGACGCTTCCAGCGCCAGATAGGCCGCGCCGACGATTCCCGCATAATTACCCAGCTTGGCCGGCACCAGATTGAACCCTTGGCTGATGGACCTTTCTTGAGTCCGCTCCAGCAACAGATCAAAGTTCACGAACTGGGCCAAGCCGCCGCCCACCACAATGATATCGGGATCCATGACGTTGATGAGGCTGCCCAGCCCGACGGCAATATGATGATGCCATTCGTCCATGATTTTGACGCCCAGGTGGTTGTTTTCTTTCCAGGCGGCAATCACGGCATAGGTGGTCACCTCGCCATTTTCGCAATATTTCTCGGTAAATTCATTCCGGGTGGTTTCGGTGGCCGCCTCCACCGCCAGCTCGGCGGTCTTTTTCAGGCCGATGCCGGAGGCATAGGCTTCCCAGCAGTCCCAGCGCCCGCAGGTGCACAGGCGTTCCCGGCGATAAGAAATGGCGATGTGCCCGCCTTCTCCCGCATAGAAATGTGAACCACGGTACATCTTGCCGTCGAACACGATGCCCATGCCCACCCCGGTGCCCAAGGTGATGGCAAACATGTTTTGCGCGCCTTCCGCCGCGCCGCTGTGCCACTCGCCATAGGCAGCGGCATTGGCGTCGTTTTCAATGTGCACGGGCAGCTGAACCTGATCTTCCAGGCGCTCTTTCAGGTTCATCAGGTTTTTTAGGGCGGGCATGTTGCCCGTGGAACCCAGAATACGGCCATGAATGGAATCCACCACCCCGGCGGTGGCGATGCCCACTGCGGAGACCTGATGTTCATGGTGCAGCTTGCGGATCATGTCCACCAGTGTTTGCAGAAAAGGTTCGGATTCGGTGGGAGTAGGGGCATTGATGAGGGATTGCATGCTCTCTTCGGTGTTCTGGCCCGGCAGAACCACGGCGGCGTTGATCTTGGTGCCCCCGATGTCGATCCCGATGGGCGGCGCGGTAATAGTCACGGCGCGGGTCGCTTGAAACGGCTGGGGATTGCTCTGCGAGACGGCGATATCTTTCATGGTGTGCCTCTTCAATCACGGCTGGTATACGACTGGTATGCGAATGGTACGGCTGGGCTTTCCCGAATCCGGAGCCGGCACTTTGGTAGCGGGCCGGTCGTACAGGAGTCTACTAGAAATCCGGCCCCTTCGCCACCCCTTGCGTGGCGGCTGGTTGTTTTCTATCGACCTGGGCCGGTAGGCGGCCAGGGAAGGGCCGAGGGGCCATCAAGGGTTTTTGGCGTCGGATACCCTCGCTGGAAGATCTCCTGGGCGGTCCGCCGGGCGATCTGTTGCAAAAGGGTCTCCCCGACTTCCTCATTGACATTGTAAGCGGGGGCGCCTTGCAGGGGATACTGGTTGAGCGCCCGGTTCAGCAGGGTGGCCAGCATGGGGCCAAAAGTTTTGGGCTCGTTGATCTGGCGGTAGAAATGGGCCAGATGAATCTGGATGAGCGGATCCGGGTGGCCATTCCACCGGGACACCGCCGGATACAATTTTTCCACCCCGTTCACCCCGGTCTCGGCGAGTTTTTTGGCCACATGCAAGCCTTCCAGCAGGGAGGGCACCCGATCCGTGAAGTTCAAAAACCGTTGCAGGCCAGGCAGTGCCAGCTCCCGGTAGGCGACAATCCGGGCTGCCAGGGGCTCATTGAATCGGGCGGTCCCATCCAGATTGAGTTGAGTTTGCGTGCCCAGTTGGGTGATGAGCATTTCCAGGGCGCGGGTATCCGGCATTCGAGGGGCCAGCATGGGCATGCCCGTCGGCATGAAGCCGGGCACCATCGGCATCGTGCTGTTTGGCGCATCAGGCATCCCGCTGGATGACCCTGCCGGGTGGCGCGGGATGGGACGAGGCGTGGGGGCTTGAAAACTGGGCGGGATGCTCATGATATTTCGGGCTTCGGCTAAAGACTCACATCAGTCACTGACGCGGATGATACTATAAAACGCCCTGAAGCCCGCGAATTTCCTCCATGTTTTTTTCTGTCAGCGGCGGGAGATCTGCGGTGGCCATGGCTTCGATGACATCGTCCGGGGTGACGCAATCCGGCGTGACGGTGGCCACTGCCGGATTTGCCAGTGAATACGCCATGGCAAACCGGGCCAGACTGTTATAACCTTCCGGAACCAGAGGCCTGAAACGCTCTGCGGCTTGAATGCGTTTGGCAACCAGCGGCTTGGGCCAGACGGCCCGCACGTCACCTTTTTCAAAGGCAATGGTTTCCGGCATTTTTCCGGATAGGAAGCCCCGCGCCAGTGGTTCCCGGATGATTAGCCCGGTTTGGGTTTGATCGCAGGTTTCCAGCAGCAGCTTTTCGATGCGCGGATCAAACAGGTTCCAGACGGCTTCCACCACGTCCACCTGCCCCACCCGGATGGCCTGGATGCCTTCCTGCGGGTCATGGATGGATACCCCGAAAAAGCGGATTTTCCCGCTCTGCTTCAGGTCGCGCAACACCTCAAAGACTTTGCCGTGCTGAATCAGTTCCAATGGCGGGTTGTGGAGCAAGTACACATCAATGCTTTCCAAACCCAGCCGTTGTAGGCTGTCCTCCACGGCCCGCCGCAGGTGGCTTTCAGAGAAGTTCTTTTTCACGCCACCCGATTTTTCCAGGGCTTCCGCCGTGAAATCATGGCCGCCCTTGGTGATAATGACCCATTCTTCCCGCGTCCAGCCTTTTAGTGCTTTGCCGATGAGCTGTTCGCTATGCCCACGCCCGTATAAGTCTGCGGTATTGAAGGTATTGCAGCCCAGTTCCCAGGCGCGGTTCAGCGCGGCCATTGAAACGGCGTCATCCGTGGCGCCCAAGCTTTCTCCAAAGGCGTTGCCGCCAATGGCCCACCCGCCAAAACCGATGGCGGAAACCCGGAGTCCTGTTTTTCCAAGTGTTCGGTATTGCATGATTTTCAGGGTAAAAGAACCCGCTTTGATCTTCAATCTCTGATCTGAATCGCGACTTTCCATTACAATGGTGTGAGTTCGCCCGGACACAGAAAGGGTAGAAAGAGCAGAGTCCCCATGGGAAAGTCGTCCCGACTGGTGATTGCAATCGTGTTGCTGCTGCTGGCTGGCTTTGCCGGTTGGCAGATTCTGACCACGCCCGGCTTAAAGCCCGTGGTGGTTTCTATCTATGCGCCAGCCCGTATTGAGGCCGAGAGCCGGGTGATCAACGTGGGCAAAGTAGAGACCGACAGTAAGGTTCATCAGGCCTTTGTTCTCTACAACAAGGGCGGCAAGCACTTGCGCATTAGCGAGGTGGAGACTTCCTGCGGGTGCACGGTGGCGGAGCTCAACAAGAAAATCCTGGCCCCCGGCGATTTCACCCGATTGGCCATCACGATGGATACCAGCATCAAGCTGGGAGACGTGATCAAAAAAATCACGGTGCACAGCAATGATCCCAAGCGTCCGGCGCTGGATCTGTTTCTGACCGGGATCGTGATGGCCCGGAAAATGGAAGCGCACAAGCAGGTTGCCTTGAAAGCGGCCGATCCGCTGGTATTATTCAAAGGCGATTGCGCCACCTGCCACGTGGATCGAGGGAAGGGCAAGACGGGGCAGGCTTTATTCCAGGCTGATTGCGCGATGTGCCATGGTCTGAACGGACAGGGCACCAAAAATTCCGGACCCTCTCTGTTGACAGGAGATTATGAAACCCCCGAGGTGCTGGCGCATGTGCAGCGGGTGATTGCCGAAGGCTCGCCCAATTCCCCGCAGATGCCGCCGTTCTCCAAGAAGCTGGGCGGTCCGCTGAACGATGATGAAATCGATTCGCTGGTGCAATTCCTGAAATTCCAGTCGATGCAGAATAAAATGGGCCTGCTGGGCAAGGATGCCGCCGAGGAAGAGGACGAAGCCGCCTTCCGGGAAGCGCTCCGGCAACCTCATTAATCTTTCCCGCTTGGGGAATACCCGAACTGGCCGGATGTGCAATGCGGGGTGATGAAAAATGGGCTTATACTAAGCGTATTCAGACCGTTTTACCGCCAGGGAAAATTCTAAAACTGAAGCCTGAAACAGGAGGGAGAGAGGATGGACTTGCTCGGCTTTATCAAGCAGGATCATGAAGAGATGCGCAACCTGCTTCAACGATTGACGGGAGAGGCGGATCCGGCCCGGGAGAGCATTCGCGGCCTTCAGGAAACGTTGGCGGATCTGCTGGTGAACCACTCCAAAATGGAGGAACAGTTCCTGTATCCCCGCATGTGCGAGGTCCAAGACGCCAAAGATCTGATTAATGACTCTTACAAGGAGCACGAGGAGGCCATTGGGGTCCTGAAAATTATCGCCAAGCTGCATCCGTTGACCGAAGAGTG
This sequence comes from Coleofasciculaceae cyanobacterium, assembly GCA_036703295.1. Classification (GTDB taxonomy): domain Bacteria; phylum Cyanobacteriota; class Vampirovibrionia; order Vampirovibrionales; family Vampirovibrionaceae; genus DATNPJ01. Next base: position 21,182 of record DATNPJ010000021.1, on the reverse strand, counting down.
GTCTCGTCAGTGCGAGAAACTGCGCAAAGCAGTCGAGCGCCACATGGGAGAAGAGGAGGACCGGCTTTTTGCGATGATTCGACGCAATCTGGATGATCAGGAGATGAATCGGATTTGTCAGCAGATGCTTCAGCTTCGCGAAGAACGCATGGTCATTACGCCTGACATCCCGGTGGAGCCGACCGGTTAAAGCCTATTGGGGGCGCTGCCGAAGGCGATCCCGGTTGGAGAGTTCCTCCATCCGGGCTTGCTCTTGTGCCTGGGCCGCATGGCCTACCACTAGGGCTGCTTGCGCACGGACCAGCCAGCTGTCATCCTCCAGGGCTTTTACCGCCAATGGCAGGATTTGCTCCACCAGTGGCATGCCGGGGGCGCTCAGGACCATCTCCAGAAACGCGGTCATGATGGTCAATCGGATGTAGGGCGCGTTCTTGGTTTTGCTGGTCTGGGCTTCTAAAAAGGCATCCCGAAGGGCGGGCATGGCGCCTGGGCCCATCCGGGCCAAGGCTTCGGCGGTTTGCTTGCGAACGGTGGCGTCATCATGTCCTAAAATGGCCGTCAAGGCATCCATGGCCGGGTAGGCTTTCAGGGCGCCCAGCGCAAAAGCGCTGTTAGCGACCACGGAAGGCTCCCGGTCCTGCAAGTGCTTCATCAGCAATGGGACCGCCTGGTCTAGCGGGTGTCCGACGTTGGCAATGGCGCTGTTGGCGGGTTGATTCGGCTGGCTGAGCGTATACGTTTTTTTACCTTCGTAGATGTAATCAAAACCCGCCCGCCGGATGGCTTCCTCGGCTTCTTCCAGTGTGCTGAACAGGCTGGCCTCGTTGCCGGCCGGGTTGGGGATGAGCTTTCGTCCCTGTGGCGTGCTAAGCGCCACCGAGGGCACCGCGAAAAGTTCCCGCATGTTGCCCTGCGGATCCTCTTTGTGGATTTTCTTGATGTGAATAAAACTCATAAATCAGGCTTCGGAGGCGTCCAGCAAAACTTTAAACGCGTTGGGCAGATGTCGGGTGATATCGGAAGCGCGCATGGCGTGGGGCGTGCGCTCGGCGGCGGCGGCCTCCCCGGCCAGGCCATGCAGAGTGACCCCCAGCGTGGCCGCCTGCCAGGTGGGCATCTCCTGGGCGTGTAACTGTGCAGCCATGGCGGCGATAATACCGGAGAGCACATCGCCGCTGCCCGCCGTGGCCATCCCCGGATTGCCGGTGGGTGAAATCCAAAGCAGGCCATCGGTGGTGGCAATGGTGGTAGTAGCGGATTTTAGCACCACGTTGGCATTCCACACTTCTTGGGCTGAACGGGCTGATTTCAACAAGTCCTCGGCCACATCCGCCTTGTCCCATTGCAGCAGTCGTCGGCATTCTCCCACATGGGGCGTGAGGATGAACCGGGGTCCCAAGGCTTTTCCGTGGCGGTGTTTTTTGGGCTGGTACGTCTCATCACTGATCAAGCTGAGTGCGTTCAATGCGTCCGCATCGACGACCACCGGCACACCCAGCTCTTCCAGGCGCGCGAGCAAATCCCAGACGAACGGGACCGTCTCGACCTGCAAGCCCAGCCCCGGCCCCAGCAGAACCGCGTTGTACTTGCCCGAAGCGAGGGCCTCCTGAATAGCGGGCAGGGAATGATGGCCGATGTGCTCCCGGTCCGGGAGCGGGCGGCGGATGATTTCCGGCATGAGGGGCACTTGCTCGAAAACCTGGGATGGGGCGGCCAGCGTAACCAGTCCGGCGCCGCTGCTCATGGCGGCTTCCGCGCACAACACCGCAGCGCCCGGCATATGATGACTGCCCGCAACCACCAGCAGATGGCCGTAGCTATACTTGTGGCTGTCCGGTTTTCGGGGCGGCAACCATCGACGGGCGGTCTCCCGGCTGATCAGCCGGATGGGGCTCTCGTCTTCGGCAATCAACTCTGGCGGAATCCCGATATCCACAATGGAGACCTGTCCTGAATGGGCTTTGCCGGGATACAGATACAGGCCCGGCTTGGCGGCGGCAAACGTGACGGTCGTATCCGCCTCCACCGCAATTCCCAGTTTCTGGCCACTCGTGCCGTCAATCCCGGAGGGAATATCCACGGCCAGCACCCAGGGGCATGGGGCGTACTGGCGGCGTTCGTTGACTTCCTGGATTAATTTCGCTTCCAGCCCGGTGATGGGGCGGGCCAGACCGCTGCCGAACAGTGCATCCACGATGAAGTCCGCCTTGATGACTTGTTCCATCGCGAGGCCCAACTGTTCGCGGGCATTAATCATCTTGATGGGCAGCATCATCAACTGCTCAAGGTTGGACAGGGCCTCGTTTTTATAAGCGGCCCCCGTGTAAATGACGGATAAGCTGGCGTAGCCTTCCTGGTGGAGCTTTCTGGCGCAGACAAAGCCGTCCCCGCCGTTGTTGCCGGGACCGCACAGAATCACCCCGGTTTTATTCGGCTTGCAAGCGGCAAAAACTGCTTCCGCAACGCGGGTACCGGCATTCTCCATCAGGGTTTCCGCCGGAATCCCCGCCTGCAAGATGGTCTTGCGATCGACATCGGCCAGATTGGGAATTAATTTCATTGATTGGAACCCCGCCTCCCTTTGCGGCGTCACTCATCCTTAGTTGAATCTACAATGAAATCAGGTAAAATCATACTCTGGGATGAGGTATCTTATGAGGCAGAAAGACGGTCAATTGGGTTATTTCAATCAGCGCACCGGGCTGAGCGTTCTGGCGGTCCTGCTGATGGCCGCCGCGCTGGTCAGCCAGTCCATTAACCTGGCGCTGGCCGCCCTGGAAGCGGATGCTCATTTCGTGGATGCCGATCTTATCCGGGTGGGCATCAGTGATGACGCTATGAACACCTGGGAATATCCCTCGGCGCAGGTGTCGGCGACCGGTCCTTTTACGGTGAAAGACAAGGCCACCGGCATGCTGCTGCTGAACGGCAAGCCTGGCGAAGTGGTCACCGTGACCGTGGATCGGCTGGGTTTTTTCCTGCGCAGTAACCTGCTGGCTGCAAAAACACTGGGAGCCGCCAAGTCCCCCGCTAAACCGGCCTCGAACGCATCGAACAAGGTCCCGCTGCCCAGTGCCGCCGATTTGACCTTGTCCAAAATTTCGCCGACCGATGTGGTCAACGCGCTGGTGCGGGTGCCCGGTCCGCTGGTGTTGGAGCCCAGCAACGCCAATGACCGCGTAAAAATCCTGAATATCACCCGTCGCCAGGAGAACCCGTCCTTTCGGGGCTACTTCGAGATTATGCGGGCTGCTTCATCACCTTCCAAACTGACGGTGGTCAACGTGGTTTCACTGGAAGATTACCTGAAGGCCGTGGTGCCCAACGAACTCCCCATGCGATACGGCCTGGAGGCGGTCCGAGCCCAGGCGGTTGCCGCCAGAAACTACGCCATTCGCCCACGGGAAAAACCCTGGAAGACGTTTGATATCTGCGATTCCCAGCTTTGCCAGGTCTATCTGGGCGCCCAGACCGAGACCCCGGACAGCAACCGGGCCATTGCCGACACCGAGGGGCTGGTGGGCCTCTTTGACGGGGAGCCCATTCTGGCTTTGTTCAGCTCATCGCATGGCGGCTTTGCCGAGAACTACTCCTACGCATTCTCGGATCCGAAAACCAAGCAATACCCGGCCCCGCCGATTGCCTACCTGCAAGGCGGCCCGGATGTGCCGATGGATGGTTCCGATTTACGCACGGAAACCGGTGCGCGCAAGTTCTGGACCAATCCTGACGTGCAAAGCTTCGATGTGGAATCGCCCTACTATCGCTGGAAAAAGCAATGGACCCGCCCCGAGTTGGAGGCGGCCATCAACAAGGGCTTGCGGGAAGTTTCCAAGGACTCCAGCACCAAGGATTTTGTCTCTCCGCTTTTCAAGCCCCACGATATGATTGGCACGTTGAAAGCCATCAATGTATTGGAACGGGGGATTTCCGGCAAGGCCATGGTGCTGAACGTGGTGGGCAGCCGAGGCACCTGGACAGTGAAAAAGGAGTTCCTGATCCGCAAGTTGTTCACCAAGGGGGGGCGCATGCTGCCCAGTGGCAACGTGGTGTTTACGCCCCTGAAAGATGCAAATGGGAGTCTTTCCGGCATGATGGCCCAAGGCGGCGGTTTTGGGCACGGCGTGGGACTGAGCCAGCTGGGCGCCAGCTGGATGCATAAGCACGGCTATCGGTTTCCGCAGATCATTCAGCATTATTACAAAGGCGTGAGCCTGGGTAGCAGGCCCGTCTCGGTTGGCGCCGACCGCCCGGATCTGCCGGTGTTGACCCGCTTCGATGCACAACGGATGAAAGGCACCCTCTGGGTGCAGGAAGGCGAGCGCGGCCTGGTGACGCAATTCAACCGCGATCCGGTCAGGATTCGGCTGAATGGCAGAGAACTGTCCGTTTCACCCAGCGGCTACCTGTCCGGAACAGACGTGGATGGCTATCTGCGATCCGGAGATTTAAACACCCTGGTGCTGTATCCGGATTCCCGGCATCCCGAGCGGAAGCTCAAAGCCTGGGTGGAATTGTATCCTCCCACGCGCAACGCAGTGGCTCATCGATAGGACGCTGGGCTTAAGGGGTCCGATCGTCGGGAATGGCGTCCAGGTCTTCGCTGTCAGCCGGGTTGATTCGGGAGGCTGACGGATTGGCTTGTGCTTCGTCAATATCCACCGGGAAGTGGACCGCAGCCTGCGAGGAGGCTCCTGTTCCTGTGGATTTGCTGCCCGAAGGCCAGTTGACGTTGTTAAAGCCCGGTTCTGCGGGGATGGGCTTGGCCTGGGTGGCGGTTTGCTGCATGAGGCTTTCCGCGAAATCGGTCATCGGTTGCTGGATGGGCGAGCCCACCACGATGTTTTTCACCAGTAACCGATTCAATGTGGAGATACCGGTGGAGGTGATAATCTCGACTTTCAGGGCATCCATATAGAGAATTTCCCCAAAATACTTGCGATCATCGTTCAACTCCACCACATCCCGGCGGTTGGTGAGGGTCAGGCGCTGAATATTCTGCTTGCTGAAACGGCCCGGCTTGAATTCGATGATATCGCCCGTCACGCGGTGGATTTTGCCCCGCAGGACCTTGCCGTTGTGAAAATGCAGCACATCGGCCTGGGCCAGCAGGAGGTTCCCGGCCAGAAAACCCAGGCAGAGCGTGGTTCCCAGTGTCGCCTTGAAAAACCTTCCCATTCAAATGCTCCTTGGTTTGGGGATGCGTGTTTTCAGCATAGACCGTCTCTTTCAGAGATCGCATCGATCGCCTGCAGGAGACGTGGGTTTCTCTCTCAGCCGCCTGCAAGCCGGCAATCCTCATGGGGCGGTACTGGGTTTTTAAAAATTCATGGGGCGTTCGAGCCGTTAGTAGGTCACTTCAAAACCAACATCCCCAAAGAGCCTGGGGCTTTTCGGGGATGTCTTGTCGGGATATTTGTAAGAAAACCTGCTACTTCCGGCGGTTTTTGGGTTTGGCCTGGCTCGCGGTCTTCTTGCCGGTCGCTTTGGGAGCCGCTTTTTTCACGGTGGCCTTGCTGGTAGCCGATTTCTTCACCATGGTTTTGGCGGAGGCCTTGGCCGTGGTTTTTGGGGTTGCTGCTTTTGGCTTGCTTCCAGTGGTTTTGGTCGGTGCGGCGGCTTTGGATTGAGGTGCGCGGGCGCTGCCGCCAGCCGGTTTTACTGCCGGGCCGCGTCCGTTGCCCAGGGCGCTGTCCTCGTTCAGGATGTATTGCAGCACGGTTTTCACCGCAATCCCGGTGGCCTTCTCGTCGGGGGTCATATCGGCCCCGGCGATATCCATGTGTGCCATGGGCAGGCTCTCCGGCGCACCGCTCATCACGAAGGCAGCGGCGGATTGAGCGCCCCGTTGCCTTTTCTGCGAGGTGTTGATGATATCTGCGCCGTCCAGTTTACTCTTGATGTTGTCGTAATCCTCTTCGGTCACGTCCAGGGTCTGGATTGGCTCTGCCAGTGAGCGCCCGGCCTTGGCCACCCGTTCGCGCAGGTCCTCGTTGTTGCCCATCAGTGCGATATAGCAGCCGACGGCCTGGGATGCGGAACCGGTCAGGGTTGCGATGGTAATCATCTCATCCGGTTTGCTTTCCACGGCTTTGGCAACCGCGTCAATCAGGGTTAAGCGGCCTTCCGCGTCGGTGTGCCGGATTTCCACCTTCTTGCCGCAGGTGGTGTCCACGATGGAATCCGGGATCATGGCGTCGCTGTCGATTTTGTTGGGCGTGGCGGCAAGGTAAGCGGTGACTTCCACGTTTTTGGGTTGCAACTCGGCCAGGGCCTGCATGGTGGCCAAGGCCACCGCGCCGCCGGTCATATCGCCCTTCATGGTCACCATGGAATCGCCCGGCTTGACTTGGTAGCCGCCGGTATCAAAAATAACACTCTTACCCACCACCGCAATGCGCTTTTTAGCCTTGCCGCTTTTGGGCGTGTATTGCAATGTGATGAACTTCGGCGGATCGGTGGCCAGCGCGCCGCGAGCCACTGCATAAAAGCAGGGCATATTTTTTGAAATCCAGCCCGTGTTGCTTTGCACGCTGACTTTGATGCCGGTCTTACCGATGGCCTTGGCCGCCTCTGTCAACGTATCGGTGGATTTCAGGTTGGCGGGCTTGTTTACCAGGTCTTTCACGAAGCTGCGGGCCTTGGCCAGGGATTCAGCCGGTTGCAGGGCGGCTTCCAGCTGTGCTTTATTGGCAAAGGCGGTAATCAAAATCGCTTTTTGCAGATCACTGGCCGAGTCTTTGGCTTCGGCGGACTTGTAGGTAGCCTGGAAAACCGCGTCCACCGCAAGCGACACCCCGATTTCCGGCGTGATGTCATCCGGAGTCGGCAGCAGGATGGCGACTGATTTCATATCTTTCAAGCCCAGCAGGCTACCCATGGCTTTTTGCAGGTTGCTTTCCCAGTGGCGGGGCTGGAAGGCCCGGACCCCGTTGTTGTGTTCGCCCAGCCCCAGAATGATCAGGCGACGGGCTTTCAGCTTGTTGGCGGTGGAAGGACGGATGCTCAGCATCTTGCCCCGGCTGCCGTCGAATTTTTCATCGGCGGCCACGGCCTTGATTTCAGCCATCAGAGCCTTATCCTGTTGGAGGGGCCACAGAATGGAAGCCACCGGATCTTTTTGAGCGCTCTTGCCCTGGTTTTTTCCGCTGTCTTGCGGTTCGGTTTTCTTGAACACCGGGATGATCAGACCATCGACGGCCAGTTTAGCCGGTTGCTCAGTCGAAATGCTGAAGCGGGTTTTCGGGGATCCCATAGTCTCTTGTACTTCCTCTCTATCAAAATGGGGAGATTTCCTTTTATTCTAACGGGTTTGGTGCATCAGAGGTAATTTAAACGGCTAGTCAAAAAATTCTTGACAGCTCGTTTAGTCCATGTTTTTCATGTATTAGATCAGTTTTTATTATTAATAAATTACAAAATTCAATCAGTAAGTGCAAAAGGATGGGATTGAAAATATGTTCTTTTACAGGCAAATTAATCCAACAACGCAAGCTCTGCAAACGATGCAAACCATCTATACCCAAGCAGTAGGGCAGGCTTGTTCCTCCAATAAGCCGATCTCTACCGAAGAGGCTGCAAAGTTAGCAAATCTGGCTACCGCAGCCGGGTTAACTGCTGCTGGTAAAGTGGACCGATACGTATAAATCTACCAATAGGCATAGCCTTTAGTGGGTTTCTGCGGCGAGGGCCTGGGTTAGATGCTGGCGTAGGGGGTCGATTAGGTCCGTGGGGACCGGGGTGTCTTGCCAGAGTTCGAACGAGGCGACGCCTTGATGGATCAGCATATCCAGGCCGTTGATGGCGAGGTATCCCAGCTCGGCGGCATCTTGCAGCAGGCGGGTTTGCAGCGGGCGATAGATTAAATCGTAGACAAACGCGCCCGCAGGCAAATTTTCCAGTTGAATGCGGCTAACGAGCGTTGCGTTTTCCTCCGGCCACATGCCCACCGGGGTGGTGTTGACCACGCCCTGAAAGCTCTCCAGGCTGGGTAGCGAGAAAAGGGACACCACGTTGATCTGGGTTTTCGAGCTGTAGTATTGCTTGATCAGTTCCGCGTTGCCGGTGAGCGAGACTGCTTTATTGGGGCTGCGCACCGCGAATGTGACATCCGCCGTGCCCATCCCGATTAACGCAGTTAGGACCGCTCGCGCGGAGCCTCCTGATCCCAGCACCAGGATGCTGCTTTCCGGTAGCCGGTCAGTCACACCAGGGGGCAGGCTGCGGATAAACCCGGTGATGTCGGTGTTATACCCGGTTTTGTGCGCCCCAAAATTCTCCATTACCACGGTATTCACCGCACCGGCCAGTTCGGCTTCCGGGTGGAGCTTGTCCATCAGGGACATCACGGCGATTTTGTGCGGGATGGTTACGTTCAACCCCCGGATGCCGCGCTGGCCCAAGTCTTCCAAGGATTCCGGCAACTGCTCCGGTGCGATCTCATAAGCTTTGTACTGGCCGTTCACGTTCATGATGCGCATGATTTCCGCATGCAGGCGCGGAGACAGCGTATGCTTGATGGGGTATCCGAGAATCCCCAATCGCAACATTCCGACAGAATGCATTTGTGCTTATAACGGCCTAAACGGCCGCGGCCTTCGCGGTCTGGGCGACGGTGGCCAGGGCCTGGGCGAGATCCGCTTTCAGGTCTTCCACATCTTCAATGCCCACCGACAGACGGACCAGGTTATCGGTAATGCCCAGCCTGGCCTTGGTTTCAGGATCCACCGACAGATGGGTCATGAGATAAGGGAGCGAAACCAGCGATTCCACCCCGCCCAGGCTTTCGGCCAGCGAGAAGAGCTTCAGGCTCTGCATGAACTTGCGGGCTTCGGCTTCGCCGCCGCGCACCCGAATGGAAATCATGCCGCCGCCCGCGCGCATCTGCTTTTGGCACAAGGCATGTTGCGGATGAGAAGGCAGGCCGGGATAAAAGACGTTTTCCACCATGTCGTGGCTTTCCAAAAACTGGGCCAGCGCTAATGCGTTCTTGCAGTGGGCTTCCATACGAACGCCCAGGGTTTTGACCCCGCGCAGGGTCAGCCAGGAATTGAACGGATCCGGGTTGGCGCCAATGGTGTTGCGGTGGAACCGGACGACCTCGTTGTAAGTGTCGTCTTTCAGAATCAGCGCACCGCCCACCACGTCACTGTGGCCGCCAATATACTTGGTGGTGCTGTGCAGAACGATATCCACACCCAGCGCGATGGGTTTTTGCAGGCAGGGGCTGGCGAAAGTGTTGTCCACGCAGGTGGGAATGCCGTGTTTTTTGGCAATGCTCACGATGGCCGCGATGTCCACCAGCTTCAGCAGCGGGTTGCTGGGCGTTTCCATGTAGATAAGCTTCGTGTTCGGCTTGATGGCGCGCTCCACGTTCGCCAGACTGGTCATGTCGATGAAATCGATTTCCACGCCGTACTTGGCCAGCACTTTCGTGGTGTAGCGGAAGGTGCCGCCGTAAACGTCATCGGCAATCAGCAGGTGGTCGCCCGGTTTGAAGAGGGCGTTGCACAATGTCACCAGCGCGCCGACTCCGCTGGCGAAACAGTAGCCATGTTTTCCGCCTTCCAAGTCGGCCAGCACCCCGGCCAGGGTATCCACGGTGGGGTTGCCGCAGCGGGAATAATCCCAGCCCTTATGCACGCCTGCGTCTTCCTGGGCAAAGGTGGAGGTCTGGTAAATCGGAGTAATCACCGCGCCGGTCACCGGGTCGGGATGTTGGTGGCTATGGATGGCCAGGGTATTGAACTGCATGGACATGCTCCTCTCAAATAGCGGATTCATGCCATCAGCTTACTGCAAGCGATGCCGTCTTACAACGCTTCGAGGGGGAGGGGCGGATCTGCTACAGCAGCCCGTGTTCGATCATCCAGCCGTTGTAGATTTTTATGTTATTAGCGCTTAAAGTAAATATTAAATTAGGATAAAACTGTACGTCTATGCCTGAAACAGAATTTTTAAGAGCTATTCCTTTATCACTAGATTTAAAACAGAGGATTGCTCTTGAAGCAGTCAGCTTTTCCCTAGATGCCATTATTGGCAGCTATAACCAAATTGTGTATTTGCTATCTCAATTCTCTCACTCCAAGATAAGCGACATAAATAGGGAAGAGCGAGTTTATATCTTCACAAACATCTGGACAATGATCGATCAGACTCATCTTATCAACCAACTCTTAAAAGAAATATATACACCCATGAAAAAACACCCTGAAGAAGATGACTTACATCTTGGTGTTGTGATAGACGAAAAAAAAGAACTGGAATTCATTGATACTTACTTAGCCACCTACTCTGCTGTAATAAGCGACCTCCGCAATAAAATGGATCACCTTCGTGTCAATTTGAATAACCTCAGCAATGCTAAAAAAATAGAGCCCATTCATGGCTCACTTTCTTATATTTGCTCAAATATTGAAGAATTGCGACAGGAAGGAATATTTCACATAGTTGTGCTTTTTACAGGAAATCTAACTCATAAAAACCATAAGCTTCCTGTTATTAACCCTACCAAATATGCAGGTGAAGATATCAATGTGCCTGTAGATTGTCTGATGTTATCGGCTTTCGGGAGAAAGATATACATCAGCGAGCTATTTACTGATACTACAAAGTTAAAAGACACATTGAATAATGTTTTTGGCAAGCGGGTCAAAGAGTCATTGTTACAATACGCTCAAGAAAACAATCTTGACACTCAAGAAATATGCAAATCAGGAAACTCAGTAGATATTGTTCTGGTGTGCAAACTCTAAAGAGGGGATACCGGGTTAAAGCAGCCCGTGCTCAGTCATCCAGTCGTCGTTGTAGATTTTGGAGATGTAGCTGCGGCCGCTGTCATGCACCAGCATCACCACGGTCTTGCCTTTCATTTCCGCGTAATGCGCGGCCAGATACTTGCGCAAACCTGCAATCACGGTGCCGGTGGAGCCACCCGCCAGGATGCCCTCTTCTTTGGCCAGGCGGCGGGCTTCGGTGAAGGATTCTTTATCGTTCACCCGCACCATGTCATCCACCACCGAACGATCGAAGACTTTCGGCCAGAAGTCGTAGCCGATGCCTTCCACAAAGTAGGTGCCCGGCTCGCCGCCGGAATAGATGGAGCCGATGGGATCGGTGCCGATGACCTTGATGTCGGCTTTTTGCTCTTTCAAAAACTTGCCGGTGCCGGTGATGGTACCACCGGTGCCCATGCCCAGTACCAGATAATCCAGCTTGCCGCCGGTCTGCTCCCAGATTTCCGGACCGGTGGTGGCGTAGTGGGCCGCCGGGTTGTTGGGGTTGTCGTATTGGTTCAGCATGTGGGTGTTGGGGCGCTCGCGGGCAATCCGCTTGGCCAGTTCAATGTAGCCATCCGGGTGGTCAAAGGCCAGCTCGGTGGGGGTCAAAATCAACTCCGCGCCGAAGGCCCGCAGCAGACGGCGCTTTTCTTCGCTCATCTTCATCGGCATGGTGATAATCAGCTTGTAGCCCTTGGCGGCAGCGACCATGGCCAGTCCCAGCCCGGTGTTGCCGCTGGTGGGTTCCACCAGGGTGTCGCCCGGCTTGATGCGCCCTTCCCGCTCGGCGGTTTCAATCATGTTCAGCGCGATACGGTCCTTCATGGAGCCGTTGGGATTCATGAACTCCACCTTGGCCAGCACGGATACTTCGGGGAACTCCGCAAAGAGGCGCTTGAGGCGCACGATGGGGGTATGGCCGATGGTATCCAGGATGGAATCCTGAACGCCGGGGTGATGGGCGGGAGTATGCTTGGCTTCGGGCAAAGTGGTGGACATGACTGCTTCCTCAGTGGCTTGTAGTAGCTGACCCCGTTATTCTATCAGAAACCAAACCGCCACCCTAAGTCGGCGCTCAACGAGTACACAACCTGTTATGGTGGTCCAGGATTCAAACTCGGGTATGGTCCTGGGTGGATAACACGCAGAGTGGGTTCATCCCTCAGCGGACCATTTCGCTCCTGATAGAGGTCCTAATGCAAACTTTTGTAATGCCCCACCTGCCCAATTCAGCATGATGTTGTCTTGAGCGATTTTGTAATGCTTATTGCAAACCATAAACAGTCAGAAAGGCTTCTTGAATGTCATCTTTAAGGTTCGGTCAAACATTGCAGTATCGGGTTACCCCTTTCGGGGCTAAACATGGAACAGACCGAGACTTCCTAAACAATCTGGGTTCACGAAGCTCGGATGGTTTGCATCACATTGGTGAACAGGATGTTTTTGTGACGACAATGCGAAATGACCTGGATGAACCGCTATCGGTAGAGATTTATACAGCTTCGGGACGGGCGTCTCAAACGCTCAAAGATGAAATTGAAAGGATACGAACAAGCCAATCTGGCACAATATACGAGATCACTCCGGGGTCGGCTCTTCGTAATACGGAAGGCTACAACGACAGAGATCCTTTCGATGCACAAGAGGGAAAATTTGCTGTTGTGAATGGGGCAGACGTGCGGGAGTTTGAAGCGCTTGAGCCGGCGAAAGGCAAACAACTGCCGAATAAAGTGGTAGTCACATCAGATGATAGTTGTTTGGATTTATACGCTTCTTGTAAAAACGACCCGGAGCGGAGTAATGATGATTTAGAGAGTATGGCTGAAATTCTGGATAGCCGCTCTAAGCGATTGCTGGTGTTTGATCTGCAAGGTGAATGTGTAGGCACCACAACCCAAATGGGCTTATTGGGCTAAATCAGCCAGTGTTTTGATGCGCCTCTATATTGTCTGTGTGGAACTAGGTATTGGCTGAACTTTCGCAGAAACTTTGCACCAGTCATGCAAAACAAAAGCCCCGCAAAGGCGGGGCTTGCTCGTGGTTGCCGTGGGAATAGAGACTAGGAGGCGGGGCGCAATTCGGTTTCCGCCCGGAGTTTTTGCAGGGCCTCATCATACTCGGCGGCATGGAGGGCTTCCACCTTGCCGAGCGCTTTGAAGCGTTGCGCGGCTTTCTGGAAGATATTCGCATGCTCGCGGGATTCGGCGGCCTGCTCCCGGAACTCGGCCACGGCAGCGGCATCGCCTTCCGCCATCGCCGTGCGCTCAAACTCGGGGTACATCTGGTTGGTTTCGTACAGTTCGCCGTCACGGGCCAGCTCCAGCAGTTTTTCCACGGTCATGTCCGCTTTGGGGTATAGCAGTTGCAGGTGGGCAAAAGCATGGCCGGTTTCCTGGTTGGCAATGTTCTCAAACAGCCGGGCGATTTCCTCGTTGCCCAGCTCGCGGGCCATCTTGGCAAAGTACAGGTACTTGCGGTTGGCCATGGCTTCCCCCGCAAAGGCGGATTCCAGGTTGTGGTAGGTTTGGGTGGCGGTCGTTTCGTGGTTGCTCATGAGTGTTTCCTTTCTTTCTTGCGTAAAAAATCCTGGCGAGCGAGCACGTTCAGCTACTCGGCCAATTTGCCCGTCGCGCTTGGGGTGATGTTTGATGGCTGTTTCGCCGTTTGTCAGGCTAGCTTTTGGATTGGTACTCGCCGAAAAAGGTGATTTGGTAATCGTGAATCTTGAAGGCGCTGCCCAGGCTCTCGCAGAGCTGGCTGACTTGCTCCCAGGGGATGTCGTGGATCACGCCGGTCTGGGTGTCGATAAAGTGATGATGTGGGTGCATGTTCGCGTCGTAACGGGTTTTGCCGGGCTCGGTCGCAATGGCGCTGACCACGCCGGCATCCACCAGAGTGTTCAGGGTGTTATAGATCGTGGCCCGCGAACATGCAGGCAGGCGGCTCTTCACGGCCTCGAAAACATCGTCTGCGGTGGGGTGGGTTTTCTCATGTATCAGGTAATCCGCGATGACCATCCGTTGGGGCGTGACTTTCAGCCCTTTCTCAATCAGGATTCTTTTGATTGCTTCCGAAGTCATGGCGTTTCTTTCCGGGTCAGTATTTGATTGATTCTTTAATTAGAATAATTCTAATTTGAATATTTGTCAATATTAAACCTGATCTATTTTGGAAGGCGCTTATTGCAATAAGTAAGATGGTGCGGGGACATCAAACACTTATAAAGCTTTTCGGACGAGGCTCATTTCCTGTTAATATAAGATTTGCAGCATTATTCCTTGGACTTTCAATGACTCCTGATCGCCTTTTTGCCCGTATCTCCGGAACTATTTCAAATTCTTCGCGCACGCTTTGCCGGCAGACGGCTCGGCAGCGGGTGGCCGTTGGTGTGCTGGGAATCATCCTGCTTGGGATGGTGGCACCAGTTAGGGCGCAAGATGCGGCCATTGCCTTGCATGCGGAAAAAAATCCGCCGGACTTGGTGACGCAGGATCTGGATGGGATGCGGCTGCCGCGTGCGCGCAACTGGCACAGTCTCAACCAGCTTTATACCTTTGATCGGACTCCCTTGGGCAAGCGTATCCCAGTTGTCCTGGTGCCGGGGCGGGCCGAGGAATTCCAGCAAAACTCCTGGTGGAAGGGCTTTCATAAGGCCACGGAACGCGATTCAGAGTTCCAGCGCCATTACAAGCTGTACACTTTTCTCTACAACTCCAAGGAAGAGCTGAGTGTCCAGGCCCATGGGTTGGCGAACGAGCTTCGTCGCCGTTTTGGCCGGTTGCCCAAGGATCAGCCGTTGATGCTGGTGACTTACAGCCTGGGCGGTGTGATTGCCCGAGATGTGATGAAGGAATCCGACATCCTGGATCGCGTGGACACCCAGATTGCCATTGCGGTGCCGTTTCATGGTTCACCGATGTTTGATCCGGAATGGTTCAGCGAGTACCTGAGCCCACCGAACCGCTCGCCGATCCGTCGTTTCTGGGATCGCTCCATCTACCGGGGCTACATGTTCGGCAAAAGCAACCTGACCGAGGGGCTGAAATGGGATAATTTCGATAGCTCCAAGCCACAATTTCATCCCTCCACGGTTGAAGTGGCCGGAGATCAGGTCACGACGGTGATTGCTCCTTACAAGGAATATCCGAAGGCGGATGAGATTCGCTCGAAGACCATTATTTACGCCAGCTATCTGGAGAACGGGTACACCAACAGCAACCAGCCGCTGAACCCCATGCGACTGCCGCGGTACGTGCTGGATAATTCCGTGAAACTGCCCAAGGAGCTGGTTGCGACGGTGCTGCCAGTCTACGGGGCGACCGTGCATTCGGTGTTCACCTACATGAACAACCAACTGGCCAACACGCCCACCTACACCCCGGAAGATCCCCAGGGCCGTAACACGCACCTCTACCGCTTCAACGACGGCGCCATTCCACTGAGCAGCATGCTGTTTTTAAAGCCCAGCACCAAACCGTATGATGACAACCTGACTGGGCTGGTGAAGGCCAGTACTGTCCGCAAAGTCCGTGTTTTCGTGAACATCGACCACACCCACATCGGGGAATACAGCATCCGCCAAAGTATCCTGGTTAAGCCGGACCTGATTCACCCCGAAGAAGGCAAGCGCTCCCCCTTTCAGTGGATGATTCACGACTTAAACCAGCGCTACCAAGAGATTACGGCACAAGCTGAACCGAAAAAAGCAAACTAGCGGAGAAGGCCGAAGAGGGCGTAGCCGATAAATGCCAAATAGAAAACGCCTCCGGCGATGAGTAGGCCCTGTGGCAGGTGGCGGGGCCATTTCCAGGCTGCCATATAGATGAGCAGCGTGGAGGCCAGGCACAGGATCACGCTGAAGTTGGCCTGCGCATTCAGCACCCAGGGGGTAAACAGCAGGCCAACCGACGTGGGAATGCAGCTCTGAAAGACCATGGCGCCGGTGATATTGCCTAGCGCGAGGTTATCCTTTTTGCCTTTAATCCACACCACGCTGTTGAATTTTTCCGGCAGCTCGGTGGCGATGGGGGTGATGATGATGGACAGAATCATCGGCGCAATCCCCATCGACAGGGCAATGTCATTAATCTCATCCACGAAGAAGTGCACCAGCACCAGCAAAATCAACAGGCTGGCCGCAACTTGCAGCAGAATGATGGAGGTCGAGGGTTCTTTAGTGCGGGGCGCAAACATCAGCGCGGGCAAGTGGAATTCTTCATCCGGCACATGCTCTTTTTTGAGGGTCCGGTAGACGTAGATGCCGTAAAAAACCAGCAGCCCGATGGCCAGGGCGGTTTTGACCACCTGGTTATCAATGAAAGCGGCCAGGAAGACGCAAATATAAGCCGGAAAGAAGTAATGGAAGTCTCGGCGGAACAGATGAAGGCTGATTTTCAGCTTTGGCTCGCGTTTACGCAAGGCAGAAAAGTAGTACAGCGCCGTGGCGGTGACAAACATGGCCAGGGTTCCCAGTAAAAAGGGCGCACCCAGGATGGCGCCGATCCCAATATCGGTTCCCGCCTCCTTGGAAAGATGGGAAACGCCCAAATACCCTGACAGAATGGCGATGATGGGGACCAGGGTTTCCGGTAATGCGGTGCCGACAGCGGCCAGCACACTACCCACCGCGCCTTCAGATAGATTAAACCGGTGGCCGGTCCACTCGATGGCGTTGGTAAACAGGGCGCAGCAGGCCACAATCAGGACCAGCAGCACCAGGATTTCGATGAGAGAAAGAAAAGCGTCCTCCATTTCTCGATTATATCCGAAATGTTTCTTCCGGAATGCCGGAAATCTCAACCGGATGATCGGATCCTGACAGTCGTGGTGCTTTGTACACGAAGGGGCTATTATAATAGACAGAATCAGGATGGATTCCCGGCCGTGCAGCAACTTGAACAATCTGTGCTTAAAGAAGACGAGCTTTTTCAGCAATTGCTGAAAATTTTGCGTGAACAGGAGCGCCCGGAAGCGGATATCCGCAACGTGACGGGCGCGTTTGAGTACGCCCGGCGCATGCACGAGGGCCAGAAACGCAAGAACGACGAGAATTACATCGTGCATCCGGTCAGTGTGGCGATTATCCTGGCCCGGATTCCGGTGGATACCCCCACCGTGATGGCTGCCCTGCTGCATGACACCATTGAGGACACCCCGGCCACCCCCCAGGAAGTCCAGGGACACTTCGGCGAAGAAGTGCTGAAACTGGTGGAAGGCGTCACCAAGCTGGGCAAGTTCGAGTTTGCCTCGAAAGAAGACGCTCATGCCGAGAATTTCCGGAAAATGTTTCTGGCCATGGCAGATGACGTACGGGTAATCATGCTGAAGCTGGCGGATCGCCTGCACAACATGCAGACTTTATGCTACATGAAGCCGGAAAAGCAACAGAGAATCGCGGCTGAGACCATTGAGATCTTCGCTCCGCTTGCCAATCGGATGGGGATGGGGAAAATCCGGGCGGAGTTGGAAGATTTGTCGCTGAAATACCTCGATTCGGAAAAATACCAGGAGATCGAGGCTGAGATTTCGCATACCCAAACCGAGCGCGAAGACACCATCCAGACGGTGGTCGGGAAGATTCAGGATCAGCTGGCGGCCATCAGCATCCAGGCCAAGATTTATGGCCGGGTCAAAAACTACTACAGCATCTATAAAAAAATGAAGACCCAGGAAAAAAAGGTCCACGAGGTCTTTGATATCAGTGCGGTGCGCGTCATCGTGAACTGCGAGCGGGAATGCTACGAGGTGTTGGGCATCATTCACAACGCTTTCACGCCCATTCCGGGGCGGTTCAAGGACTATATCGCCATGCCCAAGAGCAACCTGTACCAGTCCTTGCATACCACGGTCATCGGTCCCAAAGGTCGTCCGCTGGAAGTGCAGATTCGCACCTGGGACATGCACCGCATTGCCGAATACGGGATTGCGGCCCACTGGAAGTACAAGGAAGCCGGCGGCTCCGAACTGGCGCAATCAACACAAGAAGAGCAGATGACCCAGAAGATGTCCTGGCTGCGCCAGATGGTAGAGATGAAAGAGGACACCGGCGATGCCAAGGAATACGTGGATTCGGTAAAGCTCGACCTCTTCCGGGATGAAGTCTTCGTGTTTACGCCCAAGGGTCGGGTGGTTGTGCTTCCGCGTGGTTCTACCCCGGTGGATTTCGCCTACCGGATTCACACGGAAGTCGGTAATACCTGCGTAGGAGCGAAAGTCAACGGGCGCATTGTGCCGCTGAGCCATCAACTGCGTAACGGCGACATCATCGACATCCTCACCAATAAGCGCAGCACGCCCCGCTCGGACTGGATTGCCTTTGTGGCGACCCAGACGGCCAAGTCCCGGATTCGGCAGTGGTTTAAGAAGCATTATCGCGAAGAACACGAGGAGCAGGGCCGGAAACTGCTGGAAGCCGAGCTGACCCGCGCGGTGGCGGATGAAATTATCAAGAGCGGCAAGCTGCTGAAGATTGCTGAAGAGTTGAATTATCCTTCGTTGGAGGACTTATTGCTGGCCCTTGGTTATGGGGAGATCAACCTTTCCCGCATTACCAACCGGCTGAAGCAAGAGCCGGAACCGACCGTCCATGATCCCCTGCTGCACAGCATGGCCCGGCGCAAGGAGCGTCCCGCCGCCACCGGCAAGGAAATTCAGGGGCTGGAAGGGATGATGTATCAGAACGCCAAATGCTGCAATCCTCTGCCCGGAGAAGGCATTATCGGTGTGGTGACGCGTTCCCGAGGGGTCATGATTCATCGGGATGATTGCGTGAACCTGCAGCAAGCCAATCCCAACCGGCGCATGTACGTTAGCTGGGAAGGCGAGAACCAGACCCGGCACTCGGTCAAACTGGAAATCCACACCCTGGACCGGGTGGGCGTGCTGAAGGACATCTTGACCAAGATTGCCGATTCCAACACCAATATTTCCAACACAAAAGTGAAAATGCTTCCCGACCAGACGGCCAGCGTGGAAATTACCCTGGAAGTGGAAAGCCTGAAACACCTGGACCGGGTGAAAGATGCCATTAACCAAGTGAACGATGTCCTTTCCGTCCGCCGGAGCAGTGGCAAGCTCAAGTCGAAAAACGGTTTCTGAGAAGCCCTTTCCTCCCAATATTTTGAACCAGCCCACGTTATCCCTATTTTCAAGGGATCTGTAATCCGTTGGCTTGCCACCGATTCGAGCGATTGAGGCGGTTGTCGTTGCCTGTTTTTAGGAATCGTTGACGTCCTGATACAAAAGTTAACAGATTGTTAAACTTTTCCCCAGAACTGCCGAAGCTTGCAATGGAGAGACAAAGCCTCTTCGAAGGTGACTGGCAGGCAAGCTTCATGCAAAGCGGCCTCCCGGAAAAAACAGGAAGGAATCCGACGTTTTGTTCGTAAAAGTTTCATATGACGAGCTGGCAACCCCCGATAAGCTGGAGTATGACGTTTATACTATCAGTGGGGACCGGATGTATGCGGCGGGAACCATCCTAAGTGATTTGGAAAAGACCGGTCTGCGCCAAATGAGCCTTTACCGGAATGATTTTGACCTGCCCCGGACGGATTACGTGGAGCACGAGGGGGTGCTGTATCGTTTCCCGGCAGGATTAACCGACGATGAGATGCAGGCGGTCATTCAAGAGGAGGCGCAGCAGCCTTTGTTGACGGGTGAGCTGGCCACATCTTTTGTGAGTTCCGTTACCCACTTCTGGGATCGCCTTAAAAAAGGCGCCACCCCGGATATCGCCCTGTGCGAAGTGGCGCGGGATCGCATGATTTCGGAAGTCACCTCCCGCGTGGATCAGATTCAATATTTAAGTCAGGTGCGGGTGCGGGACGAGTTTACCTACTCCCATATTCTGGATGTTACCGCGCTTAGCGTGGCGCTGGCCGTCAAGGCCGGGTTCAGCAAGAAGGAAATCCGCGAGATTGCGCTGTCCGCCATCCTGCATGATTTGGGCAAGCTGATGATACCGCGGAATATCATGTTCAAGCCCAGCCGCCTGACGGAGAAAGAGTTTCAGGTGATGCAACTGCATCCGGGCATGGGTTACAAAATCATCGTTGAAGAGCTGAAGCTACCCGAGCATATTGCCCGCCCCGCCCTGGAGCACCAGGAAATGTACAGTGGCGGCGGCTATCCGCAAGGCTTGAAAAAGGATGAAATCCACCCGTACTCGCATGTGGTCAAAATCGCGGATGTCTACGACGCACTGACCTCCAAGCGCCCTTACAAAGAGTCCATTCCCAGCTACAAGGCGCTCCAGATCATGCTCTCCGAGGGCGACAAGAGTTTCCATCCGGAATTGCTCGCGCAATTCGTCCAACTGAGCAACTACCACGACTTCAGCCGCGAAACCGTCCCCACTCGCCGCGAAATGGCGGTGTCCTGACATCATAGCCGCCAGATGTCGATTCGGCTTTTTGGTGCATGCATTCGCCATGAGCATCGGTTAAGCTGTCAGCAGTGAGTCGGAGCGGTTTGGCATGAGTGAACCGGGCTGGGAAGCAATTTTGGGGGTGCCCAAGCCCCAGGGCTGTAATCTGAAGGCGGCTTGCTGTTCCGTGGCGGTGCCCAGCGTACCGTTTGAGCAATTATTCCGCATGGCCGCGCAAGGCGATGAAACCTGCCGGGATTTCCTCAGCGTGTTTATTCCGCACCCTTCCACCGAGGCGGCGAAAGCGTTCTATCCCGAGGGGCCGGAGCATATCGACCGGGTCATGGCCATCGTGCGCAACCAAAAAACCCGCTCGGAGGTGAAGGCGGAAGAAGTGGTCTTCTACCATTGCCGTTTTTTAGATGAGCAGCGGCGTTGCCAGATTTACGAAGACCGCCCCCAGTTCTGCCGCACCTACCCGGCTAGCCCCATGTCGATTCTAATCAAAGGCTGCGGCTACGAAGCCTGGGTGGAAGCCTGCAAACAAAAGCTGGCCTCGCTGGGTTACGAAATTGTCGAATCGGGCGTGGATTAGTGGGGAGGCGGTTTGGGTCTCGCTAAGAAAGCCGCAGGATTGCTAACTTAAAAGTCTCTGGAGAATATTACAGCTTACTACCAAAAAATGCCAAAGCCGCACATGTTTTGAGAATGCCTACTGCTTGCGATACTCGAGAATGCTTGCCGGAGGGCGGGGGGCTGTCCAGATTTTTGATTACGGTTTTCAGTTCGCGAGGATTCTTGATTGGTTTGGAGGGTACGGACTCCGCCTTTGCAAAGATTCCACCTGAGAGGCCATGGTCGATTAAGAATCTCAGAACAGTACTGAGGGACTCCAAGTGTTTCTGAAGCCACTGGTGGTGAATGTCCTGACAGACAATATCCAGGTTATTATCAGGGCGAATGCGGGCGTAAATCCCCCTTTTTGGACCGAATTCGTAATTAGCAGAAGATACTTCCAGAGATGCAGGATATTTAAA
>DATNPJ010000016.1:0-47534 GCA_036703295.1 Coleofasciculaceae cyanobacterium | reverse complement strand
GGCCAAATCTTCTTCGGAAAGCTGCATCGCTTCATAGCCAAACCGGGCCGGATCCGGGTAACCGATGTGCGCCCCAATCACGCAGTTAAAGCGCTTGGCTTGCCGTATCGCGGCCAGCAGCTCCTTGGGGTCGCCGTCATGCACCGCGCAGGGAATATTCACGGAAGTGACATGATTGAGCAGTTCGTAGTCCGTTTTGGCGTAAAAAGCCTGATCCCGGCTCTGGCCGAGATCCGCGTTCAGATCGATGAAACGCTTGACCTTGTTGTTGATAAGGATCTTTTTGGCAAGATCGACTGTTTTTGGCATGCGGAAAACCTGTCTTAATTTCAATAATCTTAACGTGATTGAAGGGTTTTTTAAAGCTCAGTAGAGTACCAGCCAGAGTCCCAGCCTCAACTGGCGCACCAGGCAGAGAAATACAAAGGTGGCCAACAGATCGTAGGGCGCCGTTTCCACGGTCAGCCGGAGGATCCAGCCCAACAGTTCCGGAAACGGGACTTTTCCGGCAACGGCCAGCCCGCCCAGATATAGAACACCCACCAGATGGACCAGCAGAACGGTGACCACGGTCATCGCCATCAGATTGAGTGAGCGGCTGGGCTTGTTGCTTTTCTGAAAAACCTTGTGAAAATCTCGGCCCAGCAAGAACGCGGCAAACAGGGTCCCCAGCAGATAACCGAACCCCGGCTCTGTCAGGTACTGGACACCGCCACCGTTGGCGAATACCGGGTAGCAGAACAACCCAATCACCAGAAAAAGCAGCACCGCCGTCGTTCCCATGAAGGGACCGAGGAAGGCGCCGATCATCAGGGCCACCGGAATCTGGAAGCTGTACCGGATCATCGCCGGATTAGGTGGGATGCCACCGGTCTGGATCAGATGGGGAAGTTCCAGCAGGCTGGGCACTGTCACCAGGATGTAGCCCAGAAATATAATGAGAATCGTACTAAGCAGGCTGATAAGCAGCCCATTCAGACTCAACCGGGGTGGATAGGATGCCCGATGGAACAAGGGCCTACCCGGAGCACTGTCCAGGAGGTCATCCAGGTTTTCTTTGTGATCGTGGCCATCCGGCCAGCCTTGCTTATCAATCCCGCTTAACGAGATCACGCTTTCTCGGCTCATCGTTTATTCCTGATCTAACCTGATCAAAGGGGTTCCTGGTTTACTGCCCCAAACCCGCCGGGAAACCATTCAGCCTCTCTCCCAGCCGGTTCTTCAGCTTTTTGTACAGGGTTCGGTATTCTTCGGACAGAATATCCGAAGTGGTCATGATCAAGGCGTCTTCCTGGTTGTCCTGGTAATATTTGGGCCGCAGTCCCACCGAGGAGAAGCCGTATTTATAATACAGGTTTTGCGCGCTGTAGTTTGAAGCCCGCACTTCCAGCGTGGCCCAGCGAATGGTCTGGGACAGGCAACGCTCCAGGCATTGAACCAGCATCAGCTCACCGAGGGAGTTGCCCCGGTACTCCGGTCTGACCGCAATGGTGGTGATGTGCGCCTCGTCTCCAATCAGCCAGAAACCGCAATATGCCAGGAGCCTGGATGATTCGTTGTCAATCAGCGAGTAGTATCGGCCCACCTGATTGTTCATCTCGTTATAGAAGGAATCCTCGGACCAGTGGTGGCGTCCGAAAGAAACGGCCTCGATTTCCATCACTTCAGGCACATCCTGGTTGCGCATCCGGCGGACTTGCAGCTGTCCGGCCTGCACCTTCAGTTTTTTGGATTCGGATGGAGAAATCATGACGTCCGGCCTGAAAATCTCGTGTTGGGCTTCTGATGAGCTGCGGGCAAAACGCGCGCAAAGATAGCAAAGATGATAATCCAAACTTATTCTAGCCGAAAAGACGTGGGAGCCATAGAGGGTTGCCGGATTTTGACGAAAGTTCTTAATCCAGGCTTTTTTTGCTAGAATGCCGCTATCAGCAAGCAATGTGAACCATCCGCCATTTCCAGAAACATCAATAAAAACGATATCGAGCCGCATGCGTTTGAGAATCAACCGGAGCCTGATCACTCGTCAGACGCCCGAACACTCAAGCAAGGCGCCGAGCGGCAGGGGGGAATCGAAGTAAACTTGCCGGTAGAACGGTATGGTGAAGGTTCTTTCACCTTTAAAGTACCGGCCAGGGATGTTTTGTTGGCCTCGGCCAACCGGCTGCTCAAGTTTGAGTTTCCCGTTTTACGCGACCAACGGGTTTACGAGCGCCTGATCAAGCTCAATATCCTGTCAACCGGGCTTTCCAAGCGAACGCTGGAAACCTTGCCCCTGCCTTACCTGGAAATGACCTACCGGCGCCTATGGGAATGCTTCCTGGACACCCAGAAGCCGGTTGCTCCCGAAAACGAGCTGCTGGCCCTGTTTCTGATGGTGGAGGAAATGTGCGCGTTCAGCCCGCCCGAGATGGTTCGGGAGGATATCCAGCTACTGGGCATGCAGGAGGCAGGGCCCATGCACAGCTACTATTACCAAGGGCCGTTGGAATACCGGAACCTGATGACCTTCCTGACCCGGCAGCAGTACCGAACAGATTTTCTGGAAGGCCTGGCGCCCCCAAATTCAGCATCTTCAGAACCGGCAGGCTCCGACGACGCCAAAGCCTCCGGAATTGACGACGAGAGCAGCTTACAACTGGCTTACCTGGCTTGCCGCAGGCTCAACCAACCGCTGCCCTGGCTGGAATTGCTGGCTTCCCTGAATGAAACCGAACTGACGCGTTATCCCCGCCTGCGACGGTTGAAGGCGGTGGCCGAAATTTTACCGTCGCACGTGGAAATACCGCTGCCACTTCAACCGCAGTCTTTGCAAAATGCGGTCCGGCAGGTGGAAGTTTTTCTCAATAGCCCCGAGTTGGCCCGTACCGCCACCGAAGCGGGCATTCCCCGCCCAATCCGCGAACTGGTTATCGTGGAGGGTGAGACGGAAAAGATGCTGCTTCCGCTGTTTGCAACCACCATGGGGCTGGATTTCAATGCCCTGGGGGTTGAGATACTGCCCGCCGGGGGCAAGAACAACGTGCTATCCCTGTATGGCGAACATTCCCGCCGGTTGGGCATTCCCATCTGCATCGTGCTGGACAGTGACGCCGAGGAAGTGGCCCGGGAACTGAGGCCGCTGCTCCGGGCGGGAGATGCGGTATTCCAGATTGCGGAAGGCGAATTTGAAGATACCTACGACATAAAACTGATTCTGGCGACCATCAACCAGAACTACCAACCTTACCCGGAACTGACCGCCAAAAGTTTCAGGGAGCTGGCCAAAGAGAACAGCGCACAAGGGCAGGTGCAGGCATTGCGCGTGGTCTGGCAGTCTTATGGACTGGGCTCCTTCGATAAAATCGACTTCGCCCAGAAGTATGCCGAAGCCTTCCAACAATCCGCAAAGCGGGAGAGAGCCCTGCCACCGCCGGAAATCCGGGAACTGCTGGAAACCATCATGCGAATCCGCACCGGGAGGAAGTAAACCATGCACTGGGAGTTGCCAGCGGAAGAAGGCTCACCGCCGAGAGAATGGCTAAACTTTCCGACGGCCCTGCTGTATGGCTACCAGGTCTATACCACCTTCCGCTGGCCGATTGAGGCTCGCTGGCTGCACCGGCACATGGAGCGCCTGGAAAGCGACGCGCGGGCCATCGGGTTGGATTGGCGCTGCGACCGGGAGAACCTGACCCGGCAGCTGGAAGCCTGTTTTCAGCAGGAGATGCCGGTGATGCGCCTGACCGTTGTTGCCGATGCGGACGCTTACGGTGATTTCTTCAAGGCTCCGTCCCCATCCGGGCGCTTACTGTTGTCCACCCGGACGCTGCCCGCCGGACGGGAATTGCTGCGATTAAAGTCGATCCGTTACCAGCGGCCCTTGCCGACCATCAAACTGGGAGCCATGGCCCCGCTGATACTGACCCGGCGCAAGGCGATGGCAGGCGGCTTTGATGATGTGCTGCTGGTGAGCCCGCAAGGGCACCTGTGTGAGGCCAGCACGGCCAATATCTTTTTCATCCGGGAGGGCGGCCTTTACACACCCGATCCTGAACGGGATGGTTGCCTGCCCGGCATTACCCGGCTCCAGGTGCTGGAAGCGGCAGAGACCCTGGGCATTCCGATTCAAACCAAAAGCCCCATCTCGGTGTGGGCACTCCGCAGAATGGACGGGGCTTTCCTGACCAATGCCGTCCAGGGCATCGAGCCGGTCAGGTGCGTGGATCAAATCGCTTTTCCGTGGTCCGATTCGGCAATGGAACTGTTGAAAAAGCTGGTTACAGCTCTTTCTCTTCGTGATAAACCTTGACCGAAGCCGAGGTGACGCCTTCAAGGCTATTCAGCTTCCGGGAGAGCGTGTTGACATCGGCATGCAAACCGCGCAAATCGATGACATAGGTCATGGAAGCGGTGTCGGTTTCCGGGTTGTGCTGGGTTTTCACTTCCACGGTCTTCTTGGGGAACGACTTTTCCAGCCACTGCTCAATTTCATGGAAGCCGGCCTCTTTCGCCGTGACATTGATCCGCAGCAAGGTAAATTTCTTCATGTATTTTTTGAACATGGTGCGCTCCAGTGCCCCGATGATGAACAGCACCAGGAACGAAAACAGGGTGGCCACGATAGAAAGCTGGTAGAAACCGATGCCGATCAGCATGCCGATACTGGCCATCATCCATAAGCTGGCCGCCGTGGTGAGGCCCCGGATGCTCGCACCATGCCGAAGCACCGCACCCCCGCCAATAAAACCGATACCGGCCACAATCTGGGCGGAGATTCGCGCCGGGTCCCGCACAATTCGATAGGTAAGGTTGGGATCTGCGCCGTGGGCCGCTACCAGACCGGTGGTCATATCGGAGATGGAAACGATCGTGAAAACCGTTGACCCCAGGCAAACCAGAATGTGGGTCCTGAGACCCGCCGATTGCTGGGTGTATTCCCGTTCCATACCCACCACCGAGCCCAGCAAAAATGCCAGGAGCAGACGCAGGATGGCTTCATTCAGACTTAATTCCATCGTTTAAACAGTGGTTCCTTGTTCACATCCGTCCCCGAGATCCCCGACAAACCGACTTTTCCGCATTGTAGCAGGTTGCGCGTTCGCGGCCCAGAGGTAATCACTCTAGTAGTAGCTTTCTTCCTCTTCCTGAGAGGCCTGATAGAAGTAGCGATCCACCAGATTGGCAATGCTGTGGGAGAGGATCCGGTTGTTGCGAATCATGTAGTCGAAAGTAGAGAGATCTTCCCGCAAGTCATCATCCAGCTTCAGGCGCTCTCGTACCGGCTGATTATGCAACGGCTCCACGGTTTTGGCAGTTTCATACTCTTCCACCAACTCCCCTTGCAGAACGGTGTGGGAGGTTTCACCGGAAATCCCGGCGGAGTCTTCAACGGACTGACGGTCTTGCGCGATCAGGCCGGGCATATCGTTCATATTTTCCTGGACATGCGCATCATTGTCCCCATTGGGCGCAGTGTCAACTTCGCGCGGCTGTCGAGAATCCGTTTCCCCCTTAAATTGCGAAGAAGGGACCGGTAGGAATCTACGAATCACTTCAGCCTCATCGCGAATTTGCTGAGACGCCACAAAAGAATGGATGTGTTGGGTTTCGGTGGTTTCGGAAACTTTCGCTAAGTCATCGGAATGCGGCTTTTCAGGAGACGCCCAGCGCACCTTCCGCAAGAGGGCTTCGTCGAACCGGGGCGTATTGTCTTCCGGACCGGGAGCCGGTTCAGCACTTGCGATGGGGGCGGTGACCCTATCGGAGGCATCTCGGGAAGACACTGGTTTCGTTTGGTAATGGGGCTTTTCCGCAAAAATCTCGGTAACCGGGCCGGTGAAAATATCATCCAGACCCAGAATTTCCTCGCCCGCCACCGGCGCCTGACTGATGCCGGGATTGCTCCGCCGGGTCTGTCCGTCAGATTTGACAGTCATGCCATTTTGTCTGCTGGGGCTGGGGGTGGCCCAACGCTTGGCAGGGCCGTGATTAATCCGAATCGGCGCATCAACCGCAGTGGCCCAATTGTCCCGCAACACGCCTTGAACCTTTCGAAGCGCCACGGTGGAATCCGTAGAGAGCCCGGCAATTTCCCGGTTGATTTCACGTCTGAGCATGTCGTGCGAATCGGCAGGGGGTGCGGGAAACAAGCCGTCAACAGATCCACGGATCCTGCTAAACAGCTTCCCCAAGGGATTTCCACTCATTTCCCGATGTTCATCTTTCAACAAATGCTTCATGTCGGCTCCGCGCTGGACTCACTCAACAACCTGATCAAATTTGAATGCGGATTCTATAAGTCTATATACCGATTATACTGGTATTCGGATCCAATTCAATTCTAGACCTTTCGGTAGAGCCTCAACATCATCCGGCTATACGAGGCTGGGCCGACTCAGCGAGTGAGGCAGGAAGAAAGGCCATGCACCTGACGGCCTCGAATGAAAGTATTTGCCACCAGGCGGTCGTCTCCCAGGTAAACCAGCCGGGAGAGCATGGAATCGACATCGGGATGGGCGGGAAAGCTGAAATTGGGGCTTCCCTGGGCGTTGAGGATCAGGAAATCCGCCTCCTTGCCGGGCTCGAAATTGCCGATGCGGTCGTCCATAAACAGGGCTTTTGCCCCGCCCAGGGTGGCAGCGTAAAACAGGGCTTCCAGGGGGATTAATGTGTCCAACTGCATATACTGGGCATCTTTCATGACCTGGAAGAGGTTCATCTCCGGTCCGGCGCCCACATCCGAGCCTAGTCCGTAGAGAATCCCCCGGCGAAGCGCTTCCGTCAGGCGGAAGCGGCCGCTCTTCAGGAAAAAATTGGATCCGGGACAATGGGCCAGGGCGCATTCCGCAGACTGGATCCGGGTCAATTCGGAATCGGAGAGGTGAATGCCGTGGGCCAGGATGGTTTTTTCGCCCAGCAGGTGAAAACGCTCGTAAACGCTGGTGTAATCCGCCGCCCAGGAAAAGAGCCGACTGACTTCCAGAATTTCTCCCGACTGCTCCGAGAGATGGGTGTGCAGATAGACATCCGGGGCCTGCCGCCGCAGCCAGCCGATTCCCGCCAGCAACTCATCGCTGCAACTGATGGCGAAGCGCGGCATCCAGGCATATTGCAGGCGCCCGGAATCGGCCCGGTGCCATTGACGGCAAAGTTGTTCTGTTTCGGATAATATCTGCCGGGGCGGACGGATCAACGCTTCCGGCCCGTTGCGGTCCATGAGGTTCTGGCCCATGATGACGCGATTCCCCAAGGCTTCCGCAGTTTCGAAGGCGATTTGCACCGCCTCCGGGTGAGAGGTCAGGAAGACGGCCGCCGTGGTGGTGCCGTTCGCCAGCAACCCTGTGAAGAACCGATGGCTGATATCGCGGGCGTAACCAGAATCAGCCAGATGCATTTCCGCCGGGTAAATATAGGTTTCCAGCCAGCTCAGCAGGCTTTCGGCCTGGCAGCCCACCGCGTCCAGTTGCGGCAAATGCACGTGCAAATCCACAAAGCCGGGAATGATCAGGCAATGCTCGGGCAGATGGGTAATTTCAAAGCCCTTCAGAACATGGCGCGCCTCGATCGCGGGCCAGTCCGCGCAGGCTTCAATCAATCCCTTTTGATTCACCAGCAGGCCACCATCCGGCAGATAAACGCATTCCTCCCGCCCGACGGCATGCAGAATCCGCCCGCGAAAAGCTTGCGGGACAGGCGGTTTTCCCGTTTCCATCGAATGGCTTGGCATGCCCTCGCGACCCTCTATCCGTAGACGAAACGGTGTGTTCTCTTTAAATGTACCACCGACAGCCGTCTTTTCGAATCATCCGCCACCACGAGGAATGCAGGAATCCGAAACCGATGACTACAAACTCGGACACAAGGCGATAAAAAGCGTTAAAAGAGGAAATAGATTCCGCATTTTGCGAAAAGCAGGACAATCCTATTTCAACCGCCACACTCGGCTTTGAGTGGTCGGTTCGGTGTAAAGCAGGGTCAGGCGGTCGCGGTGTTTTTCCACCATGGGCTGCAAAAAGCGCTTGCTTTCCCCGAAGGCGGTGTCTTCAAAGATGTAAATGCCGGAGAACTGTTGCCCGTAGCGGGTTTGTTTTTCCTGAACGTACTGAAAAAGCTTTTCGGTATCCGCCGTGAAGGGGAACGCGGTGGATTTCCGGCCGCTGTAATAATAAGTGACCGGCGGCTTACGGCTGATAATCAGGCTGTCTTCGGGGGTGTTGGCTTTCAGCCAGAGCAAGGTTTCGTAGTAGGCCTTGTTGCCCTTGCGCAGGGAAGGCCCTTGATCAGCTATTTTCAGCTTGTAACCGTCCTGCACCCGGCGGATGGTATCCGGCAGCACCGCAATCAGGGACAACATCACGAACACCGGCACCAGGGCCAGCGCCAATTTTTTGGCCACCAGTTTTCCAGCCAAAGGTCGCGATGCGGGCTGCTCCAGCTTTTCCTTGAAGGTGATCAGGCCCCAGTAGGCACAGAGCAGAATCAGCGGGAAGGCGGGCAGGATGAAGCGCACGCTAATGTAGGGATAAACCATTAATACGGCCATATACAACGTGAGATAGAGGCCCGCGAATGGAAAAGCGCGGTAGAGATTGCGCAGGCCCGGCAACAGCAGAACCCAAAAACCAATCATGAACAGCCAGAAATGGGCCAAGTTTGTCTTGGAGCCGTTGATGTTCACCCTGAGTTTCGGCAACAGCTGGTCCAGGGAGTGCTTGGTGTAGGCTTGCACCCGGTTCCAGGCGTTCTCCAGCAGGATGAACGGACTGGTCTGGAGGCGGTTCTCGTCGTAGTTTACGGGACGATCCACCAGGAAGTGCTTCACATACTCCAGCTTGATGGGAGATTTATCCAGCACCTGCTGCACGCCCTGCTGGTTCAGCGAGTCGATATCGCTGCGGTGACCGGAACGGTAAAAATGCTCGTAGCTTTGCCAGGCGCCCACCGTGATGGCAAACAGAGCCACGGACAGTGCAAGCAATTTCCATTGCTTCCGCAGTCCCAACGAAATCAGGAAACCCAGCACCAGGGCCATACCGATTTGCCGGGTGAGGGCACAGAGGATGATCAGCGTGATGGTGGCAAAATACCAGACCAGCGGTTTGCCGTCCTTGGCCTTATCACACTTTTGGAAGCGCCAAGCCGCGTAGAGGGCGGCCATCGAAAAGGCCCAATAGGGTGTATCGGAGAGGATATCGCTGGTGTATTTGAAAATGATGGGGTTCAGGGCGACCAGCGCGGTCAGGATCATGGCGTGCGACCGACCCACCATCTGGCGAACCCAGATATAGAAAACCGGCAGGCTGAACAGGAACAGCAGGCTGATATATCCCTTGAAGACCGGCTGCATGGCCTGAATGTCCCGGTTTCCGAACAGCGCCATTATTCCCGCCAATTGCAGGGATAGCAGCGGCGGAAACGTAAAATAAGGCTGCGGGTTGGGCTCGGAGACCAGCAGATAATGCCCGTTCAGGATGGACTGCCCCAGAATGCAAAAAATGGCCGCATCATGATTCACCACGGTCAAAAACCGGTTCAGCATCAACCCCAGCAACACGCCCGCCACCAGAAGAATCCCACCGACAACCAGGATATCCTTTTTGTACTTGCTCCAAAAACAAGCCGAAGCCCCGGTCTCATTTTCCAAACCACAACTGCCGACATCCTGAACCGAAACGCTACTCGCCATATCAAAACTCCGAATTGCCCAATTTTCTAATCGCTCCCCCGCCTTTTAAAATGTCCGTCCCAAAAAAGTTCTGTCTGCTTTTGCATCCAAAAAGACTGTGAACATTAAACAAATACCCAGAAATCTCCAACCCCAGAAAACTTCCCGGACTGAAGAAACGTTGCAAAGAAATCATACAGACACTTCCTTGATAAATCTGAGGGGTCTGGGGAGCAGAGCGCCCCAGCCGGGGAGCCTGAGGGGGCTGGCCCCCTCGGTAAAACTAATCGATGAATCGGAATTTGATGAGCGCCTTCAACGCCCAAAGCCCATCAATCCAGGTAATCTTCTTACCTTCATGAAACGCCCGCCCGCTGTATGAAATCGGCGCCTCCGCCACCCGGCACTTCTTTTTAAGGACCTTGGCGGTAATCTCCGGCTCAAAATCGAAACGGTTGGAGCGAATATGGATGCCTTTCAAAACCTCCGCGCGGAAGGCCTTGTAGCAGGTTTCCATGTCGGTGAGGTGCGTGGCATATAGGATTTGGGTGACAAGCGTGAGCACACGATTGCCCAGATAGTGCAATCCGGCAAAAGCGGTTTTGTCCCGCTTGTCGCTCAGGCGGCTGCCGTAAACCACATCCGCCTCGTTGTCCACGATCATCCGGATGAGCGGTGGGTAATCGCCGGGATCATATTCCAGATCGGCGTCCTGGATGGCAATGATATCGCCGGACGCTGCATCGATGGCGGTTCTCAACGCGGCACCCTTGCCCATGTTTTCGGCATGATAAATAATCCGGTAGGGCTTTTCCTGCTCCAGGCGCTTCAGGATGGCCCGAGTGCCATCATGGGAGCCGTCATCCACCAGGATAATCTCTTTTTCAAGCCCACAAAAATCCACGGATTCCACGCGCTCCAGCATGGTTTCCAGGAACGCTTCTTCGTTATAGACGGGGATCAGCAGACTGATGCGCTTGGTGTTCATATCGATTACAAATTCATTGGGCCAACTTAAGGTTAGAGCTTATCATAACCGTGTTTCCGCAAGGACGGAAGCAGGCTCCCGGTGAAAAATCTTTGCACTTTCTTTACACAAATAGGCCCCGGCGGAGGAGGGTGGACAAGCGACCAACCGTCATGCCAGGAGCAGGATACAGACAGGCCCGGCACCGGGCGGCCTTGGAAAAATCACCCCGCAATAAATGAAACCTCGCGGATTTTATAGGGGGACGAACTGAAAAGTTTTGCTTGAAAACTTGAGGTGACTCGGTAAAATTTTTATCTTGTACTTTTTTCTTGAGTAGCGCCTCCGCTTTCCTATACTTCACCTCGTAACTCAGAAAGGGAATCAACCGAATTGAACGCTAAGCCTGATTCCGCGGTCGTCAATCTGGGCCGGCACCTTCTTGCAGAGTTCTACGACTGCAACTCGAATATCCTGAACAACGTTCAATTGATTGAAGAAAGCATGAAGGAAGCCGCAATTGCCTGCGGCGCAACCATCGTGCAGTCCAACTTCCACCTGTTCAACCCGTATGGCGTGAGCGGCGTGGTGGTCATCGCCGAATCGCACCTGGCCATCCACACTTGGCCGGAGCTGGGCTATGCGGCTGTGGATCTCTTCACCTGCGGCGGCAATTGCGACCCCAAGGTGGCTTACGAGTACCTGCAAGAAAAGCTGGGAGCCGGTTCCGCGTTTTACTCGGAGCTGAAGCGCGGCTTGATGAACGCGGACACCAATCAAATGATTCATTCCCCGTTCCAGGTT
Organism: Coleofasciculaceae cyanobacterium; assembly: GCA_036703295.1. GTDB lineage: Bacteria > Cyanobacteriota > Vampirovibrionia > Vampirovibrionales > Vampirovibrionaceae > DATNPJ01. The sequence continues at coordinate 36,117 of DATNPJ010000016.1, read as the reverse complement.
GAACTCCAGATGGCTTCCCAGGTTTCCCAGGAAGTGTCTCCGGTGGCCCACGAAATCAAGGAGGGCCAAGCCGTATGACGACTGTTCTTTCAGAATTTGGCCCCCACCTGATGCTGGATTGCCGGGGCTGCGACCCGGAGAAAATCGACAACCTGGACTATGTCTGGAATTTCCTGAACGATCTGCCGGATCGTATCGGCATGACCAAGATCATCCAGCCCTATGTGTTCCCCTACTCCGGCTTGATTCCAGAAGACAAGGGCATTACCGGCGTGGTGGTCATCGCGGAATCGCACATCACCTTCCATTCCTTTACGGAAAAGGACTACTTCTTCTTTGATGTCTTCAGTTGCAAGCATTTTGACGTGGACATCGTGGTGGAAATGGTGCGTGAAGCCTTCGGCGTTCAGCACATCGAGCGCCACGACGCCATGCGCGGCCGCGATTTCCCCCGCAGCCTGGAAGAGCGCGTCCCGCTGGTAACCGGTGCTGCGTTTCACCATTAAGCATTCAACGCAATCAAACTTTAACGCCCGGGAAAGCCATCTGAGCCTTCCTGGGCGTATTGTTTTGAGCTTGTTTATGGGCCGCAAGCTTCTCCCGTATCCTGCCAGTGTCCAGCGACACAGATGTGCGAGGAATCCGTATTGACCGTCACGGAATCGGTGCTTTCGGACAACGCTTCCACAGTGTCTGCGGAATTGGCTACAGTCGCGCCTGTACTGCTTACTAACCCTATAGACATGTTCGAAGCGGCTGCCGTCACCTGTTTTGCCTGGGAGCCCGTTTCTTTTGAAAGTAATTTGATCTCCGCAGACAGCTGTGCAACCAGGTCTTTCACACCGGGCGGCAAAGTTTTGTCTTTGTTAGCTTGGTTCATAAACTTCGTAAATTTACCCAGCGCCGTTCGCCCAATAATGTTTCCATCGACATCGTAAATGTACAGGTTAGAAAGCTGGTACGCCACGTAGGAAATTTTGCGCTCCTTATCATTAAATTCCCCCGTGTCGCTTGCGAACTTCTGAATCTTCTGCTTATCAGTCCACGCGGTTACCGCAGCCTCATCGGCAGCTCCTTCGACAATGGCCATTCCCTTGGCCAGGGTATGTCCCGAGTTGGAAAGGTTCTTTAAAATAGCGAACTGGTCTTGGGTGATTTTACCCTGGTCCAGCAACTGCTGGGCCATTTCACTCAGCGCCAAGGCTAGCGATTTCGTCGTTCCATTGGCACCCACGGTCTGGATCGATTCTTGCATATTAGCGGGGTAATCACTCAAAGTGACGGTGGCGCCGTCTATTGATATGGTTAGCGGACCGCCTGCAGTGTTGATCACACCGGCCTCGGGATAACCAGTCGGGGCTGTAGAGGACGTTGTTTGTGCCGAGTATTGCTGGGCAGTGGCAATATTGCCGGACATTGACCCTTTAACCCCAGCTAAAACATCTTTCAAGGCGCCTCCGAGCAGAAAATAAGCACCGATGCCGATTACAACAATGATGGCCCCTATCATCACATATTCAGATAAGGATTGACCGGAAATACGGACACACTTGTTTGGAGCATGGCAGACGGGCATCAGTTTTCTCCCAGGTATAGTGTTTGGATCGATAACCTATTAGAATCTTCGTTTGATTTACGCCTTTCTGAAGGGTTCCATACAGCAGCATTAATTTTTTGTTACAAATAGGGGCCTGCAAGCTTTAGAGGGTTCACCAACTTGCATCCGGCGCTAAGTTCATGATGGAGCAAGGTCTTTCATTTTTCCCGATTTCCCGGTATTCTCCTGTGGTGCCGCACATTTCAATGGAGATAATGCTGATGGATCTGTGGATCAGGGAACGCTTTCAGGATCGGACCGAGCTGGGCTATAAAGTGACCGGCGTTTTGCATCATTCAGTGTCGGAATTCCAGGAAATCGACGTGGTGGAAACCGTCGCGCTGGGGCGCATGCTCTTTCTGGACGGCATGGTAATGACCTCCGAGCGGGACGAATTCATCTACCACGAGATGATCACCCACATTCCCATGCTGGCCCACCCCAACCCCAAGACCGTTCTGGTCATCGGCGGCGGCGACGGCGGCACCATCCGGGAAGTACTGAAACACCCCAGCGTGGAGCGCGCGGTGCTGTGCGAAATCGACGGCGATGTCATCGAAGTCTGCAAGAAATACCTGCCCTCTATCGCCGGGAAGCTGGATGATTCCCGCGTGGAAATCGAGGTTCGGGACGGAGCAGCCTATATTGCCCAGCACCCGAACACTTTCGATGTCATCCTGATTGACTCCACCGACCCCATCGGCCCCGGCGAGAAGCTGTTTACCGAGCAGTTCTATCGGAACGTGCTGGCCGCGATGACCGAAAACGGCATCATGGCCTGCCAGAGTGAATCCGCCGTGGCGGTTCCGGAAGAATGCAAGCGCATCAACAAGCTGCTGCGCTCGGTCTTCCCCGTGGTGCAGCCTTACACGGCTTGCGTGCCATCTTATCCGGGCGGACAATGGACCTGGAGCTTCTGCTCTAAAGGAATCAAACCGCTGGAGAACCCCAACGAACAAGTTGCCGCCGAGTTGGAGAAAACCAGCAAGTACTTCAACCGCGAAGTTCATCGGGCCGTATTTATGCTGCCCAACTACGTGAAAGCCGTCTTCGAGGCTGAAACGGCAGGCGTGAAATGATGCGGGGCCCGTTTATCCCCCGAGGCTGGATGGGCGCCTGCGAAAGCTTTGCCGATGCCGACTGGGTACTGGTGGGCATCCCCTTTGACGGCACTACCTCTTTTCGTCCGGGAACCCGCTTCGGGCCGGAAGCCATCCGTTCCGCCAGTTGGGGACTGGAAACATACTCCCCCCTACAGGATCGCGACCTGGAGCAGGTGAATTATTACGATGCCGGAGAGCTGGAATTCCCACTGGGCAACCGGGATGCGATTCTGGAGATCATCCGGGAGAACACCCGAGACGTGCTGGCCGCCGGTAAGCGCTGGCTGGGCCTGGGTGGCGAGCACCTGGTCACCTTCCCGGTGATTGAAGCCTACATCGAGAAATATCCGGATTTGGCCGTGCTGCACTTCGATGCGCATGCCGACCTGCGGGAGGATTACCTGGGCGAACGGCTCTCCCATGCCACCGTGCTGCGGCGGGTGGTGGATTTGATTGGAGCGGAACGCCTGGTGCAACTAGGAATCCGCTCCGGACCGAAGGAAGAATTTGACTGGATGCGCCAGAACGGCACCCTACTGGCACGTCAAGAAGACTTGCCACGCGCCCTAACCCGCTTATCCGGGCGCCCGGTTTTTCTGACTATCGACCTGGATGTGCTGGACCCTTCCATCATGAGTGGCACGGGCACCCCGGAGCCGGGCGGCATGAGTTTCAGCACCTTTGTGGATTGGCTGCTGAAATTTCAGGATTTGAATTTTGTCGGGGCGGACGTGGTGGAACTTTCTCCTCATTACGATGCGTCCGGCGTCTCCACGGTCGTGGCCGCAAAAGTGGTGCGCGAGGTGATGCTGATGGCCACCTCCATTCAACAGCCTTTTGGGTCAGCGCTCACCGGTTCGCAAGCGCTTCCACGCTAATTTAGCACCTCCTCCAATCGGATTCAGAGGATCTCATTGCCATCAACCGAGCGGCTGGATCATGCTTCTCCATGGTGCCTACGAATGTAAAGACTTCCGGCAATCGGAAGCAGGACGTTTTTACCCCATGTCCTTCGCAGCTTTATGGAGGGACTTTTGGCCCCTTTCGCAAATAAAAAATTAATTTTTGTTTTTCGAAGCCTGTAAAGACGGTTTAAGAAATTTTAAGAGTGGGAATCATATAGATGTAACCTCTGTGAGCACCAATCACAACCGGGTTATGGTCTTTGATCACCTACAAGTGTTTGCCACTCAAAATCATTGACAACATCTAGCCCCGATAGCCCCCTATCGGGGTTCATTTTTTGGCGGAATCAGGCCTCAGGACAATAAAAATCAAAACGCTGTTCGCGCAAAATTCAACAGGACAAGAAATGACAGGCTGGCAACCTGAAATTTCGCCAAAATAAAAAAACCCGGTTTTTCGCCCGGGTTGGTTAATCGCGCTGCTCGCTTGGTGAATTGCCCTGGAACTTCCCTATGAAGCTGGTTCCCTAATTTTCCGTCCGGCAGCCGACCGGTACTCCTTGGCTAAGTTCGGCCTGATGCGGAAAAAAGCAGGGTCCGCAGCGAATCAGCAACCAGTAGAACAGTTGCCGTTGGTAGGTTTCGAGGTCCTCGCCGCGGACTGGTTCGGTGGCTGGTGGTCCCTGTTGCCGGTGCAGTTGTCCGTCACAATGGCTGTCGTCCAGTGCCAGCCAGATATCCCGGCTGGTGATAAAGCGTGCGTCCTCCAGACTGAAATCAGCCTCCTTCCCATAGTCACGTCTTGATGTCTGCATTAAAGCGGACCTCCTGTGGATTTCTCGTAGATCGATTGGATTGCCCTGTGAAACTATGCTGATCAATCCGGAGCGGTCGCTCCGATTCCTGAGCTTCTCATACACGCAAGGCTATAATTCCCAACGGAATCCAACCTTAAACCCGGTTCGGAAAAAAAGAACTTTTCTCACTGCTGTCCGGCCCGGATGATTGCTCGGATCGCGCAATATTGCGACCGGGCGGGAAAAGCGGGCTGAAAAACCAAGAACCGGTCATCTAAGACTGGTGTGGCGCTTCGCTGCCTTGGACGAAAGCGGGCACGTGTTTGCCCCAGCGGGTGCGGGCATCGTATTGGACATCCTCGAAAACCGCCCACTCGGTTTCCGCATCCTGGAAATCCGCACCGTTCAAGATGGCGCCCGTAAAATCCGTATCGCTCAGTTGTGTTTTTTTCAACACGGCACCGGTCAGGTCGGCATCCTGAAAACTGGCCCGCACCACCTGGCTGCCGGTCAGTACGGCTTCGGCCAGCGAGGCCCCGGCAAAATTGGCCTGTTCCAGGTTGCAATGCTGGAGTTCCGCCTCTTCCAGGGTGGCCATATAAAAGTCGGTTTCTTTGCAAGAAGAACGGGACAGATCCGCCATAATCAGCTTGGCTTCCACCAGATAGGCAAAATCGAAGGTGCAGCCGGTGAGGTTGACGTTGCTGAAGTTGATGCCCGCCATGTCCTTGCCGGTAAAATCCAGCCCGGAGAGATCCAGGATGGAATACTCCGTACGGCGACGGAACTCGTTGAAGGCTTCCGCGCCTTCCCGTACGATGAGTTCAAAAAGCTGTTCTTTCTGCGACGGTTGGTGTTCGGGTGATTGGTTCATACGCCTGATTAAACCGGAAAATCATCCCGTTTGCAATTCGAGAATTGATACAGAAACCCCAGAAAATATGCTTGTTAATATCTATATCTTTGACAGAGGGTGGAATATCCAGTCAAAAAACCTACCGTAGAATCCGCCGAACTGCTTTGACCCCAAATGCCACAAGTAATGCAACTGAAACACCGACAGCACTGCCCCCAAGGAGCCCCTTGCCCAATATTTCTACTGGTTGGCTATCTCCGGGCTTGAGTGTACTGGCTTCCTCGTAAGAGCCAACTGTCCCGCCGAATAATCCATACATTATTGCCAAATCGGTAACCATTTTGTTGTCCATCTGATTTTGGTCAACTTTAACAGTAGGTTGCTCATCCTTATCCAATTTCGTGATGCCAAACTGCATGGGGCGGGCTGGGTAAAAACTGGAACGAGTGATCATTTGCTAAACTCCTGCTTGTATGAATGAGCGAATATCAAACTTCTACGACAAGCATAACTCTTCTACAACCCTGTCACTAATTAAGCGGCATGAACTTTTTCAATTCTTCATCGTGTGCCTTCCAGCTTGCACGCTGAAAGCGCTGATCATCCCCACAAATCCGCCCGCTTGGAAAAACCCGCCGTTTCAGGGATAATCGTGGGGTTTGATAGCCCTCCAGTTCATAGCAAGGATCCCCATGTCCACGACACTTGCACCTGATCTCCAGTCCACCCTGAAGTCGCTGAACATCACCGAAGGTGAATACCGCAAGATTTGCAGCCACATGGGCCGCGACCCCAACGTCAACGAGCTGGCCATGTTCAGCGTGTTGTGGAGCGAGCACTGCTGCTACAAAAATTCCCGCCACCTGCTGAAGCTGCTGCCCAACAAGGGCGAGCGCGTAGTGGCCGGTCCCGGCGAGAACGCGGGGATTATCGACGTGGGCGACGGCATGCAGGTGGCCTTCAAGATTGAAAGCCACAACCACCCGACCGCCGTGGAACCCTTCCAGGGCGCAGCCACCGGAGTCGGCGGCATCCTGCGGGATATTTTCACCATGAACGCCCGGCCCATCGCAAACCTCAACTCCCTACGATTTGGGCCGATGAGCTTTGCAGACAGCAAGAGAGATCCGGTGAAGGTTCGCAACCGCTACCTGTTCTCCCACGCGGTCAGCGGCATTGCACATTACGGCAACTGCGTGGGCGTGCCCACCGTGGCCGGCGAAGTGTTTTTTGAAGACTGCTATAGTGGCAACCCGCTGGTCAACGCCATGGCCGTGGGCCTTTTATATGAAGGCGATGAAATCTCCTCGGCGGCCAAAGGCGTGGGCAACCCGGTGTTATACGTGGGCTCCGCCACCGGCAAGGATGGTATGGGCGGGGCGGCGTTCGCCAGCAAGGAGCTGGACGAGCGCAGCAACGAAGACCGTCCCGCCGTGCAGGTGGGCGATCCGTTTGCCGAAAAGCTGCTGATTGAAGCCTGCCTGGAAGCCTTCGCCACCGGTTGCGTGGTGGCCGCACAAGATATGGGCGCGGCGGGGCTGACCAGTTCCTCTTGCGAGATGGCAGCCAAAGGCGGCGTGGGCATGACGATGGACCTGGACAAGGTTCCCGCGCGCGAGCCGGATATGCAGGCGTTTGAATACCTGCTGTCGGAATCCCAGGAGCGCATGCTGTTTGTGCTGGAGAAGGGTCGCGAGCAACCGGTGCTGGATGTCTTCGCCAAATGGCGCATCCCGGCGGTCGTGATTGGCGAAATTACCGAAGGCCCGATGCTGGAGATTTATCACAAGGGCCAAAAAGTGGTGGATGTACCGGCTAGGCTGCTGGCGGATCTGGCGCCATCTTACGATCGCGGGGTGAACCCACCCGAACCCGAGCTGGCCAAGGCCCGCCGAACGAAAGATTCCCGGAGCAATCTGCCGGATATCGGGATGACAGATGTGGAAGACTGGCTGAAAAAGTTGTTTGCCTCCCCCAACGTGGCCCAGCCGACCGGGGTGATTAACCAATACGATCGCCACGTGCAGAACAACACGCTGTTGGCCTCCGAGAACGTTGGGGCCGGGGTGATTCGCCTGCGTCAGAAGGACGGGAGCTTCTCCGGCAAGGCGCTGTCGGTTACGGTGGATTGCAACAGCCGGTATGTCTACCTGGAGCCTTACCGTGGTTCCATGTTCGCGGTGGCCCAGGCGGTTCGGAACATGGTCTGCACCGGCGCGCTGCCGCTGGCGGTCAGTGATAACCTGAACTTCGGCAATCCGGAAAAGCCGGAAATCTATTACCAGCTCTACTACGCGGTCCAGGGTATCAAGGATGCCTGCGAGGTGTTCAAAACACCGGTGGTCAGCGGGAATGTCAGCCTCTACAACGAGCATTCCGGCGAACCCATCTACCCCACGCCGACCATCGGCATGATTGGATTAATCGAGGATGACAGCAAAGTCATGGCGCCTGCCCTGGCGGAGCCCGGCTTGAAATTGGCCCTGATTGGCCGCTTCAAGCCAACCGTGGGAGGCAGCGAGTACCTGAAGCTGGCCACTGGCCGGGTGGAAGGCGCACCGCCGGATACGGATCTCAACCATGAAAAGCGCTGCCTGGACCTGATTCTGTCCCTGATTGGGGAACAACAGGTGATGGCGGTACAAGATGTCTCCCTGGGCGGCCTGCTGGTGACGCTGGCGGAGATGGCCTTTGCACACTCCGTGGGGCTGTCGGTGGAGACCGATGCGCTGGTCCAGAATGCCGTACAGGCAGGATCTTCGGATGGTTTCAGGATTGACGAGCTGTTTTTCGGGGAGACGGCAGGCACTTATATCGTGGCCTATCGTCCCGAGCGGGAAGCGAAAATCCGTGAGCGCTGCGGCGAAGCCCTTGTGTTTACGCCACTGGGAAGTACGATGGCCGAATTTGAGTTGCAACTGGATCATCAGTCCGCCATCCCGCTGCAACCTCTCAAGGACCTTTGGAGCAATACCCTTGCAAAGCTTTGATATGATCCCCTACAAGTCCATCCACGAGGAATGCGGGGTTTTTGGCATTCTGGACAAGGATACCGCCAGCCTGGGACATACCCTTTATTTTGGCCTGTACGCCTTGCAGCATCGCGGCCAGGAAAGCGCCGGCATGGCCGTCTACGACAACCACCAAATGCGCATCCACAAGGAGATGGGCCTGGTGAACCAGGTCTTCAACGAACCGCTACTGGAGCGCATGCAGGGTCAGATCGGCATTGGGCACACCCGGTACTCCACCACCGGAGCCAGTAACCTGGACAACGCCCAGCCTGTGGTGGCCAAGACGCCTTTCGGCGCGCTGACCCTGGCGCATAACGGGAATCTCATCAACACCGACGCGCTGCGAGAGTTCCTGCACGGGCAAGGTTTTTACGGCTACGGCAGCAGCGACAGCCACCTGATGGCGCAGTATGTCAGTTACCTGCTGAACCAGGGAAAGCCGCTGAAAATGGCTGTCAAAGAAGCCCTGGAAGCCTGCGAAGGCGCCTACTCCGTGGTGATGGCCTGCGGGGACACCCTGATTGCCGCGCGGGATCGCCATGGCCTGCGGCCTTTCTGCATGGGACGCAACAAGAACGGCGGGCTGGTAGTAGCCTCCGAGACCGCCGCGCTAGACATTGTGGGCGCCGAATACGAGCGGGACATCGCACCGGGAGAAATCCTGATTGCCTCGCTGGATGATTACTACGCCACGACGCCCGGCAAGACGGAATCCCTGTTTCTGGATGGCGAAAAGAGCGAGCATTTGTGCATTTTCGAGCTGGTCTACTTTGCCCGACCGGACAGCGTGCTGCACGCCAAGTCGGTTTATAACTACCGGCTTGGGCTAGGGAAGCGACTGGCGCAGGTTTCACCGCCCATCCAGGCGGATATCGTCATACCGGTGCCGGATTCTGGGAATATCGCGGCCATCGGCTACAGCCAGGAATCCGGCATTCCCTTTGCAGAAGGTCTGATCAAGAACCGCTACGTGGGCCGGACCTTCATCAGTCCCACACATGAGCTGCGGGAAAAAGGCATTCAGCTGAAGCTGAACCCCTTAAAAGACGTGTTGCAAGGCAAAAGCGTGGTGGTGGTGGATGATTCCATCGTGCGCGGCAACACCAGCCGGAATCTCGTGCGCATGCTGAAGGATTGCGGCGTGCGGGAGGTTCATTTCCGGGTGTCTTCAGCCATGGTGACCAATCCTTGCTACTACGGCATCGATATGTCCCAGAAAGAGGAACTCATCGCCAACAAGCTGGGCTCGGTGCAAGCCATTCAGGAATTTTTGGGTGTGGATTCGCTGGTTTATCTTTCGACTGAGGACATGGTGGATATCGCGGGCTCCGCATCCGCTTGCGCCGCCTGTTTCAGTGGCCGCTACCCTGCCGGTACGCCTGAAGATCACCCGGCGGCTTGCGCATCCTGAGCGTTCCGTTTCTGCTTGGTCGGAACAGCTTCATTGCGTAGAAAGATATAAAGACAGGAAGCACTTCAACCTGAATTAAGTCGGCTGAGTACCGGGTTGGGGAAAGAAGTCGGGGGCGGGTTTGTATTGCGGCTTTCGGATGCCGCCGGAAAGCTTACTCCGCAGAAAATTGCGGCAGGGGGTTTCGACATAGCGGTACATGAGATACGCGCTACCCAGGGCCAGGGCCAGCCAGAACAGGCCCATCAGGAGGAGCTGCCAGGTTTGGAACTGGCGGAGATCCACGTCAAAAACCACAAAGAGCCCATGCCGAACATACCGCATGATAATCTGGTGCACCATGTAGAACGAATAGCTGATTTCTCCCCCCAGCACCACCAGCGGCGCCGACAGCATGGGGATTGAAAGGCTGGTTTTATCCGCCAGCGCGAGCAACAGGATGATCAGGCTGCCCGGAATCATGAAGAACAAGTAAAACACGCCCGCGTTGAGGAAAAATGGCTCCGCCAGCATCAGCCCCAGGAAGAAAGCCAAGGTGCCATACAGTAACGGCTTCATCCACGGCCTGGCGGCGAGCCCTTCCCAGACTATGATTCCCCCAACCCGGCCATAGATGTGCCCGGTCAGCATTCCGCAGAGAAACTCGCCAACCCGGTTCAGCGGGAAGGTGGTATGGGCCCAGTAGGTTCCGGGAAGGAAGTGTTGAATGGCGAACACCAGTGCGATACAGCCTAGAAAGACGAGTGGAAAAGCCCAGGCCTTTTGTCGCAGAAACAAAATGGCGCAGAAGGGGAAAATCAGGTAGAAGAAAAATTCATTGCTGATGGACCATGCGGGCGGATTAATGGCCCCACAGGCGCCTTCATAGAAACAGTGGACCATAAACAGGTTGGGAATAAACAGGCTCCAGAAATTCTGGGGATGCCCGGAGAGCAGCTCAATGGGGGAGGCCAGCAGCAGCGTGAGAAAGAAAACAGGATAGACCCGCGCAAACCGGGCCAGGTAGAATTGCTTGAGATTCAGGGGTTTGGCGTCCGGGCCGGCATAGTTGATGGTGAGAATAAAGCCGCTCAGAACAAAAAACAGGGAAACCCCAATCGCGCCCATGCCTTCGAAAAACACGAAGACCGGCCCGTCTTGCAGGTTGAACGTATACTTGAACAACACAAAGTGGGTCAAAAAGACCATTAAAGCTGCGTAAAACCGTAATCCCGTCAGATTTTTAAGCATTGCGCCCGTCCGGTTAGAGGGAGATCCGTGTCGTGGTTTCAGGGAGAGTGCCGGAAACCAAATAGCACTGTCACAACTAACAGGACTCTAGCCCGAAAATTGACCACTTTGTAATAATTGTTAAGAATTCGATGATTTTGGCCGTGGTAGTCAGTGTTTCGATAGCAGACTACAAGTACCGGGAACTTTTTAGCCGTTGGAGCGGCTTGTGATATAGTATGCAATACCGCACCATCCGGTCTGATTCCTTGCGCGGCGCATGGAGGATGAACCTTGTCAGGACGGGAACGTAGCAGCAATAAGTCTAACCCTGCGGGTGCTGCATGTGTTTCGACCGGAAACCGGGCAACCGGGGTGCGGTTTTTTACTGCACTCACGTGATGAATCCTCATGCCTGCCTCGAACGAAAAAGACATCCAATGCCTGCACGATGAAGCCGTCCGCCGGGCGGAACATTCTTATATCGATCCCCAAACCGGCTACCTGGTCTTTACCGAGCTCTATCATCTGGCGCGCGGGTTCTGCTGCCAGTCCAATTGCCGACACTGCCCTTACGATTTCCAGGCTGAAACCTAAAAGGAATCCTGAGCACCAGGATTCCTTTTAGGTTTTACCGGAAATTCCGCAAGCTTTATCGAGCTTTATTCCGTGTGGCCATAACCGCCTTGTTGCAGCAGTTTCAGACGCTCATCAACGCGAGTGGTCAGCTCGTGGGCCACTTCATGCAGGCGATGCTTGCCGCCCAGCAGGCCATGCAGCGGCAGCAAATCCTTCATCGTAAAGGAAGCCAGCACATCGCGATCCATGTTCTTGATGTCCACGGTCAGCCGCGAACAGGAGGCGATCCCGCTACACCGCAGTTCCACCCGGTAATCCGCTTCTTCCAGATTTTGGGTCAGCGCAAGCGCATTGGTGGCCTGCATCTCTTTATCCAGCAACTGCCAGAAGCGGGTTTCCTGGATGGGCGGAATGGGATTTTGGATCACCGCATTGGGCGGGAATTCGGTGGAGAAGAGGTAGAGCATGGTGCGTTTGTCCTGCGCCTCTTGGCTGTGGGAGGGCTGCACCATCAGGCTGGAAGCCGTCAGCCCCAGCGCTATCACAGCAACGGTCAAAATCTTTTGCCAGCGTTTCATCGTCATTCATGCCTCATCAGTCAGCTGCCGGAGAAGAGGTCCCCGCAATTAGGGGAGGGAGCGGACCCCGATCCAATCAAAATTATTCCTTATTTCAAGGCGCTTGGGTCAACCGAGCATCCAAAACCCTCTAGCTGGAGGAGACCGCAAAGCACTCGTCGAGCAGCAGGCCAATTTTGGTGGCCATGCCCACCGGCATAAAATGAAACCCGTCGGCCAGCGGCTTCAAGTCGTTGACCACTTCCGCGCAGTAGCGGATGCTTTCCAGCGCCGGCTTTTCCGAACGTTCCAGCAATTCGATGAACGATTCCGGAATGTTGACGCCCGCGATTTCCTGGTTCATGCGCCGGGCCGCCTGGGCTGAGCGGGGCGGAATAATGCCCAGCAGCACCTTGGGCACCGGGCAACCCACCTGTTCCGCGCTTTCTTTCAGCAACTCCAGCATCCGCTCCACGGGTTCCCGATGATAAACAGGCTGGGTCTGGAAAAAGGTAACGCATCGCTCCATTTTGCTTTGCAACCGCAATTGCTGGGCCCGGTTGGACAGCTTGAACGGGTTCAATGCCGCACCCACCGTAAAATCGGTACCGCCGTTCTTGAACTCCTGTCCGCAGGCATCAATGCCCCGGTTCAGGGATTGCAGCAAATCCAGCAAACGCACGGATTCCAGGTGGAAGACCTGCTTGGCATGTTCCCGCTGGTCACCCACCTGCACCGGGTCACCGGTCAAGGCCAGCACGTTCTTCAAGCCCAGCGCGTAGCCGCCCAGCAGGTCGGCTTGCAGGGCAATGAGATTACGGTCCCGGCAGGTCAACTGCCATACGGTTTCAATGCCGGTGGCATCCTGAATGAGCTTACAGGTGGCCATAGAGCTCATCTTCAGGATGGAAAGCTGGCAATCCGGCACATTGATGGCGTCCACTTTGCCCTTCAGGGCGGCGGCATGCGCCAGCAGACGGGCGACATCCGTTCCCTTGGGCGGTGACAGCTCGACCGTAATGACGGGGACGCTGGGACTGCCCGATGCCAGTTTACTCCTGAATGATGACAAGGCCACGTCTCTTGCCCGAAGGCGCTCTACTCTACAGGGGGGTGTGAACCGGTGAGTTCTATTCTACCAGGACTCAACGTCAACCGGCGTCTTTTACGCCAGACTGAGCGCCCCCGGGGTGAGGTTCATCAGGCCGGTCTCGCGCTCAAAGCTGCGGGCCACCCGGAACAGCGTCTCCTCGGAGAGATTCGGACCCAGTATTTGCAAGCCGATGGGCAAGTTTTGCTGATCGAAGCCACAGGGAATGCTGAGTCCCGGAATACCCACCAGGTTGACCGGAATAGTGGCAATGTCGGAGAGGTACATGCTGACCGGATCGTTGGCTTTTTCGCCAATTTTAAAGGCCGTGGTGGGCGAGGTGGGGCAGATCAGCACATCCACCTGCTTCCAGGCGGCGGCGAATTCCCGGCGCAGCAGCTCCCGAATTTTCTGGGCCTTGCCGTAGTAGGCCTCGTAATAGCCGGAACTGAGACAGAAGGTGCCCAGCATGATCCGGCGCTTCACCTCAGGGCCGAAGCCCTGGGCACGGGTTTTGCAGTACATATCGTTGATGTCCTCGCCTTCCACCCGGCGACCGTAGCGCACGCCGTCGAAGCGGGCGAGGTTCGAGCTGGCCTCGGCGGTGGCCAAAATATAGTAGGATGCCACGGCATGCTGGATGCTGGGGATGGAAAGAGTCTCGATGGTCGCACCCAGCTTCCGGAAGGTCTCGATCGCGCTTTGGAAGGAGGCGGCCACTTCGGGCTGCATGCCTTCGCCGTTCAATTCACTGATAACGCCCACCCGCAGGTTTTCAACCGGTTTCTCGATGGTTGCCAGATAATCCGGGATGGGGTGGTTTAAAGAGGTGGAATCACGGTGGTCGAAGCCCGCCAGCACTTGCAGCAGGGCTGCGGCATCGGAAACATTATGGGCGAAGGGGCTGATCTGATCCAGGCTGCTGGCGAAAGCAACCAGTCCGTAGCGGGACACCAGGCCGTAAGTCGGCTTCACACCCACCAGGCCGCAGAGCGAGGCAGGCTGACGGACACTGCCTCCGGTATCCGAGCCGAGAGAAATCAACGTCTGGCCCGAGGCGACCGCCGCCGCAGAACCGCCCGAGCTGCCGCCCGGCACCCGGTCGGTATCCCAAGGGTTCCGGGTGATTTTAAGCGCGCTGTTTTCCGTGGAACTACCCATGGCGAACTCATCCAGGTTGGTTTTGCCCATAATGGGCACCAGATGGCTGCGGAGTTTGAGCGTCACGGTTGCGTCGTAGGGAGAAACGTAGCCTTCCAGAATCCGGCTGCTGCACGTGGTGGCATAACCTTTGACGTTAATGTTGTCTTTCACGGCCAAAGGAACGCCCGCCAGCAAAGGAAGGGCCTCTCCGTTCCGGGCTTTCTGATCGACGGTTTTGGCAGTTTTCAAGGCCAGGTCTTTGGTCAGGGAGGTAAAGGCCCCAATTTTTTCATCCACAGCGGCAATTCGCTGGAAGGATTCTTCAACAACTTCCACGGCGCTGCGTTCGCCGTTTTTGATCTGCTCATGCAGCGTGAGCGCGCTCAACGTTTCTTTCATGGCTTCCCTATTAGGCTGATGTCTGCAAGGATTTTACCGTAAATAGGGGACAGAACCAAACATCTCGCCATGCGGGTTGATTGTTCAGCCGGGCAGTGTGCCTGAATACCAGGCCATAACATTGCGCAGAGGTAGCCGCACTGAGTCGGGAGGAAATTGCTGGCAGCCGTCGTCCCGTTCAATTTTGGTTCGAAACCCGTGTCTGTTTCCTTTTACAACCGTTTCGGCATGAATCGTGTCCCTAAACCAGCGTTCGAATTCAGCATCCGACGTGACCAAGGCAAAGCTGTAGGGATTTGTTTCCGTTGCCCGGTCAAAGACATCCACCACTGGCTCACCCAAGTTCTGGCTGTATCGGTTAAAAACATGCCAAGCTTGCATGCGGACTGTCGGAGCATTGGTAATAATGGTTGTGGTGCCCCCAAAATGGAGCGTCATGAGTGAATTCCCCCCGTATAGACCCGTCCCCATAAAATAGCAGGAAAGCCTGACAATTGCCCGCAGTCCGCAAAATTTTACAAATAGCGGCCAAGTGATATACACAGTATATTAATTTACGTAACAAAACTTAGGGTTACTAACAACTTTTCCCAAGAAGTTGTTTTTTTATTATTAGGACTACTACGTGGAGATAAACGGCACAAGCAAGGGGTAACGGTTTATGGGCAACGCTCAACTCTATTTTAGCCTTGCTAAAGGTTATTTTCAACGGAATAACCCGGCGGAAATAATTGCCATGAACGTCGTTCAGACGATCTACAATCTCATCACGCTGAATAGTCGGATGAAGCTTTTGAAATACCGCTCCATGCTGGAATTGAAAAAGCTTGAACGGATTGAAACCACGTTAAACCAGTTCAATCCGTACGAACACAAGGGAAACAAAATGGATCGGACCTACTAGGGATTGGATTTTCAACGATTGGTTTCAGAGGTTGGATCCGGGAATTACACGTCACACACGAATCGATAGGGATAGGAAGCCACAATGGGCTTTGCTGCAAATCAAGCCAGACTACTTTCACTGATCTCTCGCCGGAGCGATCTGGAGCTTGAGGCGCAGTTTATCAGTCAGCACCGGATTTACCTGGCCAACCTGACATCCGGCTTTTTCAACATGCAGGCCAAGCTGGAGCCCGATTCCCAAGCGGCCAAGGTCTTGGAAGCCCGAATCAAGCAGCTTCAGCATGCGGACAAGGTTTTGGAAATGCACATGAACCGCATCAACTCCCAGCGCGATGCGATCATCAAAGAGATCGACAGCACCGACAAGGTCATCAAGAAGAACATCGATTCGTCCTTCGGCCTGCTGGGCAAGTAAGCCCAGAGTGAGAGTCAGGCAAGCTGAGAGGCTGATGGCTCGGCGTGAGATGAGCCTGCCTGCCGCGCCAAAATGACCGTTGGAGACATGAGAGCCAGGGGGATGACCATGACGTCACCGCTGATCCCGAATCATTTCGCCTTTGCCCTTCTTCCCGCTAGAATATCCGTATGGATTGACCGAAAGGAGAGGCAGTGCCGGCCGCAAAATATACACTGAAACAACCCCACGAGAGACAGGAATTCAAACAGGCGCTGCAAGCCATCTCCGGGACCAACTGGTCCGAGAAGACCGAACAGTACTGCGACTACCGCATGGATGGCAGTCGCTCCGGCGGCTGGCTGCGGGCCAAGCAGTTCACCAACGGCACGCTTTACTTAGAGGCCAGCACCGAGGATTTGCTGTCCAGCATGACTGTATTGCTAGGGCAGGCGCCGGTTTCCTCCGGCAATGGAAAGTCATCGGGAAACAATGGCGCCGCAGCCAAGTCTTCGCGCCCGGCGGCGAAATCATCCGGCCTGCTGGATGTCACGGGTACCTATATCGGCACGGACGAGTCCGGCAAAGGGGACTACTTTGGCCCTTTGGTGATTGCCGGGGTGCTGGTTACCGATGAGACCTGTGCCGCGTTGCGGGAATTGGGCGTCATGGACAGCAAGAAGCTCACCGATCAGCGGATTGGACAGTTGCGCAACGAGATTGCCGCCGTGGTAGGCGAGAAAGCGATTGTGACGATTGAAATCGGCCCGGCCAAGTATAACGAGCTTTACCAGCGCTTCAAATCGGGCGGAAAAAACCTCAACCACCTGCTGGCCTGGGGGCATGCCACCGCCATTGAGAACCTGCTGGCCCGCTTTCCGGATTGCACGCAGGCCATCGCGGACCAGTTCGGCGATGAGCGCTATATCCTGTCCCAACTGAAAGACAAAGGCCGAGGCATTGTACTGAAACAGACCCCCCGCGCGGAAGCCAACGTGGGCGTGGCCGCCGCCAGCATCGTGGCGCGTCAGCGCTTTACCAGTAGAATTCAACAGCTCTCCAACCAGTTTGGCATCCAGCTACCGATGGGTGCCAGCAGCCTGGTGAAGGACCGCGCCCGCCAGTTCATCGCCGCCCACGGCCGCGAGGCGTTGGGCCAGGTCGCCAAGCTGCACTTCAAGACCACCCTGGAATTGTAGGGCGTTCGAAAACGATCCCTTGCGCATTTGGTTTTATGATTGATAATGAACAAACTTCCGACGCGGGGAATCCGGTGAGAATCCGGGGCTGTGCCGCAACTGTAAGCCGGGCCGATTAATGGTGCCGGACGAGTCAGAAGACCGGCGGGAGTATCACTTGGTATCCTTCTTGCGAGCACAAGAAAGCCTTGAGGAGCGCTTCATGCGCATCAGGCAATCGTGCGGTGACTTGCAAGGCAGGTCGCCTTTTTTGTCTGGAGCCGATGAATGTATCCACCCAGCCTGCAATCCCGCCCCGCTTCACGCCCGTTTTCGGCCTTTGGCCGGTACCGGATGGAAGGAGTTGCGCGCGCCCAGACGACCACGTTCCAGGGAGCGGGACCAGAACCCGCCGTGCGGGATACTTTCCTGGCGGAAGGCGACACGCTGGCCCCAAAACGTGTGATTAGCCTGTTTCTGTTTGGCCTGGGCTTGGGGCTGGCCGGAAAGGGACTGGCCCAATCGTCCATGGAGCGCTGGCATCTGGCGCCCAAGAAGGGAGAAGTGCCTTTCACACCAGAAACTTTCCATAAACTCAAAGCTCAGGACAAGCGCCAAGAACTTAAAGCAAAATCTGATGGCCCAGAGGACAACAATTTCTACCATGAGCTGGCCATTCTGGAGCAGTACGAAAAGCTCGCCACGTTGTACCTGATGGGCCAATACGCGCCTGATTTGCAGAAACCGATCCTGAGTTACGCAGGCACCGCCATCATGGGCTATTCGGCGGCCAGCTTTGCCCAGGGAGCCCAGGAAGCCTGGGTTCGCAAGGAGGAAACCAAGATCCGGGCGCGGCTCATTAATGAAATGACGAGGGCCTTCCGGCAAAGCATCCGGGTGAAGCATGACTTTGACAACCAGCTCCGGGAAGAGGCGCGGGCGCGGATTCTGGATCTGCTGGAGCGCCACCACATCCCTGACGCCGCGAAATACGTCTGGGGAGGTCAGGCTATCGAGTCTGCCGTCAGCCACCAGCGGGCTCTCGGGGAACCCATTGCCCGTACTACCCAGCCAATTCCGGACTCAGCAGGGTTGAGATTCGGACAGGACGGCTTGGATAATCTGCCTGGACTGAAAAGCTTCTGGCCTGCCGCTTCGGCCAAAGGCTGGCCGTCCAAGTTGATTCAGGGCGGTATTGTAGGAATGGGTGTAGTGACAGGGCTGGCCGTCGGGGCATTCCAGCGATTGTTTACTGGTGGCGAGAAAGATCGTGTTTTTCCAGGCGATATAAAAAACTTCAAGAACCTCACCATTGGTTCATCTGAAGCCATCGCTTTGCACGGTTTTGCCAATATGCAGAAGAATTTTTTCGTGATGCTGGGCTTTTTTGCCCTGGCCGGGGCACTAAAGCTGGGCAAGCTGGTCCTGGACGGCCTCCGCGAAATTGAAGTCACCCGCGTGAACGCCCGCACCGAATTGGCTTACCAGACCCATAACTGGCTGACCCAGGATCCGGCATTCCATCGCATTGCAGTCACCGAGGCACTGGAAAACGGCTTGCGTCAGTTGGAACAAGACCTCCCGGCCCTTAAACTGAATCCTGTCGCGTTAAAGCAGCGAGTTGATTCTATCTTGGCGGTGGAGCTGAAGGCGGCCCCGCCCTATTGGCCGATGACCCCGGCGGTCCAGTTGTCGGTTGCACGGGGATAGTGGATTGCGGCGCATTAGCCGGGATGCGGGTAGTGGCTTTAAAAACTTCCCCCGGCACGACAAAGGCTAGGCGTTCCCGCTTGGGGAAGGTTATGGTCAGCTCGGCACTGGTACTGTATAGGACATCTTCCGGGGTGCGGGCATCCGTTAGCTCGATGACATAAGTTTTATCCGGTTGCACGGCCCGAACAATCCCTTGCAGCCGGGTACCCTTGGGCAGGGGATCCACCGGGAAGACCAATGAGAAATACAGAGTTTCGCCCACGGAGATCCGGCTTTCAAAGATGGCGCTGCTGGGAGAGACGCTGAGTTCGAGGTTGGCCGGAAGAACCGGAATCGCCACATCTTCCGGAAGCAGATCCGCCCGATTCTCGGTCAGATACATCAGAGAGGCAATCAAGGGGGCAAGGCCCTCCGGTGTAACTGTATCCTGCCAGAGCGAAGAGATGTCCCCCTGGTTGCTTCGCCAGAAAGAGCGCGTCCTGGCCATCTTGGCGACGGCTTGCCGCATTTCCGGCGGCAGCTCGCTCCGGTCCGTAAAACGGGAAAGCAAGTGGGCCGCCTCCTCCGGTGATGGCGGAGGACCGGTGATGGCGTTTGAGATGGCCGTGTACACTTCGCCGTAAGTCACGGCCCGCTCCGGAAAATAAAAGCCCTGATCGTCGGCTTCGGTCATCAACCGCTTTTCGCGGGCCACCTCAACCGGGATATAGACCGGGGATTCCCGTGGGACATCCCGGTAAAAGGGAAATTCGCTGAACTGCTCCGTGTTGTGTTTCAACGCTTTGACCAGAACCCCGGCCAACTCGGCACGGGTAACAGGGGTGTTACGGGTGATGGCGTCCGCCGGAAAAATCCCCTGCTTGACCAATGCGGGCAAGGGATCCGGGGAAGAAGGCCCCCCAACATCCGACTGCGGCTGAACAGGCCCGGTTTGAGATTCAGGCAGCGCATCAAGGGATCCATTCGGCGACGGATTGAGCATGGTCGGTGACACTGAGGTATTGGGCGGCAGGTGTTCCCGGTTGCGTCCGGAAAGTGACAGCCCGGACGATTCGGCGGATAACAGCACAAGGCCTGACAGCAGGAGCGCGCCAGCCTTAGATCCCCACTTTGTATACCCTGTGCTTAACTTCATCCAAAATCTTCCTGACTTGACTCTCAGTCTGGTGAATCTCTCCCGAATTGTCAATGACCCGGTCGCTCATGGCGATTTTTTTATCCTGCGACCACTGGGAGTCGATCAGATTGTTCGCCTCGGCCTCGGAAAGCTGGTCTCGCGTCATCAGTCGTTGGATCTGGATTTCAGGACGGGTCGTCACCACCCAGATTTCATCAAACAGGTGCATAGTGTCCATCTCCAGCAGCAGGGGAGATTCCACAGCCCGGATATGGCTGCCCATCGGGCCGTAAAGAAAGCGCTTAATCTCCTCCCGAATCACCGGGTTGAGCTTTTCATCGAACATGGCTTTCTTTTCCGAGTCTGTGTAGAGGATAGCAGCCAGCTTTTTACGGGAGAACCGTCCGCGACTGTCGATTACGTCGCTTCCGAAATGATCGGTGAGACGAATCGAAAGCTTGTAGGGGTTATCCGCCAGCATTTGCATCACGGCTTCCTCCGCATCCAGCGTGTTGACGCCGTAGCGCTGCAAAGCGTTTCGAATCAGCGTCTTTCCGGTACAGCTATTGCCGGTGATGCCGATTTTGAACGTGGTAATCCGTTTTGCGGCTAATTTATTCATGCTCTCTGGGAAAACCCTGCTCTTACCGTATTGAAGGAGTATTCACGCAAAAAACCGAGCGGTATGGCGTACAATGAGGATGGCGCCTGTCGGAGAATATGGTCTGTCGCCCTTCAGCCTGTCAAATTTGACGTCGGAACCTGCCCGCGCAATGAATCTGTTTCAACAGAATGTCCCTATTTTATATAGTATCACCTCTCCGGTGGTGCTTGTGGATGCTACGGGTAAAAAGCGCCAGGGGAACCCACTTGGGGATTTCCATTATCGCCAATTGCTCTTCCTGGCCGAATCTGTTGAGTATGGAACCATTCTAGTCCCGGAGGAACTCCTTCAAAGCTGCCTGAAGCTTGGAGTAACCTGCTATCTCGCAACTGAAGGGGGTATTGTCAAGGTATCCACCATCCAACATCCGGATGTTGGAATGATGGGGTTGCTGGAATGGTTGTCGGAAGCGGAAAGTTCCGGCAAAGAGAAACTGCGGTTCTTGCAAGAGGTCAGCCGGGCAGTAAACTCTTCCCTCATTCTGGAGGATATTTTCGAATCCCTGGGCGAGGTACTGCGGCAGTATATTCCCTATCAAGAGGCCGTAATCGTCATTTTAGACGACAGTCAGAACGGAATTAAAATCCTGGTCCGGATTTCAGAAGATGGAAACCTGGAAATAAGCGGTGAGCACAATACCTTTGCCGGATACGAACCGGTGGTGGACCGTATCCTGCGGAATCCGACCTCTCACCTCTATAGCCGGGGATCGCTGCCCGATTCCTTCCTGTTTGGAGAAGCTGCGGAATCCGCGCTGGTGGTGCCCCTGGTGAACAAAGGCGTGGTCATCGGCCTGATTGCCATGACCACCCACACGGAAGGCGGCTTTTACCATTACCAGGAAGAACTGCTGACCGAGGTTTCCGCACAATTGGCGGTGGCGGTGGAGAACGCCAAATTCTACTGGCAAACCCAGGCCCAGGCCAGCCGGGAGTTTCTCATCAACCAGCTCACCATGTCGATCCGGCAATCGCTGGAAATTGACATTATTCTGGGGACTGCCGTCACCGAGCTGGGCAAAGTAACCGGGATCAGCCGTTGTTTTATTCGCTATTTCTCGCCCAACGGTCAAACCCAGGCGTTTCAGTATCAGCTGCCTGGAATTCGACGTTTGGAAGCAGATGAACTGGCCCTGGAGCGCAAAATATTCGAGTTACGTCGAGATCAACCTCATAACCCATTTATCCTGAATGATGTTCGGGATTGCCCGGAGATTCTGGCCTCACAGGAGGCGCTGGAGGCGGCGGGCGTCAAATCGATGGCGGTCATCCCCATTTTGATTCGGGACGAGCTGGTGGGGACCATTACTTTGCACCAATGTGAGGCCTACCGGGTTTGGGTGATGGAGGATATTGAGCTGCTGAAGGCCATGTCGGAGCATCTCGGGGTGGCCTTGAACCAGGCTCAGCTTTTTGCCGAGCTGGATCAGCAGAAACGCGCCCTGGAAAAAACCCTGGAAGAGTTGCAGCAAACCCAGATGCATTTGATTCAATCGGAGAAGATGGCCGTTCTCGGCCAGTTTGTGGCCGGGATCGCCCATGAGGTTAACACGCCGCTGGGCACTATGGTCAGCAACAACGCCACGCTCAAAGTCTGCATCGACCGATTGAAACAGCTGGCCCCATCGGAGAGTGTCGGCGACAACAGCGGCAGTACCGGACCCAGTGCCACACAACTGTTTGAGAGCGTGGACAACCTGCTCTCCCTGAACAAGCTGGCCTCCACCCGCATCCAGGATATCGTGAAAAACCTGCGCAACTTTGCCCGCCTGGATGAATCGGAACTGAAGACGGTAGACCTGCACGAAGGCATCGAAAGCACCATTCTACTGATTCAAAGCTCCATGGATCGCCGCATCCGAATCCAGCGCAAATACAGTCCGGACCTGCCGCTCATCCAATGCTACCCCGGCTTGCTGAACCAAGTGTTCATGAACCTGCTGGTGAACGCCATCCATGCCATCCAGGATGTGAACAGCCGCCCGGAACACAACGGACGGGAGGACACCATCACTATCCGTACCCGGTACATGCCAGGGACGGACGCCCTCATTGTCGATATCAGCGATACCGGCAAGGGCATCGCGCCGGAAAACCTGACCAAGGTATTCGATCCGGGCTTTACCACCAAGGGGGTCGGCGTGGGGACAGGGCTGGGGCTGGCGCTCTGCTATCGAATCGTGGAAAAGCACCGGGGACACATCTCCGTCAAAAGCGTGGTGAACGAAGGCACGACCTTCACCGTGGAAATTCCAGCGCATCCGCAGCGCTCCTGAACAGTGCCACCTCTGGCGTGGTCTTCATCAACCCATTAAGATATGTGAATGTTCTCATCTCGTTCGATGCCGCATGATTGCAGTGCTTTTCCAATGGCCGCAGAAAGGGCCAGAACCTCTTCATTATGGGATTAACCACCCTTACATCCAGCAGCACCCGAAGCTTTCAACACGAGGCTGAGCCCTGTTACGGTGCAATATGATAGCGATTTCCAGAGGAAGTCCTGGTTGAGATTCGCGCATTTGCCAATTAATCTCCCTATTCAGTTTCATGCCGCGTTTTGAAAAGCCCGCCGCCACCTCCCCACCCGGCGTGGCGGAAGCCCTCGGCTTGATGAATTCCATGTCTACGTTATGATAGAAACTCAAGTCCGATCCCCAGTGTGAGATGATGACCATGACCCAAACACCCATGATTCAGGAAACTCCCCAGGACACCCAGGAGTCTAATCGTATGAGAACCGGCTTTTTCACCAAACGCACCCATTTCTGCGGCGATTTGTCGGCAGATTCTACCACGGGTCAGATTGGCCAGACCGTGACCGTCAACGGCTGGGTCTCCGTCAACCGTGACCTGGGCGGCATTGTATTCATCGAGGTCCGTGATCGGACCGGGATCATCCAAGTGGTGGCCGATCCGACCAAGAATCCCCAGGCCCACGCCGCGCTTTCCGGCCTGAAGACCGAAGATGTGGTCTCCGTGACCGGCCCGATAACGCTGCGTCCGGAAGAAACCGTCAACACCCGGCTTTCCACGGGCCATATCGAGATTTACCCCGAGGTGGTGGAAATCCTGAACCGTTCCAAAACACCGCCGTTCCCGCTGGATGACGAGGCGGATTCGGTGGAGGAATTCCTGCGGCTGAAATACCGCTACCTGGATATTCGCCGCCCGCGCATGCTACGCAATATCGAGCTACGGCACAACATCGCCCAGGCCATTCGCACGTACCTGAACGAACGCCGCTTCCTGGAAGTGGAAACGCCGATCCTGATCAAGACCACCCCCGAAGGCGCCCGCGACTACCTGGTGCCCAGCCGGGTGCATCCGGGCAAATGCTTTGCGCTGCCGCAGTCGCCGCAAATTTTCAAGCAACTGCTGATGGTGGGCGGCATTGAGCGCTACTATCAAATCGCCCGCTGCTTCCGTGATGAGGACCTTCGCGCGGATCGCCAGCCGGAATTCACCCAGCTTGATGTGGAAATGTCTTTCATCGAGCAGGAAGACATCCTGAGCCTGATTGAAGGCCTGCTGGTGGAAGTGTTTTCGGTGGCCGGCATTACCATCACCGCGCCGTTCCACCGGATTACCTGGCGCGAGGCCATGGAAAAGTACGGCTCGGATAAGCCGGACCTGCGCTTTGGCTTGGAATTCGTAGACCTGACTGACGTATTCTCCAACAGCGATTTTGGCGCCTTCCGCAAGCCTGTGGACGAAGGCGGCGTGGTGAAAGCCATCCGCGTACCGGGGGCTGCCTCGTATTCCCGCAAGGAACTGGACGACCTCCAGGTGATGGCCAAGCAGTTCGGCGCTAAAGGGCTGGCCTACGTGGTTTACAGCGAAGAAGGGCCGAAGTCTCCGATTCTGAAATACATGAGCGAAGCCGAGCAACAGGCCATCCAGGCTAAAACCGGCGCGCAAACCGGCGATGTAGTGTTCTTCATGGCAGATCAGTTCAACCCGGCCTGCACGGTGCTGGGCCGCTTCCGCCTGCATTTCGCGGAAAAACACGAGATGATCGACAAGAACCGCCACGAGATCCTGTGGGTGACGGATTTCCCGTTGTTCGAACGGACGGACAACGGCGGCTTAAGCTCGAACCACCACCCGTTCACCTCCCCGCATCCGGACGACTTGAAATTCCTGGATACGACGCCCGAAAAATGCCGCTCTTTGGGTTACGACGTGGCCTACAACGGCACCGAGATCGGCGGCGGCTCCATCAGGATTCACCAGGCCGACCTCCAGGCGAAAATCTTCAACCTGCTGGGAATGACCGACGAACAAGCACACCAGAAATTCGGCTTCCTGCTGGACGCCTTCCAGTATGGCACCCCGCCGCACGGTGGCTTGGCGCTGGGGCTGGATCGCATCTGCGCTCTGCTGTCCGGTTCCGAGAGCATCCGCGACGTGATTGCCTTCCCCAAGACCAACCAGGCCATCGATCCGATGACCGACGCCCCGGCGGAAGTGGACCAGGCCCAGTTGAAAGAGCTGCACATGCAGTGGAACCTGCCGAAACCGGAAGCCAAAACCCCGGAAGGCAAAAGCTAAGCCTGCTTACTCGTAAAAAAGCGCCCGGATTTGCGAATCCGGGTGCTTTTTCGTTAAGCTTTAAACGGTTATCAAACTTGCCGTACCATCGCGGCAACAGGCTGAGCCGGACTGCCGACCAAGATTTGGCCATCGTCGACATCCCGAACCACCGTGCTTCCGGCGCCGATGGTCACGCGCTCGCCGATTTTCAGGCCCTGGATGACAGTGCTGCCCGCGCCAATCAGGCTGTGCGCACCGATAGAAACCTGTCCACAAACAACCGCACCGGGCGCCACATGCACATTGGGCTCAAGCGTGACATCATGTTCAATGATGGTGCCACTGTTGATGATGCAGGCATCCCCAATGCGGGCAAAGGGCTGTATCACCGCTTTTGCACCAATATAAACGCCTCGTCCCACCGTGGCCTCCGGGGAAACCGACGCATCGGCATGAATCAGCGTCAGCGGCTCCAGTCCGTGTTGGCAGAGCTGTTCGAAAATGGTCCAGCGGGCGGGGTTAGCCTTCACGCTGCCAATGCCGAACAAGAAACCAGCACAGCCTTGTTTTTTCAGCGCTTCAATTTGGGTATCGCTTTGCACCAGTACCGGCAAGCCCATCAACTGGCTGCCCCCCTCATAACCAGGGGCTTCCAGCCAGGCGATGATTTCAAGCTCCGGGCAAGATTGCCGACAGACGGCACCCATCATCTGGGCATGTCCGCCAGTGCCGATCATCACCACCCGAATCGTCATACAAAAACCTCAGTTGCTTTTGGCCGGCATCATTTTTTGCAGCTGCTGGCGCTGGCCGGGCGTTAAAGTATCCCGTTTCCGCAGAAACGTGTCCATGGACTGGTTGAGCAGGTACATTTTGTTCTGGGTGATGCGGGACTGCAATTGGCGAATGCGCTGGGTGTCGCCGGTCGGTAAAATCTGCCTCAGCTCAGCAGTGTCCCGGTCAATCTGGGCGGAGACTTCCTCATGGGTTCTCTCCCAGCTGCCTTCCAGCTGGTTAATCTGGTTCTCCTGCTGCGGGGTCAGGTTCAGGCCGCCCCAATTGACATCCCTGGCCAGGCATTCCGAGGGGATGGCTAGAAACATCATGGCGGAAAGTAGGCAGGTCCCGCCCAGTTGCATCGACTGCGCCTGAAACTGTTCCCTGAGGGCTTGCGCTCTGGAGTATAGACACTGAACCTTCACGATATCACACCCTTTTTCATCCTTGTTCTATTGTCCGAGAATGGCTGAAACATCTTCGTTGGGCATCTGTTCGCTCAACGCGTCGAACAGGTACTCTTCGGAAGAGGGAGCTTTTTTTCCGGCCCGCTGGTCCGGCGCATCATCGGGATGCACCGCCATGGGTTCCGAAGGCACAACCTCCGGGGACCGTGGCTGAGCTAACCGGGTTGGCCGGTAGACGGCATCCTCCAGCATGGGAGCGGAGGCGCTGTCGGCGGAGACATTCATCATCCCGCCACTGGAGGCCGCCATGGGGACTGAAGCCAGCTCTGAGCGGTCGGTGCCTATTTTTTCCGCTTTCGCCTTGTAAGAGAGCTCCTGGGCGGTACCGGGAGGGCTGAACTGTGCGGCAGGCAGGGTCAACAAAACCAGAACGGCGGCAGCGGCGGCTGGGAACGCGATGCGCAACAGACGTTTTTTCTGTCTTTCGCGATCCATTGGAAGCACTACCCCATCATCCGGCTGTTTTTCCAGTTCCTCTCGGATGGCGTTCCAGCAATCGGGGGCCTGCGCTTCAACCTGGCCGCCGATAGACCGGATCTGCTCCGAAAGCCGGTTGAAGTTACCCAGCAGGCGACGGGCATCCGGATCGTTTTCAATCAGCCGGTTGGCTTCGATGATTTCACGGGCCGACAATTCCTGGTCAAAGTAAGCGGAAACGGTTTCAACCGCCGGGACGAGCGCTTCCCGTTCCATCTCATGTTCAACAGCAGCCTGGGGATTCTGTTCCGCCGCGAAAGCCTGCATGACGTTCTGCGTGATATCCAGCGTGCAGGCGTTCTCCAGCCGGTAGCCATACTGGCGCACCGTTTCCGAGACCGCACCGGCGTCGGCCAACATCTGGTTGGCCTCCGGATTGTTGGACAGCTGGCACTCAAAAACCTGAAAGGCGGGATCTGAAGCAGGAATCTCGCCATCGTAGTACGCGGAAACAAATTCAAAATCGAAGGGAGCCGGTGCCTCGGCCTGATCCGCTTCCAACTGCCTGGAAAGCTCTTTCCAGAGCCCATCTGTAGAATTTGAAACTGGAGCTTCACTTTCAACCTGGCGCCCAAAGGCGGACTGAACGGTGTCTCTGGTGGCCTGCAACTTCAGGAGCGCTGCTTTATACGCTGGGTATTGTTCGATCAGCAGCTCAACTTCCACCACTTTGTCCGGATCCAGTACCCCATCCAAATATTCGGACAGGACCAGCCGTATTTCCGGCAAGGAGTATGGAGGATGCTCCTTCATCAGGTTCTATTCCTATCTGATCTGTAACTTTTAACCAGGTTAATCTGCCTAGACTTCCTTGAGGTAGGGTTCCAAGACCTCTTGAAGTTTCAGGCGGGCACGCGCCAAACGGGATTTGACCGTGCCGATGTTCGTATCGGTCAGGCTGGCTATTTCTTCATAGCTGAGCCCCTGTATTTCACGTAGGACGATGATGGTTCGAAACTGTTCCGGAAGATTCTGGATTGCCTGCTGAATTTTTGCGTCCAATTCGGAGTTCAACGCCACTTTGTCAGGCATTTCGCTCACATCCGGAATATCCCGAGCCGGGGACTGATCATCGTCACCCTCGTAAACGGGTTCATCCAGGGAGATGGTTTTGAGCTGCCGGGGAGCCTTGCGAAGCTCATCGTAGAACAGGTTGGTGATAATCCGGTTCAGCCAGTATTTGAAGGTCTTGGGATTGCGCAGCGACTTGATGGAGCGGCACATCCGCAGCAATACTTCCTGGGTAAGATCCGTGATATCCTGCCGTTCGGGAGCCAGCTGGTACAAGGTTACGTAAACCAGCTTCTGGTAGCGGGATACCAGCTCCTCCAAGGCGCTCATCTGGCCCGCTCCCTGCTCCTGCTGGGCACGGAGAATCAGCTCCTCGGTCGAGAGTGCCCTTAAATCCTCTTTTGTATGACTTTTTGAGGCCATGGCCCTTCCGTTTCCGTAATCCCCGATGACATGGGTTTATTGTAATACACAGTCGCTATTCCGTTAACTAACCGAAAAAACGGAAGACGGATTACCCCCAGCCTGAAATATACAAGATAAACGGCTTTTGCGCTACCCTGACACGGATATGCAAACACCAGGCCCAGTAATAAGACAGAACGCCTGTACTGCCACTTTCGCAGGCAAGAGCTAACGCCTCAGGCCCAATTCCCGGCGGAAGCATTCCCGCACCACGACGGTTTCCTCATGGGGCTCAACGTCATAGAACTGGCAGGCGGTAACGTAGAAATCGTCTTTCCGCCGCCGCAAACGGTTCTCGGCGGAAAAAACCACCCGCGCTTTCAGCACCAGTTTCGGCTGCTCCTCGTGAAATTGGATATACAGCCGGAGATCCTGGTCCTTGAAAAACTGCCGCTGAGAGGTAAACCGCATGCCGCCGCCACTAACGTCCTCGGTGACCGTATCCACTGAGACCCAGTGATTGGCCCCGATGAGGTGCTCCACCCGGAAGGGCACCTGCATGGGAATGCGCACATGCCGACGGCGCTGAACCACTTCCACCTGGGTGGTATCGAGTAGTTTCAGCCAGTAGCCTGTCTTGGGTTTTTCCTGGTGGCGGTGCATGGTCGGGTAAAAGATGTATGGCGCGGGGTTGCTGTCCAGAACCGCCCCCACCAGCATGCCCGGCTGCATGAGCGGTGCGATTTTCTGGATATCCTTGCCCGGCGGGGCCACCATGAAAAAGGCACCTTCCACATCCATGATGTAGCTGTGGAAATTGAACTCGACGCGATCATTGTTCGGATCCCAGACGGTTATTTCCAACCGTTGGTCAATCGCCATCGATTTTTGAAGTTCCTTGAGCATAACGCTTTTCAGAGTTCCTGCTGCTGTCTTCCAATAGATTCGTGCTGGAATCGAGGGACCAGTCCGGTTCTGCCGCATGGGACAGGAGGGATAACCGAAACAGGCCCAACCCTTCCCGCCAGGACATAGAGGAAAGGTTGCCGCATCCTATATCGATCAAAATAGAACTATCTTTAATTTAGCATCCCGACCGTTGCCGGGGGTGGATGCGTCATTGAGACGACCGGAGGAATACGCCAGGGCTGGAAGAAATCGCAAGGCAAAATCCCGAAAGGAAGGTTCGAAGTTCAAAAAATGGATGCCTGCCAGCTTTGAAAGCGCCACCCTTCAACCGTCCGCAGGATGGCAACCTCGCGAGTTGCGCGCACAATATCAGGAGAGGGAGCATGCCATGGCCAACATCTTCGAGAAGGAATTCGGGATTCCGCTGCCCAAATGCTGCAATACAGGCGATTGCTGCAAGGGGGCCAGCCCCAGTGTGCCCTATCACCAGTTGCTAGCCAAAGCCGTGGCAGGCGAGGATTTCGCTCGGGGCTTTTTCTCCATCATGGTGCCTTATGCCAGTCATGCGGAAGCTGAGCGCGTGGTGCCGGGCCTGGTGCAGCGCACCATCCGGGCTTCTGAAAAGCTGGAGGATTTTAAAAGCCCGGAAGATATCGTCTTCTACCGTTGCCGCTACCAGACGGCGGATGACAAGTGCGGCATCTGGGAGGATCGGCCTCAGTTCTGCCGGGATTATCCGGATACACCATTTGTGGTCATGGCCCCCGGTTGCGCTTTCGAACCCTGGGCAGCGGCCTGCAAGGATAAATACACCGCCATGAAGGCTGAAGTGGCCAAGTTGAAAGAATTAAAAGCCGAGCTGGCGGAATTATATGCCCAGCAGGCCGAACAAAACGTTGTGAGCGTAGAATTAGCCGATAATCCTGAACCGGGGCAGGCAAGACAACATGATTTCACGGGATTGGCTAGCGCGAACCCAGAAACCCGCCAGATGATTCAAGAGGTTATTTCCAGCGAGCAGCCATTACATACCCTGAGCATGGTGCTGTCTTTGACGGCGCTTTATCTAGGCTCTCCTCTGCGATCCGCGCTGATTCGATAAAAATACCACCGTGCGTCAGGCTTTATTCAGGGTGAAGCTGAAGGTGGAGCCTTCGTTGACCTGGCTGTTGACCCAGATTCCCCGCCGTGCAGTTGCACGATATGTTTGACAATGGACAACCCAGCCCGGTGCCGCCCATCTCGCGGATTTTTGGAGGAAGCATCTTGCAAATATTCTCAAAATGAGAAATAATGATTATTATGAGAATCATTACCCGGAAAGCGTTGTTGGATTTCGCATTACGCTTTCCCACCGCCCATGAGCCATTGGATCGCTGGTTCCGCTTGATGTCCAAAAGTCGGCTTGAGAACTTGCAAGCGCTAAGGGCGGTTTTTCCATCCGCAGATCCGGTAGGCCGGTATACCGTGTTTAATATCGGAGGAAACAAGTACCGGCTGATCACCGAGATTCAGTATAAATATCAAAAATGCTTTATCAGACACGTTTTGACTCACCAGGAATACGATACGGAGGCTTGGAAACATGGCCATTCATAAGAAGGATTTGGAGCAGATAGCTGCGGCGGCGGCTCAATTACAACCGCTCCTGAAGCGCGTTGAAACCGAGGAGGAATACGGCCGAGCCGTTGAATGGCTGAACAGTTTACTGGATGAGGCCCAAGGCAACGAAAACCATCCTCTGGCCCCTCTCATTGACACACTGGGGGATCGCATCGGTGATTATGAGGATGTCCATTATCCCATGGGAGAAGCTGCCGACCCGATCAGCACGCTTCGGTTCCTGATGGAGCAACATGGCCTGAAACAAAAAGACCTGGCATCCATCTTTGGCTCGGCTGGGGTCGCATCCGAAGTGATGAGTGGAAAACGACAGTTGAACAAACGCCATATCGAACTGCTGGCCGAACGGTTCGGTGTTTCTCCCGCCGTATTTTTCTAGGGCGAATCGACATTCAGCTCAGCCCCAAATAACGAAAGCGGCGATTTGCAGTGCGGCCAAGAAATAAACCGCTTTCCGGTCAAAGCGAGTAGCGATCCGTCTAAATTGCTTGAGCTGTCGGAAGGCCCTTTCAATGCAGTTTCTCTGTCTGTAAAGGCGTCGGTCATATTCTCGTTGGATCTTGCGAGTGGCGGTGGGCGGAATCACGGCCACGGCACCCAATTCTTGAATCCTGTTCAGAATTTGGCCGCTATCGTATGCCTTGTCGGCAATGACGGCTTTGGCGTTCATCCCTTCCAGCAGTGGCAAGGCCTGTGTGCAGTCGTTGACTTGTCCTCCGGTCAGAATAAAACGCAAAGGACAACCCGAACCATCTGTCAGGAGATGAATTTTAGTTCCCATGCCTCCTCTGGAACGCCCCAGAGCCTCGTTTTGACTCCCCCTTTTCCGTTGATTGCCATCTGGTGGGCTCGCACAATGGTTGAATCAATGGTGAGATAATCGTTTTTGCGATCTTTGACCAGCACGGCGAAGATCTGCTCCCAGATGCCTGCTTTGGCCCACCGGGTGAAGCGTTTGTGGGCGCTCTTCCAGTTGGCATAGCGTTCCTGGGGCATATGTTGCCAGTTCGCGCCGCTTCTCAACACCCAAAGCACGGCATTCACAAATGCACGGTTATCCTGCGCGTGTCGTCCCGGATCTCCCGGCTTTCCAGGTAATAAAGGCTCAATTTTCCGCCATTGCTCGGCAGTCAGTTCGTATCTTTTTGGCATGTCGGCATCTCCTCTTGTTCTCGGCAAAAGAAGATGCATTTCAATGCGAAATGTTCAAATGTCGATTCGCCCTAGGGTATAATCCCTTTGCTGGGAAAACGGTTCAGGAAATCGAGAATATGTTTCTGAAAAAAGGCTTTCACATTAGAGCCAAAGGCGATCCCCTCAAGGGTGTCGGGGGATATGTTAACCCAAAAACAGGCCGCTCTTACCATATAGACCCTCAGAAATATAACAGATATAATGAACCCTCTCATGTTGATGTGAATAGGCTAAGAAGTTATAAAGGTCCCTTGGACAAGCGCCGGTATTTTGGTGTCTTGGAGGATGAATAATGCTTTTTAATGTTGAATATAATTCCAAGGGCGAAGTTGTAATTGCTCTGGACCAGGAAGGCTTGGACATTTTGCAGCAAAATTTAAAACAATTGTCTACTGAGCCCAACCATGTACATCTCATGACTCCGTCAAACAGCGGCTGGGAACTCACAGAGGAACCTACAGAAAAAGGTAACATCCTGATTCATCAATTGACGATTTTTCGCCGCTGAACAGAAAGGAAATGCATGATTTTTGTTCAAGGTGACCCTGAAGGCGTTGTAGATGTCATCTTTGATAAAGTGGGG
This sequence comes from Coleofasciculaceae cyanobacterium, assembly GCA_036703295.1. Lineage (GTDB taxonomy): Bacteria > Cyanobacteriota > Vampirovibrionia > Vampirovibrionales > Vampirovibrionaceae > DATNPJ01. The sequence goes on along the minus strand of DATNPJ010000016.1, from coordinate 3,507 downwards.
CTAGACGATTTGAAAATAGGCTTATCTCACCTTGAAAAAAAGCCGGATCACACACACTTTTTTTCTCCGACCTTTGGTGGCTGGGAACTATCAGAAGAGGAACCTTCTTCAGGTAAATTCGTTGTCCACAAGCTCACTCTCCGGAGGGTCGAGTCCTCTCCTGAAGCTGATAATCAAGGCTAATGTAATGGACGACTTAGAAAAAAGAAGTCGGTGTAGGGCTTGTGGCTGGTTGTTTCAGGGTCCCGTGTGGGATGAAGGTGGCGGGGGTTCATATGATATTTGTCCTTCGTGCGGTTGTGAGGCAGGTAACCACGACTGGACCTTGGAAGATACCCGTGAATATCGTCAGCAGTGGATAGCGAATGGCATGAAATGGTGGTTTCCTGATCCTAAAGTTAAACCAATGCCCTCCGGTTGGAATCCTCAAGAACAGATGGAACACATCCCACCGGAATGGCGATAAATCTAAATATCTGACTCAAAAGGCTGCTCTGTTCACGGGCAGCCTTTTGTTGACGAGCTATACCTCGGCTTCCCCTTCTCGCTTGCCCCATTGCACCAGTTGCAGCTCATCCTCCACCAATACAGGCAACTTGGCAAAAGGAGCCGATAAAAAGACCTTCCGGGTTTCCATCTGGCCCGTTTCTGGGTTAGGCAACTGAAATTGAGCACCGCCACACATTACCTTGATGCCTTCATTAAAGGTATGAGAACGGCTCTCGGGAACAATGAATCTGAAAACCTGGGGATTTGTTCAGCTTTTGGTCTATATGCTCTTTGCAATCCCCATCATACCAATGCATATAGAGCCGTCCGTCGGGCATGAATCTATAGAATTCATCTGGGCTGACATCAACCACTCCGCCAGACCCAGTTTTGGTGACAATTGGAAAATATAGGGGCTTGCAAGAGGTATCCCAGAATACCGGGCAGAATGAAACGCTGAAGTAATGAGCTTCCCAGCCGAAGATTTGGCCGCAGCTCCATAATAATGGTAGCTCTGAGTCGCACAACGCTCGGTGACATAATAATCGCCGGTATTGCTGGTGGTGGTAATACGGCGATCTTTAATAATAATACGGGTTCCGGCTGGCACTAATCCCCTTTGATTCCTGTATTTGTCAATTGCGGCAAGATTCTCCTTGGCGTGGGGATCGACTTCGAGTGGCGCGCGGGAGGGACAAGACAGAGGGGTCCGCTTTAAAAACTGATACGCCCATTCGGCGGTCCATTCTGAATTCTTACTATGTTGCTCTGATTGGGCGGGGAGCCCAGATAGTATGATCCCTATAATTGAGAGCAACCCGATGAGACTTGTCAGCAACGAAAAACGCACTTTGCTCATTATTTCAAAACCTAGTCCACGCTACTGAGAAGATGATAGCTTAAAATTGAGCGCCGCCACACATGCCTTAGTGCTTAGTTGCTTTGACTTTCATCATATCAGAGACCCATCTGATTCCGGACATTTAGCGATTGGGGTCAACATCAGGAATATCCCTTGCTTTCTGTAGGTGAGGTAAAACCCATAAGAAAGCAGACCAAGCCCCAACACAATCATCCATAGACCGGAATTAAGGCTAAAGGCAACGACCTCTACCAAGGCAGGATGCGAGCTCCAAAAATCGCCAGGAACAGAATTTAAAATTGGGCCTAGCCAAAGGTTTTGTGTCACCATCAGGCTCATGAATATTAACGCCGTTAACTGACTTGATAAGATGAAACGATGGTTGTACTTCAACTCATACGCAACAGACTGACCTTCTTTTAAGTCTACGCTAATTCTTTCTGAGCGCTGTGCTTTTTCCAGAAAGACTGATGGTTTTCATACCCCACATAAACATCATGGGTATAATCCCAACAAAAGAATAGCAAAAGTAAGCAGTTGCTGTAATGCCTGGAGAACTGGTGAATCAGATATAAGTTTTTGCCAAGCAAAGACCAATACCAAGCCGATAACCGGAACCAGCATAGAAATCAAATCATAGAGAAGCTTTTTCCTTTCTAAGGACTGCCACAAGAGTATAGCTTTGGCTTTCCAGGGAGCCTTATTGGCTAGCTGCTTTTCAAACTCCACGGCAAAAGCGGCCCAGAGGGCCTCATTTTCACTATAGCGCCAAGGATTGAACCAGACAGGGTAGTAATTCCTAACCTTCTGTTTTAGCTGATCGTCCAACTGCTTAAGAAAAGAGGATTTCCCGCTTCCTCAATCCCCTTCAATAGAGACAGTAAGAGGAGGAGAAGTCTGTTTATCAATCAGGAATTCTGTGAGAGCCTCCACATAGGGTTCAAAGCCCAAAGTATCTTTCACAGAAGGCTGATCGTTGATGAGGCTAAAAAATGGGGTAGATTTGTCAGGCACGGCGGCTTTACTCTTGAGTTTTGTTTTTCATATTAAGCCTGAAATCCATATACCTTTCAAGGAAGGATGCTGAACCTCTTTTTGCTACAAGTGTATTGGTACTACGGTAAGCAATCACGATAATCAATACTACGTTGTGATACATCCTTGTTTGAATTTTCCCCTCTGAATCATAAAATGGGGCCCCCAGATTAGGAGGCTGCGATCGCGCTGGGGGCGTAGGGGGCTGATGGTCTACACACATGGTGGGACTATGCGGAGATTATAGGATTTATTGTCCGCATCGTTTGCGGAGAATAATCAGACATAAATCTTATATCTGTTTATGGGTTGGTTCTGATGAACTGCGACAAAAACGCGGCAAATCCCTTCTAAGCCAATAACCACAATACTTTCCAGCCTTGTGGTTCTTGGTGGCCTATCGTTGACGCTATTCGAACTGCATACTACGGACAAATCATTGCACTGAAGGAGTATCTTCAACTCTTGAATCAATGGCTATTTGCTTGATCTGCATTTGAGACTTCAAGGTTCAAACCGCCTGGTTAACCAGGCGGTTTGATGAGGCTGATGGGTACCCTTCCCGGATTTGCCGTAGACCAGGCTGTATCGGGTATTGTCAGGTTTGCCCAATCCGTTTACTTTACCAGCGCTTCCAGGGCGAGCTGTACCGGTTTTTCAACCTGTAATGCCCCTTGCTGAATCTGGCTTAGGAGTGCAGTTGCCACTTCGCGATCCATGCCCGCTTCCTTCAGAAAGATGCCGACGCTGCGGAGCGCGTTCTCGTCGCTGTAGCCATCAGATTTTCGCTCGTTATACAGGCTGAAGGCCATCTGTAGGATGCGCTGGGTCCAGCCGCCATAGCTCTGCAAGAGGAACATATTGGCCCTACCGAGAGAGACCAGGTTGCCGTTGTTGGATCCGCCGCCAGTCTGGGTTTCCGGGATGTAACGGCCATTCTGGAACAGGCCCAGCGTATTGACTGGAGGATTTCCAGTGTTGGTCAGATTCAGGCCGGGAGCCGATTCAGGTGGGGGCGGGGGAGGAAGCTCGCCGCCTTCATCACCGCCATTGTCTTGGCCGTTATCGGGATGTCCATCGTCATTGTGATCGCCGGACGGGCCGTTGTCATCGCTGTCATG
>DATNPJ010000051.1:0-50640 GCA_036703295.1 Coleofasciculaceae cyanobacterium | reverse complement strand
CGTCACTCCTATAGCATCAGGGAATGGGCATGGTTGGCATTCGATCTTCCGGGCAAGTACCGGAGAACCCCTAAATCGATTTGCTGAGAAAGCGGCACTCTGGGGGAGCCGCGATTTCCTGATCGCCAGAATTGATTGATGGGGGTCTAAAGCCAGTTTTTGGAGAATCCCTTCTATGTAATACTGCCCCGAGGGGCTATTCAGAATTGTCCTGGCTGGATAAAGGCTAATTATAAATGCTATAGATCATCTTAGTTATTCCTATCTGCCGTTAATTATACGGTGCTCTGTACTTCTTTCAAAACATCCTGTTCAAACGATGAAAGCGGCAATAAGTGGGGTTGCATGGTTCGGATACTTGCAAGTACTTCATCCAGCATCTGGGAGTTTGGAAGGTATGAGGTTAGTTTCTGAACCGTAGGAATCGGAATTCCGTATTCATCTAAAGCAAAGTGAGTTGGTTTCATAAACAAATTTTCAGCCATTTGAGCATATAGTGAATAATCACCTGCTTCTTTCAAGTTCAGCTGCGAGAAAACATCGCGATGGATTGAATCAATAACCATTAAATCTTTAGGAAACCGATGACAAACAATATTTCTGATGAATTTGAGAGTGTTATCAACGACATCACTGACAGACATTTTCTCTTCAGGATTTGATCTATTATATGGCGGGCTATCGATGCATTCTTTTAAATAACCTGTTATATCTCTACGGTGTCGTTTTATTGCCGTAAGATGCCAATAGAGGGCCTCTCCGGTATGAACCCCATAGCCACGCAAAGAGTTGCCTTCTAAATAATCGAAAATTAGGTTACATACAGCTATCAAATTCTCACGTTTTGGTATTCTTTTCCAGGTGAGTGGGTCCTTGAACTCGAATAAGGATGTACGTATGCGCTCAGCTATTTGATTTTGCACTTGGAAAGGTACATGCCTATTTCTCTTTAGAGTATCAGGACTTAAAGTGCATTGGTTAAAAGCAAAGCTTAATCTCTCTCTTGACTCTGGTGTCAGATCGTCCTTATCGATGTTTAGAAGTAGATTTAAGGGCGTGTCAGAATCCTGTATACCTACACTATACTTAACTGAATAATCCTCCTCCGGAGGGGGACTCTCTAACACGTAAACCTTTCCAATAAAATATTTTTTCATGCGACCTGCTCGGCCCATAATGTTTTTATAGGTGAAATGATCAATAACAGGTTTGTTTTTTCTTCGATCGTACAAAATAACGTTCTCTGCGACCGTATTAACTCCTTCGATAATTGTAGAGGTGCAGATAAGAAAATTTATTTTCCTCTCATTAAATAATCTTATGAAATATTGTTGCAGTGACCGAGGTATTCCACCGTGATGAATACCTATTCCTCGCTCAAGTGCTTCTCGTACGACCCATTCAGAATGAAAATGTTGCGTAATCCAATCTCTTGCAGCGCCTGTGGCATCATTAATGGGAAAATCAGCGCTCTTGATCAACAAACCAGCTACTTTACTAGCGCTGCCGGGTGCTTGACAATAAATGATTGTGGGACCATTTACTTGTTTGCACAGTTTAATAAGTTTTTCATCTCGCTGGCCGTCATGGGTTGGTAATCCAAAGGATTCGATATCAACCGCTACAGTTGAGAATTCTGAAGGAATAAAGTGCGGATTAAAGTTCTCAAGACCTCTGATTTTTTGGACATTGGGGCCAAGTAAGTAAAATTGGGCTCCTGTCTTAACAAGTTTATTAAAAGCTAAATTTAAATCTACAGCCCGAGAGGAGTCCTGTTCTGCATCAAGGTTGAGCTTATAAAACTCATCAATTACAAAAAAATCAACATAATCAAGGTCATTTCGACTCAGAGTGCGTTCTTGAGTCAATATGTATATATTTGTCCGTTTTTCTTGCTGATTTTGCGTTGGGTGAGTAATGATGGAACAAGTAGCACCAAAGCGCTTAAGCAATCGCCGTCTGGTTTCATCGATCAAGGCTAAAGTGGGCACCACAATTACAATTTTTCTAAATTTCCCGGATGCAATTACAGCATCAATTACAAGACTCTTCCCTACACTGGTGTTAGCACTTAGAACAACGTTTGAGCCCTGTAATATCTGATGGTAAATACGCGCTTGCAAGCTATGAAAGACAACTTCGTTCTTCATATTCTCTGGGCGGTGTAACTCGTATGCTAATAGATCCTCAAGGCTAGCAAGTGATAAATGTTCGGTCATATAAGGAAACAATCCAACTGTCCGAACCAAGGAAAAAAGTATTTCCTTTTCAGCCTGCTCGAAACACTCTAATTGTGCTAACGCTCTGATAACAAGTTCTCGACCCTTATCATGGTTTTTATGATGATTTACCAAATTAGAGATTCCGCGTAAAAGGGAAAAGGAATGGTGTTTTGTTTGCTCAGGATCAGCCAATATCACTTTCAGTTGGGAGTAATTCATTGCATCAAACCCTTAGCTTCTTAGAAAAGAGATCAGCAAGAGTCTGTGTAGATTCAACAGGAACTAAGAAGATATGCACCTTAATGGCTTGCACTGATTGAGGTAATTGCAGCTTCAATGCTTTATACTGTGCAATAACCTCATCTACCAGCTTAACCTGATAATCAGAAGTATATCCTGCACTTAGAACATTACTATCGTAAGCAAATAGAACCGGGATGCATAATATGGATAGCAGCTCATCCAAAGGGGTGTTCCGCTGTAAAGCCCTCTCTAGGGTACGACTTGTCGGCCTCAAATGTTGAGGCTCTCTAAGTGTTAATAATAGTTCACGCTCATTGCTTAAGAATTCCGGTTCTAAGCAATTTTCCAGCTCGGACATTACTGAGGCGATGATTTGATCATATGATTCAGCAGTTGCAACTTGTGCATGTCCAAGCCAGAGTTCATCATGGCTTTCAAAATGGACTATATGCGCACTGCCAAAAGACCGGATACCCGTTTTTGTCTTATAAAAAAGTTTACAGGCTATTGGATCGCTACCAAATTCCTGTCGAATCAATGCATGCAATAAGACCTCCGCCATTAGCTGCTCATTATTCATATCTCCACGGTGTTCAATAGCACGAATAGCATCACGCAGCTTATGGCGGAGGTTTAAGTGCTCAACATTAGCTAATTCGCTTGCTTGAAGAGCAACTTCAGGAATCCAATCAACTAAATGGTCTGCGAGTTTTTCAAATCGCCATTTTCCTAGATCGTAACAGGCATCATAACTGTAGAGGGCACGAAGAAGGTCTTCATCAGTAATTTGATGTAGCTCAGCAAAAAATGCTTGAATGCTTGCCTTGTATACTTTTGAGGTTCTTCTTACTGCCGCATCTGTTTCTGTAAGATGTTTTTGCCACCACTCCCTAGCCTTCTGCCTTGTAATTACTTTATTCGACGCTACAGCAGTCTTTGAGGCCAAAGCCGCACTCTCTACGAGGTTTAGCAAATCCTTATAAATAATCTCCATATGTGTAAGTGTTGGATTTGCCCCGTCCTGTTCCGCAAGTTTTGCAATACGGCGAATATTGCGCGATTCAACAGAATCAACTTCACCAGCAACTTCCCAAAAAAGGTTCCTGATCCAGTAATCTAATCCATTTTCATTCTTAGACTTAGTAGAATGCTCTTTTCTAAAACTAGCTGCCAAAGCATCAATTCTTTCATCTCCCTTTCGTTGCTCGATTGGCACTGTCAAAATAGAAAGATTTTTCTTTACAGCCCTACGAGTAACAAAGCGGAAATGTGCCCCTACACCGTTACAATCACATAAAAGAGATTTTTCAGCGATGGAAGTTGCTTTCTCTTTGATAGCACGTTCACAAAGCTCTTTTTTTGACCACTTACTGTCAACAGAATCGGTAGTTTTTACTTGTATATACTCAGGATATTGAATGTCACTATACTGCCATTGGAGAGTAATGTCATCTGAGGTTTCGCACTCTACTTGGACAATTTCTGGATCATTAAGCATATCAAGCACACATTGTGCCGCAATATGGTCTTGATATCTGTTACCTTGCCGTGCAGCAACAGCGCCTGCATCTGACGGTTTAAACCCTGTTGGCTCAATAGGTACTGCATTATTCAAGATGCATCCCCAGCAAATCCACTCTATGCAAAGTTAAGCTTATAATATCACCTTACAATAAATGTAAATTTTTGTCTGTAGTTGCGACTTGTTCTCTGTTAATGATCCATAGACCATTTCTTTCCCGCCCTATATGAGAGAAAGACTTGAAGGCGGCACCGGATTCGAACTGAGGATGAAGGATTTGCAGACGTTTGCAAAGTTCTTCGATAGGAATCCGCACTTACATTGCACTTACGGCCTAAAATTTAAAAAGCTCCCAATCGCTGGAAGCCTTTTAAATAGTGGTCGGGATGACAGGATTCGAACCTGCGACCCCTTCGTCCCGAACGAAGTGCGCTACCAAGCTGCGCTACATCCCGATGTGGTTATAAAAGCCGAGCCTTCAGCGGAAAACCAGCGTCTAACCGATCCGACCAAAGCTGTTGTAAGTATGGATTCTCTCATATCCGGACCGGCTCGGCAAGTCTCGACGCATCAGACAGGAGCCCTTGCAAAGCCCGAGAGGGCGGGGAGGCTTGTCAACCGAAGGAGGGCTGCTTGCTGATGCCTAAGGTTCGTGAGATTTACTTGCCAAGACGTGGGTTTACGTGCTAAACAAATCGTATGTTTGAAGTCATGGTTGAAAAACATTTCGCGGCAGCGCATCACCTTCTGAACTACCGCGGCAAATGCGAGAATCCCCACGGGCATAACTACGTGGTGCAAGCTTGGGCGAAGAAAGAGACCTTGGACAAGGCCAATATCGCTTTTGATTTCACCGTACTGAAAGGTGAGCTCAAGCAGATTGTCAATGATTTGGACCACACCGATCTCAACGAGAACCCGGAAATGAACGGCGAAAGCCCCAGCGCGGAATACATCGCCCGCTATATCTATCGGCGCATGAAGAAAAACGTGCCCGAGCTAACCAAGGTCTGCGTCTTCGAAACGCCCACCCAGTGCGCCTGCTATTTCGAATAACCCAACTCGACTAGGAAGCGGCTTTTTGGTACTCCGGGCGCGTCCATTTCTCGGCGGAAACGACGTTGGCGTGGCTCCAGAAGTTTTCCAGCTGGTAGAACTGGCGCTCGTTGCGGTGCATCACATGGATGACCACGTCACCATAATCCAACAGGCACCATTTGCCGGTGTTGTCGCGCTCGGCTCCCAGGAGCTCCTGTCCCCGTTGTTTGAACGCCTTCCCGATTTCATCCGCAATGGCGCGAATCTGGGCGGGACTCTCCCCGGAGCAGATGACGAAATAATCGGCCAGATAAGACACTTTTCCCGTATCCAGCACCAGCGTATCGAGGGCCTTCTTGGACTCGGCGAGGTTCGCGGCCAGGGCGGCGAGCTCGAAGCTGGTATCTTGAGACTGGGTCAATGCGTTTCTCCTTATCGTTATTGGCTCACAATCGCTTTTCAGCGCGCAGTTTGGTCACAAAATCGTTGCGGGCCTCGATGGTCCGCGGATGAATCACCTGATGCTTTTCCATCAGGAACTGGATGGTGGAATCCAGGATGTAAAGCATGGTCAAATCGATGCTCCAGGGAGCCTTGAAATTCAGGGAAGCCGTCATACGCTGAATATACAAGGGGTTTCTGGTATTCCCCTCAATCTTGTCCGCGATGAACACAATCTTCTCCACCTGGCTCATCCCCGCCCGTCCCGTCGTATGGTAACGGATGGCGTTCAGAATGTCCGGATCGTCCAGGTTAAAGGCTTCCCGCACCAATTCTGCCCCAACAAAAGGGTGCAAGGTCTGCGGAGTCTTCCGATCCCACTCGTCTACGCTCAGTTCGTAAACTTCACAAGCTTCGTAAAGCTCCTCCGGGCTGACCAGCTTGGCCGCATCGTGCAGCAGGCCAGCAATAGCCGCGCGCTCCTGCTCTTCCATGGGCAAGCGAAACTTCTCAGCCAGTTCCACGGCTTTCTCATGAGCCCCCAGCGAGTGTTCAAACCGCTCCGGCGACAGTTGCCGGCGCAACCAATCCTTCGCCTGTTCCAAATCTAGAATGGAAGTGGTTTGAATCAAAATAATCCTTTTACGTTGCCTGGTACTTTCACTTTTGTATTATAACGGTTCCGCTTCATGATTGCCATCCTTCGGATGGGCAAACCACAACACCGATGCTGGTTTTGAGGCCTTTCTTCATGAGACGGCAATCGGGGGCAGCGGTTCCCCGCTATGGGTAATCACTTCGTTGATCCGCTCCACCCGTCGACAAACCCCGGTTTTGGTGTCGATGGTAAAACTAACGGCATTGACCTGCAGCACTTCGGATGGACCTACATCCAGCCGGGTTGGCAGTTGTGAGCGCAGCCGCTGGATGGATCCCCCGGCCTCCATGCCAATCACGCTGTTATAAGAGCCATTGAAGCCCGCATCCGTGATGTAACCCATCCGGTTGTTCAGAATCTTGGAATCGGCTGTCTGCACGTGCGTGTGCGTTCCCACCATCGCGCTGACACCCAGCGAGGACGCGTGCCAGGCCAGCGCGATCTTCTCGGCAGTGGCTTCGGCGTGGAAATCCAGGAAGATAACCGGGGTCACCGCCAGCATATCGTACACCAGCTCATCCAGCTGCTCCCAGGGCGAGTTGTAATTGCCCATAAAGACCTGCCCAATCAGGTTGATCACCCCGACGCTATGCCCATGCACCTGAAAGATGCGGGCGCCGGTGCCGGGTGAGGCGGACGGAAAATTTAACGGGCGCAGCAATTCTACGTCATCAATGTAGCCGAAAATTTCTTTCTGATCCCAGATATGGTTGCCGCTGGTGAATATATCGACGCCCGATTCCCGCATTTCCTCGTAATGCTTGCGGAGCATTCCAAACCCGTGGGAAATATTCTCCCCGTTGGCAATAACGACATCGGGCCTCTCCGGAAGATTATCCAGATAGGCTTGGACGGCCATGCGGCCCGGCTTACCGACGAGGTCGCCAAAAAAGAGCAATTTAATTGTGGAATCCGTGCTCATCGTGGACATCATGCTTTCTAATTAGCCCTGGCCTGTCCATTGTAGCCGATTCCCGCTCGCCCCCACAAGTAGCTAAACCAGGGAAGGGGACAGTCTGGCTTTTTCAGGCAGGACTTGATTTTGCGTCTTCGCCTCAGACAAATCAGCCTGCCGATTGGCAGGCTGATTGTCAGTGGGTTGTAAAATGGCTGCAAAAAAGGGCCGTCCGCTAGATTTCCTCGGCTTCCGGCAATTCCGTTCCCGGACGAGCCGGAGTGGCGGCAGCCCGCATGGCGGCAATCTTGGTGCGCACTTCCAGTTCGATTTTCTTCATCAGGTCCGAATTTTCCTTCAGGAAGTCGCGGGCTTTTTCACGGCCCTGGCCGATTTTCTCGTCATTGTAGCTGTACCAGGTTCCGGACTTCTTCACGATTTCCAGCTCGGTCGCCACATCCAGCACGCAGCCTTCGGAGGAAATACCCTCGCCGAACAGAATATCGAATTCGCAGACCTTGAAGGGCGGGGCCACTTTGTTCTTGACCACCCGAACCTTCACCCGGTTGCCGTACTCTTCGCCGTCTTTCTTCAAGGTTTCGATCCGGCGGATATCCAGACGAACGCTGGCGTAAAACTTCAGCGCGTTGCCACCCGTGGTGGTTTCCGGGTTACCATACATCACGCCGATCTTCTGGCGTAGCTGGTTAATGAAAACCACAGTGGTACGGGTTTTTCCGACAATCGCGGTCAGCTTCCGCAAGGCCTGGGACATCAAGCGGGCCTGCAAGCCGACATGAGCATCACCCATCTCGCCTTCAATCTCGGCCTTGGGCACCAGGGCGGCCACGGAGTCGATGACCACGATATCCACCGCACCGGAGCGCACCAGTTGCTCGGTAATTTCCAGGGCCTGCTCACCGGTATCCGGCTGACTGACCAACAGTTCATCGATCTTGACACCAATCTTTCCGGCGTATTCCGGATCGAGGGCGTGCTCGGCATCGATGAAAGCGGCAATGCCGCCGTGTTTTTGGGCCTCGGCAATGACACTGAGGGTGAGGGTGGTTTTACCGCTGGATTCCGGACCGTAAATCTCGACCACCCGGCCGCGCGGCAGGCCGCCAACACCCAAGCCCAGATCCAGGGCCAACGCGCCGGTGGGAATGGCGTCCAGGCTGACCACCTGACGGTCACCCAGTTTCATGATGGCGCCTTTGCCAAAATCCTTTTCAATCTTGTCCAGGGTGTAACCCAAAACCTTGCGGCGCTCTTCCAGGGAGGAATCTCCCATGTCCACCGGCACGGTTTTGGTTGATTCTTTGTCTTTGACAGCCATTGTTCCGCTTCCTTTTGTCTTTGTTCTAACGCTCATGCTGGCCTTTGATATACTCAAAATGATTCCTTACCCGTTCCTTGCCGCCTGCTGCCCTCTTTGCACTTCCTTATGGTAAGGGATGCATGCGGTGCCCGCGTGGTGGCCGAAAGCAAACTTTACAATCTCATCCGAACAGGTCCATCCGAAACCTGTCGCCTCGAAAAGATGTTCTATGGAAATTATATTCGATATCGACTCGAATGGAAAGAACCTATTTCAGCGTTAAACCCATCCGCCGATCAAATGTCCCGACAGCGGCAATTGGAGCACAAAACCCGCCTGTTCTGTCAGACGACGAATGTATCGGTAAAGTTCAATGCCGCTCGATAATCTCCAAAGCCCCTGGCCAGCCTGCCAAAGCGTTAAGACAGGCTCGCGATAAGCGCTATTCTCCGCTCAGGATGCCGCCGATGAGGTCGCCCCCCATGCCAGCCAGTCCACTGCTGCTCTCCGAGTTGCTACCGGTCGTGGCAGCGGACAGGATACGGTCGGCAAGCCTTCCGAAGGGCAGCACTTGCAGCCAGACCTTGCCGGGACCGGTCAGCTTGGCATAAAACAGACCTTCGCCCCCAAAGAGCATGTTTTTCACCCCTTTGACCATCTGGATGTCGTAGGTCACACTCTCGGTCATCGCTACCAGACAACCGGTATCCACCCGCAGGTTTTGGCCCGCCTCCAGCTCAAAAGGCAGGATGCCGCCGCCGGAATGAATAAAGGCGATGCCGTTGCCGGACAGCTTTTGCAGGATAAAGCCTTCGCCGCCGAAGAAACCGGCGCCCAGCTTGCGGGTAAAGGCAACGCTGATATCGATGTTGTTGTCGGAGCAGAGATAGGAATCCCGCTGGCACAGCAAGGGGCCGCTCTCTACCAGGTTCATGGCCAGAATTTTACCCGGATACGGTGCGGCAAACCCCACTTGGCCCGGCTGGCCCGCAGCGGTAAACACAGTCGTGAAAAAGCTCTCACCGGCCACCACCCGCTTCAGGCCGGACATCAACCCTCCCATCAGGCCCCCGCCACCTTGTCCGCCACCCGCCTGGGTGCTCATGTCGATGCTGTCGGTCATAAACAGCATGTTTCCGGCTTCCGCCCGCACGGTTTGGGTAGGTTGCAGGTCTAGCACCACCGCCTGCACGTCATCACCGATAATTTTGTATTGCATGTTCATTCCTCGCTCGCCAACTCTGGGTATCCATTATTATACCGGCCCGCCTTGCAACGCTGCCCGATGAATGTCTCGGGACACTGGATACTAGGAATGCCGGGCGCGGCGGTCCAGGTAGTCTTGCAGAATCCGCATGGCGGCGGCCTGATCAACCAAGCCCTGCTTGCGATGCTTTGAACTTTGGACGCCTTGTTCCCGCAAAGTCTGCTCGGCCAGCTTGGAGGTTAGACGCTCATCCAACAGTTCCACAGAAAGCCCCAGGCGTTGCTCAATTTCCTGTCCCAATTGCCGGGCGGACTGGGCTCCCAGGCCCTCCTCCCCGCTCATATGAAGCGGCAGACCGATCACGACCCGGCAGACTTCGTACTGCTTGCACACAGCGCCGATTTCCGGAATGAGATCCTTACCCTCGTAGCTTCGCAGGGTTTCCAGCCCGACGGCAAAGTTTCCGAATGGGTCGCTAACCGCGAGCCCCACTCGCTTTCGTCCCGGATCGATGGCCAAAACACGAGGCGGCAGGTCGTCTGCTGTGCCCTCCGCAGGCATTTTAAAGCTCCCAGGCGGAAAGCACGCTATCCACCAGCTGCTCAAACAACTGGGGGTCCTGCAACACAGTGCTGGCTTGAGCGCCCTGCTTTAGACGCAGCAAGTCTTCCTCAATGCAGCGACGGCCATATTGCCGGATAAACCCGTCCAAGGGGGTATCCATACCCTGGTATTGCTTTAATTTTTGGACTTCCGTGGCTGCCAAGCCTGCAAAAGTGGTCGCTTTCTGTTCGTTCAACAGGTAAGCGGCATCAGCCAACCGGTTGGCCAGAATATCCCGCCACTCGGAGCTGAGCAAACCATGCACCAAGGCCTCAGCCAACTTGTCCAGCGCCGACACGAAGGCGCTTTCAACCACTTCTCGCCGCTGAGGCTGCTCCATATCCGAGCCCTCCGCCGTTCCCTCGGCCATCGCCTTGGCGCAAATGTTGATGGTGTCCTCCAGAATACTGGTGACCACCGGGTGATCGCCTTCCTCCAGGAACCAGGTGCTGAAATCAGGGTGCTGATACAGGTTGATGCTGGCATGCTCCCAGTTCTGATTGGCCCAATTGAGACACAGCGCGACCTTATCCAGGGGTTCGGTCACTTCTTTGGCGACATCATCCAGAATCACCTTCCAGCAGGTGTATTCGTAGGGGATGCGGAACCGGTTCTCCCGGTTGAGGGCCTCCGCCCCACGCAGCCGGTCCAGGCAGTAGGCGGACGGAGCGTGAATCTTGCTGCTTTCTTCGTGGAATTTGCCGATCAGCTTGTGAAAATCCGCCTTGCTCAACTCGTGGAAGCCAAAGCAATCAATGATGCCGTGCAAATCGTTCACGGCCACGCTCATCATGGTGATGTCGCCGTTTTCCCGCTCCCGGCTGACAATGATGCCCTGGTTGCCAATGCCGTCCGGGATGGTGGCGTAGCACTCGTACAGTTGTGTCTGGGTGACCAGCGGGTGCGGCTGGCTCAGCTCCTCGCGAAACTCCTCGAAGCGCTCTTCCCGATAGAGCCCGGCAATTTTCAGCGAGTTGACGGTCTTTTTAAGGGTCTTGGAGAGACGGGGGTCGCTCTCCAGCCAGCGCATGTTGTCATGCAGGAACAGCGCCGTCCGCTTGGTGCGGATTTCCCCCAGATTCGTCAGGATCAACTCCTGGGTTTCCAGGGGAGGCTGGGCCAGCAGGGCCGGCATGTAGATATTCAGCAGATACTCGGACGGATAATCGGTTTGCAGGGACCGGATCAGGTTGCCTTGCTCATCCACCGGCAACGAAAAAATGAAGTCAATGAAGTCGATCAAGGCTTCGGGGTTCCGGGTGGAGACTTCGAGCATCCGCTCGGTCTCCCGGTTGATGAGACCCGCCGGGTCATCCAGGTATTCCAGGTACAGGTTCGGGTCGGTCTGGTCGCCCAGTTGCCGCAAAATCAGGTTGGCGGCGTCCCGTAGCTCATCGGAGGACTGGTTGTTTTGAATAATGGCCCACAAAGGCTCCTGCACGACCTCGATGCGGCCCAGTTCCATCAGCAATTCCAGGACCACTTGCAGCATACGGGCACTTGAGGCCCGCTGAAGCTCTTTCACCAGGATACGCTGAACGGTCTCCTCATCGCTGATGCCTTGCAGCCGCTTGATCTGTTTGAGTTTGTCCTGCCGGGTGGGATCTTCCACCGTGTACAGGTAGTCCATCACCGCCAGCACTTCGCTGCGAATGAACAATTTGGACGGCGTTGTGGAAGGGAGTTCAGTCATAATCAAATTTTATATCAGTTCCGGACCAGAAAGCTCGCATTTCTGAAATGGCTGGGGGTTTAAAATAAGTGTATGAATTCCTCATTGACGAATCGACAAGCCATGAAAGCGACGATTGCCTCGGTTACCGCCGGGAGCTTGGGCGAAGCCGTCGGGATCAGTCCCGGCGATGAATTGCTGGCGGTCAACGGCAATACGACGTTGGAAGACATGTTCGATTACCAATTCGAGGTCTCCGGTTCAGAGTACCTTGAGCTGCACGTCCGCCACAACGACGGTTCGGAGGAGATTTACGAGCTTGAAAAGGATGCCGACGAGGATCCGGGCTTGGTCTTTACCTCGCCGGTTTTTACCCCCATCCGCACCTGCAACAACGCCTGTCCCTTCTGTTTCATCGATCAGCAACCCGAGGGCCTGCGGTCCAGTTTGTACGTGAAAGACGATGATTACCGACTGTCCTACTTTGCCAACACCTATATTACCCTCACCAACCTGACGCCGCGCGATCGGGAGCGTATTGCCCGCCTGCGCCCAGGCCCGCTGTATATTTCCGTGCATTCTACCGTTCCGGAAGTCCGGGTGGAGCTGCTGAAAAACCCCAAGGCCGGACAGATCATGCAGGAATTGGCCTGGCTGAAGAGCCTGGAAGTGCCTTTCCATTGCCAGGTGGTGGTGTGTCCGGGCATCAACGATGGCGAACACTTGCGCCAGACCCTAACCGATTTGCACACCTTGCGCCCCGAGTGCCTCTCGGTTGCCGTGGTGCCGGTGGGCCTCACCCGTTTCCGAGATAACCTGCCCGGCCTAACCCCAGTGGATCAACAGAGCGCCGCGGAAGTCATCGGGATTGTGGAAGCCTTCCGGACTCGTCATGCCGACGCGCGGGATTTCGTGTTTCTATCGGACGAGTTTTATTTCAAAGCGGGGCTGTCTCTGCCGTCTTACGATGAATACGGGGACTTTCCACAGCTGGATGACGGTGTAGGCACCGCCCGAATGCTGCTGGAAGACTTCTACACCCTGGAAGACCAACTGCCCCCATCCGTGGCGGAGCCTTTCAACGTGCTGCTGCTAACCGGACGGCTGGGCGCCATGATTTTACAGCCGATTGCCACCCGGCTCAATGCCATTGAAGGGCTTTATGTGGATGTCATGCCAGTCAAAAGCCAATTCTGGGGTGATTCTGTCGATGTCGCGGGCCTGGTGACCGGGGATGATATTATCGCCACCCTGTCTTCGGTGGATTTATCCGGCTACCGCATGGCCGTCATCCCGTCGGTGATGCTGAAGCAATCCACCGACGCCTTTCTGGACGGCAAAACCGTGACAGAAATTGCGGTAGCCCTGAACCTGCC
Source organism: Coleofasciculaceae cyanobacterium (assembly GCA_036703295.1). Classification (GTDB taxonomy): domain Bacteria; phylum Cyanobacteriota; class Vampirovibrionia; order Vampirovibrionales; family Vampirovibrionaceae; genus DATNPJ01. The sequence continues at coordinate 37,442 of DATNPJ010000051.1, read as the reverse complement.
CTTCCAGGTCGTCAAAGACCCCTATAGCGCGCGGGAACTCATGGGCTATATCCTGCCGGGCCGCGCTTTTGCGTAGCGCTTAAGCCTGAAGCTGTCGCAGGCGATCCAGGGCTTTCATGGCCTGTTCGGGGCGGTTGGCTTCGATGTAAAACGTGGTCATCTGTTGCAGAGTGCTGGTGTAACGGTCTTTGTCCCGGCCCGCCTTGGCCGCTTGCAAGGATTGCCGGTAGGCTTGCTCGGCCTGGTCGAAGTTTTTAAGATTCCGGTGGGCGGCGCCGAGGTTGCTGAAAATATCGCTGGCCGCTTTGGGCGGAATTTGATCGCCCGCCCTCACGGCGGCTTCCAGGGTCGAAACGGCGTTGCCCGCATCCCCGCTGCGCAAGTAGGCGCTGCCCAGGTCGTTTAAGGAACGGGCTAACAGGCTGCGGTCAGCGGTCTGCGCGGCATTTTGCTCATCCAGCGTGACCACCTGTCGGTAATAGTTCAACGCCTGGGTCATCTGTCCGTGTTCTTCCAGGATGGAAGCGGCAGCTTGCAACCCCTGGGCCTGCTTTTCCGGACGGCCTGCCGCATCAAAGCGATTAGCGGCCTGCTCATAAGCATGAACGGCCTGCTCCCACTCACCGGATTTATCGTAAAACCGTCCCCGCAGGTGCCAAACCTTGCCTTCCCACTCGGGATGCTCCTTGCCGTCCAGCAAATCGAGCGCTTCCTGCAATCGGGATTGGGCGGCACCGGGTTGCCCGGCCTGCTGTTCGATCTTGGCTTGTTCAATCAAGGTTTTTAACCGGGTTTTGTCTGTGACGGAAAGCGGACTCGTTTCTACCGACTGTGCTTTGGAGTCTACACTCTCATCCCGCTCATCCCGTTGCTCCGGGGCCGGATTCGAGGGGGTGTCGGCAGCTGTTTTTGCCGAGGGCGCCGGTTCATCCGTAAAGGGCTGATCGGTATGGAAATCGATGTCCTGGAGCAGCAGCGCATCCACCCATTCTTTCACCACTTGCGAAGGCTGGCCCAATGCCTTGCTGATGTACTGATCCAGCGCGCCCGCAGCCGTTCGCAGGGTTTGCTTAATAAAGGGGATCTCGGGCTGATCCTTGGTGCCCTGGAGACTGACGACCCGCAAGTACGCGCCGACTTCCGCACGGGTCTGATCGTCCGCGCCCAGTGCATTGATGGTGTTGCGAAAATCATGCAGCACGGCATCCAGCGGGATCTTCTGAGAGCGATCCAGTTGGACGGCCTGCAAGCCAACCGAGGAGCGCCGGGCATTGCTGCCTTCGGCTTGCACATCCACTTGCGGTAGGGCCTGCCGGGTGGCGGATTTTTGCCCGCCGGACGGATCATCCAGGGGTGACGAGACGGGTCCGCGATTTTGACCGGCGCCCTGGGGCCGGTTGTAGGGGGTGATGAGTGGGGTATAAACGCGGGAAACCATATCGTGTCCAAAATGCTGCTACTTCAACTGCTCTAGGACTGTTTCGACCGGAAACCACCGAACTCCAATCCGTCACGCCCAAAATCCTGCGCCCGGAGGAGCTGTTGAAAGTGTATGCGCTCTGCTCATGGCTGCAAGTCATGGCAGAAAAATGCTATGCATTCTCCGGAAGCTGCTGCCCATCCCTGATTCGCGCCCTTCCTCAGGGTCACGCCGCCTGAGAGAAAGCCAAAACCGCGCCTTGAAATGACTAGTAGAGAGTGGCCTGGGCGTCAGGGGAGAAGGAATTGTTTTGTGCGGGCGGCGGCGAGGTGAAGCATTCCTTCAGTTGGGGCGGCAGCTTGCTGTAGTACAGCGAAAGCCCGTGATGATAGGTGAAGAATTTGAAAAAATTGAAGCCCAGATAAGCCGCCAGTGTGATCACTTCCAGCAGCAGGATCATCGGCACGTTGGCCTGGAAGCTGATCAGCTGATGAACGTCCACTTCCGACAATAGCCAAAGGACTTCCCCAATAACGGCGATCACCAGGATTAAATACGCCGGGAACAGCACGTAAACATAAGGCGACGAGAACGCAATCCGCCCGCAGCGCTGCATGATGATGGGATTGGGCAAATCCGGCTCGGTCACAGCCACCACGTCCCCAAACAGAGAGGTCAGCGAGGTCCAAACACTGTTGAGAAACGCAAAGCCGGTAAACAGCCCCAACATCATGATCAGGAACAGCTCGATGGTCAGCTGGATGGACAGCCCCACAAAGGCCATGTCCCCGAAAGTGTTGAAGAGATACAACTCAATGGCGCCCACCAGGAAGGTCAGCGCAGCCATCCCGAGGGGGGGCAGGGTGATCACGGAAATCTGGTAGAGCTTCCATTGAAGGAGCGCCAGAATACCCCGGTCGCAATCCGTCTGGTAATCCACATGGAGGGAATCGGGGCGCGGGAAACCCTGAGCCCAAGTGGTGTAATAGATGGTCTTGATGCGCATCAGCAACTGGAAGCCGCCCAGGAAAGAAAGCAGCAGAAACGCCGCCAGCTTGATGTAGAAATAGGTCGGCAGATGCCCCAAATTGGCCTCGCCGGGGCTCATGGTCATCAGCACCCGGACGGATTCAAGCAAGGGGACAAACAGGCTTTCGCCGGTCAGCAGAACGATCGGCGCCACGACGAGCAACAGCAGCAGCAGCGGCACCACCTGGGGCGGCACGATCATATCCAATGCCGAAATGCCCCCCGACGACCTGGACGAGGGGATTTCGAAACTTTCGCTGGGGTTTTGCAGCCGGCTTTCCATCAACCTTGCCCGCTCTCAGACGCTTCTAGGCAGTCACTTGTGAAGAGGACGACTTCTTGCCGGCCTTTTCAGCCGGGGCCTTCTCAAAGGTAATCTCATTATCCTTGAGTATGGCCACAATGCTGTCGCCTTCCTTGAAACGTCCCATCAGGATATGCTCGGACAGCTCGTCCTCGATTTTCTTCTGGATGACCCGACGCAGCGGACGCGCGCCATAAGCGGGGCTGTAACCCTCTTTGGCCATGGAGTCCTTCACGTCGTCCGGAATGCTCAGCGACATGTTCTGAGTCCCCAAGCGTGTCACCAGGTCCTTCAGCATGATGTCGACAATCTCGCGGATTTCTTCCTTGGTCAGCTGGTGGAAGATAATGATGTCATCCAGACGGTTCAGGAATTCCGGACGGAACATCTTTTTCATTTCGTCCATCACGGTTTCCTTCATCTTCTCATAGCGAGCTTTTTCGTCGTCCTCGTTGACCGAGAAGCCAAACGGCGTCGGGTTCTCGATGCGCTGGGCGCCGACGTTGCTGGTCATGATGATGATGGTGTTTTTGAAGTCGATATTGCGACCCTTGGAATCGGTCAAACGACCATCATCCAGGATTTGCAGCAGGATGTTGAACACATCCGGATGCGCCTTCTCGATTTCGTCGAACAACACCACGGAGTAGGGCTTGCGCCGCACCATCTCGGTGAGCTGGCCGCCTTCGTTGTAGCCGACGTAGCCAGGGGGCGAACCGATCAGCTTGCTGACGGTGTGCCGCTCCATGAACTCGGACATGTCCACCCGGATGATGTTGTCCTGCGAGCCGAAGAAGTAGTCGGCCAGGGCTTTCGCCAGTTCGGTCTTCCCGACCCCGGTGGGACCGGAAAAAATGAAGGAGCCGATGGGGCGACTGGGGTTTTTCAAGCCCACGCGCGCGCGCCGGATGGCTTTAGAGATAGCCGTCACCGCGTCATGCTGGCCGATCACGCGCTCATGCAGCGTTTCTTCCATCTTGAGCAGCTTTTCGGATTCGGTCTCGGTGAGTTTGGACACTGGTACACCCGTCCAGCTGGACACGATGTGCGCAATGTGCTCGACCGTCACGATAATCTTCTTGTCTTCCTGCGTTTTTTTCCATTCCTCAGCCATTTCGCGGATTTTTTCGCGCATCTCGGCTTCTTTATCGCGCAGGTCGCTGGCCGTCTCGAACTCCTGGTTACGGATGGCCTGTTCTTTTTCGCGAATGATGCTTTTCAGGTCTTTCTCCAGCGCCTTGCCTTCCGGCGGCAGCGCGGAAGAGGACAAGCGCACGCGCGAGCTGGCCTCGTCAATCAGGTCGATAGCTTTATCCGGCAGGAAACGATCACTGATGTAGCGAGAGGAGAGCTTCGCAGCCGCCTCCAGCGCATCATCGCTGATGACCAGCTTGTGGTGCGCTTCGTATTTTTCCCGCAGCCCGCGCATAATCTCGATGGTTTCCTCCACCGAGGGCTCTTCCACCATAACCGGTTGGAAGCGCCGCTCCAGAGCTGCGTCTTTCTCGATGTGCTTGCGGTATTCGCTGATGGTGGTGGCACCGATACACTGCAACTCGCCGCGAGACAGGGCGGGCTTCAGGATGTTGGCCGCATCAATGGCCCCTTCCGCCGCACCGGCCCCAATCAGGGTGTGCAATTCGTCGATGACCAGGATGATGTTACCGGCCTGGCGGATTTCATCCATCACCTTTTTCAGGCGTTCCTCAAATTCGCCGCGGTACTTGGTACCGGCAACCAGCAGCCCGATATCGAGCTGTACGATTTTCTTGTCGTTCAGAATCTCCGGAACGTCACCGTTCACGATGCGCTGGGCCAAGCCTTCCGCAATGGCCGTCTTGCCCACGCCGGGTTCCCCGATGAGCACCGGGTTGTTCTTGGTGCGGCGACCCAAAATCTGGATCACGCGCTCAATTTCCTTTTCGCGGCCCACCACCGGGTCCAGGCGCTGTTCTTGCGCGGATTGGGTAAGGTTGGTGGAGAACTCGTCCAGGGTCGGGGTCTTGCTGCGACCGGGCGACGCCGTGGTGGCTGCGCCACGGGTTTCTCCCAGCATGCGAATCACGTTGCTGCGAACCTTGGTCAGATCCACGCCCAGGTTTTCCAGCACGCGGGCGGCCACGCCTTCGCCTTCGCGAATCAAGCCCAGCAACAGGTGCTCCGTGCCGATATAGTTATGGCCCAACTGACGGGCCTCATCCCAGGACAGCTCCAAAACACGCTTGGCGCGGGGAGTGAAGGGGATTTCAACGGCGACAAAGCCGGAACCCCGACCGATGATCTTTTCAACTTCGGCCCGTGCTTCCTTGAGGTTGACGCCCATGCCCTTGAGAGTCTTGGCGGCAATACCGGTGCCTTCGCCAATGAGACCCAGGAGGATCTGCTCGGTTCCGACGAAGTTATGGCCGAGCCGACGCGCTTCTTCTTGCGCCAGCATAATGACTTTGATTGCTTTTTCTGTAAATCGTTCGAACATAAGCGCCTCAAATAAACCGTGCTTGGAGTGTTAGCGTAACTTCCGCTGTTTGCTTCTATTTTACCGGACCAGCGCGTGGCAAGTGAATCACGCAATTGATGTACTCGCCGCCCTCATGCCACGTTACCAAGTGTATCCTATCGGCGCTGCCGGTTCAATAGACGTATGGCCTATAATTGGGATTTTAATGTTTTTTTCAGGTTTTGACGAGGGAATTGTGCCCATGCGATGTCCGAATTGTTCAGCCCAAGCGCCGGAAAATGCCCGGTTCTGCCCGCAGTGCGGCACACTCCTGGAGCAGCCCCCTGTCCTGAGTTCACCGACTCCGGGGCCGGCGGCCGGCTGGACCACTTTTCTCATGACCTTGGGGCTGAGTCTGCTGGCTTCCTTGATTCTGACGACGGTTTTCCACTTACCGATCTTTTTTCTGGGCGCGGTGCTGCCGTTCTTCTGGTTTGGGCGAAGGCGATAGCGCCAGCAGTTGGTTGATTTCTGCTGGATGCAGGGCACGGATACTACCCGGCGAGAGATTCCCCAGACTGATCGAGCCGAAGGCCAGCCGTTTTAAGACGTGCACCCGATAGCCCAGCTCGGCCATCGAGCGGCGGATTTGCCGGTTATAGCCGGTAAACAGCGTGACCCGGTACGTGAAGGCGCGTATCGTTTTTTCGGGCTGGATTTCCGCCATGCGGGCCAACTTGTTTTCGGGCATCAGCAGGATGCCCTCCTTTAACTTCTGCAAATCGGCGGGTTTCAAGGGTTGATCCAGGGTAATTTCGTATAGTTTCGGCAAGTGATAGCGGGGATGGGTAATCCGGTTCAGAAAATCGCCGTCGCTGGAGAGAATCAACAAGCCGCTGGAGTCTTGGTCCAGTCGCCCGGCCGGGTCAACGGCCTGGTACTCTTCCGGGAGCAAGGCGTAGATACTTTTTTGCTGGCGGCCCGCCCGACGGCTGGTGACGGTGCCTACCGGCTTGTGAAAAGCCAGGTAGTGCTTCATGGCTGCAGGAAGGAGCTTACCGTCAACAGTTACGGTGTCCTTTGCCGGATCCACCCGGCTGCCCATCTCGGTGACCGTCTCTCCGTTCACTTGCACCCGTCCGGCCGCGATCAGCGCGTCGGCCTTCCGGCGGGCACAATAGCCGCTATCCGCGATGTGCTTATTGAGCCGGATGCCCGAACCTTGCCCCTCAGACACGCGAGAACAACCCCAACTGGCTGGCTTCTTCATGGATGACATCGCAGCCCAGCTCCCGAGCCAGCCGCAAAGCGGCTTCATAATCGGCCTGGGAAAACAGCGGCCATTCACCACGCGGTTCGCCCTGAGCCCGGATTTCCACCCGGTCCGGAAAAATATGGAACGCCCGCTGCCCGGAGGCCCCTTGCAAACGATCAATCGCCCGCTGAAGCGCCTGCTCCGGCTGTATCCCAAGAGAGCGCATGGCCACCAATGTCTGGATCAGGCTATCCTCCAGCAAGGTTTGGGCCGTGACCAGTTGCTCAGTCTCAAACATCGCCAGACATTGGCGAATGGTTTCCTGCAAGCGCCCCAGCGCTTCTCGGGATGTGGCCGGGGCGGGGTCCTGATGCAACCACGCAAGCTGTTGAAGGTGTGTGAGTGTTACCGGTTTCTGCATGGCGGCCTTGATTCTGATCGTCTCATGGAAGGCCTATTGTACCTGAAAGCCTATCCAACCAGAATGCCCGATCAAACCCTTGATGCCAATTTTTGGCAAATTGGCCAAACTGAAACGGACCGGACGCTATAGCGGAAACCGGAAATTTACCCGTAAGACCAATGCCTAGACTACCGTCCCGGCACCTTCCATGAAGAGAGCAACCACCTGGTAAGCTTTCTCCTTGGAATCCAGGGGAGGACCGTCATGAAGCGCAAAGCGCAGGGTCAGCCAATCCAGCATGGTCAGAAAGAGTTCGGCCAACAGGCGAATGTTTTTCACCGGTTTCAGCTCGCCGGCGTTGATGCCGTCTTGCAAAACCGACTCAAAGGGACGGTAAATCCGTTCATGATACAGATCCCGAATTCGCTTCGAGGAGCCATCACCCAAGTGCTGGGAGACATCCCGAAGCAGCGAGCTTAACGAGATAGGCGAATTCTCAAAAAATCCTTCCGTCAGCATGGCAAGCTTGCTGCGCAGCGGAACCGGCTGCTCCAGCATGGGGGAGAAGTACACGCTGGTCTGTTCGATAATCACCAACAGGACTTCGGCGTATAACGATTCCTTGTCCGGATAGTAATAATACAAGGTCGGCTTGCTGATCTCGGCGGCAGAGACAATATCATTAATAGAAACGGCGGCAAAGCCACGTTCCGCAAAAAGTCTGCGGGCATTTTCAAGGATACTGACGGCGGTATCGATTTTGTTTTCAGAATCAACCCGACGTGGCCGGCCTGGAGGCCGGTGATTTGTCATAATTTGTTTTTTTTGAGCGGCTGTCATAGGTTTTGAGCTTTTCTTCGGGAGACCCACATTTACAATCATACAACATTGATTAATCTTTAGTATAAGCCGTGGAGTTGATATTTATATGTACCAGCGGGTTAAGTCACCTGTTGATAGTTTCCCCTTGCACGGGTTGAGTACGCTTTTTTTCGGGGTCAATTCCCTGTAAAATATCGGGGTAATGGATTCTCTACGAATCACCGAGCAGAAATCGCACGCCTGAGGCTCGGAAATGTAACAAAATATAACCATCAGTTTACACTTTCTTTTCTATGTAATTAGGTATTGAATCTGAACGGTATATAATAAGGTGATGGATCTGAACGATGCTTTTTCAGGGCAATGATCGTTCAGGATAGCCACTGGATTTTACCCAAAACGGCGGGCCGAATTTTATAACAGGCTTCCTATTGATAGGTTTTCCGTTCAGGAAGCAAGGAGAAAGTTCAATGGATGCTGATAGTTCAAAATCAGCACAAACAAAGCGCCTGATTCTGCTCGCCCAGGGCAGTGAAGACCCTCGCTGGCAAAAACCCTATATTCATCTTTTGCTTCGGCTGAAAAACGAATTGGGGGAAGACCGGGTTTGCCTGGCTTTCCTGAACCAGCCGGAACCCTCCTTGATGACTTCCGCCAGAGAGGCTGTTGCCGATGGCATTGAACACCTCACCATTCTGCCTGTCTTCTTGGCACTGGGAGGCGCGGCGGAGCAGGGCATCCCACTTCAAGTGGTAGAAATTAAAGAGCGCTTTCCAGACCTGGGGGTCGTGATCCTGCCTCCCATCGGAGAGCATCCGGATGTGACCGAGACCATTTACCGCATTGCCAAGGCCTCCTGCGCATTGTCGACCGGCCATCTGCCCTCCCGCTAGATGGAAGCAAACACCACTCAGGTCCGCTTACCAATGCCACATCAGTGTTTTGCTTCAATGAGGGAGCGTAAATCTTATAGAAGGGTTTAATTTTAATCTTGTCTGTAATACAATAGCTTCAATAAATGCCTTGCATGACACAAACAGCTTGAATATCTGAAGGGGTCTTATCTAGCAATGTGGGTCTGTCGCGATCAGCCTTATTTAGCGTCCAATGCCACTTGGCATTCGAAAGCAGGGCTGAAGCAACCACTGAAAACCCCACACGCCAGCAATGCGACTATCACGCCGCTGCGGATGGCTTCGGATCAGTTTGTGCGAACACTGCCCCTCAAGTTCGGGCTGGCTTACTACCCTACCTACGGTGCAACACCCATCTTGCAGGACGGAAAAATTCGGGAAGTCGTCTTCCTGTATCCGGGGATCCGTAACGGCGGGGTGTACTTCGACAACATGGAGATTGTGCCGGTCAATCCGGCCCATTGCAAAAGCAAACAGGAACTCTGGAACGACCTGCAGCCCTATATCAAGTCCCATGCCTATGCCTGGTACCTGGAGATGCGAAACGGGGACCGATCCCGGAATGCCGACCAACTGAGAGAGCAGCCAGGACACCTTGCCCAGTTCTGGGAGCATGACGTTCTGGGCAAGGCCGGTCAGCAATGCCCCAGTCCGGAAGAAATCCGAAATTACAACCAGAACAAGGATCACATACTGGCCTGGGTTTTGAAAAAGTGGTGGGATACCCTGGAAGCGCACGTGATGGATCCCAACCCTCAGCAGGAAATGCCCTATCTGCCTTTTGCCGACCGTGACCTTCAAATGGCCTTTGCCAAACTGCAAGAAGGGGAAAACACAGGTTTTTCGCTTAAAAAGCTGCAGACCAAAGAGGAAATTACAGCGGAGATTATCCGGGACGTTACGACGCAAGCAAACCTAACCCCGGCATTGCCTGCGGGCATTCGGACGGCCATCGATACTCTGAAGCAGCAAACCGACGTTGCCGGCGTCAGCTTCGCCGACAGGCTAAAAACGCTGGAGTACCAGCTGAAAGCCGGAAGTCGTTGGCAGGGTTGCGACGAGATGCTGGCCAGTATCCAAAGCGCCCACAAGCTGCTCAGCAAGATGAAAAACGCCAAAGAGGGCGATTTCTATGCGCGGATTAAAGTCGATCCGGAGAATTTGGCCAAAGGCGGGGGCTTCCGTTACCTGGTAAGGATAGACAATTCCCTTTTGCCTGATCCCTGGGCCGTACGACAGCCTCAGGATGTTCATGGCCCCTCTGAAAGCATGAACATGGATTTTAGTTGGGGCCCGCAGGCCACTCAGTTCTGGCATCAACCCAAGCATCTGGGTCGCTTGATGATGCAGCAGGTTCATGTCGGTACGTTCACCCGGGAAGGAACATTTAAAGCGGCCAAGGAAAAGCTTCAAGAGCTCAAAAGGATGGGGAAATTTGAGTATACGGGCATCCAGTTCAATCCCCTCTGCGAATTTCCCGGTCATAACAGCTGGGGCTATGACGGCGTCAACTACTTCGCGGTGGAAAACGCCTATGGCCCGCCCCAAGATCTGCAAGAGCTGGTGAAATGGTGCCACCAGAATGACATTGCCGTCGTATTCGATATGGTGCTGAACCATATGGGCGCCGAAGGGAACTCCCTGAACCGGTTTGGAGGCGGGCTGTTCAACAAGGACGGCGGCAATGGGCTCGGCGGCAGCTATGAATGGAACAACCCGGAGGCAGTCGGGCAGGCTAAGCAGGCGATCGGTTTCTGGATTGAGAATTACCACGCGGATGGCATCCGCTACGATATGGGCCAGTGGATTCCGGAACATGCCCGGCGCGCCATCAACGATTATGCCAGACATCGGAAACCCAATATCATCCTGATTGACGAGGACTACGAGTTTAAAAACTTTGTGACCTGGCCGGCGACACGCCAAACGGATAAGCATGGGAACGTGAAGCTGGAGGGTGGCCTGGGCCTCAATGCACAGTACTCAGAGCCGTTGTGGAAGCATGGCTATAAGCCGCTTTTGGAGTCTCAGGCCCACAACAGGGCCAACCGGGGTACTCTCAATCAATATTTCCATGCCCTCTGGGACGGTTTGCCGCATGACAACGAGCGCCGCCCCCTGGAATCCGGACTCACCTACTTGGAGCATCACGACATTACGAACAACGAGTGGGGCAGCCGTCTGATCAAGGTGATGCGTGAGTGCGCCAATGAGCAGGAGGGAGTGAAGGGCCGGGGCTATGACATTGCCCGCATGGGGGCCGTGCTGCACCAATTGATGCCGGGGCCCACCCTCTCCCAGCAGGGTGCGGATGATGCGCGGGAAACGCCGTTCCATTTCTTTACATCCAACCTGAGCGACCTGAATGTCGCTTTCAACACTTTAATGGACCGTGGCAAACAGGGCAAAAGCGAATTCCGGAATGGCGGACCAGGCTGCCTGGGACCGGATGCCTTCCAGCAAAGCAAAATGACCCGGCCGGATCAGAACTGGCGGGAGGATTACAACAATACCTACTCCAAACTGTTCATGAAGGCCCTCCAGCTACGCAAAGAGTATCCGGCATTCTGGCAGGGCGGACGGGCAGAACTCTCGTTTGACGGCTTTTTCCCGAATGAGGGCTGGCGGGATTCCCTCCGCGACAACAACATCATGCTCGTGCATCGCAAGGGCCGCAGCGGCGGGGGAGGCTGGCAAATCGGCGGCAAGGAAGTCATGTTTACGCCGCAAAACGAGGGCTTCGTGGTGGCCAACTTCTCCGATCAGCCCAAGCGTATCGGTGTCCCCTTCCCCGGTGGGGCGGCAGGCTGGACCGAGGTCTTGAATACGGACAACCGGGACCTCGGCGGGAAGGGCTTGTACCATGGCCCTCAGAGCGCCATCGAAATGGCCCCGACCTTGGACAAGCAGGGCGTCATGATGGAACTGCCACCCCGAACCCTGATCGTGTATGCCAAGGGAGATCAAGGCGTACCCAAGCTGGCCGGACCCACTGTGAACATCCATGCTTCACCCCGGTTCAAGCCGTTTTTACCGACGCCTTCCCAGCGCAAAATGATGCAAAACAACTTTGCCGTGTTGCTGGCTTAAATGCGGGCTTTGAAGGCCTGAGCATACCCGGTCATCTCGACATAAGCCTGGCCTTGGACGGGTTTGCCGCGCCGCAGCCCGGAAACCGATGAGCTGCCCTCCCAATAGGAAACCCGTGTGGAGGCGCCTGTTGAGAGTTCCTGGTCTTCAAATGCCGGTGTCACGGTCAGCCGGATGTCCTCGGCGGGAATGGCGATGGTCCAGCCCATTGGGTAAACCCCACGGGTCTTGGGACTGGTCCAGGTACGGCCGCTGTTTTGCACGGTGAATTCCTTCAGCGCCAGGTGGCGGCTGCGCCCGTCGGGATAAACAATTGTTCCGCTGGAGTTAGGATCCAAACCACCGTCGCGCTCCCGCAGCAGATACAGCATCAGGTCGCTGCCGTCGTTCAGCTGAATGCTGAACCAATCCCAGCCGACCTGGTTCATCCCGAGCTGGTTGCTGCCGAACTCATGATCCATCCAGGAGAGCCCCTGCACCGGAGTGGCTTTGCCGTCCAATAACAGTAAGCCTTCGGTTTTCAGGCGGGTTATTGAGTAATAATGCGAAGCGCAGCCCACGCAGGAGGCTTTCTGGCTGACGCCGTTTTGGCCATGCACAACCGGCGGTTTCTCGGGGGAAAGCAGCAGGTGAATTTCCCGCTTCCCATCGGCAGAATCCGCCCGCAAGACCATGCAATCGCCCAACAATTCCGCCAGCCAGAGTTCGTTCCATACGTAATAGACGTCGTCTCGGGCGCCAGCCACGCCCACTCCCGGCCGGTTCAGTTTTTCGCCGTACTCGAAGCGCCGGTTGGCCTCATCGCTGAGCGCAAAATGCGCGGCATACAGGTTGTTGGCAGTCCAGGGGCTTTCTGTTGAGTTTTCTTTCGGGCGGGCACTTTCTTCCGCAGGCAACCCCACCCTGAAAAACGTCAGCTCATAGCCGTAGCGTTTACCCTCGGCGGTGTTCAGGTGTCCGGTATAGTACCACCACTCGGTTTTATAATCGGGATGGGCGGCATGATCGCGGGGAAAATTGAACCGGTAGCCCGGCAAGGCGGCCTGATATTGCACGGCCACGGCCCAGGGGACGAACCACAACAGGCCGAGCATCAGGAGGATAAACAGAGGATACGGTTTTCGGGTTGAAAGTTGATGGGTTGACTTCATGGCGTTATTCCGATCGAATGACTTCAGGGGCGGGAGTGCGGGCTGCTAACCGGGCCGGGATGAGTCCGGCCACCAAGGCGGTGCCCATCACCAACAGGAACGATTGAACCAGAAATTCCCAGGGCAGGGCAAACCGGATGGTCCAGCCGAAGGACTGCTTGTTGATGACGAAAATCAGCAGCAAAGAGAGCAAAAAGCCGACGCTGAGCCCGCTAACATTGCCCAATAGCCCCAAAAGCCCGGCCTTGACCAACACGATTCGGCTGATTTGCCGATCGCCCGCCCCGAGATATTTTAAAATCCCAAATTCCCGCCGGGCTTCCAGCACCAGAGAGAACAGAGAATTCATGACCGCCAGCAGGGCGACCGCAATGGCGATGACATGCAGGGCATAGGTGATGGCAAAGGTGCGATCGAACACCCGCAGGACTTCGGCCCGCAATTCGCCGTTGCTGCGGATGAGCAGCCGGGTTTCCTGGCCAAGCTGCCGGTAAATCGTCTGCCGGACCTGTTCCACCGAGGCACCGGGTGTGAGATAAACGGCCAGGTTGCTGATTTTGTGGTCCCGGTAAAACCGCTGATACCAAGGTCGGGGCATCACAATGTACCCCAGATCACTCGAATAATCATAATAAACCGCCTCGACTTTGAAAGCCTGCGGGCCGGTGGGTGTGGTCAGCCGAATCGTATCACCCTGCCGCACCTGGTTCCGGTTGGCGAACGCCTCGGTCACAATCACCGCCGGATGGGCCAAGGTGCGTTGGAAAATATCGGCGGCGGGCTCGTTATTCATGAATAACAAATTCCCCCGCCGGGCCAGGACACTAAAATCACCGACCCCCAAGTTGGTGGGATTGCCGTTGTAGTCGATCCGGAATTCGTAAAAAGCATCTACCGCATCCACGCCGGGGATATGGCGAATCCGGTCCACCACTTGCGGATCCAGGCGACCGGTTTGCTTGCTGTTGGGGCGGGAGGCGGGCTCAATCCATAAATCGGCCTGCACGGTCTGGTTCACCCAGGCAATCACGGTCTGCCGGAAGCTGCCGATCATCACGGCCAGGCTGACCATCATGGCAATCCCAATCATCAGGCTGGCCACGGCCACGGCGGTCCGGCCCAGCGCTCCCCGCAGGATGAGTCCCGCCAGGCGTCCTTCGGTGTGAAAGAGTTTTTTGAGCAGCGGCAATAGAGCGGTGAGCAGCAGCTTCAAGCCCAGCGGCATCAGGAACGCCGCTGCCAGAATCAACCCAAGAGCCGCGATAAAGCCAAAGACCGGTAATCCGGCCACAGGGGGCTGTAAAGAAGCCAGCCCGGCCAAGACGGCAAAGCCGAGCCCCAGTATCGCCAGCTTGCCGGAGGAGCGTTCGACACGCGATTCATAGGAAGCCCGGCGGCTGGCTTCGGCGGGGGAAACGGCGGTGGCTTCCAGGACCGGGATAATCGCGCCAATCACGGTCATCAGCAGGCCAAAGGCCAAAGCTTCTGCCAGCAACCAGGGGTTGATGGAGAAGGCTTCCAGAATTTGCCCCGTGTACAGGGCCGCTACGGTGGTCGCCACCGCCTTGGCTGCGAAACGGGATAGCAAGACCCCAAACCCGATACCCAACAGTGTGCCAGCAAGGCCGATCACGGTGGCCTCCGAGAGAAACAGGCCGAAGATCTGCTTTCTGGAAAAACCAATGGCCCGCATGGTCCCAATTTCCGGACGACGACGGATAATGGTGATGGACATGGTGTTGTAGATGAGAAATACGCCCACCAGCAGGGCGATAAAACTGAGCGTGGTGAGATTATAGCGGTAGGCCCGGATCATTTTTTCCACCTGCGCGCTGCGCTGCGTCGGGCGCTGGACGGCGATATCCGTCGGCAATTCCTGCTGGAGCTTGCTTTGAATGGCGGGGATAGCGGTCTCGGGGACAACCAGGTCAACTTTGCTCAGACGCCCCGGCATCCGAAAGGCCTGCTGGGCGGTGCCAATATCCATCAGGATGAGCCGCCCCCCGTAGGCGCCGCCCAGCTCGCTTTCAGACAAAATCCCCGCCGCTGTAAAGTCCACGCGGCGGTCATTCACCACCAGCGGGAAGGTATCGCCCGGCTGAACATGGTGATCGCGGGCCAGGCTTTCTCCGATGTAGCCGTGATTGGGTTTCAGGATATCCAACGGATCCGGGGTCCGGCGGATCAATCGCATACCGTTTTCAGTCCGGTTGAAGGTGGAGAGCAAATCCAAGCCCAGGACTTGCACCACTTCACCGACGTTTCCGGTGCCGGTCCACAAGGCGGTTTGCTCGATGCCCGGACTGGCTTCGCCACGAATCAACCACAGCCAGCGCAACCGGGATAGAACCTGTTCATCCAAAGTGTCGCTTTGCGCCGGACGGATGGTGAGGTTGCTTTTGCCGCTCACCCGATCGATGCTGTCCCGGAAATTAGCCAGTGCCATATCGTTGGCCAGATTGATGGCCAGCAAAATGGCCACACCCAGCGCGATGCCCAGGATCGTCAGCAGAGTGCGCAACTTGTTCTGCAACAGCGAGCGCAGAGTCAGTTGTCGGAGCCACTGCAAAAACTGGGGCATGTCAGGTTCTTCCTGCCGGGAGGCTCTCCAGAATGACACCATCCCGCATGCGAAGGATGCGATCGGCACAGCTGGCGGCCTCTTCGCTGTGGGTGGCCATCAACACCACCTGCCCGCCCGAGCGGGTTAAGTCCCGCAGGAGTGTCAGGACAGCGGCCCCATTCTCGGTATCCAGGTTGCCGGTGGGCTCATCGGCCAGAATAATTTGCGGCGAATGCACCAGCGCCCGCGCAATGGCCACCCGCTGCATTTCCCCGCCGGAAAGCTGAGAGGGGTAAAAATCCGCCCGGTGAGACATATGCACCTGTTCCAGGATGCTTGCGACCACCTGTTTTTTGCGGGACTCCGGAAAACCGGGATCCAGATCTAATGGCAACGCCACGTTTTCCGCCACCGTCAGCGTGGAAAGCAAATTGAAAAACTGGAAAATAAAGCCCAGCCGCTCGCGCCGAAAGCGGGTCAGCGCCTCTTCGTTCCCGGTGAAAATATCCGCCCCGTCCATCCGGACGGACCCGCCGCTGGGGCGATCAATGGTGCCCAAAATGTTCAGCAGCGTACTCTTGCCACAACCGCTGGGACCCATCAGCGCGACGAATTCACCCGGTGCAATATCCAGCGAGATTCCTTTCAGCGCTTGCACATGGTGCTCGCCGTAATGCTTGCTCAAATCCCGGATTTCAATGATGGGTTGACGAGGGTCTGATGACATGCCCACACGATAGCATACCCGGCAGGGTGTCGTCTGCTGGCCGGATGACGATGACCTTCGACAATCTTTTGCCCGGCAGCTGCTCTCAGCGGGTTGGTGTCTTGCCCGCCTCCCACTTCAGCAGGTGCAAGGCCTTTTCCATATGCGCCTTGGCGTTGAACTGGGATGGGTACGCCATGCGAATGGTCCGATCGGGCGCAATGACAAATGTGACCCGGCCCGGAAGCAACCCGAACGTTTTAGACACGCCGTATTGCGCGCGGACCTTGCCATCGGCATCGGCGACCAGGGTAAAGGGCAGTTGGTGATGCTCGGAGAAGCGGCGATGAGAATCAATCGAATCGGAGCTAATGCCGATGACTTCGGCGCCCGCGTCACGAAAATCGTCATGGGCATTGCGAAAGGCGCAAACCTGGGTGGTGCAAACCGGGGAATGATCCTTGGGATAGAAAAAAAGCACCACCCACCCATGAGAGAGCCGGTCAGACAAACGCACCGGCTGTCCATGCTGATCCGGCAGCTCAAAGTCCGGCGCGGGGGTGCCAGGGGTCAGCAGGGAAGATTGATGAAACGGATTCATCCCTTCATTTAAAACCCACCGGAGTTTTGAGGCAAGCCCCCTCCGCGAGGGACCGACGCCCGCTTTCACAGGCTCCCTGCGCAGATCTCGTACGCAAATCCAGGGTTGCTTGCTGCCATGCCCGGGGTTGCATTTAAAGATAAAGTCATTTTCCAGCCCGCTTTTGGTTTTAGTATGATCAATTCCGTTCACCTCCAATTCAGGAAGGCATCCGATGCCCATGCATCTCCCTCAATTTGAAACCGGGCACTGTCCTGAATCCGGCTCTGCTTCTGAAGCCGCAATCACTGATGCAGTGACGATTCTGCGGCGTGGCGGGCTGGTAGCCTTCCCAACTGAAACCGTTTATGGCTTGGGTGCCGACGCGGAAAACCCGGAAGCCTTGAAACGCCTGTATGCGGTAAAAGGTAGACCCGGCTATCACCCGGTGATCGTGCACCTTGCTTCCGCTGAGCAGTTGCAGGACTGGGCGCGGGAGATTCCGGAGGCGGCCTGGCAATTGGCCAAAGCCTTTTGGCCCGGACCGCTGACCTTGATTTTGCCCCGTTCATCACGGGTGCCGGATGCGGTGACCGGCGGGCAGGATACCGTGGGGCTGCGGGTACCTGCACATCCGCTGGCGCAAAAATTATTGCAGGCTTTTGGGGGTGGGATTGCCGCACCTTCGGCTAACCGGTTCGGCAAACTCAGCCCAACGACGGCCCCCCATGTCCGGGACGATCTGGGAACGGATGTGGATTTGATTCTGGACGGTGGGAGCTGCCCCGTGGGCGTAGAGTCTACCATCGTGGCATTCAGAGACGGTCAACCGGTCATTCTCCGGCCCGGCATGATTACCGAATCGCAGATTGCAGCTGTCCTGGGGCAATCGAACCAAAACAGCGCGGAAGCCGATACTGCAGTTATTAGGGCGCCAGGTACGCTAGCCAGCCATTATGCGCCTGGAACACCCCTGATTTTATTGCCCCCCCAGGATTTGATTCCAGTCATTCAGCAAAAACTGGCCGAGTCCCCAGCTCCCATCGGGGTGCTGGCCCGCCGGGAGCGACCGGCCTTGCTGCCGGAAGCTCCTAAAATGGTTTGGATGGTCGCCGATACTGCACCTGAAGGCTACGCCAGGGCGTTGTACGCCTCCCTTCGAGCGCTGGATACCAAGGGTTTAAGCGTTATCCTGGTCGAGGCATTACCCGACTCCGGAGAATGGGCCGCCGTGCGGGATCGGTTAAAGCGCGCCGCCTATCGCGCCTGATCATGATGGAAATTAACCGCCTTTGGCGCGACGATCTTTATCAGTCCGGCGCTGGTCCTTGCGACGATCATCTCCAGCGATCGGCGTCGCCTGCTTGCGGCGGTCGTCACTTTGCCGACGATTATTGTCACTTCTGCGTTTGTCTTCGCCCGGATTACTCATGAACACTCCTTTGCTGCTGTCTTGTCCAGCCGGACTGGAACCGACATCCTGCCAAAAAATTGGCACGGCCATATACATCTATCCCTCTTATCGATCTGAAACCGAGGAACTTTAATTTTCCGGCAAGGTAGGTTCATGTCTTGTGATTTGGTCGCTCTAACCTCGGAAAGCGTTATAATACTCGCTGCCCAATTTAGCAACGCCGTCTCCCGCATTTTCCACAGCGGCAATGAATGCCTCCGGGATAACATTCAGCGCCGACTGAATATTGTGCGCCGCGGGGGAATGAGCCGCAAAACCGTAGAGAACGACCAACAACGTCGTAATAATACCCAGTCCAACCTGGAATTTACGTAGCCATTCCAGAAACAGGGGGAATGCCAGAATGCCACCAACAGTCAGCCCGGTCATCAGCAGAGCGTTTTCCATGCGAGTTCCTTTCTTGTGATATGCAGCTCTTGTGAATGCAGTTTTTGTGAATGCAGTTTTTGTGAATGCAGAATCAGTTATGTATATTTAATATATAAAATTAACCGCAACAAGTTTCATCCTCTCATGGGTGTACTCCCCAGGATTTTGTATCAACAGAAATTAGGACCCTGGAGGTCAGGAACCGTCGTCATCAGGGGTTGTGGAATATCAGCCGGACAGCTTGCATGAACTGATGATGCCCACCCGGAAATTGTCGGCATCAATGCCTCCACACAGCAAGACGGCCCATAACGCACTGACAGGGCGCTATTCCAAAGCCCTTGGATTAATAAGCCTGGAGAATTCCCGGTTGGCCGAAACTCAGACCAGCACACCCGCTCCCGCATTCTGCTTGCGGAGGCGATCCTCAAAGTAGGCGATGGTCTTTTTCAGGCCTTCATCCAGGGCAATGGTCGGTTCCCAATCCAGCTTCTGCTTGGCCAGGGTAATATCCGGGCGACGCTGGGTGGGATCATCCGGCGGCAACGGCAGGCGCTCGATTTTGGAAGACGACCCGGTCATCGCGATGACTTTATCGGCCAGCTCCCGGATGGTGAATTCACCGGGATTGCCCAGGTTGATGGGCCCGGTAAAACCGTCCTCGGTGCGTTCCATCATGCGGATAAAGCCTTCCACCAGATCATCCACGTAGCAGAAGGACCGGGTTTGGGTGCCTTCGCCGTAGATGGTAATCGGCTGGTTTTGCAGCGCCTGCACGATGAAGTTGCTGACCACCCGGCCATCATTAATGGCCATGCGCGGCCCGTAGGTATTGAATATGCGCACAATCTTCACGTTCACACCGCTTCCACGATGGTAATCCATACACAGGGTTTCGGCCACACGCTTGCCCTCATCGTAGCAACTGCGGATGCCGATGGGATTCACATGCCCCCAGTAGCTTTCCCGCTGCGGATGCTGTTCCGGATCGCCGTAGACTTCCGAGGTGGAGGCTTGCATAATCTTGGCCCGGGTGCGCTTGGCCAGGCCCAGCATGTTAATCATCCCCATCACGTTGGTCTTGATGGTTTTGACCGGGTTGTACTGGTAATGCACCGGAGAGGCCGGGCAGGCCAAGTTATAGATTTCATCCACTTCCAGCAGGATGGGCTCGATCACGTCATGCCGAATCACTTCCAGGTAGGGTTGCTCCAACAGGTGCAGGATGTTCGCCTTGCTGCCGGTAAAGAAGTTGTCCAGGCAGAGCACTTCATTCCCTTGGTTCAGGAGTCGCTCAACCAAGTGGGAGCCGATAAACCCGGCGCCGCCGGTGACCAGAATCCGCTTCATACGCCAGCCTGCTCTTTCTGAGGCTCCACCGGGCTTTCGTTGTCCGGCAACTCCTCGAATTGTGGACGTCCAATACAGAAATACTCGAAACCGCGACGAGCCATCCGCTCCAGCTCGTACTGGTTGCGACCGTCAAAAATCAGCGGACGTTTCATCAGTTTGCTCATCTTGTCGAAGTCGGGACGGCGGAACTCGTTCCACTCGGTCAGCAGCAACAGGGCATCCACCCCTTCCAGCGCCTCGTAGGAGGTCTCGCAGTAGGTAATCTTGTCTCCGAAAATCTGGCGGGCCACACCCATCGCCTTGGGATCGAAGGCCCGGACACTGGCGCCTTTGGCCAGCAGGGCTTCAATGATGGTCTTGCTGGGGGCTTCGCGCAGGTCATCGGTTCTCGGCTTAAAGGCCAGGCCCCACACCGCAAACGTCTTGCCTTGCAGATCCCCTTCAAAGTAGGCGTTGACCTTATCCAGGAAGTCCACCCGCTGCTGATCGTTCTTGGCATCCACCGCTTCCAGAATATTCATGGGATGCCCATTTTCCTGACCGGTTTTGATCAGTGCTTTGACGTCTTTGGGGAAGCAGGAGCCCCCGTAGCCCAGCCCCGGAAACAGGAACTGGGAACCGATGCGGTTATCGGTGGAAATCCCGATGCGCACCATGGCCACATCCGCGCCCACTTTCTCGCACAGAGAACTCATCTCGTTGATGAAGGAAATCTTGGTGGCCAGGAAGGCGTTGGCCGCATACTTGGTCATCTCGGCGGACTTGATGTCCATGTTGATGATCGGGTTGCCGGTGCGCAGGAAGGGGGCGTAGAGTTCGCGCATGATGTCGAAGGCGCGCTGGTTGTCGGCCCCGATGACCACCCGGTCGGGCTTCAGGAAATCGTCGACCGCAGCCCCTTGCTTCAGGAACTCGGGGTTGGACACGATGGAAAACTCATGCTGGGTGGTATCGGCCACAATGGCCCGGATTTGATCGGCGGTCCCCACCGGCACGGTGCTCTTGGTTACGATCACCCGGTAGCCGTCCATGGCTTTGGCAATTTGGCGGGCCACGTTGAACACGGCGGTCAAATCAGCGGAACCATCCGCCAGTTCGGGAGTCCCCACGGCAATGATGCAAATCAGCGATTGCCGAACGGCTTCATCCAGATCCGTCGTGAAGGACAAGCGGCCCTCTTTGGTGTTGGATCGGATCAGCTCTTCCAGGCCCGGCTCATAGATGGGCACTTCGCCTTTGCGCAAGGTTTCCACCTTGGCCGCGTTGTTATCCACACAAATGATGTCATTGCCCATCTCAGCAAGACAGGTTCCGGCCACCAGGCCCACGTATCCGGTTCCGACCACACAAACTTTCACTGGGAAATCTCCACGGTTAACTTCAGAGTGATTGTAGCATTCTCATCATGCAGATGGCGATGAACTAATACCAATCCATCATGCCTGCCCATCGGCCATGATGCTTTTCAGGCAGACTAAAGCCCACCTTGTATAAGCATGGTGGCCGCCGCCAATCGGATTGTCAAGCAGCCGTTAATTTGCGGAATATCTCCTCGGAAGCCTCAGCCGTGGCTTCCCGCTCTCCGAATGCCCGTTGCAGCACCGGCCATGCACCCGCCATGCCGGAAATTTCCAATGCATATTCCATATTGAATGCGCGCTGGCGAAAGCCAAAGCGATTCAATGGACAGGTTTCCACAGCCAAGGGGAGGCCGGTTTTATACGCCGCCCGGATCACTTTTCGTAAAATTTCGTGCCGCAGCCGGATCAGCGCAGGGTCAGCCGCCACCGTTCTCCGAGAGGGCCTGCCCTCATGATTCACGGCGTGTTCATCCAGATCTACATACATGGTATCGAGGAGGGCACATGCCATGCCCAGCAGATTTTCGTAGGGACCAATCGGCTCCATGTGATCAATCGTATTGAAGCGTTCCCGCCCCGGCATATCATCCACCAGCACATTCAACGAGCAGGGATCCAGATGCAAACCGACCTCGCCAATACGCAGAATCCTCCGGGCCAGCTCGTCATAAGCCTGCTGAGACATTCGGGCAATGCGTTTCAGATGACGCGTGTACATGCGCCGGTAAGGAGCGGTCTCTTCAACCCGCATGGGCTGATTATGACCCAGCAGATTGTCGATGCCATACCGCTCAAAAAACTGCGCAAATGGAATGCCCGAGGTCTTACCCGGCAGATAGCGAACGATTTTTACCGCCCCATCCTGCATGCTGGCCACCGCCTGGCCAATATTCATCCCTCGCAGGGGATCGGGCAACATGAGCAAAGGCAAATCGTTCGGGAGTGTGGTCCAATTCAGATCATTTTGAACATGCAATATATAGTCAGGCATTTTCGGGATCCGATAGACGGTGGCCCGAGAACCTCTGCCGACAACCGCAGGCCGTTTAAGCACCGCCGCCACCATGCGACTCGGATCTCCATGCTTCAACGCAATTTCCAGTTCCACATGGTCTGAGCCCTCCGGAAAATTTTCTGCTTCCAGAAAGGCACAAAGCTGAAATTCCGGATTGCACTGCACTTCCGGCGCAACTTGATAAAGCCATGCAGGCACTAAAGGACGAACAGACTGTCCCATAACCACTCCCAAATACTCGTTCTTTTAATATAAAAACGAGCGATGAGGGCTAGTTGCTTAGCGCGCTGAAACACCTGTTCTACTCAGGCTTATTGCCGCTACGTCCGGCACCCCGAAGCGGGGAACAGGCTAATGCTCAAACCAGCAGGCAGGAATTCACACCGGACTGCCAGGTGCGGTACCACTCCACAAACCGGGGAATGCCTTCGGGGATCTGGATGGTGGGGTTATAGCCCAGCAATTGACGGGCCTTGGAAATATCGGCGTAAGTGACCGAGACATCGCCCGGCTGCATAGGCTGGCGATCAATGATGGCTTTCTTGCCCAGACTCTCTTCAATCAGCGCAATCAGGGCTGAAAGCTCGGTGGTTTGAGATTCGCCCAGGTTGAAAATCTCGTAAGGCGTGGCTTCATAGGCCACCGCCGCCATCACCCCCTGAATGATGTCGTCGATATACGTGTAATCCCGGCGGGTGGAACCATCCCCGAACACCGGGATGGGTTTGCCTTCGTCAATCAGCCGGGTGAACTTGTGGATGGCCAAATCCGGCCGCTGCCCAGCCCCATACACGGTGAAAAACCGCAACGCCACCACCTGCAAATCATACAAGTGGCTGTAAGTGTGCAGCAGACTCTCGCCCATGGCCTTGGTGGAGGCGTACGGGGAGATGGGCTTGGAGATATCCTGATCTTCCCTAAACGGAACACGCTCGGGGCTATCGCCATACACCGAGCTGGACGAAGCGAATACGAATTTGCGAATGCCGAACTCCCGGGCCAGTTCGGCCAGGTTCAGCGTGCCGGTCACGTTGGTTTCCAGGTACAGCCGGGGCTCCTTCAAGGAGGGTCGCACTCCGGCGCGGGCCGCCAGGTGAATGATCCCGCCATGGCACAAGGCGCCGCCGTGGCGTTCGAAGATATCCCGCAGGCCGATGAATTCCCGGATGTCCTGCCGGTAGAGATGAAAGCGGGGATTGTGCTCGAATGCCGCAATATTGGCCTCTTTGATGGCCGGATCGTAGAAATCGTTGAACTCGTCCACCACGATGACACTCGCGCCACGGTCCAACAGCGCCCGCACCGTATGCGAGCCAATAAACCCGGCCCCACCGGTGACCAAGTAGGTTTTGCCCGCATGCGTCTCGATCATTCGTAACGGATCCCATGCTTATGTAACCGCTCCAGGGCTTTTGCCAGGGTATCCTTGGGGGAGACCAGGGAAACGCGGAAGTAGCGGTCACCGGCGTCCCCAAACGCCATACCGGGTGTGATGACCACGTCGGCGGTATCCATCAAGTGCTTGCACCAAGCCTTGGAACCTTCAAACGATTTCGGAATCGGTAACCAGAAATAGAAGGTGGCCTTGGGGGCTTCCACCTGCCAGCCCAGCTCCCGGAAACCCGCCACCACCAGATCGCGACGCTCCTGGTAAGTGTGAATGATTTCCGGCAGGAACGCATCGGCGTGGTTGAGCGCATGGATGCCGCCATCCTGAATCGCGGAGCAAACCCCGTAATCCAGGTTGGTTTTGAGAGAATACAGCGCTTTCACGATGTCCCGGTTGCCCACCGCAAAGGCCAGACGCCAGCCAGCCATGTTGAAGGTTTTAGAAAAAGAATGAAATTCGATGGCAATGTCTTTGGCACCCGGCACATTGAAAATGCTGGGTGGACGGTAGCCCTCGTAGCTCAGCTCGCCATAAGCCAAATCGCTGACCAACACGATGCCATGCTTGCGGCAATAGGCCACCAGCTTTTCATAAAAAGCCAAGTCCGCTACCGCCGCTGTGGGATTGTTGGGAAAATTGCAGAAAAACAGCTTGGCTTTGCTGGCCACCTCCTCCGGAATGCTGTCCAAGTCCGGCAGGAAGTTGTTCTCAGGGGTCAGCGGCAGGTGATGCACGTTGGCTCCGGCAATCCAGGGGGCACGGGACATCACCGGGTAATAGGGCGCAGGCACGATGCACCAGTCACCTTCATCTAAATACGCAAACGCCAGGTGGGCCAGACCCTCCTTGGAACCAATCAGCGGCTGGACCTCATCCGCCGGATTGATGTCCACGTTGTAGCGCTTTTGCATCCAGGCGGCCACGGCCTCGCGGAAAGCCGGTTTGCCCTTGAAGTTGGGGTAGCCATGGTTAACCGGGTTGGCAACCCCTTCTTGTATGGCCTGCACAATGGCTTTGGGGGTCGGTAAATCCGGATTGCCCATGCCCAAATCGATTAAATCCGCCCCGCGCTTCCGGGCCGCCTCTTTCATTTCATCCAGTTCGGCAAAAACGTAGGTGGGCAATTTGGTCAATCGGTGCGCCGGCGGTTTCAGCTTGATCTGTGTATCGGGCATGCTAAGTCACTCGCTTCAGGGGGTAACCGGTACTCATGGGGAAATTTCCCCAACACATCCTATTTGGGTTTCATTATAGAGAAAACCGGCGACGATACCAAGATGTCTCACCCGGCCGCATTCTTCCTTGAGCCAGACCCGCCTGCTACGGACGCCTTTCCGCGCTAGTTTTTCTGAAAAATCAGTTGCCCCCCTTGGGGATCAATGGTCAACACGAACTGCCGGATAAAACTCAGGCCGATCAGCCCAGAAAAGCTGGAGCCATGCCGCACCGGAATCACCGTGGCCTCCACATTGTGGGCTTCCAAGCCGTTGACATTGAGTGTTTCAATCATCACCTTAGGCACATCAATCCGACCGTTAGCCGTCGTGATGCGCACCGTTTCGCAATGGCTCAGATCGATGCCCAGCTTTTCGGCCAGCTCCTGCGAAATCGAGGTATAAGTCGCGCCGGTATCGATGATGAATGTACCACCAACATGCGCGTCGCGATTATGCAGGGTGGCATCCACCATCAGGGCGTTCCGGCTGTTTTTGAGCGGAACCGCGATTTTGGTGACCGAGCCCCGGTAAACTGCGGGCGAAGCCTGATTTCCGGCAGCCACCATGGCCACCGTAGAGGCCACTGGGGAGGCAGGCGCGGCTTGCAGCGCGCTCAGACGCTGCTGGGCGTAAGTGACGATCTTGTCCTCGCGTCCGTGCGCCACGACATACTGATACTCGCTGGCGGCCTCGGATCCCATCCGCAGAAAATCCAGCGAGAGACCCAGGTAATAGTGAGCATTGACGTTTTCCGCATCCGTCGCCAGGACCGAGCGAAATAAGCGGGTTGCCTGGTCGTAGTTCCCGATTCGGTAAGCCTGAATGCCTTGAGCATAGCCTGATACGGTCGTTTCCGCCAGCGCTGAACCCGCTTCAACCGACCCGGCACGGACTGGCGCAGGAAGCAGCAGAATGCCGCATAGCAAAGCGGTCGTCAGCAGTAGGGATCTGGGAGCAATGCCTGCCGGTCGCATAGGAGCCTTTCACGGGATACTTCAAACTCACTCTATGGAACCTATCGACCGCTTTAGAATTTTCTTTAACTCATGCCGATAAAAATTTGCCGGGCCTGCCCTTGTCTTGCCTGGCGATGCAGGCAGGCCGTCGTGCCCCGGCAAATCGCAGTTCTGGCGGCATTATTGGAAACGATAGCAACAAAACCCGATAGTTTGTTTTTATGCAAATGGGTTCTTAAATGAACCTCAGGGGAATACTTCAAAGGGGACACAACAGGGATACCACAGGCACGATGAACCAACACCGTTGGCATCGACGTTTGCAGTGACACAGCATGGGGGACACGCAACCAATGACTTCATTTCCACCGTATCCGGGGTACAGCTTCGGCATACCCAGCACCAACGGCCCAGTCTTCATGGGGCCGGACGGTCGCGCGGAGAACACCACCACGAATCCGTATGTGAATGCCTTGCTCCATAACGGGCACCAACTAGAGGACATGGCCTACGCGATTGGCGCGCAGGAAAGCATGATGGGTGCCAACACCGGCATCAATCCAAACCTGGCCTATGCGCAGAACTTCATTAATCCCATCATGAATAATGCCGCCGCCGCTTTCAACAGCAACATGAACCAACCACACGGCGGTGCTATTGGGAATCAAGGCCATGCGGCGGCTGGCGGGCAAGCACCCGGAGCCAGCAGCGGAAATCCCCTATGGGCCGATGTTGCAGCAGGGGCCGCCATGGGCGCTGGATATGGCGCTTGGATCGGCTGGATCCCCGTTGTCGGGCAAATAGGCATGGCCACTGGTGCAGGGATTGGCGCTGGCGGTATGGCCCTCAAACACTACTTAGTAGGCTAAAACCGGTTAGCGTGTGACTACAGAAACCCCGGCGGCTTGATGCCGCTGGTGGACCGCCTCGGCTTGCTCCTGCAACCGGCGCACGAAACGCTCCACGGCTTCATCACAGGTATCTACCCCACTGACCAGGCGGCTCAAGATTTTGAGCCGCCTGCCCCCGTCTTCTTCCAGCGCCAGCACGTCTACCACAACGGCTTCCTCGCCCGCCGGGGTGCGGATGACGTTTTTCTCCACGTGCAAATGCTGATGCCCCAACGCGGCAATCATCGGCTGATGGGTAATCGTAAGCACCTGCAACCGACTGGACAGCGCCGCCAGTTTTTCCGCCACGGCCTTGGCGGTGGGACCGCTGACCCCAGTATCGATTTCATCGAAAACCAACGTGAGCAAGCCGTCGGATTCTGCCGTGAGCACTTTCATGGCCAGCAGGAAGCGGGACAGCTCCCCGCCACTGGCCACCTTAGCCAGGGGTTTCAGGGGCTCGCCGGGGTTGGCGGAGAACATGAATTCCACGTCCTCCATCCCTTCGCGGGAATAGGCACCGGGAATCAGGTTCACATCAAACGACACCGACGGCATGGCCAGCTCCTGGAGCTGTTGTAGCAGATCTCGCTTGAGATCCGTCGCCAAGCCCTGCCGGATTTCGCTGAGTTCCTGGGAAAGCTGCGCCAGAATCTGCTCCCGTTCGGCCATGGCCGCTTCCAGGGCTTCCAGGTTCTGCTCGCCCGCTTCCAGGGTATCCAATTCCTGGGCCAGTGCGTCCCGCTTGGCAATCACTTCCCGAAGTGTTCCGCCATACTTGCGCTTCAGCTTTTCCAGCAGATCCAGGCGATCGGTCAGTTCGGCAATCCGTTCGGGATCCGCCTCGATACGCTCCCCGTAACGGCGCAAGTCGCCGCCCACCGCTCGCAATTCCTCAATCACCCCCTGAAAACGGGTGAGCAATTCCTCCAGGACCGGATCATAGCCCGCCCCTTCCGCAAGCTTCTTGTCCAGCTTGGCCAGCTGATCCAACACCGCCGGGGTCTGCACGTCGCCTTCCAGCAGCAACGCTTCTCCCTGAACCGCAATCTGGGTCAGTTTTTCGGAATGACCCAGCACTGCCAGTTCCTGCCGGGCATCCACATCCTCAGTCTCCGTCGTCAACTGGGCCTCGTTCAGCTCATTCAGTTGGAACCGCATGAAATCCCGCTGCTGCTCCAGGGCCTGACGGTTACTTTTTAATGCTTCCAGCTTTTGCCGGAGGGCATGCCATGCCTCATAAGCGGCCGATAGCTCACGCTTGAGCGCCGCAACCGGCGCGCCACCGTAGGCATCCAGATAGATCCGCTGTTTCTCCCGTTGAAAGAGGCTGGTCAGCTCGTGCTGCCCGTGCAGATCAATCACCCAGGGGCGCAGGCTTTCCAGAATCTCGCGCGTCACCGGGATGCCATTGATCCGTGAGCGGCTCCCCCCGCCGGTAAACTCGCGGGAGAGCAGAATTTCGGTTTCCTCCGGCAACAAGGCCACGCCCTGTTCGCCCAGAAAGTTCCGCAGCGCGGCATGATCCTGCATCTGTCCGATATCGAACAGCAGTTCCACCTGCCCCCGCTCGCTGCCTGCCCGCAAAATTTCCCGAGGAGACACCTTGGCCCCAAAGGCCAGTGCGACGGCATCGAGCAGAATGCTTTTACCGGAGCCACTTTCCCCGGTAATGACGGTCAGCCCTTTCCGGAAACCCAGTTCCAGATGCTCAATGATAGCAATATTGCGGATGAGAAGCTGCTTCAGCATAGCCTGATTGTACCACGCCATGCCCATCGGCCCCCAACACCATAAAAGCGCGGGCTACACCGGGTGGAAGCGCGGATTGAGGGACCATTGCAGTTTGCGCTTGAGCAGGGCATAGAAATCGTCCTCCTCCCGCTGGAAGTTGACCATTTTAAAAGGAATCCCGGCCCGGACCACGGTGATGGATTCCCCGGACTGAATGGTACCGCACTCCAGGCCATCCAAAGCGTAGATAACATCGCCGTTTCGGGTATCGGACTGGATGCGGAATTCTTTGTTAAACGGCACCACCACGGGTTTTGCGGATAAACTGTGCGGACAGATGGGCGTAATGGCGATGGCGTCTACTTCCGGGGAGACAACCGGCCCGCCTGCCGCCATGGTGTAGGCCGTGGTGCCGGACGGCGTAGATAGAATCAGCCCATCCGCATCGTAAACCGCCACCAGGGCATCATTCACGTACAAACTCAGCGTGCAGAGCTGGCTGGGATTGGCGTTTTTAATCACCACATCGTTCAACGCCCAGCCTTCGTTGCAAAGCGGATTATTGGGCCTGCCCTTGATGGACAGCATCATGCGGGGTTCCAGGGTATATTTACCCGCCACCAGCAGTTCCAGGTACTCGTTCAGGCGCTTGGGCTCGATATGGGCCAGAAAGCCCAGCGTTCCGGTATTCACCCCCACCAGGGGCACCTGGTTGGACACAAAGCGTCGTGCCGCTCGCAAAAAGGTTCCGTCACCGCCCAGCACGATAACCAGGTTCGGGTTGGCGGCTTCCGAGGGCACATCCGGGCAATCCTTGCCGGAAACCTGCAAATGAGAAACTTGAACCCCATGCCGTCCCAGAAAATCCAAGACCTGCTTGGCATACAGATCGCCCGGATCCGTGGTCCGGTTTTGGACCAGGGTGACGTGCTTGAGCATCGTGACGCCGTTCATACCAAGTACCATCCTACTCCATCCACGAGGGGCCCACGTGGACATCCACCACCAGAGGCACGCGCAGGGGCTGATCGAGTTCCATCGCCCAGCAAACCAGACTTTTTGCCCGATCCAGCTCGGACTCGGGGACTTCCAGCACCAGTTCGTCATGCACCTGTAGAATCATTTTACTGCGAAGTTGCTCCTGCATGAGCTTGCGATACAGCCGAATCATGGCCACTTTCATCAGATCGGCGGCGGAACCTTGCAGCGGCGTGTTGAAGGCGGCGCGTTCCGCAAACTCCCGAACGGAGCGGTTGCTGCTTTGCAGATCGGCGCTGAGATCCCGCACCCGCCCACAAAGCGTTTCTACCTTGCCGGTCTGGTGGGCTTCGTCCTTGATGCGCTCGATGAATTGCTTCACCTTGCCGTAGCGGGAAAAATAAAGCTCGATGAACTTGGCCGCCTCGCCCCGGGGAATTTTCAACTGCTCGGACAGCCCAAACGCCGACTGTCCGTAAATCACCCCAAAGTTGACGGTCTTGGCCTTATATCGCATTTCCTTGGTGACTTTATCGATCGGCACCCCAAACACCAGCGAAGCCGTCGCGCTATGCACATCTTCTCCGCTGTTGAAGGCGTTGAGCAGGTTCGGATCCTCGGAAAAATGGGCCAGCAGGCGGAGTTCAATCTGCGAATAATCCGCCGACAGCAGGAACCAGTCCTGGTCTTTGGCCTGGCCGTCACGCTGCCCAGGCACGAAGGCTTGGCGGATTTGGCGGCCCAAATCGCTGCGAATGGGAATGTTCTGCAAGTTGGGATTGCTGCTGGAAAGCCGCCCGGTGGCCGTCACCGTCTGGTTGAAGTTGGTGTGGAGGCGATGGCTTTTGGGGTTAATCAGTTCCGGCAGCGCATCAATATACGTGGATTTCAGCTTGAAGAGCTGGCGGTATTCCAGCAGCTTGCGGGCGATTTCATGGGTCATGGCCAGTTGTTCCAGGACTTTCACATCCGTGGAATAACCCGTCTTGCCCTTGGTTTTTTTGGAAGAAGCCAGCCCCATCTTTTCAAACAGCACTTCTCCCAACTGTTTGGGCGAATTGATATTAAAGCGACAACCGGCCAGCTCGCAGATTTCATCTTCCAGAATTTTCAGCCGCGCTTCCAGTTCGTGGCTGAGTGTTTTGAGGTAGCCGGTATCCAGGGACACCCCGTTCCATTCCAACTCGGCCAGCACATGGGCCAGCGGCATCTCGATTTCATAGAACAGGGTCCACTGCCGCTCATCCATCTTGGATAGGAAATGGCGAGCCAATTCCAGGGTGGCGAAGGTATCGCAGGACGCATAGGCTGCGGCGGGCTCTACTGCCACTTCCGTAAACAGCCGCTGCTTCTTGCCGGTACCAATCAACTCCTTGATCTCCGCCATAGGCTGCTTCAGCACTTCAAAGCTGAGTGCCTTCAACCCGTGGCGGCGGTCCGGATTATCCACGTAACTGGCGATCATGGTGTCGAAAATCAGGCCCAAAATGGGAATGCCCAGTTGCCGGAAAACATTCACCTCGAATTTGGCGTTGTGCACCAGTTGCACAATGGCCGGATCCGTCAGTATCGGGCGAAATGCTGCCAGCACGTCGACTTCGGTCAATTCGCTCTGTAAATCAACATGCCGGATGGGGATATAGAAATTGCGGATGGGTTCAGCAGGCATGCCCGGCTTGAGCTTGAGAGCGGCAAAATGCGAGGGATACTCTTGCAGCTTCAGGATATTCACTGCCGGGCGCCGGTAGGGCTCGAACGCATCCAACACGGAAACGGCAATCCCGGCCAGCTCCGTGGTGATCACATCCAGCCCGGTGGTCTCGATATCGATCGCAAACACCCCGGCACTCCGAATGAGCCCAATGACTTCATCCAGCTGGACCTGGGTGGTGACGATGGTGTGTTGCACCTGCATGACATCCGTCGTTCCAACCGGAAGCAGTGCCTGATATTCCAACTCTCCGGAATTGGCAGTCTCGATCTCTGTGTCGGCAAGACCCGTCTCGGCTTGATCTCCGCTGGGCGGCGCGGTCGCCTGACTGGCATCCAACAAAAACGACTCCAGCAACACCGGGGCTTGCCGGATGAAATTGCGAAACTCCATGCGCTCTAAGAAAGCCAGCAACTCCCGGTAATCCGGGATGGAGAGATGGCAATCCTCCCAATTCACGGTCAGCGGCACCTGCCGATCGATGGTCGCCAGTTGCTTGCTCAGAAATGCCTGGTCTTTGTAGGTTTCCAGTTTTTCCCGCAGCTTGTTTTTGGGCAGGTCGTCGATGTGGGCGTAAAGATTTTCCAGTGTGCCGTATTCAGTCAGCAGTTTGACGGCGGTCTTATCGCCCACTCCCGGCACACCGGGAATATTATCCGAGGCATCACCCTTCAGGCCTTTGAAATCAATCACCTGCTCAGGATAAATGCCCCATTTATCAAAGACGCCCTGCCGATCGTAGGTTTTCATCTCATCGCGGGGCAGACGAGGCGGGATGAGCACCTCAATCTTTCCGGCATGCACTTTGGCCGGGTTGGTCGGGTCCAGATCGTCCACCAGTTGGAAAGAATCTTGATCCCCAGTCAAAATCTGCACCCAGAAACCTTCATGGGCCGCCTTACAAGCCAATGTACCAATGACATCATCGGCTTCGTAGTTTTCCAGCTCGTAGATGGGAATGCCCAGGCGCTGGACACCTTCGTAAACCAGGGCCATCTGGGCGCGCATGTCATCCGGCATGGACTCCCGGTGGGCTTTATACTGGGGATACATCTCGTTGCGGAAGGTAATCCGGCCCACATCGAAAGAGACCGCGATGGCGTCCGGCTTGATTTTTTTGAGCAGTGAAAACAGGGCGTTGAAAAAACCATAGACGGCCCAGGTCGGCGTGCCATCCGCCGTACGCATATTGGTGCGCTCCAGCGCAAAATGCATACGGTAGGCCAGGGAGTGGCCATCAATCAGGACCAGGGTTTTCATGTGATTCTGGCTCTCCGCCGGTGGTTGGGGTTGAGACCCCCTGATAACGATTTCTTTTACTTGCGACAAACTTTGGCCCCCGGTAACAAAACAATCAAACCTTCCAACTCCAGCAGGGTCAGCAATTCATTTACCCCCGCGGACGGCAAGCCGCAAGCCTGCGGCAGGCTGTCTACCGAAACGGGATCGAAGGGAATGGATTTCAACAACTGCGCCTCTGGTTCTGAAAGATTAGCGGAAAGGTTATCCATCTCTGACGCTACAGGGACCGTTTCGGTTCCGGGCTGAACCCCCAGGGACAACTGCTGCGGTTCCAGCCACCAGTTGAGATCCCGCAACAGGTCCTCGGCGGAAGCCACCGGCGCGGCGCCATTTTTAATCAGATACAACGGCCCCTGGCTGCCCGGCGAAAAAATATTACCCGGCACCGCAAAGACCGTTCGCCCCTCTTCCAGGGCCAGCCGGGCGGTAATCAGCGCCCCACTGCGTACATCGCCTTCCGCCACGAGCACCCCATGGGAGAGCCCGGCCACTATTCGGTTGCGCTGGGGATAAGTATACTTGCTGCCCGGCGTCCCCGGCGGGTATTCGCTGACCAGCGCGCCGCCCTGGGCCACAATTTCCTCGCTCAGGCGCTGGTTGGTGCGCGGGAAGATAACATCCAGCCCGCATCCAAACACCGCCACCGTGGGGAGGTGTTCATTCAGCGCCGCCCAGTGGGCGATGGTGTCAATCCCGGCCGCCAGCCCGCTGACAATGGTCACCCCCGCCGGTTGCAAGTCATGAATCAGTTTTTCAGTCACCTGGCGGCCATATTCACTGGCATTCCGGGTGCCTACCACGGCCAGGGTCTTGCCGCTCAAGGCTTCCAGATTTCCTTGCACGTAGAGCAGCAAGGGCGGGTTGTGGATTTCCTTCAGCAATGGCGAGTACAGCGCATCGGTGCAGGGAATCACCTGGATGCCTTGTGCTTCGCAGCGTTCCAAGTCTTCAGACTTGAAACCTTCTTCCCGCCGCCTTAAAAAAACCCGCACTTTCGCTTCCGACAGGCGGGCTTTCAAAAAATCTTCGGAAACCTCCCACAGGACGGTCGGGCTGCCCGCATCATTCAGCAGCAGCCACAGGGTCTTGCTGCCCAGGCCGTCCACCTGCGCCAATGCCTGTAATATCAGAACATCCGTATGGGTTTTGGATATCGACAGCGTACTCATCGCTCCCCATCATCGCGGGTTAGCGGCCGATTTTCAATTGTTCTTCATTCGGTTTCAGCATTTTGCAACAATTGGGGAAGCAAAGCTGAAAAAATCACATCAACACATTGCCAGAATCGTTCCAATCTACCCAATTCCCACCGGTTCGGTCCTTTGCCATGGTTATTCCACCAGGTTCTCCAAAAAATTGATGATGGGTTTGACGGTCACCGTCGGCATCAGGTTGTGTTCCGGCAAGGGGAAAGATTGGAGCGACTTTTGATCCTGTGGGGTTCCCGCCTGTTCATACAAGGCCTTGGCACAACTGTATGGAACCAACGGATCTGCCGTTCCATGCATTACCAGCATCGGACAACGAATCTTCGCAATTTTGGAAATGGAATCGAATTCGGATTGCACATGTTCATGCAGCGGCAAAAGCCAGGGCGGTATCCTATGGGATTGAAGCCAGTTTCTCACCACGTCGGCAAAGCGGGTCATTGTGGATTCCAGGATGACGGCTTTGAAATGTCGCCTGCTGGCCACATCGACCGTGACCGCACCCCCCAGCGAAATCCCGTAAGCAATCTGCGCGGAAACCGGCACGCTTTCTTCCCGGATCAAAAAATCACTGGCAGCTTCCAAGGAACGGCAAAGTGATTGTTGGCTTGGTTGGCCTGATGTTTGACCATAACCGGGATACTCGTAGGCCAACATGCCACAACCTCTTCGCGCCAACTCCAAATAAGCCATTACATTCGATAAAGACCAACCATTACCCATAGAGAAAAGAATGGTGGGTTTTCCCGACTGGGCTGGCGCATACCAGGCACGGTTCTTCAAACCTGGTGAGGATTCAAACCGCACTTCACGGAACCGATCCAGCAGCGGCTTGACTTCATCGGCCTTGTTAATCTTAGCCATACTGAACAGCCAGCTTTTTTTAGTGGCCTCTAAATTGCATCCCAAGTTTAATACGGTGGAGCCAGGATAAAGCATCACTGATTCCAGAAAACCGAACACCGATTTTGGCAAACACTGAAGCACCAAAGAACTCAGCCGCTGGATAAAGAACTTTACCGGTCCTAATTCTCCATTCTCTGATAGAGAGGTAAGCGGTACCGAAGTGTATTGCCCAAACAATAGAGACGCAGGAACCTTCTTGGCCTCACAAATCTGAGTTACAGTGCCTGCTTTTCTTAAAACAGGTTTTCCATCCCAAGATTGACAAGCATTAAAAGCATTTATCGACATTTCAGGCACCATAAGCCATATCAACTACCATTTGCTGGGTCTTTGAATGATTAAAACACGTCAATCACTCGGATTGCTTATCATTTACCAACCTTCATACTTTCCGAGTCCAATATTCAAGCCTGGCTGATTGAACAAGGAAGACGCTTGAAGCCGTCGCCCGGAGATGGTTTGATAAGGGGAGCATGACCGCAAGCAAAGACGGGATCCCTCATGAGCTTACCGCAGAACAATAACCCATTCATCGTCATCGCCGGCCCCTGTGTGATTGAGAACGACCGGGGCGCCGTCAACCTGGAAGTGGCCCGGCAGCTCAAAAGCATCATGAGCCGCTTTCCGGAAGTGAAATTCTACTTCAAGAGTTCCTTCGACAAGGCCAACCGTAGCTCCCTCAACTCCTACCGGGGTCCCGGCCTGGAAGAAGGGCTGGAAATCCTGAAAGAAATCAAAAACACGGTCGGTGTCTCCATTCTCACCGACATCCACAGCATCGAGCAAGTGATGCCCGCTGCGGAAGTGGTAGACATGCTACAGATTCCCGCCTTTTTATGCCGCCAAACCGACCTGTTGCTGGAAGCCGGGCGTTCGGGCGTTCCAGTGAACATCAAGAAGGGCCAGTTCTTGGCCCCGCTGGATATCCGCCATGCCGCGGCCAAGGTGAAAAGCACCGGCAATGAGCAGATTTTCATTACCGAACGCGGCAGCACCTTCGGCTACAACAACCTGGTGGTGGATATGCGGGCCATCCCCATGATCCATTCGCTGAACCTGCCGGTGATTTTCGACTGCACCCACAGCGTGCAGCTTCCCGGCGGCGCGGGCGAAACCACTGGCGGCAACCGGGAATATGCCCCCATTTTGGCCAAAGCTGCCATCGCCGCCGGTTGTGACGGGTTCTTCTTTGAAACCCACCCGGAACCCGAAAAGGGCCTCAGTGACGCCAGCAATATGCTGCCCCTCTCCTGGGTAGAACCCATGCTGGAAACCTGCCTCAAAATCCGCCAGGCCGTCCAACAAGAACCTGATTACATCCACGCTGCCAATCTACAAACTGTTTAACTCATCTGCTGATGACGACTTCGAACTTTTAGCGTGATTTCGATTGGTATTATTATTGCCGGGGGTGATCGCTTCCCATGTTTGGGGCAATAAACAGACTTTGAGCAACCCATGGTCGATCGTCACAGGAGAAACTCTTCTCTTTTATATATGAAGTTTTGATCTGGATTATGACGATCATTACGTTACAAACACCCGTCTGTCGTAGGTTTGGGACTGTTGAAAACCTGTTGAGAGGGAGGACTGAAACACGTCGCGAGATCCTGTCCAAAACCGATCACTGTCCAAAACCCACCCAATCCCCCGACAATCTTTCAACAAGTTTTCTACAACCCTAAACCCAATCATAGTCGTCATCTCCGAAAGTTTTCTACAGGTTTTGGCGCACACTAAGTACGATGATTGATCTTCAAAAAAGATCCGGATCTCGGGGTGGGCGGCTTGGGGGGTGGAGGGGTTAAGGGCTGTAAAGACATGTTTCCGTTGCTTGATGCGCCCTTGGGAAATTGTATACTCTAGTAACTAATGACTATTGAAAATGGGAAGTAAGGAGAACCGGGAACATGAAATTCTCAATTCTACGCGAAGATATTCATCAGGCCGTTGCCGCGGTTCAGCGGGCTACCGCCACCCGGGTCATCCAACCCATCCTATCCAACATCCTGATTGAATCAGTGGACCCCAACACGCTCAAGTTGTCCGCCACCGACCTCGATTTCGCCATCGAAACCACAGTGAATGCCCGAGTCATCGAGGAAGGCCGTATCACCCTTTCGGCTAAGAAGCTCTCG
Organism: Coleofasciculaceae cyanobacterium; assembly: GCA_036703295.1. Lineage (GTDB taxonomy): Bacteria > Cyanobacteriota > Vampirovibrionia > Vampirovibrionales > Vampirovibrionaceae > DATNPJ01. Next base: position 766 of record DATNPJ010000051.1, on the reverse strand, counting down.
GAAATTCTCAGCAAGCTTCCCAATGGCCGGGAAGTGACCTTCGAGATTGAAGAGGCGGTTCAAACCGCGCGTATCCAGTGCGGGACCAGCCTCTTCGACATGCGGACCCTGCCTGCCGACGAATTCCCGCAGATCAAGAAAATCGACGACGCCAACTTCCTGGAAGTGGAAGGCCACTCCTTCATCAAGGCCATTAACCAAACTGTTTTCGCCGCAGCCAGCTTCGACGCCAACAACGTGCTGGGCGGGGTTTACTTCCAATTGAACAGCCAGGGCCTGGAAATGGCCGCCACCGACGGTAGCCGTCTGGCCCGCCGGGTGGAAGCCGTGAAAGAGGGCAGTGCGCCTGCTCTGGAAGTAGCTGCGATTATTCCGGCCAAGGCCTTGCAAGAATTCATGAAGCTGGCCGGCTCCGATATCGCCGAGCAGCCGGTCCGCATTGCCATCCACGACGGGCAGATTTCCTTCCGGACGCCCCGTTTTTACGTGTTGTCCCGCTTACTGGATGGTCAATACCCTAAATATAACCAGTTGATTCCTGCCGAGAACAAGATCGTGGCTTATGCCAATAAGAAAGAATTCATCGAATCGCTGGAAAGAACCGCGGTTATGGCCAACGAGCGTACGAACATCGTGAAAATGGTGCTGGACAAGGGCAACATGAGCCTGGCTGCCCAGACGCCTGATGTGGGCGACTCCAAGGACACCATGGAAATCCTGTACGATGGCGATACCCTGAATATCGCCTTCAACTACAAGTATGTCA
>DATNPJ010000041.1:0-54627 GCA_036703295.1 Coleofasciculaceae cyanobacterium | reverse complement strand
TTGGCCGTTATCGGGATGTCCATCGTCATTGTGATCGCCGGACGGGCCGTTGTCATCGCTGTCATGGTTGTCATTGTCTTGGCCGTTATCGGGATGTCCATCGTCATTGTGATCGCCGGACGGGCCGTTGTCATCGCTGTCATGGTTGTCATTGTCTTGGCCGTTATCGGGATGTCCATCGTCATTGTGGTCGCCGGACGGGCCGTTGTCATCACTGTCATGGTTGTCATTGTCTTGGCCGTTATCGGGGTGGCCGTCATCATTGTGATCACCGGAGGGACCATTATCGTTGTCGTTGTTGCCACCGTTGCCTTGGCCATGGTCGTCGTCATCGCCGCCTTCGTTATCCTGATCTTGAGACTCGCTGGGGGGCTGCTCATGCAAGGCCGCGACGCTGATCGTGCCGTTGCTGGCATCATCGCCGCCAGAACCGGCTGAGCCATCTTTACCATCGCTGCCGTTTGCCCCGGAAGAACCGTCTGTTCCGGATGCCCCTTCTTTGGAGCCTTTCGAGCCGGAATTCCCATCGTCACCCGGACTTCCTGCATGGGAGCCGTTCGCATTGGACTTCGCGCCGCCCAGGCCGCCATGTCCGCCAGCGCCACCCAGACCCTTCTCGCCACCTTGGCCACCGGCGCCACCTTGGCCGCCTTGTCCGCCGCCGCCGCTAAGCCCGGCAAGGCCACCGGCTCCCGGTGTGCCGGCATTCGCCAGCAAAGTCCCTTGATGAGGTATTTCACCGTTGGCTGAGAGGGTAATGGAACCCCCGCCACCGGCAGCGCCACCTTGGCCACCGGTACCGCCTTGGCCACCAATGCCGCCAATGCCGCCAATGCCGCCTTGGCCACCATCGCCGCCATTGCCGCCTTTGCCGCCTTTACCACTATCGCCGCCATCGCCGCCATTCTTGTTGGAGCTACTGGTTCCTCCGGCTGCGCCGTTACCGCCATTGCCTCCAATACCGCCGGTGCCGCCCTGGCCGCCATTCCCGCCGACGCCGCCAAGCCCGCCGGTACCACCGGTTCCGCCCTGGCCGCCATCGCCGCCACGGCCACCGTTTCCACCGTTGGCAAGCAATGTGCCGGTGTTATCAATATTTCTGCCAGCGCTCAGCAGGATGGTGCCGCCTTGGCCGCCAGCGCCACCCTGGCCGCCGGTATTGCCAAGCCCGCCCGTATCACCTTGGCCACCCGTGCCGCCTTGGCCGCCGACGCCGCCGGTACTACCAATGCCACCGGTACCGCCATTTTGGCCATCTGCTCCTGGTGTGGAGCCATTAGCACCGTTCGTACCCGGAGTTCCAGTTGTGCCTTGCAGACCGTTAGTTCCTGCCAGGCCGGCTTCACCGGTTGCGCCGGTCGCACCGGTCGTACCTTGAATTCCGTCACCACCATTGCCGCCATTGGCTTGGAGAATGCCCGCTTGGAGAATGCCCGCGTTGTAAATGCTGCCATGACTGACAAAGGAGATGCTACCGCCCGCGCCACCATCAGCGCCCGGGGCTCCATCCGAGCCATTGGCCGAGTACACGGCGTTGCTGGCAATCTTGATGCCATCCATGTTGACGATACCGTTATTAATCACCAGCAGATCTGGATCGATGGTGCCAATCAGGGTGCCTTTCGGGTCGATTAATGTCAGTTGTGCCTGAGACATGGTGGCTCCGTTGGCATTAATATTAATCTCGCCCCCATGGCCGCCTGGGCGAACCGAATCGGCGTAAATGTTGCCGTTGCCCGTCATGGCGCCCACGTTAATTTGCACGGAGCCCCCATTGGAACCGTTGGCGAAGATGTTGCCGTTCTGGTAGAAATAGCTGGCATCGACCCTGACGGTGCCTCCATGACCGTAATAGGAGCCTTTCAGGAAGCCGCTGACATCGACATTGCCATCCAGTCGGACAATCGGAGCCACAAAATGAACGGTCCCGCCGTTGCCGGTGGTGGCAAAGTTGTTTCCGGCGCCCGCCACCTCAAAACCATGCACCGTTCCCGAGCCGAGCACGAGATAGCTTCCATTCTGGAAGAGGGTTTCACCGCCCGATGTGTTGTAATAGTTACCGGGGGACACGGCATTGAGTGTCTGGTTGACGTCGTTGGCCTGGATGGTGTTATCCGCATCCGGGACGTGGGCATCCGTCGGTGGGTCCGCCAGCGTGTAGGACACTGGATAAGCGGCGAGCATGATGCTTAGAGCCAACGGAAAAATACGACTAGTAAGGATGCGATTTTTCATGACAATCGGTGTCCTTTCAGACTTTCAAGGGGGGTATCCAATAAGCGTGTAACTCAAATGGATATAAACTTGTTAGCGTAAATAAATAAAAAATAGAGGCATCTCAAAATTGTCAGCAGGTTAACAAGTCCTGCTGTGATGGCATAAACAGCGAGCTGACAAACAGATATCCAGTGGGTCTAAAGCGGGTCGTTCCCCGCATCGAGAGCTTCTCTAAATTCCTACCACGCTCTTCAGCGACCAATGTATAAATTTTGTAAATCAATCTTACAGCAAGCGGTCGCTTATGAACACATCCTTTATAAAACAGTCAATTGCCGAATCATGATTTGGTGATTGAGTAGCCTACAGGCCAGTTGTAATAACTCTGTAACAAAATTAAAGTTTCAGCTGCTGGGACCGAAGACTCTCCTGGATAGCTATGAGAGAGGGACAATGCTCATGCAGCTGACAAAAAGATTGAGAGCGGGGGCCGGAATCGGATGCGTGGTTGCCATGCTGTTTGCAGGCTCCGGTTTCGCGGAAGAGACGCTACAAGCAGACGAGCAAACGGCAGCGGTGCTTTTTTTCAATCGGATTGCTCAAGAGTCCAACAATCCCTACGTTACGGCAATCGCCCGGGAGAGCGCGGCTCGTCTGGCCGCCAAACCAATGGCAACCCGATCTTCTCGCCAGGAAATCCCGGTGATTTCTCAGCCGGATAGCAGTATTGCCGTGCCAGCCCTGGTCAATAACAAGACCATGGGGACCTTCATCATTGATACGGGCTCTTCCTACACTGTGATTACACCTCGCATGGCCAATAAGCTTGGGGTAGTGGTTACTGCGGACACGCCGACCGTCTCCATCATTACGGCAAACGGGGTTATCCAGGCCCCGATGGTGACCTTGAAAAACGTGATGATTGGGCAGGTGCGGGTGGATGAAGTCCAGGCAGTGATTCAGGATCTGGGGAAGGACCTGATGCTCTCAGGGCTGCTGGGCATGAATTTTTTCAAGGGAAAAAGCCTGACCATTCGCCAAGATCGCCTGATCCTGGAGGAAAACATGGGTAACGGTCAGCTATCCAGCCTCTAGGCATATTAACAGCCGCGTCCAAGACGCTGCAGCCATACGGAATAGCCACTCGCTGTTAATACACACCAGCTACTTGGGGGCGGGTAGTTCAGGTCCCATCAGTGGCGGTTGGTTGGGAGGTTGGGTTGCCGGATTCTTAACAGACGACGCATTGCGCTGCTGCTTGGGTTTGGTCCAATCCCGAAAATCTTCGGGCAGCAGGTTGGAGCGAAGTCCGAAATGTACCCGGAGACTCGGTTGGGCATTGGGCTCAATGTTGCCACGGTTGGCCAAGCCCCAGCCTAAGTCCACAAAACCTTGCATCGCACTGTTCATGCGGGCACGTACCCCAATGCCGGCACCCGCCAGCAGGGTGCGATTGCTTCGATTTGATTGACCTTCCACAAACAGCGAGTTGCTGCGATCGAGGCGCACTTTGCCAAAGTCAAAGAACGAGGCCCCTTGCACCCGATCTGCCAGCCAGGGAGAGACTAAGCGCAGACCCGGAATCGGCCAGCGGTGTTCCACGCTGAAGCTGTACCCCCGATCCCCGGCCAGGAGACCTTCGGTATAACCACGAACGCTGTAGGCGCCACCGATCTGCATGAGCTCGGCCGCCGGAAGTCCGTCCGGGGTCAGCTGGGCCTGTCCGCGCAGGATCAACAGGTTTCGCTGGGGAAGGGTTACAATCCGGGTGGCAATCAGGTCGTTTTTCCAGAATTTTCGGTTGGCTCCCAGCCAGCCGGGTGCCACCGAGGTTTGAGCCCGGAGATAGGTCCGGCCGAAGCGATCGGTATTATTGTAGGTCAAGCCAAAGCGCAAGGCGCTAATATCCGTTTGTCCTGCCTGATCGCGATCGCCAGCAAATATGGTAAAGATGCGCCGAAAGTTGACGCTCATATCCGTGGTGAAATGCTGCTCCCGATCCAGGGGCTGCACCAGCACACCGGCATAATCGTATGCACGTCCGATAATTTTAGGCTGGTTGGCGGTTCCCAGGTCCAGGTTCACTTCGCTAAAGGCGAAGGTGGTGCCCACTTGCGTTCCGTATCGGTTCAACGGTACGAAATACGAGGCTGTTGCCATCTGGGTGCCGGAGGCCCCAATCCAACGGGCATTGAAGCGATCACCCATGCCGGTCACGTTGCCGTTATCCAGTTCCACACCCCAGCGGTTTGTACCGATATGGGGGCGTCCCTGGTTATCAAAAGTAGGGGAAATCTGCCAGGGGAAGCGTTCGCGAACCTGCAATTCAATATCCGTCTTGCCGCTTTCGCTGCTGGGCGTCAGCACGCCCTTCAACTTGTAGGTGGTGGGTTGGCCGCTGATTCGACGAAGCCGATCCTGAAGTTCCTGAACGTTTAAAATTTCACCCGAATGCTGGTCCACATCGCGCAAGACGGCATGGGCTCTCAGGAAACGATTCCCCGTGATGGAGATATTTCCAATTCGGCCTTCCATCACCTTGATGGTGACCGATTGCTGATCGACGTCTTGCGGAGGAATGTAGGCTTGCGAAGAATAGTAGCCCTTCTCATAGTAAAGCTTGTTGATAGAATCTACCAGTTTGCCCAGTTCTTCCAGTGTTACTTCGCGACCTTCGTACTGAGCGAGCAGCGGCTGGATCTCGGAACTCCGAACGACCGTGTTGCCTTCCACTTGGATTTGCTTCACGACGAAGCTGGGGTTTTGCAGATCGACAATAGGGGCTGTTTGCGGCGCTTGGGAGTCCAGCGTGTCATCTGGCATTTTTTCTTGCGGGGCGGGCAGCTTTTCTTTATCTTTTTTCACGCCACCCGGCAGTTGCTCAGGGGTGGATGGGGTAATCAAACCTGGGTTGCTCTGAGTGGGAACGGTTTGTACCTGGGCGAAGGCGGGCAATGCCAGACCCAGTCCCAGTGAACCTGCCAGCAGAATCGACAACGATAACCTGACAGAGATTCGATGAGGCCTCACTCCAAACATTCCTATGACTCTCCAATTCCTTCACCACGCAAGAGGGCATTTCGCCAATTCTGTCCAGATTATTCTATAATCTTAAATTATTTTATTTTCTTAATATATTGCTTACACTCCTCCGCCGAGTATGCTGGACATACCCTTCGTCACAGAAATCTATGACAAAAAGATGCTTGTAACTATACACATCGTCGCTTTTCTGGATTTCCGCGGTGCCCAAAAAATCAATTGCACCATCAGTGCACCATGACCCTTCTCAGCTAAAAACCATAAGGCTGGAAAGCCTTGTGGTTCTTGGTGGCAGGTAGTAAACACCATTCGAACTGAATACTACGGACCAATCATTGCAATGAAAGCTCAGCTCCAACTGTTGGAACAATGGCTTTGTGCATAAAGAACTGTTTTTCTCAGGCTTCTACAGAGCCATTGACAGGCAATTGAGCCGATTCAAGCGCGGCTTTGGGGGCAAGCACCACGGTGGTGGAAGGTTTGCCCAGAACCTTTTTGGCCACTGCCTGCAACTGCGCAGGTGTGATATGGTCAATGGCTTCCAACAGTTCTTCGTGAGAAAGGTTATTCAACGCCCGGTGACTGGCAAGATACTGGGCGACTCCGATGGTGGATTGCGCCTTGGAGAGTGTCCCGCTTTTCAATTGAAGCTTGGCACGCTTCAATTCTTCATCAGAAACCGGTTCCGTGAGCAGCTTCTCCACTTCGGCCTGGAACATGTTCATGACCAGCTTGGTATTTTCCGGACTGGTTCCAATATAGAAACGGAAATCCCCGCCCTGATCTCTGGGTGTGTAACGGGTATTCACGGTATAGCACAAGGCTTTTTCGGCCCCTTCCCGAAAGGTCTGGAATAAGCGGGCTGTCATTCCGCCACTCAAAATATAATTCAACACCAGCAAGGGAACCCGATCCGCTTCGTGGATATTTGGCGCGTGCCAGCCACGCATGATTTCGCTCTGTTTTAAACCTTCCTGGCTTTTGGTGACAATCCTGTTTTTAGCCAGTGCCTTCTGGGCAGGGGCAGCCGCATCGACCGACTCCTTCGGCAGGTGGCTCATCCAGCCTTGGGCCGCATCCGCCAGCTCATTCAGCGTGATATCGCCGACACCGGAAATCGTGATATTCGGCTGGGTAAAAACCCTCTGGAATGTCTGTGTCAGGCGTTCCGGCGTGATTCCCTCGATTCCGGAGATCATCGTTTGAGAGTCGCGTCCGTAGGCATAAGGATGACTGCCGCCATACACTTCCTGCATCAGCATGTCCCTGGCTACCACCGGAGGGTCGGTTTTGACGGTATCTTGATAAGCATCCCGCATTTTCGTCTTGATAAACTCAAGATCTTCCGGGCGGAAGGCCGGTCCTGAAAGCAGCTCATCTATAAAGGTCAGCATTTTGCCTTTGTCTTCAGACAAACTTTGCAAAACCAGTTCGACCGAATCATCATACGCTTCGGTGCTGAAGGAAATTCCCGCTTCATCCAGACGCTCGCTCAACTCGACGGCAGTCTGGTTTTGAGTGCCCCGTTGCAGCATATCCGCCAGCAGGGTCATTTCACCGGGAATGGCATCCAGACGGCGTCCCCCTTTGAGCAAAATACTGATCGCGGTATTGGCATGACCGAGTTTTTCCCGTACCACCACTTCAGTCCCGCCGGGTAGCGTCCGGGACTGATCCTTGGGGCTTAATTTTCCGGCAAAACGGAGGCCCGCTTTTGACGCATTTTTTCGGTGAGCAGACGGGGTACGGTTATAGTTTCTGGGTACCAGGGCCGAAGAACGTTGAGCATCCGGGTTCAGAAACTCCCGAGCTACTTCCTGAATGTCTGCTGATGTAACGGTGGAATAGAGGTTTGCCACCCGATTGCCATAACTATCTTCCAGACGCCCCTGCGCAATCTGAATCGCCAGATCGGACATCAAAGAGCGTTGCTGCTCGGATTGTCCGGCGCTGGCCCGTTTTTTCAACTTCATCGCCTTGTCCAACTCTTTTTGAGAAACACCGTTTTGGGCAATGTCATCAATCACGGTACGGATAGCAGCTTTCGCGGCATCAATCTGTTCCGGCTTCAGTTGGGCTTCAATATAGAGCAGGTTATCGTTCTTGTGGGTATAGTTGCCCGCGCCGATCTCGGTACAAAGCCGATGGTCCGGATTTTCCACTAACGCCTTCTGCAAACGGGAACTGCCTCCCTGGCCCAAAATGGTGGCCAGTAATTCCAGGGTCGCCAGTTTTTTCTCGCTGTTTGGGGTTTGCCGGGCAGGACCATTGAAGCCCAGCAGCAATTGCGCCACGTCAACGTTATGGCGAACCAGCGTATCTTTTGGGATATGGGTGGGTTGTAAGGGTTGCAGTGGCTTGAAAGACTGCTTACCTTGGAACGGCCGGATTTCATGTTCATGGGCCACCCGGTCCAGGGTTTCTTTCAAGTCAAAATCGCCCACCACCACAACTGCCCGGTTAGCAGGGTCGTAATAATGATTCACAAAACGCATGACCTGATCCCGGCTCAAGTGGTTTATTTTGCCATTCTTGGGCTTCTCAGTCAGAATGTTGGCGGTCGGCCCCAGGGTTGACCAATGGGTCCGACTGTTGGGCCAAACGCTGGCCAAGAGCTTTTCAAAGACGCGCCCACCGGGATCCTGCTTGCTCTTGTTAATTTCTTCGGCAACCGCGTGACGCTCACGCTCCATTTCCACAGGCGGAAGCTCCGGGGCGGACAGCAATTCTGCCCAGACACGAATGGCTTCACCCAATGCTTCTTTGGGCATGTCGTAGACATAATAGAAGGTTTCATCGTGCCAGGTAAATGCATTCAGACCGGCACCCAGACCTTCCAGAATTTGATCAGCCTCACCGGGCTTGAGATTCTTGGTACCTTTGAAAACCAGATGCTCCAGAAAATGGGAAGCGCCGTTGGTACGGACCGTTTCGTTGGCCGAACCGGTCTTCACCAGTTCTCCATAGGAAACCAAGGGGACATCATCCCGCTTCAGCCCATAAAATTCCATCCCGTTGGAGAATTTATAAACCTCAATATTACCCAGAATGGGGTCCTTGATGGTTTTTACCGGTTGATAGGTAATCTTGGGTGGGTTGTGAGCGCCAAAAAGCAGCAGGTTTTTCAGCCCAATGGCTTGCGAGGAACTGAGTCCCGCAAATTGGGGTTGAATCTGAAGAGTCGATGCATCAACCGCTGACTTGGCTTTTGAATTGCGCTGAGATGCTGGATTGACACCACTTTGAACCACACGAATCATGGAAACCCTTTCTGGCAATGTACCATTCCCCTATTGTTGACATGGTTTAAACCACAAAATTCTTCGCTTGGCTATCAATTTGTTACGTATGTAACATACGGGCCAGCCAAAGGCTAAGTCCAAGGTTGGCTTTTTCATTTTTTGATAGTTTTTGTAACGCTGGGTTTCAAACGGTAAAATGGAACTGAAGGCAGTAAGAATTGAAGAACGTATGCTTGAGCAGGATCAAATCCAAGAACCTCCTGAAACCAGCATAGCCCCGCTGGTATTGGCAAGAAAGCCTATCCTTGAGCTACAAGGCTTGAATGAAATCCGCTTCGCTGTATGGGAAATGCTGGATTTTTGCTTCCCCTGGACGGATAACATCCTGCAATATCAAGACCGACCCTCATTTTGCTTGAATGCGGATCAACGGGATGAGTTTATCAGACTTCAAGCAAACGCCCATAACCGGAATATTCCACTTATTTGGCATGAAAAAATGATTCTGCAATTGCATGAATCGGGACCGTGGGTGGAAGAAAAAGTCAGTCAGATTGAACTGGCCGTTTCCAATAGGGATGAAATCGCCACAATAGAAAGCCTCTGTAAACCATATACACCAGGAAGGCCATGGCCGGTCAGGGGCAATCCAGCCCGTTGGCGGCTGTATGCTCACCTTTTTAACCGTTTGATGCTCAATCCTCCACCCTCTTTAACGCTGGAAGGGCAACTTCCTGTTAGTGATCTCGTTAGGGTCATGGATGCTCTTACAGAATGTATTTCAGAGCCTTCCCAAAGGTTTGCTGACTTTATGTTACGGCTACAAGAAAGTTTTCAGCATGGCAGGCCGCTTACCCAGGATGAGAGAGCTTTAAAGCGGAAAATTGGGGAACAGAAGCGCAAAGATTATGAAATAAAGCGCTACGGTAGGATTTTGAACCCAGATGAACGTAAACAGGCACTCAGAAAAGAGCAAATAGAAAGGGCTGAAGAGGCCGCCCATCAAGCAAAACTGAGGGCCATTGATGCGGAACGCAGAGAGGCGATTGAGCGAGCGAGGGAACCAAATGAGATATCCCGAATCCTGAGAGATAAAAACCGGCTGATTTTGACAGAATTACGGAAAAAGCAACTCGTTTCGGGTGTGCAATTGGAAGCATTGAGCAAAGAGCGCTTGCAGCCAGGGGAGACAAGGACCTTAAGTGCCTTAAAGCAAGTTTCTACAGAGGGCTTAACGGTTAGCGAGCTTGCGCCACTTACGAAGAAAGACACCTTGGCTGAAGAAACGCCAGAAGGCTCATTGTATCCATGGTTAAAGAGCCTGGAAAGGAAAGGATTGGTTCGGTCGGATGGGCAAAAGCCGAAAAGATGGTTTTTTGTTAAAGATGATGAACCTTAGAAAGCCTTATTTTTCCTGAAAAGCCTTACCTGACGGCTGTTTAAGGGGACTTTGTTGCCGTTTCTTATATAAGACAATGGCTTCCGATAAGAATTCATCATTGGGAGTATGAAAAGCACTCCCGATAACTTGGCGCATGATCTGGCCGCTCTCTATGACGAGTCGGTTTCTGATGCGGAAGCCGCTTTGATGGCTGACCGGCTGACAGCCTTTGCCGGACTTTTGATGGAAATCGAAGCCGAAAGGCAGGGGCAATCATGACCCAGTTCGCCGGGATTGTCGTGACGGAAGTGCATGTGACCCTGATCAGACCATCGGGCGGGCTGATCGCCATGGCCAGGGTAGTTTTGAATGATGCGCTGGTCTTGGACGGCATCGGTATTCATACCAAGTTGAGCGGGGGCTATCGGCTGACATATCCAACCCGGAACTTGCCAAGCGGGGGGCGAAAGACAATGTTTCACCCTATAAAAACCGCCCTGAGCAAAGCCATTGAAGAGGCTATCTTCCAGAAAGTCGCTAATATTCAGAAGGATGTAGACCGGAATGATCGACACTATCCGCCTGATATTGGATGAGGGGACATTCCACATCAATGAGCCGGATCGTTTCCAACCGAATGCCAAGACGATTCTAGACTTGAAGGAAAGATTTTACGGCGGTCGGCTGATGAAGGCTGTCTTGAATCCTACCAAACAGGAAAAGCAGGATACCGGCTACGCTCCCAGGCTAACCCTACGCCGCCGCCCGCCGAATATCATTGAACTGGTCATTGAGTTCTCAATCCCCAAGCTGCTTTACGGCAACAACTTTGATGAAATCAGCGAAACGGACTTCTCCAAGGTGATCGAAGTCTTACAAGACAAGTTAGAGGCTTGGGGCATCCTGATTTTTGCCGAATTGCTGCGAAAAGCGCCGGTTGGCTCAATTCATTACGGCAAGAATATCGTCTTGCCCCGCTATACCCTTTGCAAGAGCATCATCAACCTGCTGTCGAAGGCTCCCATCAAGCAATGGATGGATCACAACAAGGTGGATTTCAGAAACGGAGGCCATTTGTACAAAGTGCATACTGATAACTTTGAACTGGCCTTTTATGACAAGGTTAAAGACCTTCAGCAGGCGAAGCGAGGCGCTAAAAGGGCCTATGAACCCGAAGCCAACGTTCAGGGGGATTTGTTTGATTACTTTGAGGTGGCAACCGATGTTCAGGTTTTGCGGATGGAAGCCCGCTTGAACAGCCGGTCGCAAATCCAACGGATGCTCAAAGCGGTTGGCCTTCCCGATGATGACTTGCGTTTCTTTGCGCTGTTCAGCAAGGATATAGCCCAAAAGACCCTTTTACACCACTGGAAGCCCTACAAGTCGGCCATGGCGTTGGTTGCCATGTCTCAAAGCGGTACGCCATCCGCCATGATGGATTATCTGGTGAGGCAGGACCAGGATGCCGCCATTAATACCCATCTTCAGCGATTGGGAGCCATGATGCTGATTGGGGAAGTCGGCTGGCCTGGATTGCGTTCCTTATGGGATGGTATGCCCAGGAGCTTCCAGCGTTTGAAGAAAGACCTGGAAAGCCTACCGGTTGGCGATAAGACCCGTTTATCGGATATCGAAGCCATTGATGCTACCCTTCGCGCCTTTGAACCCGTTAAAATGGAGCAACTGAACAATGCAAATGCGAAGGCTGTAACATGCTAAAGACGAGTAGTAAGGTAGCGGGCTATATCAGGGCGTTGGATAGAGAGATTAAACACGGCAACGCAACGGAACATACCTTGCGCCCGGCGCTGAAAGACTTCATAGAAGCCGTTGGCGGCAAAGAGTTTCTGGCGACCAACGAACCCAAGCGGGTCAAATGCGGCGCGCCGGATTACATTATTACCCGTGGCATTACCCCAATCGGGCATATCGAAGCCAAGGACATCGGCGTGGATCTGGACAAGGTGGAAACCACCGATCAGATGCGGCGCTATCTGGAAAGCCTGGATAACCTGATTTTGACGGATTACCTTGAGTTCCGGTGGTATGTATTGGGAAAGCCCAGGCAGACCGCTAAGATTGGCGAAGTAAAGAACGGGAAAGTTCAAGTTTATGCCGGGGCGGATGATGGCTTGGCGCTTTTGCTGGAAGCTTTCCTCACTTCCCAGACGCCCACGGTTTCCAGCCCGAAGGAATTGGCCCAACGCATGGCCGGGATTGCCAAGATTATCCGGGACGCCATCAAAGCCACCTTTGAGGAAGAGAAAGACGGCGGCCCGCTGCATGACCAGTTGGAAGGCTTCCGGGATATCCTGTTGCACAACCTGAACCCGGAACAGTTTGCCGACATGTACGCGCAAACGCTTTGTTACGGCTTGTTTGCGGCCCGTTGCAATCATCAGGGAGATGAACCCTTTACCCGCCGGAATGCCGGGCGGGATTTGCCCAAGACCAACCCGTTTTTGAAGAAACTGTTCCAGCATATTGCCCTGGAACTGGAAGATGATGGCGAATTACCCTTTGTGTGGGCGGTCGATGACTTGGCTGAGCTGCTGAATCGTTCCCGGATGGATGAGATTTTGGCCGATTTCGGTAAGCATACCCGGCAGGAAGATCCCGTGGTTCATTTCTATGAAACCTTCCTGAGAGAGTATGACCCCAAGTTGCGGGAAATGCGCGGCGTTTATTACACGCCGGAGCCGGTGGTCAGCTATATTGTTCGCAGTGTCGATGAGATTCTGAAAACCCGCTTCAACCTGAAAGAAGGGCTTTCCAGCCGGGAAAAGGTCACATTGACCCTGACACCCGAAGCGACCAGCAAGAAGGCGGCCAAAGAGGAACACAAGCAGGAGTTCCATAAGGTTCAGATTCTCGACCCGGCCACCGGGACGGGCACGTTTCTATACAGTGTGATTCAACACATTTTTAATTCGGTCGGCAGCAAGAACGCCGGGATGTGGAGCGGCTACGTCCGGGATCATCTCTTACCCCGTGTATACGGTTTTGAGTTGTTGATGGCTTCTTACGCCGTGGCGCATTTAAAGCTGGGCTTGCTGCTACGGGAAACCGGCTACGATTTCAAAGACGATGAGCGCCTGAACGTCTTTTTGACCAACACACTGGAAGAGCCGTTGCCATTTTCCGGCTTACCCATGTTTTCCAGCTTTTTGGCACATGAAGCCAACCAAGCCAGCAACGTCAAGAAAAACGTGCCGGTCATGGTGGTTCTGGGAAATCCGCCTTATTCCGTGGACTCTTTAAACAAGGGCAAGTGGATTGAAGATCAAATCCGGGCAAACTACTATCCCAACGATGAAACCAAGGAAGCCAACCCCAAGGTATTGCTGGATGATTACGTCAAGTTTATCCGTTTCAGCCAGGAGCGTATTGAACGAACCGGCCATGGCGTGTTGGCCTTTATTACCAATCACGGTTATCTGGATAATCCGACCTTCCGCCGGATGCGACAAAGCCTGATGAAAACCTTCGATGAAATTTATGTACTGGACTTGCACGGCAACGCCAAAAAGAAGGAAACCTGCCCGGATGGAGGCCCGGACAAGAACGTGTTTGATATTCAGCAAGGCGTGGCTATCGGGATATTCGTCAAAGGGCCGAATACCTCAACAGAATGCAAAGTATATCGAGGTGACTTATGGGGCGTCCGGGAAGAATGGGCAAAAGACAGTGACGAGAAAAAGCTGATCGGTGGAAAATATTACACTCTCAGTAATACCAGCATGACTGCAACCGACTGGAAAACCTGCCTGCCTAAGCCGCCGTTTTATTTGTTCGACACGCAATCCGAAGAGCTGATCAATGAGTACCAACAAGGTGTTAGCCTTACCAAAGTATTCCCCCTGAACTCCACTGGCGTTAAAACCCACCGAGATCATTTTGTCTTTGATTTTGATGCCAGCTTATTGGAAAAACGGTTGAACGAATTTCGGGATTTAACCCTGCCCGACCAGGAGATTGTCCATCGCTACGGCTTAAAAGATACCCGTGACTGGCAACTAAGCCAAAGGCGGAAAGATTTGGCAACTCTTGAAAATTGGAAAGACTATTTTTGCAAAGCACTTTATCGGCCTTTTGATTTCAGAGCTTATTATCATCATGAATTTATAGTGGAATTACCTCGGAATGAGGTAATGAGACATTTTTTTGATAATGAGAATATAGGTCTATCAATCTGTAGGCAGCAAGCCTCTATTGGGTTTCAACACGCTCTCGTAGCAGAGACTATTATTGAGTCGTGCTATGTTTCGAACAAAACAAGAGAGATTACATATATATTGCCCCTCTATCTTTACGCTGATTCCACGTCTGGCAACTTGTTTGACTCACAACAAACCGGGAACCCCGGTGGACGGCGGGCGAATTTGGATGGCAAGTTTACCAAGCAGTTTGCCAAGGCCGTGAAGCTGAAGTTTGTGGACGATGGCCGGGGCGACATGCAAAAGACGTTTGGGCCGGAGGATGTGTTTTACTACATTTACGCCGTCCTGCATTCGCCCGCCTACCGCACCCGCTACGCCGAATTTTTGAAGATGGATTTCCCGCGTGTACCGTTGCCGTCTTGCGTTGCGTTGTTTCGGGAACTGGTTCCGTTGGGGTATGAGTTGGCCCAGTTGCACCTGATGGAAACCCAAGGCCCAGCCATGGCCAGCTACCGGGTGGAAGGCTCCAATATGGTTGATGCCCCGCGTTATGTGGAGCCCTCAGACGCGCATCCGGGGCGGGTATATATCAATGCCACGCAGTATTTTGAAGGCGTTCCGCCGGAAGTGTGGGCGTTTCAGGTGGGCGGCTATCAGGTTTGCCACAAGTGGCTGAAGGATCGCAAAGGCCGCACCCTGAGCTTTGACGATTTGACCCACTATCAGCAAATCGTTTCGGCGCTCTCGGAAACCATCCGGCTAATGGCGGCAGTGGATGCCGTCATCGACGGACATGGCGGTTGGCCGATTGAACCAAAAGACAAATCCGCCTGAAAAAAATAACCCGTATGGATTGAATAGTAAATCAATAAGGTTTATACTTAAACCATGAAAGCCACCGTCATCATCACCCGCGCCGCCCGGAAAGGGTTGGAAAACGCCCCGGATCATGTGCGGGACAAGTTTGCAGATTGGGTGGATACGGTGCAAAACTTCGGCCTTTCACTTACCCGGCACGGGCCATCCTTCCATGATGAACCGCTGCAAGGCAAGCGCCAGGGGCAACGCTCCATCCGGCTCAACCGGCAATGGCGGGCCATCTACACCGAAACCGAAGAGCAAACCATCATCGTAACCGTACTGGAGGTAACAGCCCATGACTACCGAACAAGATAGCCCTGCAATCTATGCTGAAGATCAGGTGTGGCTGGATGCGCAGGTTGCCGCGCTGACCTTTGGCCGTCGTTTAAGGGCGCATCGGCTTTGCGAGGAATGGACGCAAGAGCAGGCCGCGCAAAAGCTGGGCATCTCGACCCAGATGTACAACGCCTATGAGAAGGATCGCAAGTTGCCCACACCGAAAAAAGCTTATGAAATGGCCACGGCGCTGGGCATGGTTCCTGAAATGCTGGTCTTGACCGTGATTAACGATCAATTGCGGAAGGATCACTTGCCGTTTCAGGTTTCTATGGCGGGTTAAGGCGGCCATGGCCGGTTGTAACGTTTAAGTGGGGTTTCTGAAGAGGTATCAAGGATGAAAGCGGTCATTTTTACCAGGGTTTCCAGCGTAGGCCAGGAAGATGGGGTTTCCCTGGATGCCCAGGAAGCCAAGCTGCATGAATACTGCCGGGAAAAAGGATTCGATGTGCTGGAAGTCTTTCGGGTGGTGGAGTCCTCAACCCGTGGCGACCGGAAACAGTTCCATAAGGCCCTGAACCTGATTGAAAAGCAGAAAAGCCGGACGGTGCTGGTTGTGCATTCCATTGACCGCCTGATGCGCGGCTTTAAGGAGTACGGCATCATCGAAACCCTCATTGCCCAGGATAAGCTTGAGATTCATACCTTTAATGAGCGGCTGGTCATCAATAAAAACACCCCCTGGACGGAACAGCTTCAGTTTGATTTTTCCGTTATTGCCGCCAAAATGTACGTCGGCCAATTGCGCCAGCATGTCATCAAGGCTATGGATTACAAGCTGGATCAAGGCGAAGTGGTTGGCCGGGTGCCTTCCGGCTACTTGAACTATCGTGATCCTGACCTGAAAAAAGCAACCGTCATTTTGGACAATGAACGGGCTTTTCTGGTTAAGCGGTTGTTTCAAGAATACTCTACAGGCACCTTCACGCTGGGCGAGATTACCGCCAAAGCAAAGCAATGGGGTTTGACATCCCCCCATAGCAAAAAGCCCCTTGATAAGGGCTCTATCGCCAAGATGCTTCAGAATCCATTTTATACGGGGCAAATGCTGATTAACGGGACTTTGTACCCGCATATCTACCCGGTTTTGATTGAACCTTCTTTGTTTGAGCAATGCCAAAAGGTCCGATGGGCGTCCAGTCCGAAAAGAAGGCAGGAGCAAACGCAGGAAAACCACAAAGACCAGCGGGCAAAGAAGCCGTTTATCTTCCGGGGGCTGATGCGCTGCAAGGAATGCGGCTGCCAGATATGCTCAGACCTTAAGAAAGGCCAATATGTTTACCTTTTCTGCACGAAGGCTAAAGGAAAGGACAAGTGTAACAGCGAAAGAATTCGGGAAGAAGTGGCTTTGGAAGCTGTAGAGCAGATATTGGAACAGATCAAAATCCCGGAAGCGCTAATTGAAAAGATTCATGCTCGCCTGAAAAGCCAATACGAGCTTGAGCGCTCTACCCTTCGAAATACAAAAGACAGGCTACAAAGCCAGTTCGACGCCATGGACACTCAACTGGAACGGCTGATGACTTTGTTCCTTGGCGGGAGTATTACACAAGACGAATATGACAAAACCAGCCTGAAGCTGAAAGCTGAAAGACAACGCATTGCACAACAGTTACTTGAATACTCGGAAGATGACGATGAGTTCCGGGATAACTTTGTTACCTTGCTGCGTGTGATTTCCAAGGCTGCCGATACGTTCAAAAGTTCGAAAGTGGAACAGAAACGCAAGATCCTCAGTTTCGTATTTTCGAACTTGTGGTTAGAGGGCAAAAAAGTAGGCTATGAGCTGAACAGACCGTTCGATAAGCTCATAGCCTTAGGTGATCAAAAAGTTTGGTGGAGCATAGGAGATTCGAACTCCTAACCTTCTCAATACCAATTGAGATAGATTTCAATATTTTTCAATCCCAGCCTTGCATTGCCTCAATCGTCTCATCCTCGGTCGTCATGCAATAAGAACGAGTGGTCGTAATGTTACTGTGCCCACAAGCAATCTGAAGCATCGGTAGGGGGCGACCTTTGTTAGCATTGATGGTCACAAAGGCCCGCCGCAGAGCGTTAGGGCTCACTGGGACCCCGGATTTCCGGCCCAGCTTGTAAATCCGGGTCAGGATTCCATTGCGATCCATGGGCTTGCCGTTCACTTTGGTCATCAGAAAGCTGCTATCCGGATGTTCGCGATGGAGCAAAAAGGATTCAATCGCCTCAATCGCGGTTTGAGTTAATCCCACTCGCCGGGTTTTCCCCCATTTTGCTCGTTTGACGACCAAATAGCGCTTGTCCAAGTGCAGATCTGCCAATTCTAAACCCGCCGCTTCCGAAGCCCGCAAGCCGGTCTGGCTGAGTAGAATCAGTAACAACCGGTCCATCGGGGTTTCACAGGCAGCCAATAAACGATCAAGCCCTGCCTGATCCACCGTCAGTTTCTTGGGTGGCAAGTGCCGCTTGGGTCGGAAACGCTTCAACTGCAGCAGGAAGCCCTCCTCTAACACCCCTTCCTGAATCAGGAATTTAGCAAAGCAATTGATGGCCTCAAACAGCTTCAAGCGGGTCGAGAATCGTTCAATCGGGATTTGCATCAGGGCCAGCTTGAAATTGGCAACCGAAACTTCCTCAAACCGCTTGAAAAACCAGCCCATCTGGTAATCATAGAGGCGGATGCAATGCTCACTATAGGCACGACCATTGAAAATTCCGTGCCGTAGGGATTGCAGCCAAGTTGAAACATACGATGAATGGGGCTCCATGAGGGAATTTCTCCATGCTTCTTGTGACAAGGGCATTCATCGCTCTGGTGCCACTAAAGTGCAAGCCATGAAGGCCTCATGGGCCTTCTTTGAGACTTATTTCTTATCAATGACCGGATATGGGTTGACATCCAGCCATCGCAGAGCGTCACTGTGACGGTCCTCACAAACCAAAGGAGCCATTATGAACCAGGTAGACCCCATTACCCTCCAGGAAGCCACCGAACAATTCTTGAATGCCTTGACTACCGACGGAAAGAACCCTCGAACTATTTACACTTACGGCCAGGACTGCAAACAAATGATCGCCTTTTTTGGGCCAGATAAGAAGCTGGTGAACATTCTGCCTGCCCATGTGGCCAAATTCTACAAGTCGGATGCCTTGCTGAAGATCCCAAAAAATGGCAAGGAACGAGCCCCCAAGACCGTGAACAAGACCAAGATGGTTTTCAAGTGCTTGCTAACCTGGGCAATGCAACAAGGGCATATCGAAGGGTTGCCTTTGCCCAAATCCGGTTAACAAACCTCCAAGCAAATTTTGCTTGAAAAGCTGGGTGAACCACCCAGCTTTTTGATTGGGATAAACACAGCATTATCCGTCGCTATGGGAGAGAGCATCGCGCTTTGCCATGCACTGGTCCATATCAAGCTCTGTACAGAAAAATCAGCCGATGTACAGGAATCAGAATGTCGGAATCCCCCTCCGGGCCTGAAACCCATCACTCGGGTCAATCAAAAAGTCAACAGTTGTTACGCAAAAGGCAAAAAACACCCGTAACAGGGTGTTTTTCAAGTCTTTAAAAAGTGGTGCGCTTGGAGAGATTCGAACTCCCGACCTCATGGTTCGTAGCCATGCACTCTATCCAACTGAGCTACAAGCGCACGCATGGGGGATAGGACTTTCTATTTTGTCCAAAACACGAGAGAAGTGCAAGCCCTGCCACATAAGCTTTACGACGACTTAACGAAGCGGCGCTTTCTTGGGGCAACTCCCCCGGCTGACAGAGGCACGCGCACTCCAGATGCACTACAATAAAAGCAGAGGCGCCCGACATGGGCAACGTGAGGACATTGGCATGCTGGAACCGGCCATTCCATCCGGAATCTCCGAAGATAAGCTTCAGGAAACCCGGACGCGCATCCGGGAGATTCTCTACGGTGCGGATCTGTACAAATACAAGGGACGCGTCTCCAAATTGCAGGGGCTGACGGTGGAAGCTCAGCTTCCTAAGCTTAAAATCGGTGACCTGTGCTTCATTGAGAGCATGGATGGCGAGCCAAAAGCTGCGGAAGTGGTCGCATTCAAGGGCGATATGGCGCAGTTGCTACTCCTCTACGATGGTGCCGGCATCTACCAGGGTAGCTGGGTGACGACGACCGGAGCGCCTATTACCGTGCCTGTCGGCGATTTCCTGCTAGGACGCCTGATTTCGCCACTGGGCGAGCCGCTGGACAACATGCCGCTGGACACCAGCAAAGCCAACTTCGTCAACGTCAACTCCTCACCGCCGGATCCCCTGTCCCGCCCCATCATCAAGCACAAGTTTTCCACCGGGGTGCGGGCCGTGGATAGCCTGTTGACCATGGGCGGCGGGCAGAGGATGGGCCTTTTTGCCGGGTCCGGGGTTGGGAAATCCACCATGCTGGGCATGATTGCCCGAAACTCGGAAGCGGACGTCAACGTGGTGGCCCTGATTGGAGAGCGCGGACGCGAGGTCAAGGAATTTATGGAAAACAGTCTGGGCGAAGAAGGCATGCGCCGCTCAGTGCTGGTCTGCGCCACGGGCGATCAACCGCCCTTGCTCAGGATGAAATGCCTGCTAACCGCCACTGCCATTTGCGAATACTTCCGAGATCAAGGCAAAAAGGTCTTCCTGATGACCGATACCGTGACCCGTGCCGCCATGTCCGGCCGCGAGGTGGGTTTGGCCATCGGCGAGCCCCCCACCATGAAGGGCTATCCCCCGTCCATCTTCTCCTGGCTGCAAAAAGTGCTGGAACGGTCCGGTATTACGGACAAGGGCTCTATCACAGCGCTGTACACCGTTCTGGTGGAGGGCGATGACATCAACGACCCGGTGGTGGATACTGTCCGGGGGATTATTGACGGCCACATCTTCCTCTCCCGAAAGGTCGCCGCCCGAAACCACTTCCCCGCCATCGACGTTCTGGGCAGCGTCAGCCGTTTGTTTACCGAGATTTGCGACCCCGAGCACATGAAGTCCGCCGCCAAGATGCGGGAGCTGCTCGCTATTTACCAAGATGCCCGCGATCTGATTGACGTGGGCGCCTACGAGCACGGATCCAACCCCAAGATCGACATGGCCATCCAGATGATGCCCGAAATCAACGCATTTCTGCGGCAGTCGGTGAAAGACATCGTGAACATGGACACCACCATCCAGACCCTGAAGGACATGATGGCCAACGTCCACCTGGATACGGTTTAGCTGTTTTTGTTTCTCCTGTTTTCTTCGGAAGTCCCGACAAAACCTCCGGGACCGGCTATGTCCCGTTCTGATACCTGGGAAGGTCTACATAAAATATACTGCCCTGGCCAGGCACGCTATCAACGGAAATAGAGCCATGATGCCGTTCCACGATGCGTTTGCAGATGGCCAGACCGATGCCGGACCCGCTCATTCCCTGGTGCTCCTTCAGCCTCCGGAACATCTCAAACAGCTCCGGACTTTTTTCCGGCGGAAAACCGAGTCCGTTGTCCCGAACGGCAATCCGACAGGTGTCGGCATCGATGGACGTCGCGCTCACCCGGATTTGTGGTGGCACGTTCTCCCGATGATATTTCAACGCATTGCCGATAAGGTTCTGAAACAACTGGTACATCTGGGCTTCATCCGCCTCCAGGGTGGGTAACTCCATCCTTTCGACGGTCGCTCCCGCCTGCTGAATGATGTCGTGCAAATCAACCAGCACCTGATCCACGACAACAGCCAGATCGACGGGTTCAAAGGGTTTTTGCTGCGTCGCAACGCGAGAAACTTCCAGCACATTCGAAACCATCGTATCCATCCGATCGGTAATCACCCGGATCCTGGTGAGGTATTCCTGGCTCTGGTTGGGCAGAGGACTGAGATCCTCTTCCAGAAAGCCTGTGTAGTATTGTACCCGGCGAATCATCCCTCGCAGATCATGCGAAATGACAAAGGCAAAGGTATCCAGGTCCCGGTTGCTCTGCGAAAGCCGCCGGTTCGCTTCAGCCAGTTCCTCACTGGTCTGGGTCAGCAGCTGGGTCAAAAGGAAGCTGTGCAACAACGCCAGCGTCTCAATTTCATAGGCTGTCCAGGGGATACACTTGCCGCGCACGGTTTCCTTCCAAAGTTCAAAAGATTTGCGCGGATGCAACCGAACTTCCCCATTCTCCAGTGCCACGGGTTGATTAGGATTGCCGGCCCAGTGGATGGTCTCTATTTCCTCCGGCCGGAACCAGAGAATATAACTGCGCTGCGCCTGCGACAGCGGGAAGCCCAGTACACCGGCGGCCACCTCCTTGTAGCTTTCCGCTTCCGGATATAAATCCGACAGAGCGCGAATGGCGAATACTTCCTGCGCCTCATCCTGCCCGCCATGGCCGGAGAGCCGGCTGACCAGGGAAAGGACTTGTTGCGGACCGGGAGTCTTGCCTATCAGGTGCCAGGCCCCCTCGTAAACGATGGCGACTCCCGAAGCGTTGACCAGCGCGGGCAAATCCAGGTCCGGCTGGAGGAGTGCGGCGGGTAACTCCGTCCCGTTTCGGATAGCATCCATCACATCCTGTAATCGCAGTCTGGCCCGATCTCGATAGGCCAGGATCTCTGCATCCTCTTTCAAGGCAAGTTGCAGAGAGAAGATCTGGCCGAGGAACTCACAACTCATGCGCTTTCGGTAGGAGACTCGTCTTGGACTCAGGTGATGACAGGCAATCAACCCCCAGAGCTTGCCCTCCTTAATGAGGGAGATGGACATGGACGCTTGTACCTTCATGTTTTTCAGGTATTCGATATGGACAGGAGACAGGCTGCGCAGGGTTGAAAAGCTGAGATCCAGTGACTCGCCGGTTTTCTGGTTCAGTGCAGGCCACAAAGGGACGGCCTCGGCATTCACCGCCGGGACAATCCTTGTCCAGTTGCGCAGGTACAATTCGCGGGCCTGTTTGGGAATATCCGAAGCCGGATAGTGCAGCCCAAGATAGGTTTCTACACCCTCCTGTGCAGATTCCGCAACCACGGCACCATTCCCCTCTTCGTCAAAACGGTAGAGCATGACCCGATCAAAACCAGTCAAGAGCCGCACTGCGGCCACAGCCTGCTGATAGGCATCCTGGACCATTGGAGCATGTTCTAAATTCTGAAATAAAGTCTTGTAAAACGCATCAAGCTCCGGCAAATCCTCCCTCTCCTCCAGGCTTTCCTCCAGTTCCAGGATGAGAAGGCCGTTCGTGCGATGCGCAATGATATCAAAGGTGAAACGCCGTCCTTTGGCTTCATAATCCCACCGGAAGAGCCGGGTCAGGTTTCCGACCAGGCTCTTATTCCGCAGGGCCTCTTGGAGCTTTTCAGCTGGCATGATTTTGGAAATCGACTGGTTGACTAATTCCTCGGGAGGAATCCCCAGATAATACAAGGTATTCCGGCTCAGTTGGCGGATTTGCCAGTCTTGCTCGCTCACAGCCAGCAGCAGACCATGCGGCTGGATCCAATGCGTCAGGTGAATGGGCTCCTGGTCGCACTTGGTCAGCAGTTCCTGAAGTTCATCAGATGGAGGGCTTTTGCGTGTCTTGGTCTTCATTTGCTGAATCCCTCCCTCAATTCTATGCGCCACAGGGTTTAAGCGTCCGGTCAGGCTGGCTGGCTTTTGAGTGATAGGATGCTCATCCGACCATGGGCGTGACGATCAGGGATGGCGCGCAATCTCAAGGCAGGTTGCGTTCATGGCGGCGCAAAACCTCCCGGATAAACTGGTCACAATCAATGAGACGGCCATCCCGACTTTGATACAGGATGACCGACTCCGAAGAAACTTCCGGGCACAGGGCATTTCCATATTGGATTTGCTCCCAGATGCGCCGGTTGATGTTGGTTTCCCAGTTGAGCACCGCACCGGGATCAACCTGAGCGGGAATTCTGTCCTGCCACTGCGCGGCTGTTTCTGCGACAGCCACGGAAGAACACAGGCCCGACAACCCGATTGTCCAGCCAAGCCCGCCAAGAAACGCTGCAAGACATTTCATCATGCTTGCTCCCTCCGGCTATCGGGACGAGTGGGAGCATCATTTGTTGCCGATACCTTTTATTGTTATCTGGGGTATCGTTATCTTGGTCTCGTAGTCTTAACACCATCACCTTGCCTGCACCGTCGAATGGTCGACGGGCAGTCAATCTTCAGGAGATTGCCTAGTGGGCGAAGCTGCGAAGGGCCTGCAATAGATCGGTCCGTTGGGCCAGCGGCAAGGCCGCGAATTGATCCCAGACCATGCGGGAACTCATGCGATCCGAAGGGAATTGGGCAGCATGCGTGCACATGGTCGTCAAAACGTGCTGGTCACCCAACACACGCTTGGCAGCCCGCTGCGTAACACGGAAATCGCGCATGAGTTCTGCGAAAACCGAATTTCCGACCGACTCGGAAGAAACGCGTTGCCCAAAAGTTCCTGCCATACTCATTGTTGGGGTCCCTCCCATCTCGTGCTGATTCGGATGAACGAGGTAAGTCCTATCTCTTACTCTCTCTATTTCTGGTGATTTTATTTTACCGCTTGGAGCCTGGAAAGCCAACCGTTGAGATCCCTCAACCACCAAGCCTTTCCCAACGGTTAAGTCCGGATGAAAGTCGCCTAGCGATTCAGTGACGCTTTGGCGGTAGTCCGGAAGCCGGTTCGGGAGAGCGCCTGGTCGATAGCGAGCTGCAAACGCTCCTTGGAAACAAACTCCTCGGCCTTGATTTGGTGCTTTTTCATGTGCTTGTGGTCGAATACGAATAGCCCTGGTAGGGCGTCCACCCCAAAAAGCTGAGCAATCTGCGCATTAGCCGGATCATCCACGTCCATCATGACCGCAGTCAGGCGATTTTGGTAGCGCGTTTCCAGAAGGTCGTGGATAATGGGCGCCAGACGCTTGCAGGTGCCGCAGGTATCACTGTAGAACTCGACGAGCAAGGGCACCTGGGAGGTCTTGAAGGCTTTTTCAATGGTCAGGCCGCTATCATAAGCCGAAGGCAGGTCGCGGGTCATGATCATCTGCGAGGCGAACGCGGAGGCGAAGACCAGCGTAAAAATCAGGGCGACCATCAAAAAACTGCGTTTGAACATGCACGGACCTCTTCCGGGGCTCCAGGAACATAGGACCATTCTACCGAAAAGCAACCCGCCCCGCTACCAGCGCGGTCCATAAGGCGTGGCCTGATAGGACGTGGAAATGTCTTGCCACGGAGAGGCAACCGGCACAGCTGGGCGATAACCCCAGTCTGCAATGGTTTTTCGATGGAGACCGCCAGAGGTCAGCGCAGGGCTTGCACCCGCTTGCCGGGCCCTGGCTTTGGCCAGACGCTTGCCGGTCAGGTGGAAGTTCAGGAACTGGGTGGCGGTCAGCAGAGCAATGGAACTAAGCAGCGTCCAGAGCGTTTTCTTCTTCCAAGTACCCAGGGCTTGTTCCAAATTCGCCTTGATGAGTGGGTTACTCTCCATCTTGAGCGCCGCTTTGATAGACTGATACGTGGGCAATACGCCATTGGGCAGCAATTGGGCAAAGGTATTCTTGAAATAGTGCTTCAGGCAGAAGCCAGGCCCCAAGAAACCGGTCACAAAGCTCACAAACTTGAGTATTTGCTCCTTCTTCTCGTAGGGATCCCGCGCGGCGTCATACCAACCGGCATAGGCGGGCACCGCACACGAAAGCACGGCTTTCCATCCTGAATAGTCTTCAAAGGATCCGTCTTTTAACAGCAGGAAGTCTTGAGCACCTTTAGATTGGAAGAGACGCTTTAAGAGCCCCAGCGACATATTTTTCCCGGCTGCCCATCGGCCTCCAAACGCGAATAAAGCTGTAGCTGCACCCCCCAAAGCCAAAATTTTCCAGAAACGGCGCTTGCTGTTCGTCATCGACTCCTGGACATTGTCTTGATGTCCTGCTATGGCTGAATTGCATGAACCGATGACATCGGTAAAAACGGTCTTTCCCGTACGGCGCGCAGTCAAGTAGTTGCGCGCAAATGGCATAGCCCACATCAAGGAAAAAATAGCACTGTAAAGAGCACCGGAACGGCATACAACGCTCCATTTTGCAGCATTCCCCCCTTGAGCCTGGACCGTTTGATACAGCCTCTTCAGCCCCTGATCCAGTAATCCCCCGATGCCAAAGATGGCTATGGAGTTACCAATTTCGTTGACGGCTGAATCCCAGCGCTCATCCTGGGTACGAGTAAAGACGATCCTCGGAAGGTTCACTCCCAAGAACTCTTTAGTCATGGTATCCCACAACGTCTGTTGTTCCAATTTTCCCAAAAGATTGTAGAGTGACATGCGTTGGACACCCAGGTTGGAAGGCCGGAAAGCCGGATTTTACAGCCAGTCGGGGTAGTAAGGGCTACAATAGAAGAAGATTTTTACAGATTTGATCGGATTGACCGATATTCCAGGAGACCCACCTGGGCCATTGTATTTGAAAACCCGGAAAAGCAAAAGTTTGCCATGAAAGTCAGGTTGTTCGGAACTCGGTTACTGATGGGACGCCGCTTGCTGGCCGGCGGACTTTGCGCCGCCATGACCCTGTGCGCCTTGCCGGCCTTTGCGGGCTCTTATGAGATTGGGCTGAAATTGTATGAACTGGGCGATTACCCCTTGGCCGCCCGCTACTTTCGGGAAGCCGCGAACCAGCATGAGGGAAATCCCAACATTCACTACTATCTGGCGGATTCCTACGTGAAGATGAACCGGTTGGCCGAGGCCCAGGCCGAATACCAGCGGGTTCTGGCCCTGGCACCCGACACCCAGGCAGCCCGGCTGTCCAGGGTTGGCCTATCCAGGCTGCGCAGTTACCTGGAAGTCCCGGAAACCACCCGCTGGCACAAGAACGGCGAGAGCGGTCCCGGTGAAGCCATCGACAAATACACGGGTGGGGGGATCGGCAAAGAAGATTACCTGAATGACATCACCGAAAACGGGAAGATTGTCCGCTGGGCCCTCTCCAAAATGCCCCTGAAACTTTATGTGGAGAAGGCACCCCATGGCATTCGGAACTTTCAGCCGGCCTTTATCAGCCAGATTCCCAAGGCGCTGGATGTCTGGGCCGCGACACTAAACCACCAGCTGAGCTACAGGCTGGTGGATGATCCGGAGCAGGCCGATTTGCGCCTCACCTGGACCAACACCATCGATACCCGCGGGCATGACGGCGACGGCGGCACCTCATACACGGCCGGCCTGACCATTCCCAACATTCATGATGACCAGATCCGTTACATGGACATTAAAATCGCCACGTTCGATATCAAGGGAAAGCCGCAAAACACGGAAATCATCTATGCCGTGGCCATTCACGAATTGGGCCACGCCTTGGGCCTGCTAGGCCACAGTTCGGATCCGGGTGACATCATGTACGCCCAGAACCAGCACGTCACAGCTCCGTCCAACCGGGACAAGAACACCATTCGCAAGCTGTACACCGAAGTCGCGGATATCAACAACCTGCCCGCCTCGGATCGCGACAAAAATCCGGATCGGGATGCCGAAATCGCCAAAAAACTGGATGAAACCATCGCCAAAATGGAAAAGCAGGCCAAAGCAGATGGTATGGCATTGACCTACCTGAACCTAGGCGTCGCCTACTTCCAAAAGGCCAAATCGTTGAGCGATAACCCGGATCTCGACCCCCAAAAACCGGAAGAAAATCCGGGGTATTGGTATCAAAAGGCACTGAATGCGACCAGTCAGGCCATTTCCTTGGAACCGAAGGATCCGCACGCTTATCACAAGCGCTCCCTGGTTTACCAGGAGATGGGTGACTTCGGCAAGGCGCTGTCCGACATCCGGAAGGCGATTTCCTTCGATTACAAGGAGGCGGAATACCACCTGCTGCAATCCTGGTTCCTGGCCAAGACGGGAGATGCCGCCCAGGCCCGCAGCTCGCTGGACACCTATCTGCGCTACAAGCCAGGCGAGGCTGGCTCCTCGGATGTCAGCCGGATTCAGGAAGAGATCGCCAAAAATAGCGGCGGCAAATAAGCGTTAACCGGTTTTTGACAAGTTTGAACGTCTCATTTTGAACGCTTCATGGGGATGGTGCGGTTCTTCCGATGGCCGTCGTATTTCGGACTTCATTCACCTTCAGCGGGCTCAGGAAGCCCTGGGAAATATTGCTGAAAATGGCGAATTCAGGCCATTTTTGCGATTTTAATTTAAATTAAAAGTAAAGTTTTGTAACTAAATTAGAATTTCAGGCAATCTTCCAGATTCAGGTGAATTTATGAAAGTGCAAACAAACACACACCAAAACAACATAATGTCTCTCATATAATACTGCCTCTCTCTATCCGATCTCTTGCATTTTTTTCCCCGCAAGAGATTTTTCTTTTTCTTCCCCCTGCGCGTCAGCCGGAATGCCCAGCCTGACACAGCCGCTCATTGAGCAAGCCATCTTGCCGCACCCGAGCCGAGAAACGCCTCAAATAGTTGAAACGAGGCAGCGTATTGTTTCTCCCAATCAGTTTCCCAATTGAGCAAGTGAACCATTTGCCTTGCTGAGCGCTTTTTAGTAGTCCTTGGGTGGAATGATCAGCTTCTGATCAATCTGCAAGGCGTCTGGAGTTCTCATGTTGTTGGCCCGCTGGATTTTATCCAGGTACTTGGGCGCCGTGGAGCCGTAGACTTTCTCGGAAATCCGGCCCAGCGTATCACCGCTGACCACGGTGTAGGTGGTTCCGCCCGCCGGAGCGGATGACGAAGCACCCTGGGAGGTTCCGGCAGAGGACGAACCGCCCGCCGGGGTCTGGGCCCCTTCGATGTTCTCGGTCACCGGTGTGGTCATCTGGTTTTCGCCGGTTTTAACGTGAGGCTGGTTGAAAAACAGCAAGAATACGGCTGAAGTCAGGATGACGCCCACCAGTAATCCCGCGATGAAGGAGATCAGCGGAGAGCGCTCCTCCCGGTGGTAGGTGCGAGTATTCGACCACAGCATATCCAGTTCATGGGGAAGCTCGTTTTCCGCCCGAACGTAAACGCCCGGCGTCTTCTCCTGGACTTCGGGGGGCATGTCACGCTCCTCTCTGAATTCCGGTTCAAAATCCTTTGATGACATTATATGAAAACCTGTTTGCTTAACACAATGCTTGCTCATCTTGTCGGCTGCTTACGGCTGCTCTTCGATCTTCTGTAAAAGCTGCCCAACTCTGAACGAACGACGGAAATAAGGATAAAATCGTTGGGGGAAGCGGGTGAGCTCCCGGAAGGGAAATGTTCGGGTTGGCTGCCCTGTGCCGCTTTGATATTGTACTATACTTATTCCTGATGCTTCCCGGTTCTGATGCTCCCGAATTCTGGTCCCGGAACCCGGCGTCAAGTATCTCGGCAGGTTTAACGATTGATTTTCGATACCTCTGGGTTACGTTATCTTATTTACCACTTTTCCGCTCCCCTTAAGCACATCTTGTGCAATATTTTTTCGGCAGTCAACCACAGGTCAGGAACCCCCATGCTATCCAAAGCTTACGAGCCCAAAGACGTTGAATCCAGACTCTACCAGTTCTGGGAAGAGAACGGATTATTCAAACCCGAAGTCCACCCGGACGCCCGGAGCCGCTTCAGCCTGGTTATCCCGCCGCCCAACGTCACCGGCGTTTTGCACATGGGCCACGCCCTGGATTCCAGCATCCAGGACATGCTCATCCGCTGGCATCGCATGCGAGGCGATAAAACCCTCTGGATGCCCGGCATGGACCACGCCGGGATTGCCACCCAGAACGTGGTGGAGCGCAATCTCCGGGAGCAAAAAGGCCCCACCAAGGACGAAATGGGCCGGGAGGCTTTCGTCAATCTGGTGTGGGAATGGGCGGATGCCCGCAAGGCGGATATCGCCCGCCAGTTCAAGCGTCTGGGTATTTCCCCGGACTGGGATCGCACCCGCTTCACGCTGGATGAGGGGCTTTCCCGCGCGGTTCGCCATGCTTTCGCGCATCTTTACAACAAAGGCTTGATCTATCAGGGCACTTATATCGTTAACTGGTGTCCTCGTTGTGTTTCCGCCATTTCGGATATCGAAACCGATTACGTGGACGAGGAAAGCCACCTGTGGGAGATTTCTTATCCCCTGGCCGACAGCCCGGATCAGTCTCTCGTGGTCGCCACCACCCGTCCCGAAACCATGTTCGGCGACGTGGCCGTGGCCGTTAACCCGGAGGACCCGCGTTACCAGAAGATTATCGGCAAAAATGTCCGCCTGCCGCTGACCACCCGCGAAATCCCGGTCATTGCCGACGAGTACGTCGATATGGCCTTCGGCACCGGCGCATTGAAAATCACCCCCGCCCACGATCCCAACGACTTCAAGATTGGGATGCAACACGGATTAGATCCCTGCTGGGTTATTGATGAACGTGGGCAGATCAGGCCTGAACAGTGGATTCCGCAAGAAATATGGGGCCTGGAACGCTTTGATGCCCGCAAACGGACCGAAGCCATGCTGGAACAGCAGGGCCACTTGGTGCGAAAGCAGGAACACAGCCACCGGGTGGGCCATTGTCAGCGATGCAGCACCACCATTGAACCGCTGCTCTCCAAGCAGTGGTTTGTGAAAACCAAGCCCCTGGCCGAGAAATGTCTCGAATCCCTAGATAAGGGTGAAATCAAGTTCATTCCCGAGCGCTGGACCAAGGATTACGTGCGCTGGCTGACCGACATTCAGGATTGGTGCATCTCCCGCCAGTTGTGGTGGGGACACCAAATTCCCGCCTGGCATTGTGATGAATGTCGTGAGGTGACAGTAGCCGAAGAGACTCCTTCTCAGTGCCAGCATTGCGGCTCAACCCACCTAAAGCAGGACACCGACGTGCTGGATACCTGGTTCTCTTCGGGGCTCTGGCCGTTCTCGACGATGGGCTGGCCGGACACCAACGCTGAGGATTACAAGAACTTCTACCCGACCGATGTGCTGGTGACGGGCTTTGACATCATCTTCTTCTGGGTGGCCCGCATGACCATGTTCGGGCTGGAGTTGACCGAAAAATCGCCCTTCCACACTGTATACATCCACGGTCTCATCCGCGATGAAAAAGGCCAGAAGATGAGTAAATCCAAGGGCAACACCGTGGATCCGGTGGAGATGATTGATGAAATCGGCTGTGACGGCTTCCGCTTTGGGCTGACATCGCTCATTACCTACGGCGGCCAGGACATCAAGCTGGCCAAGGACAAGCTGGAGCAGGGCAAACTGTTTGCCAACAAGTTGTGGAACGCTTCGCGCTTTGTGCTGATGAATATCGATCCGGAAGACCAGGAAACCGGCAAAGTAGACAACCAGCCCATCGATCGCAGCCAGCTCTCTCTGATGGATCAGTGGATCCTCAGTCGCTATAACACGGCCGTCCAGCAGGCCAACCAGTTACTCAGCGAGTACAAGTTCGGCGAACTGGCCGATACGTTGTACGAGTTTGTCTGGAATGGCTTCTGCGACTGGTATGTGGAATACGCGAAGAAGCAACTGCATGAGCCCGCGCAGCGAGCCAACACCCAGCGTATTCTGTTGCACGTGCTGGATGGCACCTTGCGCCTGCTGCATCCCGTTATGCCCTACATTACCGAGGAAATTTTCCAGAAACTCCCCCACCGCACCGACAGATCCATCATGGTGGCGGCCTTCCCGCAGGCGGATGAGGCGCTCATCGATGCCGGTATCAGCGCACGCATCGATTACGTGCTGGAAGCCGTGCGGGCCATCCGGAACATTCGCCAGCAATACAGCGTGCCGCACCAGCAGCCGGTGAAAGTCACCGTGGTGACGACCGAGCCGCAGGAGCGTGAGGCGTTGAGCACCGGGCGCGGCATCCTGGATCACTTCGTGAAGCTGGAAGCCCTGGACGTGCAGGATGTAATCAACGGCAAAGGCCATCATGCCGCCATCAACGTCGTGGGTCACAGCCGAATCGTGGTGCCGCTGGAAGGGTTGATTGATATCGAGCAGGAGCTGGACCGGGTCCGCAAGAAGATCACCGCGCTGCTGAAAGAGCAGGAACAGCTCTACAAGATGATGAGCAACTTTGACTTTTTGCAGCGCGCCCCGCAGGACGTGGTGGAAAAGAACAAATCCCGCCTGAACGAAGTGAACAAGCAGGTCAAAGCCCTGGAAGAACAACTCGAAGGTCTGGCCCGTTGACTGAAAGCGCCCTGATTCTTAACGTCTTCCCCCTTGATACTGCCCAGTGATGAAACGGGACTTGTAACAGTCTTGTGACTGGTTCCAAGTGCTGCTTTCCAGGTGGAGGGGAGGATCTTTTGAACAAACAGGCTGATCTATTCGACACCTTTTGTTACAATAGAATATGAATTTTACGGAAGAGAGGCGTGGAACCCCCAGGGGTCCCGTCGTGTGGCTTTGTGAAGATATACAGTTTCGTGGCGCAGGCGCAACAGCCTGCTCACCGGATTGATAACGCTGCCCCGGTAGCGCATAATCCGTTTGCGGTGCTGACGACGGACACCCCCCGTCTGCAAGTGCTTCAGCAGGATGCCTTCAAGCGTTCCGGCCAGCATGCAAGCACCCGAAAACCTGTAGTCTCCAGCTTTTTTAGCTCTCTCGACTGGATTTCGAAGCATAGCGAAACACAACTCCGGAGCCGCTTGGAAAGCCAGCTTTCCAGCGGCTCTTTTGATGATTTGAGCCAGGCCGCCGGCCTGTTGAACGCCGCCGGCAAGACCAACCGGATTCAATTCGGCGCCACAGGCTCCCGCTTCGATTTCAACCGCCATTACAGCGATGCCGTGGCCGCCTTGGGCATGGATGACCCCTACAGCGCCCGCCTGTCCCTGCAACGGGCCATGCGCCACGTTGAGGCATTCAAGGCCCCCCAAGCCGAATAATTCCAGCTTTTTGAATCCACCTACCGGCTCCAACCGGTATCGTTCCTCACGGGAGCACAACGGTTGCACCTTCGGGAAGGTCAACAAATCGGGGCAGGCTTGTTTTCATGCGTGTAGATTTGCGGCAGCATCTTGCAGTTTGTCTAATTTTTGATAATAATTCTCAATAAGAAGGTACCGATTGTCACCAGTGGAAATTTCCATGCCACAACCCGTTACGCTTGAGCAGGCCAAAGTCGGAGACACGTTCCGGATTGTTCGGATTACCGATCCGGAGACGGCGACCATGGCCATGCGGCTGGGCATTTCCGAGGGAGAAAGCCTGGATGTGGCCTCCCGTGTGCCGGGCGGACCGGTGGTCATCCGCCGGGGCGCCATTGAAATCGCCCTGGGTCGGGAACTTTGCCGACAGATCGAGGTGGTGAAAATCGTATCATGAGTATGATCATCGAGCCCGAAATCAGTACCCAGCCACCCGCCGAGCAACCCACCCCGGTGAAAATCGTTACGGGGAAAAAGAAAGTAGTGCTGGCAGGCAATCCCAACGTAGGCAAATCGCTGTTTTTTAACGCTTTTACCGGAAAATACGTGAATGTCTCAAACTTTCCCGGCACCACTATCGATGTACCCAAGGGAGACATGGACGAGCACACCCGCCTGATGGACACCCCCGGCGTCTACGGGCTTTCCGGGATGAGCGACGAGGAGCGGGTGGCGGAAAAAGCCATTCTGGACGCGGATGTCATCATTAACGTCATCAGCGCCATCAGCCTGGAGCGCGATCTCTTCCT
Source organism: Coleofasciculaceae cyanobacterium (assembly GCA_036703295.1). Classification (GTDB taxonomy): domain Bacteria; phylum Cyanobacteriota; class Vampirovibrionia; order Vampirovibrionales; family Vampirovibrionaceae; genus DATNPJ01. The sequence goes on along the minus strand of DATNPJ010000041.1, from coordinate 21,791 downwards.
CACCCAGCAGATGCTGGATTACGGCAAGCCCATGATTATTGCGGTGAACCAGATGGACGAAGCCAAGGCCCGCAACCTGGAAATTGATTTGCCCAAGCTGGAAAAACTGCTGGGAGTCCCCATGTTCCCCACGGTGGCTGTCACGCGGGAAGGTCTGGAGCAGGTGAAACAATCTATCAACAAGGCCAAAACCGGAAACGCCATACCGGATATGCCGCCCGCCACAGAACTGCAAGCATTGGAAGCCAACATGGCCGACCGCATGAAGATTTACGGCCTGCGTCGCCAGCATGTCAACGCCATCGCCCGACAGGTGGTAACCGATACCAGTCGGCCCGGCACCGTGACGCAGTTGCTGTCCCAGAGGATCGGGCAGGCCCTGTTGAATCCGTTCATCGCCTTCATCAGTATGTTGGCCGTTCTGTTTGCCTTGTACCAGGTGATTGGCATCTGGGTCGCCGGTGATCTGGTAGATTTGACCGAAGGCAAGCTCATGCTGGGCCAGAATGCCGGTAGCTGGCCGGGCATCGTGCCGCTTATGCAGGGCGTCATCGGCCATGTGTTCCCCAAGGGCAGCTTTTTCTACACGGTTTTCGGCGGTGAATTCGGCGTGCTGACGATGAGCGTGCAATACATTTTCGGGGTGCTTTTCCCGCTGGTGTTGGGTTTTTACGTGTATATCTCCATTTTAGAAGACTGCGGCTACCTGCCACGTATTGCGGTTATCTCTGATGGCCTTCTGAACCGGATTGGCCTGAACGGACGCGCCGTGATTCCACTGATTTTAGGTCTGGGCTGCGTGACCATGGCGACTGTGTCTACGCGGGTGCTGACTTCCAACCGGGAACGCACCATTGCTTCCACCATTCTGGCCATTACCATCCCATGCTCCGCGCAAATGGGCGTTCTGATTGCCTTGATGGCCAAGGCGGGGGGCTTGAATGCCTGGATGGCCTACTGCGTGATTCTGTTTACCGTGTTGATTGCCCTGGGCTCGGTTCTGAATAAAATGCTGCCCGGTCGTTCCAGCAGCCTGATCTTGGATCTACCACCCATGCGAGTGCCAAACCTGCGCAACATCGCTAAAAAGACCTGGGTGCGTACGGTGATTTTCCTGAAGGAAGCTGCTCCGCTGTTCATGCTGGGTTCTTTGCTGGTGGCCGTGCTCCAGGCCACGCACATGCTGGAAGCCATCCAGGCCACGCTGGGCCCCGCCATCCGGGCCGTCCTGCTATTGCCCGCTGAAACCGCGCAGGTGTTCATTATGGGGCTGGTTCGCCGGGACTTCGGCGCCGCCGGGCTGTATTTCATGGCTGATAGCATCAGCCATGCCCAGTTACTCACCGCCTTGATTGTGATTACGCTCTTCGTGCCCTGCTTCGCCTCTGCCACCGTCCTCTGGAAGGAGCGCGGCATCAAAGAAGGCCTGACGTTGCTGGCCGGCTCCTGGGCCATCGCTTTCGGAGTGGGTGCCTTGGTGGCCCGCCTGCTGGCGCTTTTCCCTGTGTTTGGATAGAGACCATTTTTTAAACTCAAGTTTTTGACCTTTTGGTCGATAAATATCTCAAGCGGTACAAGAGTTTGGTGTTTGAATGCTCCATCGTGCCAGCCATGGCTTTACCCTGGCTGAATTACTGATTGCCTTGATGATTTTGGGTGAAATCGCCACATTTACGATTCCCAAAGTGCTCTCAGCCCAGCAGGATCAGTCCTTTAGAGCCAAGGCCAAAGAGGCGGCCGGGATGATCACGGACGCAATGACCGTCTACCAGCGTCAAAATGGTCTATCCAGTGCCACCACTGTTGACGAACTCACACAATACATGAACTATGTCAAAGTCACTACTACCCTGGTTGACGATAACCCTGGTCAAGTTACCACTGACTGCAGTGCAGCCTCTTTTGGATGTCTCCTCCTTCATAACGGTGGGGTGTTAGTCTATCAGACCACGACCAGTTTCAGCGGAACCGGCAGCACTAATGCCATTTGGTTTGATCTTGACCCGGACGGCAAAGTGACCGGAGGCGCCAACGATGCGGGCACGGCGGTCCAGTTCGCCTTGTATTACAACGGCCGACTCACCAGTGGCAGTAACGTGCTAGCAAATACGGTTTCCAGCACCTACACGTTTGGCCCGGCGGATGAGCCAGATCCCCCCTGGTTTAGCTGGAATTAGACTATTTTCTTCAAACTCCAATCGCAAATCGTTCATGTGCATGAGGAAGCGCCGTTTGCATGCGGTTACAGTGAAGATCGGACAGAGAGATTGAAGGGGTTTGCGTATGGATTTGGGATCTGCGGCTTCCATCGGAATCGGCTTGATCAAGCACAAGGATGAAATTGGCGGGGCGCTGGGCGGTGTTGCAGGCCTTGGCAAACTAGGCGGCAAGGGCTTTGCGGCCATCGCGGAACAGTTTCATCTTTCCAAAAAGCTTACCGGGCAGATTTCGCAGGCCCTTGAGGAGCAGTCCAACCCCAAAAACCTCAGCTCCCTGCAAGCGTTGAGCTACCTACATTACTTCGATGCCAACGGCAACGGCGAAGTGACCAAAGAAGAGCTTCAACAAGGCATGAAGCAACTGGAATCCTCTGGGCTGGGCAACAACGGCATGTATCAAAAGCTGCACGGCATGGGTGAAATGCTGCTGAAGAATTACGACAAGGCCGCCCAACTGGACGGCAATGCCGGTTCCATCAGCTACCAGGACCTGGGCAAGCTGGTCAACCTGGATAAGCGGGTTGCTACGCTGTCTGAAGCCGATTGGCAAAAGCTGAACGCATAAGCGGCTAACACCAAATCCCGAAATCTTGTTTTTATACCTTTAGTAAAGGACTTCGGGATTGGGCAGTGGCATGGTTGAACGCTTGAACACGGCGAACTACACGGCATCGCCGACCTTTGGCGCCCGCGAGCCTAAAACGGCGTCGCCACTGCATGCCTTTTCGCTGCTGACACAGGGCAACACCCAAACCGAATGCGGACAATCGGATATATTCAGCCGCCGTGACGGCGAAAATCGGCCCATCAACGCAGCCTGTGACGGGAAGTTTTCCTTTCGCCAGGCGGGCAGGAACTTTTTCCGGGGGCTGGTCGCCCCGGTGGTGGGCTTGTTCCGAAGTCCCAAGGACTTCCTGTTCTCCCTGGGCGTCGGCACGCTGATTCTGGGCGCCATCGCATCACTGGGGGTCTCGGTGGCGCCGTTGCTGTTCTCGGTCGCGCTGGGCTTTGCGGGCGTGCAGGCAGGGATGTCCCTATATAAGATGATGACCGCCCAAAACGGTGATGAGCGGGAACGGGCCTTCTATGGCCTCGGCTCCGCTTCCGGCAGCGTGATGTTCTGTGCCCTGGCCAGTAAGTACACGCTGGATCGTTTTCATGGCCTCCGAACGGAAGAGGCCGGATTTCTCCAGAATCTGCTCAGCAGCTGCAAACAGGCTCCGGAATCCTTTAAGGACCTTGCACAGCATTTCAGGCTGGTTCCCGAGTCGATTCGACGTTCTTACGCCATGATCCGGAGCGGTCAGGCCGTGAATAACCTGCGAACTATGATGAAACTCCAGGAAAAACCCTTGAATCCGGCCTGGAAAGTCCCGGACCGGCCACAATCCACTTCCCGGCTCCAGCGGTTGGCAAACGCCTCCCTGGACGGCCCACCTTTCCCCATGCCGGATTTTCGCGCGCAATAGCCTGGCTTTCAGTCGAAGGCCAAATGCTGCCTAATCATGGTCTCTTGCGGCGGAACCGGGCAGCAGCGGAACGCGGGAGACAGTCAGGCCGATAATCTCTCTCCCAGCGGTATCCTGCCCCTCCTGTCCCGATGTCATTCCGCGCAGTGCCCGACAAGCCTCCCGCAGGGTGGCACCGGTGGTCATCAGATCGTCGGTTACCACAATCCGTTGATACGTGCCGCCCAGATCATGCCGGAGCGCCATGCCCCCGGCAATGTTGCGAAGGCGCTCCCGGCGCTCAAGGAGGGTATGTTGCGGCGCTACTTCGCGCGTCCAGCACAAAACATCGGGCCGGTAATCATAGCCGAAGTACCGGGCAAAGCGCTTGGCAAAACCATCCACCCGGCTGGCTTTTCCCTCGTGCGGCGGCACCGGAACCACCAGCACGTTCTTGGGATGGATCCTGGTTATTGTCGCTGAATCCGGCAAATCGGCCCAATAATTCGTCAGCAGACCAGCCAACAGGGGTTCGCGTTCTTGTTGACCATAGAATTTGTAACCATACAGCACCTTGCGGACCGTGGCGTTGAAGCTGGTGGCAGCGTGACATGGAAAGCCCTCGCTGCTTGTCACCGCTTGCGGAGAACGAAATCCCAGCACCTCCCGGCAGCGGAGGCAGCAGAATTGAAATTCGACGTTGGCTTTCTGGCGGCAATGCAGGCAAACCCCGCTTTGCAGGGCCGTTTTAACACGCTCGAAAAAAGTACCGATTCGCATGAATAAACTTGCTGATTTTCCACTGAACACACAGACGGCAGGGGCTCGTACCTCTTTTTTCAGGGGCGGCCACCCCATTGGTCGCGGCAACATGTATACCATGCATGCGCTCATCACTGAAATTTTGGCAAAGCTCGCTATGATTCCAATATCGAACAACACGAACGGGAGAAAGCGATGGACTGGCTGTTTTTATCAGGCTGGCTGCTGAAATGCCTGTTTGCATGCAATCATTTCCGCACCAAGGTCAGCGAGGGCAAGTGCTATTGCCCGGATTGCGGCCAGGGCCTGATCTATCGCTGGGTTGTACTGCGCTGCGCCGAATGCAACGTTCGGCGGGATAGCGGTTATTTCCTGCGCCAGGTGGTCCCTGCCGAACGCTGCTGCTCTCATTGCGGCGGCGCCGAATTCAGTTGGGAACAACTGGAATCCCCATCCTATTACCACCTATACAAGGCCCGGCTGATTGTGGAGGAAGAACGGGATTATGAGCGCTATTGCCGCTTTGCCTGGACTGTCTGCAATGTAGCCCAGGCAGCCGGGGAAGCCCTGGAGAAAACCATGACGGGCACATGCCGGTTGATTGCAACAGCCGGTCGGACTACAACGCAGCCCGCACTGCTGCCAATCCGAATCTCACCCTGAAAATTCCTCTCCTCCTGTCATTTTCCACCCCATCGCTTTCCCCCTCGGAGGGAAGGCGTTTTGTTTTGAGCGGGCAACAGAACAGCTTTGCATCATCTTCTCAAAGGTCGGCTTTGCCTGCCCTCAAATTTTTCGCTTCGTGAGTCAGGCAGTCAGGGCTCCGCAGGCTAAACGCCAGAGAAGGCGCGAAAGGTTCACATACATTTACAAAAGGGGGGGCAGCAGGCAATTTCTCTATTAAATGGTTTTTTATTTTAATGGAATGAGTGGAAGTCAAGCGTCATGCTGACGTGTGAGTGTGATTTAAAGGGATGGAGAAGTTTGGTATGAGTGTCAAGTTGAATCAATTTCAATCGTATTTTCGGTTTTATGATTTCAAAGGCAATGGTAGTATGCCGGACGGCAGACTGGACCAGGGTGAAATTGCCCATGCGTCCCAGGATTTACTGCGGTACGGCAATGGCCGCGAGCAGGAAATGGGCACAATGCTTGCCACTATGGTACAAGGTGGCAAGGATGGCCGGGGACTCCTCCCGGACCTGAACAACGATCAGGCCCTGGATTTCTGCGAATTCGAGCAGTTTGCGGCCAAAGCCGGCGAGCCTTGCGCGATCGATTCGTGCGATTTTTCGAACGGCTTCCCCGATCGCTTTCAACCGGATGGCAACCCGATTGACATGCAGGATTTGAAGAACCAGGCCATGCAGAACCTGCGTTACATGCCCGGTTATCAGCCCTTGGGTGTGGAACAGGTCCGGGGCGGCTTTGGCCCGATGATGCCGGGGCAACAGTTTCCACCCAGCCCTGGTCAGTTCGGTTTTGGCCCACAAGGGTATGGCAATCCGATGCAGTCCCAAGGACTTGAACAAATGATGGGAATGCTGTTACAAACGATGCAATTCCTGATGATGAGAACGATGGGTTAATACATCGGAAGTTCATGCACCGGTTGTCCCCTCTTATATAAGGATGGCCCAGGGATAATCAGTTCAGACCCGGCTGGTCAAACACGGCTTGATGGTTGTTATGCCGCCCTCTGAACCCTGCTTGTCTCAGGCTGCCAGGCCGTATCGGAGAATCGGGATCCGATCGGCATAAATATTCTGTGTTTATTATTTAACTAGTATATCCAATTCGAATTTTTATGAATAAATCCGGATGGACAGGCAATTCTGGCCATTTTTTTGTTTTTAGATTTTTAGAGAGCGCATACCTATTGGAGTTAGTCAAATGGCTTCGATTAGTTTTCCAGTGATTCAGCAAGCGTTTCAGACGCACGACATCAATAAAGATGGCAAATTGGATGTGCCCGAAATTGCCAAAGCCAGCTTGAATTTACTGGGGAACGGCGATCAGACCGGCGGTTCATTTTTTGCGACATTGCTCCAAGGTGGCAACGACCGCCGAGGCATGTTCCCGGATTACAACGGCGACCAGGCTGTTGATGTGAATGAACTGGGCCGTCTGGCTTCCGCCAATGGCGATCCGAACGCCATTGACGCCACCGATTTCCAGAGCGTGTTCGGGCCTCGTTATCAAGCCGGTGGCGCCGGTGCGGACATGAACTTTCTGCAACAAGTTGCGGGGATAACCCCGACCAGCCCTCAGGCCTCCGTGCAGCAGCCCCAGTTCTCGCAGATGGGAGGCTATCCTCCACCGCCCCTGCCGCCGAATGGCAATCCCGGTCCTGTTCCGCCACCGGCAACAGGAGGCAACAATCAGCAGGTCATGATGCAGATGGTGCAAATGATGATGCAGATGATGCAACTCATGATGAGTTCACTCGGGCGCAAATAAGCTTTTTAGCAGCTTTCCACTGATCCGGAAAAGCCTTCTTGCGGAGATTGACTCCGCGGTTGGCATTTCCCAGGCAGCTTTCAGGCACTTCAAAACGCCCTGTAGATATCGCCAGAGAATAAGCGCTTTACCCACTATAGTTACAAACGCCCCCACGGGCGTTTTGTGTTTAAAACCTGTCTAAAACGGTGGCAGTTCCTCTTCAAAGCCGGGGGGCTCCAGTTGCACCGTGATGTGGCAGAGGTCAAACTCGTTCCTCAGGCTGGCTTCCAGGGCTTGGGCAGTTTCATGCCGAAAAGCATCGCTCATAACCCGCACATGAGCCAGCAACGCGTTCTTACCGGTGGTAATAGTCCAGACATGCAAGTCGTGCACATCGCTCACGCCGGGTTGGCGGACCAGGTGTTCCCGGATGCGCCCGACGTCCAGGTGATGGGGAGCGGCCTCCATCAGGATGTTGAACGCCTCGGAGAATATGCGGATGGCATTGTGCAGCACCAGCGAGGCGATAATCACGCTAATCACGGAATCCATCCAGGATACATGGAACATCAGGATCCCCAACGCAGTCAGCATGGTGCCCAGCGAGCTGATGACATCCGCCATGATGTGAAACAGCGCGCCTTTGACATTTAAGTTGAACTCCCGCGCCGGAAACAGAACCCTGGCGGCCACCAGATTGAGCAGCAGCCCAAAACCGGCCACTGCAAACATAATGCCGCCCTCTATCTCCAGGTGGCCGCGCCCCAGAAAGCGCAAGAACGCCTCCCACAGAATCACGGTCGCCATCATGAAAAGCAACATCCCGTTCGCCAGCGCCGCCAGGATTTCCAGGCGGTAAAACCCGAAGGTCTTGCGGGGGGACGATGAGAGATGGGAAAACCAGGAGGCCAGCAACGCCAGCGCAATCGCGCCGATGTCTGCCAACTTGTGCCCGGCATCGGCCAACAAGGCCAGACTACCGGAGTAAAAACTGCCCAGGACCTGCGCTACAAAATACACAATGCCCAACACCATCGCGATTTGCAGCTTTCTCACGTAGTAGGGCGTGATTCCCTCCGCCAATCCAACGTGATGATGATGGTGATGGTGATGTTCCATACCGTGACGACAATCGTCGACCATGTTCAAATTTCCTATAACATTTGAATTACCACTATAAGAAAGCGTCGAGATTCTCGCAAATCTCCTCCGAAAAGTTTACATTTGCCGATCAGATATACTTCATGGTGCTTTTTGGTACCTGATGAGTATATTTTTAATATATTGGGTATTTATGGCTGAGATGTGGGGATTTACATGTGGTTCAGAAAATATAAGCAAAATGTAAAGCAGACTCCGTTGAAGGTTGCGGGTTCCGTGAGGATCATAGTAACTTGAGATCGCTCAAGAGGAACCCCCTGGCTCATTCGTCAGAATGATTTATACAAGCCTATTTTACCTCGATTCCTCTGAACCCGATGAAGTAAAACAAAGGGAGAGAGCTGATGGTAAGTAAAAAACTGGCGACCTTGCTCACTCTAGGAGTGATGATTGGTCAGACAGGTTTACTATCTTCGCTTTTCGCACAAGCTGAGACCCAAGTCCCAAACAATACGATTTCAACGGCCGCATCGCTCGAAGTGGCCTCCGTGATCCAAAACCCTGAGATCGAAGTCATCCCGGACGATATCCTAAAGCTTCCCGGCTCGGATATCCAGCCGGTAGCCCCCGAAGTCTACACGATTGACCTCGGTGAGGGCCAAGCCCCGGACCTATTGAAGGTGGTGCCCCAAGGCGAGGCCGACGCGAGCCTGTTCGTGAACGATCAGGAGATTGTTCGGTTCCAGGGCGAAACCGCTGGCATCAAGGCCTATGACCGCGCCAAGCTGGTTGCTGAGCGCTTAAGCCGGTCCTTGACCCTCGCTGTGGACAACGCCGCCCAAATCAAACCTGCGTTTGTCGGCAAGGCAGGCAGCCAGCTGCCGGTGGTTCGTATTGGCCAGGAAACACTGGTGACTGCGGATCCGGTTGCGGCCAAAGCGGCCAAACTCCGGCCCGAACAACTGGCTTTTGTCTGGGCCAACCGTTTACGCGAAGCCCTGCACACCACCAGCCTGGATGCCAAGGATTATCCCGAATTCAACAAACCGGCCATGGCGCAATACAATGCGACCGGCCGGATGCAAAGCGGGATGGCTTCCTGGTACGGCCCCGGCTTTCATGGTCGCAGAACGGCTAGCGGTTCTCGTTTCAACCAGTTCGCGCTGACAGCCGCGCATCGCACGCTGCCTTTCGGCACCTTGGTGCGGGTCACCAACCAGCGCACCAAAAGAAGCTGCGTTGTCCAGATTAACGATCGCGGCCCCTACGCCCACGGACGGATTATTGATTTGTCCCAAGGCGCGGCAAAAGCTGTCGGTCTCTCCGGGGTGGGTCGCGTCGTCCTCGAAGTGGTGAACCGCGGTTAAGCCCCTCCTCCACAAAAAGCAAAAACCAAGCAAAGGCTGTTGAACGTCAACGGCCTTTGCTTTATGCTGGAAAGCAATCCGAAACGAGGCCAGACCAGTCTGTATGTCCAATCCTGAGATTCGCGTCCGTATCGCCCCCAGCCCCACCGGCTATCTGCACGTGGGAACCGCCCGAACCGCGCTGTTCAATTACCTGTATGCCAAGGGGCACCAGGGAAAGTTCATCCTGCGGATTGAAGACACCGATCGGGAACGCTCCAAGGAAGAGTACACCCGTAACATTTTCGAGAGCCTGCGGGCGCTGGGCTTGAACTGGGACGAAGGTCCGGATGTGGGCGGTCCCTATGGCCCCTATAAGCAGTCCGAACGGCTGGAAACCTACCAGGAATGGGCCAAAAAGCTGGTGGAGACCGGCCACGCCTACTATTGCTACCACACCCAGGCGGAACTGGATGCCGAACGAGAGAAGGCTCAGTCCGAGCACGGGGGCCATATTTACAGCGGCGCCTGCCGGGATACCGCTTTCCGGGAGCAACTGGCGGCCAAGCCTGCCGAAGATGGCGCGCCGCGCAAGCCGTCGCTACGATTCCTGATTCCGGATGATCGCGGGACACTGACCTTCAACGACCAGGTGCGCGGGGATGTCTCCTTTGATACCCGGCTGTTGGGCGATTTCGTCATCATGAAGTCCGATGGCATGCCCAGCTACAACTATGCCGTGGTGATTGACGACCTGCTGATGAAGATTTCGCATGTCATTCGGGGCGAAGACCACATTTCCAACACGCCTCGGCAGATTCTGATTTACGAAGCCCTCGGCGTCACGCCACCCCAGTTCGCCCATGTGAGCATGATTCTGGCGCCGGACCGCACCAAGCTGTCCAAGCGGCATGGCGCAGTCGCCGTGTCCGACTACATCCGCCAAGGCTACCTGCCGGAAGCATTTTGCAACTTCATTGCCCTGTTGGGCTGGTCGCCTCCGGATGGCGAGGAAATCGGCACCTTGGCGCATTTCGCCGGGATGTTCGATCTGGATCGCATTACACATAGTCCTGCGATTTTCGAGAAAGACAAACTGAATCACATCAACGGCAAATGGATACGGTCCATGCCGTTGGAGCACCTGCTGGAGCATGCCCGCCCCTACCTCCACGACTTCGACCTGGGCCAGCACACGGCGGAAAAGCTGTGCATGATCCTGGAAGCCGTGCGGGAGCCGATTACGCTGCTCAGCGAGTTGCCTGAGGCGGTGAACTATTTCTTTGGTCACTCGGTCATCCTGGATGCCCAACTGGTAGGCGAAGTGCTGACCGGACCGGAGCCGGCGGAAGTGCTGCGCCGGTTTCAGGCTGAATTCCTGAGTACCGCCGATTTCAACTCGGTGGAAGCGTTGGGAGCAGCCATCAAAGAATTTTCAACGGCCATGAAACCCGTCAAAACCAAGACCGTGATGTGGACCATCCGGGCGGCAGTGACGGCGAGAACCCACGGGGCGGACCTGTCCAAGGTGTTGTACATCCTGGGACCGGAGGTGGTCCGGCACCGGGTGGAAACCGCCTTGACCCTGACCACGGGCTCACTCGCTTAGCGTCCCGATTTTATTGGATACCGGCCCGTTTGTTTTATACCGGTTTTGTTTGTTCTATAGTAACCCCGTCAGTGAATGTGTGGGGGGCACCAGCATGAATGCGATCCGGTTCGGTCAGAAAACGCTATTCACCTACGAGACTCTTCCCAGGATCCAGGTTCGCTATGTAGAGGGCGAAAAGCAGGTTCTGTTTACGGAAGAGCAGCACAAGCGCCTGAAGCATGACGGCCTGCACGCTTTTGAGCAAGCGGTGGCCTCCGAAGTACGCCGATTAAAGAATCTGGGAAAAGGCGAGAAAAAAACTCCGGTGAAGATCTTTGCGGTGCCGTCCGTGGTGGCGGATGAAGACAAAATCGCGAAAAAGGACGGCAAGTTTTTCATTCGGCAAGCGCTGGTGGTCAGTGGATCAAAGGATATCAAAGCCGTTGAAAAAAGGCTCTATGGCGAGGATCGGCGTTGGCTGTGGGTGCAGTTTATCGGTAGCGGGAAGGCCAAAAGCGGCATGGTTGAGAAGGCAGTCGTTCCTCCACCCACCCACGATAAGGCGAAACCGATTCCGCTAGTCCCGCTGAAAATCGATCGGGTGACAAAAATCGGGATCAATCCCGACACGGGCAAGGTGTCCCGCATCAATACATTTGCCTGAGCCCGCACCCGGGCTTTCGGCTCCACCCATCCTAGACCCGGAACGCTTTTGCAAGCCGGGTTACTGGGCCTTGGTAATCTGCACCCCGAATAGCAACTGAAAAATAAACCAGTACATCACCATCCCCAGGATGACGGCATACAGAAAAAGCCTCATGCGCTTATCCAAAAGCGTTCCCTTTCCAAAATGTGCTCAATGATTAGATAGAGATTGGCTTGCAGGAGAGTTGTGCCGGGAAAGCCGTCATCAAACGAGAGCCTGCACACCGGCCTTGAGGATGGAATCGAAGACACCGCGGCCATCGCCGTTCCAGTTGCCGCCCCGGGTGTCGCCCGTCGGCCACAGGTTCCGCTCGGGGTGGGGCATCATGCCCACCACGTTGCCACGCTCGTTGCAGATACCGGCAATGCGGTTGACGGCGCCATTGACATCCGAGGTATACCGAAACACCACCTGGCCGTTGTCTTCCAGTCGGGCGATTACGTCGGGTTCGGCGTAGAAATTGCCTTCCGCGTGGGCGATAGGCAGACGGATGGTTTGCCCCGCCGCGTATGCCGTGGTGAAGGGTGTGCGGTTGTTCTCCACGATCATCTCCACATGCTCGCACTGGAACTGGAGCGAGGTGTTCTTCAACAGCGCTCCCGGCAGCAAATGGGCTTCGGTCAGCACCTGGAATCCATTGCAGATACCAATCACCGGCCCACCCTTGGACGAAAACTCCCGGATGCTGTCCATGACCGGCGAGAAGCGGGCGATGGCGCCGGAGCGCAGGTAGTCGCCGTAGCTGAAGCCACCCGGCAGGATGACGCAATCGGCCCCTTCCAGGTCCGTGTCATTGTGCCACAGGTAGACGGCCTCTTCCTTCAGGTAGTTGACGACCGCATCCTGGCAGTCACGCTCGCAGTTGGAGCCGGGGAATACGACAATACCGAATTTCATGGCTTGATTCTCAGCTCGTAGTCTTCAATAACCGGGTTGCTCAACACGCCTTCGGCGATCCGGCGCAGTTCTTGCTCGGCGGCCACCATGCTGCCGGCTTCCAGCTTAATCATGAACCGCTTCCCGGCGCTCAGAGTCTTCACATTGGCATGACCCAGCACCTGCAAGCCTTCCAGAATGGCTTTGCTCTCGGGATTTAGGATATTTTTGCGGCTGTGTACGAAAACTTCACCCGTGTAGGTTTGCTTGCGGGCGTCTTGCGCCGGGGCCGAAACCGGTTGCTCCAGTCGCGCCAGCAGAGTGCGGTAGGTGTCTCCCAGATCGGCCAAATCCAGCCGGAACACGTCCTTGTCCAGCACGGCGCCGGTCTGGATGTCCCGCAGGCGGAAGTTGTCCGGGCTCAGTTCATCGCCCAGCAGCAGGTTACCTTGGGGATCGAAGCCGAATTCCAACTTGAAGTCGGCGCAACGGATGCCGCGCGCGCTGAAATAGGTCAGAAAGACCTCGTTCACTTGCAAGGCGACCCGCTTGATAGCGTCCAGCACACTCTCGGTGGGTACCAGGTTCAGTTCCAGGATGAGGTCCTCGGTGATCTGCGGATCGTCATCGGTCTTGTGGAAGAATTCCACCAGGGGCTTGTTGAAGGGCATGCCTTCTTCGAATTTGAAGCGCTTGACGACACTGCCGTAAGCAAAATTCCGCACCACCACTTCCAGCGGGATCATGGTGAGGCGCTTATAGACCAATTCGGTTGATTTGCTGCCGGAGCGCACGAAGCAGCTGGGAATACCATGCTCCGCCAGCAACTGAAACAGCAGGGTGGAGATTTTGGCGTTCAATTCGCCCTTGCCGGGGATTTCGGCGTGCTTTTTGCCATTGAAGGCGGTGGCGTCGTTCTTGAATTCCACCAGGATTTCCTCGGGCACCGCGCCTGAGCGCAGAATTTTGGTTTTGCCTTCGGCCAATCGATCGGTTGTGACGGTCATCGGAACACCTCTTTATGGGGCTGGGGCTGAAAATTTACAACAGGCTCGGAGCGGGATCTGTTGATACGCTTGCGGATTGCGGGGATTTCGGGAAACCGGAATCGTGGTATAAAATGTTTTCCGATTTCCGGAAACAGGCCTCAAGTTTCTTCAAAACCTGCCGATAACTACTCTACAAGCAAAAAATAAGGCTGTAAACCACATCGCCACGCGCAACCCGCTGGCGATTTTCGCGTTTAAAGGCCCGGAACGACTTTCGTCTCACCGATTGATGATCATGAAATCCGGGCCGAACAATACATCTGTATCTAAATTAATCAATCGTAAGAACCGCATGTGTCATTGCATGCGGTTCTTGTGTCTATTGGTGTTTCCGGTATTGGTGGCTCGAATCTTGTAAAGATGTGTAAAGGCTTTTCGGTTTTTCCGCTTTGCAGGTTTAGGAAATTCCGAACTGGGACATAGTACAGAAAGTGGCAATTCCACAAGACTATCGTATCGGGATATAGGCGCAAGCTCGCATGAGAGTAGACTAGAAATGGGCTATGAACGATTTTACGAGCAGAATCCAACCGTCAAAAAGACGGTGACCTTGCTCTTCAAGTTTCCACCGGACATCAAGAGCATTCTGGCTCGGGGATTCTGTGCGATTGCCGAAAACGACTTCGATGCGCACATTCTGATTCAAGATCTGAAAAGCCTGGGCCAGGAGAAGGTGCTGTCGCTTTACAAGTCCAACCTTAAGCGCCGGGAGTATGATCACGATCCCTATCTCAATCGGGCCATGAACTACTTGATGATCCTGAGCCCCGACAATCAGTTTTTCCTGGCCTCCAAGGTAATGGATATGCTGGCGGTCGTGCGGGACTATATGGTACTTTGCAAAAAGCACTCAACGGCAATACAGCTGAAGCTGGTGGAAAAAATTACCCGGATTTGCGTGACTTGCGGGTTGGAAGAGGCTGCTGAGTTTGTTGTGCAAATCCGCAGAGAGCTTGAGCACCTGGTGGCCAGAGCAAAAATAGGGAAGAGTCATCTCCTACCTCCGGATACGCTGTCCCAAGAGTCCATCACCAGTGAAAACTCCGGCATGCGCATCCGTCAAAACCCTGAATTCACCTGAAGGAGCAGCGCTGGCTGCTTCTGGAGCGCTGATTGTTCTCAGCGCCATTCGGCAGAACAATCAATCGTTGATCAGGCGCAGTGTCGGTTGGGTGGTGGCAAAGGAGTCCGGGCGAGCCAACTGCATCGCCTTGCGGAAGGAATTCGGGATAGTATCTCCCAGCAGGGCGCCGGGTTCGATGTAGTGGTAAATTTCCGCCAGGTCGCGCACCTCGGTGGCACTGACCCGCCGTAGAATATGGTGCGGCCCTAGTTCTGTCGGCGCCTGGAAACCGGCTGCCCCCATGATCTCCCGGAAACTGTGCAGGGTGGCGGCATGGTAATTCTTCACCCGGTGCCATTTGTGCTCCACCACCAGCCCTTTCACCAGTTCGGGGTCCTGGGTGGCGACCCCCGTGGGGCAGGTGTTTGAATTGCACTGTAATGCCTGGATGCAACCCAGGGAAAACATCATGCCACGGGCCGAATTGCACATGTCCGCGCCCATTGCGATTTTCGAGATGATATCGAAGCCGGTGGTGATTTTTCCGCTGGCGATAATGCGGACTTTTTCCCGGATATTGAACCCCACCAGCGCGTTATGCACAAAAACCAGGGCGTCGTTCAGCGGTGTGCCGACGGAATCCGAGAACTCCAGGGGGGCGGCGCCGGTGCCGCCCTCGCCGCCGTCCACGGTAATAAAATCCGGATAGATTTGGGTTTCCAGCATTGCCTTGCAAATAGCCAGAAATTCATGCGGATTCCCCAGGCAGAGCTTGAAGCCCACCGGCTTGCCGCCCGATAGCAAGCGCAAGCGGCCAATGAAGTTCATCAGCCCGATGGGGGTGTTGAAGGCCGTGTGTGCGGGAGGAGAAAGCACATCCTGGCCCATGTCCACCAGGCGGATTGCCGCGATTTCCGGCGTGATTTTCTCTTTGGGCAAAATGCCCCCGTGTCCAGGCTTTGCACCCTGGGACAACTTGACTTCGATCATCTTGATGGCCGGGATGGCCGCCTTTTCGGCAAAAATCTCCTCGGAAAAAGTCCCGTCGATTTTGCGGCAACTGAAATACCCGGTCCCGATTTGCCAGATCAAATCCCCGCCCGGTTCCAGGTGATAGGGGCTCAGCCCGCCCTCTCCCGTATTGTGGGCAAAATCGCCTGCTTTGGCGCCCTGGTTAAGGGCCATAATCGCGTTCTTGCTCAGGGCTCCGTAGCTCATGGCGGAAATGTTGAGAATGGAGGCACGATAAGGCTGTGTGCAGTCCGGGCCGCCAACCAGCACCCGGCAGGCATCTTCCGGGGGCATTTTTGGGTTGATTGAATGGTTAATCCACTCATAGCCTGTATCGTAGACATTTTTCTTGGTGCCGAAAGGATGGGTGTTCAGCTCCTTCTTGGCCCGTTGGTAGATGTTCGAGCGTCGAACCCGGTCGAACGGCGTGCCGTCGATATCCGATTCCACGAAATACTGGTTGATTTCCGGCCGCACCGACTCCATCAGGAAGCGCAGTCGTCCAATCACCGGGAAATTGCGCTTGATGGCATGCCGGGTCTGGCAGACATCCTGGATGCCCAGGGCAATCAGCGGGAGAATGCCAATGTAGAGCAGCCGCGCCCCTGGAAAAACTAAGCTGATGCCTTCCACTGCCAGTATACTGGCTGCAGAGCTTGCATAAAAAATTTTTCGGATCGGCAGATGTCCAAACATAGGGCTGTTTCCATTGCTGCGCGTATATGAAGAGTTGCGCGCTGTAAAAGACCGGAATCCTCTGTAGGAATAGTAGAGGTTTTTAATTGTTTGCTCATCCTTCAACTGGAGGGCGTATCCTGATTTCCGCTCCTTCCAGCTCTTTTTGGAACGTGATATGATTCCCATACTCTGCGTTTGAGTACAAGCCTTGCAAGAATCCTGTCATGTTCCTGGAGCGCATTCTCAGGTCGTTTTTTAGGACCAGGTTCACGGGTGTTGTCAAAAATAGATAAGCCTTTGGAGGAGAAAAGATCGTGAAACAGTGGATGAAAACAGCAATGGTGTCCTTGATGCTGGTGGCTGCAACGGCAGGCTCCATGCCGTCGGCCATGGCGGACAATTCAGATCTGCCCCATAACGGAAAAATATCGGGACGCTCGGTCGTGGCCGGCCTGTTGTCGTTCGTGGTCTGGCCGGGGATTGGCCAAGCCGTTGACAGCAACAAGGGCGAGAAAGTGGCCACCCATGCCGTGCTGGGGCTGCTGCCTCCGTTCCGGTTCTGGTCCGGTTACGATGCCCTGGTTGACCGCAAAGGCGGCTATTGGCACGGTCGGATTTAGCCTGAGAGCTTAAATAAAAAACAAAACATCCTGCCCTGGATTACCAGAGGCAGGATGTTTTGTTTTGGATTTCGCCCAGCATAGAACCGGACAGGGCTCAGCGTTTTTTTTGATTAGAACGTCGCTGTCGATGCATATTGCCTGGCCATTAATTCCCCGGCGCGCTTGCAAAGGTTTTCAGCAGATGTTTCAGGTGCGGGAGGCCCGGATGATTAGGGGTCAGGGCTTCAAATGTGGCGATGGTGGCGCGCAGGTAGTCCCGCTCAAATCGGTTGGATAGCGAATAGGTTTCCGTGGTCCATTGGCCGCCGTGATCGGGTATTTGGATATTGGCGAGGACAGGGGCGGGAAGCAGCATATCGGTTATAGGGGCTGCGGTCGCGTTATTATTTGGGTTTGTTTTGGAGACAAAAACTGTCATCGGAATGCCCTGATCTTCATCAGGAATCAGCCAATGGCACGCAATATTGGGCAGGGTTTTCAGGACATTTTTTACCACGTGCATGGTGGCAATATCTGTTGCGATGAGCAATTTTCCGTGGTGGGATGACAGACAGGCCGTCGCCGCATGAATAAAACCTTCCGCCAGCCCGGAATGATGAAAATCCGGTCCTAACATATAGGCCGTGATCAAATCGAACTGTTTTTGGGTGGCGGCCAGCCACTGGAGGCCATCACCTTCCAAAATCTCAGCGCCGGGCAGGAGTTTGTGGAGTCCCCGGACTTGCCGGGGGTCTTCTTCCAGCAGGGTCATTTGATGTGCAGGCAGATTAAAAAAGGCTTGGGTTGCCAATGCCGGTCCGCCGACCCCGGACCCAAAATCGCACACTGAGTGAATGCAGTTGGGGTCCAGATCATGGTTGCGGACGGCCCTTTGGAGCAATTGACATGCATATCGGTAGCCGAACGACTGCATGGGATGACAAAGTGTCAGGTGTCCCAAATGCCCGAAAGACAAATGACGGGTAAAGCCTTGCAAAATGCGGGAAAACGAAATCAAGATTGGTCCCCTGTATGGCGGGCGGGCAGAAGCGGTGTTCCTGCTTAAATTCATGGTCACATTGCCCGAGGGATCATCCGTCACGCAGGCTCAGCAGAGGATGCTGGCTTCCGTCGGATCCAGTTCCGCGAAGCTGGAAACCGTCGGATATTTGGATGTGACGGGCTCTTTTCGGACCAGTTGCATGATTTGCATTCCTGCCTGCGCCGCAGCGTCCAATTCGTCTTCCATATCGGAGAGGAAAAGAATATCTGAAGGGGGTAAATTGAGTTGTTCCGCAATCTTCAGGTAAGAACCCGCTTCTTTTTTGCCACCCACATGGGTGTCGAAATAATGGGAAAAATAAGGCGTCAGATCGCCATGCGTCGAGTATCCGAAAATGAGTTTTTGAGCCTGCACGGAACCGGAGGAGTAAATGCCCAGGTCGATTCCCTGCTTTTTCCATTGCTCCAGCGCGGCGGGGACATCATCATACACATGGCCCCGGTAATCGCCCCGCTCATAACCCGCTTTCCAGATCAGTCCCTGCAAGGTCTTGAGCGCGGTGTGTTTGCGATCCTCGCGAATCCAGCGCAGCAAGGTTTCCACGGCTTGCTCGTCATTCGGTTCGCAGGTTTCTGCTCCCTGCTTATTTTCCATCCTGATAGTCTCTTTGACTGATTGCAGGACGGCCCGGACCTCCGGATTTCCCGAATGCCCTGTCGAATATTCCTGAACAAAGCGGGGCAGGTGTTCGGCGGAATAGGGAAAAAGCACCTGGTGCACGAAACTGATGTCCGTGGTGGTGCCTTCAATATCCATCAGGATGTAGCGAGCCATGCGTTGTTTCCTTTGCGTTTATCCGACAACCACTTCCCGGTAACGGGTATCCACGCCGGAATCCGTGTAATACGGGGTCCAGCCGGAGGCGTCCGTAAAGATTCGGATGGTTTTCACGAAGGCCACTGGCCCCAGGTCAAACCAGTGCTTGAAATTTGCCGGAACCGAGAGCAAATCTCCCGCCGTGCATTGCACGCAGAAGACCGGCTCATCGCCTTCCAGGTTGAACCAGAACCAGCCTTGCCCATCCACGAAAAAGCGCACTTCATCCTCGGTGTGCGTGTGCTCTCGCAGGAATTTGGCCCGTATTTCATCCAAGTTGGGCGTTTCCGGGTGTACGGAGATGACATCGGCAGTCTGGTAGCCGTGCTCGGCCATGTAGGGCTTGAGCACGTGGGCGTAGGCGGCCAGGATCTCCTCCTGGGTTGCGTCCTTGGAGAATTCGCAACCAGCCTCCCACTGAACATACAGGATGCCCCTTTGGGCCAGATACGCGCGGATTGCCGAGGCATCCGTCATTGTAATACCTTTATCCGGGATAGTCAGCGTAGCCATAGGACCTCAATTTCAGGATGCAATTAAACAAGAACTCATACACTTCCACGTGGCGCTTGGCTTGTGCGGGAGTGGCGCCCCATGCATACAGGCCGTGTCCGGCCAGCAGAAAGCCGTGAGTGGCGGGATGTGTTTGCAATTGGGAATCAATCAACTGAGAAAGCCGCGTCATGTCCTGGTCGTTGGAGAAGATTGGCAGCCAGACTTCTGTTTCGTGGTCCTGAATGCCTTCCAACCCCTTCAAAATCTCAAAATCTTTCAGCATGATGCCGCCTTCGGCTTCGTAGAGCTTGGAAAGCACGGTCGCGTTGACGGAATGTGTATGTAAAATAACGTGTGTGCCAGGATAGCGCTCATAGAGCATGGCATGCAGCAGGGTTTCCGCGGAGGGTCGGGCGCTGGATTGCTCGGGATCCAGCATTCTGCCTGAAAAATCCACTTCCAGGAAGTTGCATTCGTTGAATTCGCTTTTATCCAGCCCCGACATGGAGACGTAAAAGTAGTTTGGCGTCCCGCTGTTGCGGTATGAAAAATTGGAACTGGTGGCCGGTGTCCAGCCCCGGTCATTGAGAAACCGGATGACCTCGGCCATGGCCGAACTCAGGGTTTCATCAAGCAGGGATTCCGTCGGCTGCATCGCGCGTCCCTTCGGTACATTGTGCTGACAGGGAATACTCTATCAAAGCCCGATGTCACTGTAAATCTGCCTGGAAAGCCGGGCGTGGATTGCATGAGCACGTTCCGGAGTGATGGGGATTGCGGGCTCATCCCCCTTTTGTTATGCTGGATTTCCGGTTGCTTCAGGCGCGGTGGTTGTTCGGTCCCCAGGGATCTACTCGCGGGCCGAGAGGCAAAGGATGCTAAAATAAGTCCAAGGGCCTATAGCTCAATGGTGGAGCAGGGGACTCATAATCCCTTGGTTGCAGGTTCGAATCCTGCTGGGCCCACTCTACCACTTTGATGACTGGGACAGGGTTTGGGGGCTTTAGAAACTGTAGTAATAAAAAGACAGCTACGTTATAATGTGTCAACCCTGTGTCGGCGTGAAGGGATAAATAAAGACGCAGAGAGATTAACGCGGAAATTACTATGGCTGTAGAAGAACCAAACTTACCTCAATCAGTCACTTCTGACGACGCTCAGCTGACAGCACAAGAGCGGGCATTATTACTGGATATGCTCCGAAATCACAAGAATGAATATATCAAAGAATTCTTAAAGGCGAACAGCCTTAAAAGAGGGGGTAAAAAAGATGATCTGTTTGCCAGAATTGAAGAAGGCATAGAAACAGGTAAGATTTCCGACAAACAATTGATTGATCTGCTTGACCGTATTGAGGAATATGGCAACCAACATACTTTTCTGTATTGCCAACTTCCTATTGATTTGAATACGTATAAGAATCCAATCAAAGTTCAAGAGATTTTAGAAAACGCTAATTTACTGGATTTGTATAACAGTAATAAAACTTTGTTCTTACCTGAAAAACCAAGAGTCTCCTCGATAACGCATGATAATCGTGAGCTCACTATTAAGTGGGTAGAAAAAAAGACAGTGTTAGAGCCGATAGAGGAAGAGATTGAAGGAGATACTCTAACCCGAAAGTATAAAATTAAGCACTTTAGAGGTGCTAGCCTGTTCCGCCTAAATCTGTTAACTGGGACTGCCGAGCTTTTTATTAAAAGCGTAAGCCGGGGTGAACGAGAATACGATAAATCAGAAAAGAATTTCTGGGATCAAATTACTTTGGCACTGGGAATTAATTCTTTTCCAAAGCTGGATCTTTCTAAGGCAATAGAACGTATTGAGGCCAGTGGGGAAGCTGATAACCATCAGATTATCTGGGAAACTTCTCGCGGGTCGAAAATGAATTTTAAAAGTCCGGACCAGAATACCGATTATCGCGATGATCAAACAATTTCAAAAGCCCTGGAAGCTGCGGGTAATAATTTAAAAGGAGAACTTGGTAACTTTTATTGGTTACCAGACAATGGGATTATCGAAAAGAGGATTCATACAAAAGTGTATGCTAACTCTAACAAAGTTTATTTTATGGGCGAAAGAATACGAAGCGAAGTCGATCATGTTTTATCCAGAATCAGACATTATTCTTAAATCAAACCCAAGCTTATCGTCAGAAATAATACGCTTTGATACCTATATTGCAGCTCTAGATAAAAAGGAAGCAAAACGGCTTAACCCAGATTTTATTCTTTCAAAATTGGGCTTGTCAGCTTCGCTATTTAAGGAAATTGTTCGGCTATATATTGATGCTGGTGTAATCACAGAGCAAAATTGGTATTTCTGCAATATTTGCTTATCCTTTATTTGCCTGAAGGTTCTTACAGAAGAAACGGTTTCTTGTGTTGACTGTGAAGTTGATTTAGACGATAAGCAAGTTAAAACTGCCTATGTCTTAAATAAAGTTTACTATCAGCCTGATGATTCTAAGGAGAGTGACTATCAGCCTAACCCAAGTATACTAATTGAGAACTTCCAACGGTA
>DATNPJ010000033.1:0-158277 GCA_036703295.1 Coleofasciculaceae cyanobacterium | reverse complement strand
CCTGAACACTTCTGACGCCTGAGACCTTCAAGCTGGTTTTGTGTGGCTGAAAAGTCCGTCCTTGAGCATTCAGTCGCTCGATGACATCCTGTCATCTTCAAAACCAGCTTGAGGGTCTCAGGGCGTCGTATATAGTTACAAAAGGCGCTGTGCCAGAGGAACTTTCAGAAGACTCGCAGGGAGCAAGGCATCTTCTCGCAGGGATTCCTGCAGTGTTTGCCCAATGAGATGCTCAAGCAACGCTGGACTGACGCCAGTACCGGGGCGCTTGATGGCAATGTCTTCTCGTGCCAGCACATGCCCCGCCGGTAAATCAAACGCCGCCACCAAGCTCTTACGGGCCACCTTGATGCAATCCAGTTCGCAGGGCTGGGGCTGCTTGATGCCATCCCCCAAGGCCGCTTCCACTTGCCGGATTTGGGTCACCAGTTCGCAAAGCTCCTCCACCGTAAGAGAGGCTTGGTGATCCGGGCCGGGGAGCGTTTTGTCCAGGGTAAAATGCTTTTCAATGATGCGTGCACCCAAGGCCACGGCAGCTATCGGGATATGAAGCCCCAGGGTGTGATCCGAGTAGCCGGTGACACACTCCTGAAAGGTCTCGGCCAGCGTGCCCATGGCCCGCAGGTTGATGGTGTCCATTGGGGCCGGGTAGGAACTCACGCAGTGCAGCAGACCCAATGGAGCCTTGTTTCGCTTCCAGACGGCGTTTACCGCCTGTCGGGTCTCTTCCAGCGTGCCCATGCCGGTGGACAGAATGACTGGCGTGTTCAATTCACCCAGCATCCCCAGGAATGGAAGGTTGGTCAGCTCGCCGGATGAGATTTTCAGGCAGGGGAGCTTGAGTTCATGGTGCAAAAACAGCGCGGAATCTTCATCAAACGGAGTGCAGAGAAACAATATACCCTGCTGCTGTGCGTATTTCTGCAACTCCCGAAACGCTTCCGGCGGCAGTGCCAGCGATTTCAGCAAATCCTGCTGCGAGGCGACCTGCGCGTCCTCGTTGTTCCGCTGCTGATACGCTGCCATCGGCGCTACTTTACTGGTCAGCTTCTCAGGATCGAACAACTGGAACTTGACCGCGTCCGCCTGGGCGCGGGCAGCCCCATCTATCAGAGCCTTTGCCATATCCATGCTGCCGTTGTGGTTTACACCCGCTTCCGCAATGATGAAAGTTTCCTCGGAATCAAAGACAGCCCGGCTCATGAAGCCCCTCCCGTTACGGTTAATGTCCGTTGCCTCTGTAAGAAAAACTCGGCCAGCTCGAAATCGAAGAGGGTATCGATATCCACCGAGGCTTCCGACGTCATCACATAGGCGGCCAGGGGTAGGGCGGTCAGTTCATCATTATAAAAACGCTGTGGGTCGCTGATATAGATGGCCCCATTAAGCACATAATTAGTCGTCTCGGTTTGCCGGTTGCGGCTCATATCAATCGTCTGGTGAAAGGCAAATTGCCCGGCTTCATCCAGACTGCCCTGCCAGTTGAGTGGCTTGGCAGGCGCTACACTGACCAGACTGGCGGGCTGGGACAAGCCTGCATATTGTTCCAAAGCTTCAGTCAGATGAACAGCCGTTCGTAACGGGGAAGTCGGCTGCAACAGTGCCAGCGTTTCCGGCCAGGCACCGTGTTTTATCCGGTAGTCATCCAGAAAATGCCGAACCACATCCATTGTAGATGCCGTATCGGTCGCCAATGCTTCCGGGCGCTCCACGACGGTTGCGCCTGCCGCCTCGGAAACTTGCCGAATCCCGGCGTCATCCGTGGAGACGTACACCGCATCGACCAACGGGCACTGAAAAGCCGCCTCGATGGTGTGCTGAATCAAGGGCTTCCCTACCAGCATACGGATATTCTTTCCTGGCAGGCCTTTAGAGCCACCGCGTGCGGGAATCAGGGCTACCGTCCTTGCCGATGGCATGGCGTTCAACCCCAGCTTTCAAGGGTGGATAAGACCGCCTGAATCACGGTTTCTTGCTCTTCTTCCGTCAATGAAACCGAACTGGGCAGGTTGAAGCCGAATCGATGCCACTTGGAAGCATTGGGGAACGGGTTTGTTTCCGGGCTTTGTACCTGTTGGACAAAAGGCAGGAAGGGTTTTTGTTCGTGGCCGGGTTTGAAAAACGGGCGGGATTGGATGTTCAACGCGTCCAGTGCGTGCACCATATCCAGCGAAGTCTTGTCGGGGTGGCGGTCCGGGTTGATGGCAACGCCGTACAGCCACCAGGAACCGATGGCGCCTTTCGGCAGCTCAAAGGTCATCAACGAAGGGTGATTGTTGAAAGCCTGCTGATAGCGCTCCGCGATGGCCGCCTTTTTCGTTAAAAAGCCCGGCAAGCCCTCCAACTGAGAGACGCCCAAGGCGGCCTGCAGGTTGGTAAGCCGGTAGTTGTAGCCGACCTCATCGTGCTGGAAGGTCAGTGCGTCGTCTTTGGCCTGGTTAATCAGGTAGTGCGCCCGTTGCATCAGTGTGGCATCTTTACTGATGATGAGCCCGCCGCTGCCGGTGGTCATCACTTTATTGCCATTAAAGCTCAGGCAACCAATATCTCCGAGGCTGCCACAGGGTTGTCCCTGCCAGAAAGCGCCCAGGGCTTCGGCGGCATCTTCAATTACCTTCAGGCCATGCTTTTGGGCAACCGCCTTGACGCTGTCCATCTCCACGGGCGTGCCGTAGAGGTGAACGACCATAATGGCCCGCGTTTTGGGCGTAATCAAGGCTTCCAGCAGTGTTGGGTCCGCGTTCCAGTGATCCGGCTTGCTGTCCCAGAAAACCGGCACCGCGCCTGCGTAGCGAATAGCATTCACGGTGGCGATAAAGGTCATCGAAGGCACGATCACTTCGTCCCCCGGTTGCACACCCGCCAGCAGCAAGGCAATGTGCAAGGCTGCCGTTCCGTTCACGGTCGCCACGGTACGCGGCACTTTGAAACGTTCGGCCATGCGGCGCTCAAATTCGTCCACGTACGGCCCCAATGAAGACACCCAGCCGGAATCCAGGGCGTCTTTCACGTACGTCCAGGCGCTGGCATCCAGCGTCGGCTCGGAAAGCGGAATCCGACGGCCTGCCGTTGCGGGACTACCGGTTTGATTCAAGGCGGTGGGTGGGGTCATAGTAAAGCTATTATAAGCCAGTTTGATAACTCATCTATAGTACGAGCGGTTGACGTGGCAAATAGCGATGCGTTTCCTGGTTCACCAGCTCGTAATCCTCGTGCTTCCCGATATCAATCCAGGGCTCGGAGATGGGGAAGGTCCCCACCGGCAACTCGGCTTGCAACAGGGCATGCATGAGATCGGTCATGTCGAAATACTTGTTTTCCGGGATGTGGCGCAACGCCTCCCGCTCGACCAGGTAGATACCGGCGTTCATGTTGTAGACCTTGCGCGGCTTTTCCTCAATGCCGGTGAGCCGCTGCCCTTCGGTTTCCAGGATACCGTAGGGGATTTCCACGGTGTACTGGCGGCAGGCCAGGGTTAAAACGTTTTCATGGGTGCGGTGCCAGTTCAGCATGGCTTGGAAATCCAGCGTGGTCAGGATATCGCCGTTCATGATGAAAATCGGCTCGTCCGAGGGCTCGTTTTGCAGCCCTTTCAGGCAGCCCGCCGTCCCTAGCGGGTTTTCTTCTTTGATAATCTGGGTTTCCAGTCCCTGGGGCGTATTGTGCTCCAGGAAATCCTCGATTTGCTCGGATTTGTAGTGGGTGGAGACAAATAGGTTTCGGAAGCCCTGCATTTTCACGTGGTTCAGGATATGTCCCAGCATGGGGCGATCGCCAACCTGCAAGAGAGGCTTGGGGGTATCCTGGGTGAGCGGCCACAGGCGCTTGCCTTGCCCGCCCGCCATAATCACGATGGGGCTGAGCAGGTTGTCTTTTTCCACAAACTCGCGCAGCAGCACCAGATTAGCCACCCGGTTTTTCTCATCCACAATGGGCAAGCAATCCGTGCCGTATTTCACCATCATTGCCCGGTACTCGCCCGGTTCCATGGTAGTTTTGCCCACTTTGGGCGTCTTGTTCATGAAGGCATCCACCCGCGCATCCAGTGTGAAACTCTTCATCAGCGCGGACCGAATGTCGAAGTCGGTGATCAGGCCGAGCAGTTTTTCATGCCGATCGACCACCATGGCGGCCCGAAAGCCGCTGTCATTCATATTTTTCAAAGCATCCTGGAGTGTGGAATCCTGGGTGAGGAACGCGGATTTAAAGTTTGACATATAGCTCAAACCCGGGTTATTCAGGATTGCTGTCATATCAGAAACCAATATCGAGTCCTACCTATCCTTGGGGCCTCTTTCAGCAAATCGATCATGAGGATCGACGGCGACACAGGCGGAATCCGGAGTCGAGACTTTCCAGATTCACCCTGATTGAATTGGCTACTGGATAATCACTCGTAACAATTTGTGATTCCTTTAGCTTATTTCCCGTAAGATCATTCATCCAACCCCGTTTGATCCTGCAAATCCTCCATCCGGAGGAGTCTTGATACTGAAAATGGCCACTGCTTGTTGAACCCTCCAGGGTTCTGGGTGATGATAGACAGGAGCGAGGATCGCGTCATACTACTCTCGTCGACCCTACGGCGAACAGGAAAAAATTCAGGCAAATCAAATGGACAAAATCAAAAAAATCGGCGTTTTTACAGGTACGCGGGCGGAATATGGGCTGTTGTACCCGGTCATCCGGGCGCTGCACCAAAGTGCGGAGTTTGAGCTGAGCCTGTACGTTTCCGGCTCGCACCTGGATGAGCGCTACGGGCGGACCATCACCGAGATTGAACGTGACGGCTTTCCCATTGCCAAAATCTTGCCCCTGCCCGCTATCGGGGAAAACATGGCCCAAGACAGCGCCGCCGTAACCGCCGAACTGGCCGCATTCTTTGCTGAGGCGGTCAACCGGCCTGATTGTGTGCTGGTGCTGGGCGACCGCTACGAAACGCTGGGCGTGGCGGTGGCGGTGTTTCTCTCTAATATTGCCTTGGGGCACATTCATGGCGGCGACGTGGTGGGCGGCGGCGTGCTGGACGATTCTATCCGCCATGCCATCACCAAGCTCTCGCACCTGCATTTCCCCGTCACACATACCAGCGCGGAACGCATTCTGAAGATGGGCGAGGAGCCCTGGCGCATCACCATCACCGGTTCTCCTGCACTGGACAACCTGAAGTTGATCCCGAAGCTGGAAAAGCAGATGTATGTAGATGAGTACGGCCTGAATCCGGCCAAGGACTGGGTGCTGTTCACCATGCATCCCATGACCACCGAGCCCGAAAAAGCCGAGCAACAGGCCAGCGAAGTACTGGAAGCCCTTGCGCTGCACACCGAACGCATTGAAGTGCTCGCCACCTACCCCAACCACGACGAGGGATCCAAGGATATCATCGCCCAGTTGGAAGCGTTCAAAGCGAAACCAGGCTTCCATGTGGTAAAAAGCCTGGGCCGGGAGCGCTACCTGAATATCCTGCGTCATGTCACGCTGGTGATTGGCAATTCCAGCAGCGGCTTGCTGGAAACCGCCTTTTTCAAGGTGCCGTGCATCAATGTGGGCGAGCGTCAGGCTGGTCGGGAGCGCGGAAAAAATGGGGTGGATGTCCCTCAGGATGCCCCTGCTATCCAGCAAATGCTGGATCGGGTGCTGCGGGATGATGCCTTCAGGCAAGCGCTCCAGAATGGCGAGCACCCTTTCGGGGATGGTCATTGCGCGGAAAAACTCCTGGCCGTGCTTTCAAACACCACGTTCAACGCGGCGTTGCTTCAAAAGCAGCTTACTTACTGAGCGCGCTCAGACAGGAGTCCGGGAAAGACGCCGCAGGCCGATGAAATTCCGCAGGATTTGCAGGCCGAGGGCGCCGCTTTTCTCCGGGTGAAATTGCGTGCCGTAGACATTACCGGCCTTAACCACGGCGGAAATGCGCTGGCCGTTGTAATCGCAATCGGCTAAACGGGCTTTTTCGTCGCTCGGCTGGGCCATGAAAGAATGCACAAAGTACATGCGCGCACCTTCAGGCGTCTCGGCCAGAATGGTTTCTTGCCAATCTTCGGCGCCCGAGGGTTTCATCAGGTCATTCCAGCCGATGTGCGGGATTTTATGAGGCTGACCATCTACTCCTACCGGTGGGATTGCCACCACCCGGCCTGGGATCAGTCCCAGCCCTTCATGGGTTCCGAATTCCTCGGCGGTTTCCAGCATCATTTGCATACCCAGACAAATGCCCAGCATCGGCCGACCGCTGTTTGCGTAAACCTTCAGTTGCTCCACCAGGTTCCGCTCCCGCAAACCGGCCATGCCGTCCGCAAAAGCGCCCACTCCGGGCAGAATAAGAATATCCGCATCAATGATGGCCTCAGGGGTGTCCACCAGCACCGGTTCCGCGCCGCAGGCTTCCAAGGCTCGGGAAACGCTGAACAGATTACCCATACCGTAATCGACGACTGATACCCGGTTGCTCATCGCTTCCCTTTCATCCGGTAATCCCCGCTGGCAGCTTGCTTAGCGCCGCCCGCATCTCGTCCATCGGAATGCGGTTGTAATGCAGTGCATCCGCGACTGCTACGGCATCCGCCCGGCCTTTGGCGACCACTTCGGTGAGATGTTCAGTGCTGCCCAGCCCGCCGCTGGCGATGACCGGCACGTTGACGCGGGTTGATACTTCGCGCACCAATTCGACATCAAAGCCCTTGCGGGTGCCTTCCCGGTCCACCGAAGTCAGCAGGACTTCGCCCGCACCCAGTTCAACGCCGCGCTGGACCCATTCAATCACGTCCACGCCGGTGCGCTCCCGTCCATTATCCGTGTAAGCCTCCCATTTTCCAGGTGCCTGCTGCTTGGCCTCAATGGAAAGCACCATGCATTGCGAACCAAAGCGGTGGGCAACTTCCTGGATCAGTTCGGGCCGCTTGATGGCTGCCGTGTTGATAGCCACTTTATCCGCCCCGCAGCGTAGCAGCGCCTTCACATCATCCACCGAGCGAATGCCGCCGCCCACCGTAATGGGGATGAACACGTTGGCCGCCGTCTGTTTCACGATATCGGTCAGGTTGTTTCGCCCGTACAGGCTGGCCACGATATCGATGTACAGCAGTTCCGCCGCGCCCTGCTCATAGTAGCGCTCTGCAAATTCCTGGGGCGGCCCCATCACGCGCAGGCCTTCCAGGTGGATGCCTTTGACGAGATTCGGCCCCTTGATGTCCAGGCGGGCGATCAGACGGCGTTGCAGCATCGGATTACGGCGTTGTGGCGACTTGGCTGGCCGCCATTGTGCTGCCGGTCTGCGCGGAGGCTTCCCACACTTTGTGCCGAAGCTCCCACACGCCGTTTTTCTTCATCCACAGATGCGGGGAGCGGAAGGTGTCCGCCAGTCGGTCGAAGTATTCCCGGTTCATGATGGGCTGCTCGAACTGCCGGGAGGCCACCGGGAATTCTTTTTCCGGAATGCTCAGGTACTGGAATACTTCTTCGGCGAAGCGCTCCGGGAACTCGCCGTCAAAGCGTTTCACCAGGGCCTCGCCCTCTTCGCGGGTGATGTCGCGCGAGCGGATTTCCTGCGCCGCATCGTAGGTGGCCCGGCCAATGCCGAACTTGATGTACGTCGTGTAGTAGTGGAAGTCGTCAATGCGGTCGTCGATGCTGTTGTACTTGCTGTAAGTCCCCGGCGTGCGTTCCGGCGAGGCCTGGAAGCCACCGTTCTCCACGGCGTAGTAATAGCAGCTTTGCGGGTGCCACTTGAGATAGTAGCCGAGATAATGGACTTCCACCTTTTTTTGCTCAATCTGTTCCGGATTGGCGGGCATGTAGGGCTCCAGGTCCGCCTTGGTGAGCCCGTAACCGGTCATCAGCTCCTCGATGGAGGTGCCACCCAGGTAGACCTTGGACTTGTCTTCGGCCGTGAAGTAGGCCCAGTCCCGCTTGGCTGTTTCGTTATCGCCGACGGGATTGCCGTATTCGGCCTCGTTCTCGCCATAGAAGACCAACGGGATGTTATGCAGCAGGGCCATTTTGGGGGCCAACGATTTTTGCCCGAAGATGAACGCCTGGAAGGGATGGAAAATTTTCTCCACCGCCAGACGGGTCAGCAACCGATGAGCGCGCCCGTTGGGAGTGTGCAGGAAGTTGTCGAATCCGGCGTGGAGCCAAGCCTGAAAGTTCTTCCAGCCCCATTCCGTATAGATATGCGGCGCCCAGGTAACGGTCAGCGGGTTCATCCCGTACTTGTAGCGCAGCATGTGAGCCGCATAGAAAGAATCTTTCCCGCCGGAGCCGGGGACGACACAGTCATAAGAGCCGTCTTTGCTGCGATACCGGTCGCAAAGTTCCTGTAATTCCGCTTCTCGTTGTGTCCAGTCAATTTTCTGATGCTTGCGCTCGGCCTGTCGGCAGGCATCGCAGACGCCTTCCGCATCAAAGTTGATGGTGGCCTTCTTGGAGTCCTTGGTGTGCTGGTACTCCACCGCGGAATTGGGCCGCTGGTTGGAAATCACGCAAGTCTTGCAGAACTTGACCTCGGTGGGCAGGCCGTATTTGGCACTCAGGGGAATACCTTCGGGCATGAATTTACTGGCATTAATGCTTTGCGGATAAGGGATCTGTTCACTCATATCGCTTCACGCCTACCTCATCGGTTGCTACATTGGGCTCTTTTTCACTCACCTGGTTCCGGGTCCTCTGGGCGGTCCAAAAAATTGATTTCAAACCAGGATGTATTTTTTGGAGCGGCTGTTCGGAGAAACTCTGAACTTTGACTTCGAGCACACGACTACGCCTTCATATCAGCATAATTCCTCGAAGCCAGGAACCGACTCCATTAAATAGTCGAATCCACTGATACCAAAAGAGAGTTCTGGTTGTACACCCACTCAATGCCCCGGTTGGGGGGCAGGCAAACAAATTTCCTTTAAATGAATGAGCTTCTTACAGCCGTTCCATGCCATTGGGACTCCGAGAACATCCCATGCGGCGCCGACTGTTAACCCCGAAACATTCGGATTATGGGCGGTAAAAGCGTTATCCCGTTCGGAACTCCGATTTCGAATGCCGATCCCGACTATTGATGATTGCGATATAATGACCCACACGAGTGGATGAATGATGTGATAGAGCGATGAGCTGCAACCTGCATAACCAGACGGCCAACAATTCCGGGAATGACCGGCAATGAAGCTTTCTGTGGTCATCCCGGCTTTCAACGAGACCGAGAATATCCGTTTAACCCTGCCCCGGCTGGCCGAGGTGCTGAAGCAAACCCCTCTCGTTACGGATTACGAGTTTATCGTAGTCGATGATCATTCCACAGAGCCGATGTACGAGGCATTGGAAGCCATCCAGGACTCGCGTGTTCACTGTCTCCGGCTCAGTCGTCAAAGTGGGAGCCATATCGCGCTTCGGGCCGGGCTCGCCGCGACCTGCGGGGACGCAATCCTCTGTATTTCCGCAGATGGACAAGAGGATCCGGCGGCCATCCCGGCGATGCTGGAAAAGTGGCAAACCGGCGCGCATATTGTCTGGGGACTGCGCTATGAGCGCAGCGGTGAAAGCTTTCTGCTCAAGAGCTTTAGCCTGCTGTTTTACAAAATGCTGGCGATGCTGACCGAAAGCAAGGGCAGCATCGATCTCAGCCGGGCGGATTTTTACCTGCTGGATCGTCGGGTGGTGGACGCCCTGAACAGCTTGCAGGAAGCCAATTCCTCGCTTTTCGGGCTGGTCGCGTGGATCGGATACCAACAGGATTATGTGGAATACGAGCGGCGGGAGCGCCAGATCGGAAAGTCGAAATGGCGGTTTCGGGCACGCATGCGGCTGGCCAAGGACTGGGTGATCGCTTTCTCCGGGATTCCACTGAAAGTCATGACGGTAATGGGTTTTGCCGTTGCCGCCTTGGGGATGTTATACGCGCTCTGGGTCATGGGGGTCGCGATTTTCGGCGAGCCCATCCAGGGCTGGGCGTCGATTATGGTGGTAGTCCTGATTATCGGTGGCCTGCAAATGGCCATGCTGGGCATCATGGGTGAATACCTCTGGCGCACGCTGGAGGAAACCCGCCAACGCAAGCTGTATTTCATTGAAAAAAGCACGGAGCATGCGCCAGCCATCAGCCTGCCCAGAACCCTTGAGCTTCGTTAATATCCGATTGACCGATTGAACATCCCGACACCAGGCGGGATCATTGTCTTGCTGCTGCAAGAGGGCTGTCATAGGCCCGACGGAAGGAGGAAGCAATGGTTGCGCAAAGGCTCAACGGTATTGATTTGGACAATCTGCAAACCACGATCAGCACGGTTCAGGAGCACCCGGAGCTGGCCCGGTTCAAATTCAGGACGAAGAATCGCTGGGTGAACGGGACGCATAACCGCGCCTCCGTCAAGGAGTTTTACGAGGCGGGAATCCCGGACGAATCCCGCGACTGCACCATGATTTTCGAGGAAGATGAGCCGCCCGTTCTCCTCGGGGAAAACCTGGGCGCCAATCCGGTTGAGTATATCCTGGTGGGCCTCTCCGGCTGCCTCACCACGTCTCTGGTTGCCCAGGCGGCAGCGCGGGGCATTCCGCTCAAATCCGTGGAATCCGAACTGGAAGGCGACCTGGATGTCCGGGGTTTTCTGGGCCTGTCCGAAGCGGTCAGAAACGGCTATGAAGGCATCCGGGTGAAATTCAAAATCGAATCCGACGCACCCGAACAGGATCTCCAGGAGCTGGTGGAACTGGCCCAGCAGCGTTCACCCGTTTTTGATATTGTCACCAACCCGGTGCCGGTTTCCGTCACCTTTGAAAAACGCGGCACCCGCTGAAGCGCTTTCTACCGGGCGGCGCTTCGCTGAGAGGACCATTGGGCGATCGCTTTGCGGGCATGCTCAATCACGTAATCCACATCATCATCAGACATTGTCGGGTAAATCGGCAGGAAGAGCGACGTTTCGGAAACCGTTTTCGTATTCGGCAGTGTCAAATTCTGCGCGTAGACTGGCTCCTGGTGAATCGGGGGGATCCCACGACGGGTTGAAATGCCTGCCTCGTGCAATGTTTGCATGAACCGATCCCGAATTTCCCGGTTGCCGTTCAGCAGGCGAATGGGGTAGGACTGATAGTTCCAGCGGGTGACATAGTCTGGGGGCGCCAGCAAGGCGATTTCCTCGAAACCGGAAAATGCCTCGTTGTACCGGGCGGCTATTGCGCAGCGCCGCTGGATGAAGTCTTCGATATGCTCCATCTGCCGGATGCCCAGCGCGGCTTGGAGATCGGTCAATCGATAGTTGTAGCCGACCACTTCATAACTCTCGTAGAGCGTACTGCTGGCGTTGTGCCGCACCAGATCCGAAATGGACATGCCATGCGCTCGTAGCACGCGGGCTTTTTCGGCGATGGCTTCGTTGTCCGTCAGCAGCATACCGCCTTCTCCACTGGTAATTACTTTGCGCGGATGGAAGCTGAGCATGCTTGTATAGCCGGAGCAGCCCAAGGGCTGACCTTTATATGTGGAGCCCAGCCCGCAGGCGTTATCTTCCATCAGCACCAGGTTGTATTTGCGGGCCAGTTCGGCAAAGGCGTCAATGTCGGCCGGGAGACCAACCTGGTGCACCAGCAGGATGCCCTTCAGGGTGCGTCCGCTTTTGCGATGCCGCAACTCGGGTGTGTAATCATCCCGGATCAGTTCCTCCGCCTTGCCTGGATCCATGTTCAGCGTCTCGGGGTCGATATCCACGAAGCGCGGCTCGGCTCCGGCATGACGGATGCCGTTGGCCGTGGCGATAAAGCTGTAGGAGGGGCAGAGTACTTCGTCTCCCGGCCCGATACCGTGCGCCAGCATGGCGATGTGAATCGCGCTGGTGCAGGAATTCATGGCCACCGCATGCTTTGCCCCGGTGTAATCGCATACCAGTTGCTCAAACCGCTGCGTAAGCGGCCCCATGGAAACCCAGCCCGAATTCAGGGCTTCTTCCATCAGCTCGATGACGCCGTCGGTTACGGTCGGCTTGGCGATGGGGATGCTGCGTTTTGCGGTGTCCATTCCTGTTTCCATTGCTCAATCTCACTCTCTAATGAACGAACAACACGGCCCGGAACCCCAACCACCAGGGAATAGGGCGGAATTTCGGTGTGCTCCAGCACCACGGCGCCTGCCCCAATGACGCTGTGATGGCCGATATTCGAGCCCATCAGGATGGTTGCGTTCTCGCCGATGAACACGTAATCCCCAATAACCGTCGGCGCGTAATCGATTTGATTATAGGCCCGTTCCGTGACGCAACGCTTGACGGTGTTATGGGTCAAGATAGCCGCTCCGCAACTCACATTGCAGCCCTTGCCGATGGTCAGGCCGCCGCTGCCGTCAATCAGGGTAAAGGCGCCAATCCAGGTGTCTTCACTGATATCGGGCTCGTTTCGCACCCAGGCATGAGGGTTCCAGGGGTTGGCCGGGATCCCATGGCTGTAACCATCTAGCATTTCAGGCGTGGGTTGTGGCGGGTGCTTTGGCATGGCTTCCCTCGTTCAGTTTCCAGTTTTCAGTTTGGCACTCGGCCAGCAGCGCGGCCGGATCGGGGTAGTTTGCCCGGAACCAGTCAACGTAACGCTTCAGCCCTGCCTCAATATCAATGGTTGGCTTGTAGCCGGTCCCGGCTTGCAGGCGGGCGACGTCGGCATAATGCCGGTGCACGTCCCCAGGCCGCTCCGGCTGCCATTCAATCTGCAAATCTTCGCGGCCCAGCAGCTTCAGCAGACGCCCTGCGATTTCCTGGATACTCACTTCCTGCCCGTAGGCCAGGTTCACCGCCTGCCCGATAAAGGCATCGCACTCTCCGGCCCGGATGAGAGACTCCACCGTGTCGCTCACGAAGGTAAAATCACGGGTGGCCGAGCCATCGCCGAAGATAATGGGCGGAAGGTTGTTGAGAATCCTCACGACAAAGCGCGGGATTACCTCGCCGCTGGCGCCCTCGTAGTGCTCGCGGTAGCCGTAGGTATTGAATGGCCGCAGGATCATGGCAGGCATGCCATATGTGGTGTGGTAGGCCCGTGTATACAGCTCTCCGGTCAGCTTGCTCGCGCCGTACACCGTGGTGGGTTCCACTGGGTGGGTGTCTTCGTTCATGGGCACGGTTTTCGCGGTGCCGTAGGCTTCGGAAGAGGAGCAGTACACAAAACGCTCCAGCTTGGGGTTGAGCCGATGCGCCGCTTCCAGCAAGTTGAGCGTGCCGGTGGCGTTGACTTCATGCACGTAATGCGGGCGATCGAAGCACACGCGCAGGCATTGCACGGCCAGATGATAGATCACATCCACATCGCGAACCAGCGACTGAACCAGCTCCTTGTCCAGAATCGAACCTTCCACCAGTTGCAACCGCCCGGAGGCTTGCGCGTCCTTCAGGTTATCCCGTTTGCCGGTGGAAAAATCATCCAGCACAATCACGTCGTTCTCTTTGACCAGCGCATCCACCAAGTTGCTGCCGATAAACCCGGCCCCGCCAGTGACTAGAATCTTTTTATTCTTGAGTTGCATCTAATTAAAACCTTTGTTTCTTATTTATTAGAGGCCTCTTGTTGGGCTTCTAGCTTCTCAATACGGGACTCTAATTCGTTTATTCTCTTAGATAAAATCTGAGTATTACCGTGCAGGTTGGTGATTATAGCTTCATTCATAGCGTCAGATAATCCTTTGTTGGCTACTACCATTTCAGTCAATTTACAAAGGCTGACCATAATTTCTGCTTCCCGATAGCTAGAACTATTTTCTATGCCTGGATACATTGAGGGGGTTAGCGCAGGCCCGCATTTAGAGGCCTCCTCTGCCCACACAGCAGGAATGCAAAGTAATAAAAGTAAAAGAATGACCCGATTCATCCCCTTAGCATTTCCTTTCCAGCTCATTATCTAATTCGGAATGTGAGAGAAGAA
Source organism: Coleofasciculaceae cyanobacterium (assembly GCA_036703295.1). Classification (GTDB taxonomy): domain Bacteria; phylum Cyanobacteriota; class Vampirovibrionia; order Vampirovibrionales; family Vampirovibrionaceae; genus DATNPJ01. The sequence continues at coordinate 144,390 of DATNPJ010000033.1, read as the reverse complement.
AGTTTTGCATTATTTTGCCACAGCCGTTTCAGCCTGATGCATCATCCGGGCCGGGTTGCCCGCGACTGTAGCGCCCGCAGGGACATCCTTTGTGACGACCGCGCCCGCGCCGATGAGGGCTTTTTCGCCGATGGTGACGTTGCACAGGATGACTGCGCCGGAGCCGATGGAGGCACCGCGTTTGACGACCGTGGGATGAACTTTCCAGTCGGCTTCGGTCTGTAAACCGCCGCCTTCCACAGTGGCGCGGGGATACGGATCGTTAATGAACACCACGCCATGTCCCACGAAGACATCATCCTCAATGGTCACGCCTTCGCAAATGAACGTGTGGCTGGAGATTTTGCAGTTGTCACCGATGCGGGCGTTTTTCTGAATCTCCACGAAAGTGCCGATCTTGGAATCCCGACCAATCGTGCAGCCGTACAGGTTCACGAAGTCATAAATTTTGGCACCCTCGCCCACTTGCACGTCCGGGGCGATTTTCTGCAAGGGTCCGGCCTGATACGATTGAGCCTGGCTCATGAAACCGCCTCCTGCGCGTTAATCATCACGGCTTGGCCGGTACGAATGGACTCGTTGGCTGCTTCCAGAATCTGCACCACCCGCAGCCCGGCCTGGCCATCCGTAATGGGTTGCTTGCCGTTTAATGCACAGTCCACAAAGTGGGCCACTTCGTGCTTCAGCGCTTCCGTGGCATCCAGCACCGGGGCCATCATGTCACCAACGCGATAGCCAATCAGATTCGAATAGCGCTCTTCTTCGCTTTTGGGCTGCTCCACGGTGATGCCCTTGTCGTAAATGCGCACCTTTTCCATGGGTTCGAGATCATCATAGACAATCATCTTTTTGGTGCCGCCCACCAGCACCTGGCGCACTTTTACGGGAGACAGCCAGCTGACATGGAAGTGGGCGATGAGATTATCCTCAAACTTCACAGTAATGTAAGCGATGTCCTCCATCCCGTTGCCCGCGTGGCAAGCACCGCTGGCCTGGATAGAAATTGGCGTCTTGCCGATGATGTAGTCCATGATGGACAGATCATGCGGGGCCAAATCCCACACCACGTTGATATCGCTCTGGAAAAGGCCCAAGTTCACCCGCACGGAGTCGAAATACAGCAGCTCTCCCAGCGCGCCGCTGGCCACTTCGTCTTTAATGCGCTTCACCGCGCCGTGATAAACAAAGGTGTGGTCCACCATCAGGGTGCATTGCTTTTCTTCGGCCAGCGCAATCAGCGCCATGCATTCTGCCGAAGTCATGCACATGGGCTTTTCCACCAGCACGTGCTTGCCGGCTTGCAGCGCCGCTTTGGCCAGCGGGTAATGGGTATGCACCGGTGTGGCAATGGCAATGGCGTCCAGGTTTGGGTTATCCAGCAAGTCCTGGTAACTGGAAGTCAGCTGGACACTGGGGTAGCGTTTTCCCATCCGGGAAAGCCTCGCGGGGTCCAAATCACAGACCGCCACCAGTTCGACCTGGTCGTTTTCATAAAAATTGCGGATCAGGTTTGGGCCCCAGTAGCCGCAACCCACCACCGCAACATGTAATGTCTTTCCGCCTGGGGAGATACTTTCCGTGGATACCATACTCTGCACTCGTTCTCAGGGACCTGTGCAAGACATAATGGCATAAATCGCCCCACCGGACAACTTCTCCCTACTCGCGACAACCGCACACACCAGTGAACCTATGTGTAAACGCGCGTGGTATTTGGCAAGCCCAACTTACAAAGTTGTACAGTCAGTATGTAGGAATTTTTGTTAAAAATTAATCAAACTTTCATTTTGAATTTTGCATTTGTTTTGAATTTGGCACAAAATAGCTCAACTAGCCTTTAAATATCAGTTACTTTGAAAGGTCATCCCATGAGAGTTCAAAAATCCGTGTATGCCCCCGCTCTGACTTTTGGCGTTTCTCGCCGTCCAACGGAATCCGGTGATAATCAGGTTGAGCCAAGTGCTGCTCCAGTAACCTCTTCCAAAAAGAAAGAACCGTTGAGAGATCGCCTGTGGCGGGCTGCTTTAACTCCTTATTTTAAGCTTTTTGAAATCGTAACCAAGCCATTTAAAGGTCCTTTTTTTTAGTAGTTGGCTAGCAACTTCAGTTGTATAGTGTTGCTTGACTGAAGGAGGGGCCAGATTATGGAAAAACACCACCATCCGCAGCGATACAAATCGATGCATCTCACGTTGCATGAGCGGAATTTCCCGCATGGCGTAACCGAAGGTGTCTGGATGTGGTCGGTTTACTCGGAAGAGAAGGAACTGGACTTCAACGGGTACCTGGTTCAAACCGGTCCTAACGATAGTTTCATCGTGGATCCGCCCTGCGCCGGGCCGGAAGTTCTGGACGGCATGACCCCGTTCCCTGATCCCAGGCTGATTATCATCACCAACCGGGACCATGAGCGAGCCGCCGCCGACTTCAAGCAACGCTTCGGTATTCCGGTTCTCGCTCCCGAATTGGACGCCCCGCACATGGCGATTCCGCCCGACCGGACTTACCGGGACTGCGACTGTTTTCCCGGCGGCTGGCGGGCCATTCACCTGGAGCACCAGAAATCCCCCGGTGAAAGCGCCCTGTACAATCCGGAGCAAAAGCTGCTCATTCTGGGTGACGTGCTGATTGGGAAGCCATTTCAGCAGCTGTCCATGCTGCCGGATGACAAGTATGCCGACAAGCAGGCTGCCCTTCGTGGGCTTCAGCGTTTGGCCGGGCTGGATGTGGAAGCCGTGCTGGTCTGCGACGGCGACCCTGTGTTCCAGTGTGCTGCCGATATGCTGGCCGATGCCATCCGCCCCCGTTAGAATCGACTACCGGAAATCGCCCTTGATCTTCATGCCGAGGCCTTCCACGGTAATTTCTTCGGTGATGATGACCATCTCTTTTTGCTCGTCCCCGGCGGCTGGACGGCTGGGCGTCATCTCCAGACCCTGCAATTTGTTCATAAATTCCTCTTCCATGGCCGCCAAGAAGTGCCGGGCATCGTCTGAACCGAATTGCACATAAACATCCCGAATTCGCTCGACCCCATTCATGGAGGGCGCAGTGGTCAGATTCTTGCAGGTGATGAGGTAGTCCTGCAAAAAGGTGATCATTTCCAGGATTTTCTTGGAGATAACCACCCGGTTCTCCGGAGATAGAATCATCATGTAGTTCATGGCCCGGTGGACGGTCGGGTTTTTATCGTACTTGCGCTTCTTTTGCTTGGATTTGTAAAGCGCCAGCACCTTGTCCGAGCCCATGGATTTGAAATCGTTGATCATCTCGTTGGCCCGGAATTCCTGTTCCGCGATGGTTGAAAGTCCGTCGGCAATAACGGCCTGCATGTCCTCCGGAAAAATCAGGAGCAGCTCAATAGCCTGCGATACACTTGGGTTTTGGTCGTAAAATCTTTTTTTCATCGAGCGCTTTCGAGGGCAATCAACAGGGATAGGATCAACCGATTCTATAATATTTTTCGCCGGTCTCCGAAGTCTCAGCCGGATTCCGGAGGAAAAATCATACTTCCGGCTGACCCGCATCGTTTAACCGGATCTATATCTCTATTGCCACAATTACCGATTTTCAAACCGGATCATCCGAAAAATATTGGCGATTGCGACAAAATTTCAGGTCCCCCGTTTATACTCACACCTTCACCCAATGCTCCTGGAAAGGTATCCGTCCGGATTAAGGGCATATTTACCGGATACGGAGTCCCTCAAAGTGTCCGAGTGAGAGTATTTTGTGGTGCAGGCAGTTCCTCAGCCGACTGTCAAAGCGGCGGTAGTTCTCATCCAGCTGATTCACCTCCCGCATGCTTTCCAGATCCCCGACCAGATGGTCGCCTAACACCTGCACCAGGAATTCTTCCATCTCCTCGGGATCGATACGGCCGGCTTCGTCCTCCAGGCGGGTCAGCACTTCCCAATAAAGATGATCCAGTGCGCTAAACACGCGGGCACGCGTTTTTGTCTTCCGGTAATCGTTCAGTTGGGCCAGTTTGGATGACATCATCATCCTCCTTGGTTGCTTCAAAAACAGGACACCACTTGTTTCGCTTGTGATTAAAAAGCAAACGTGAGCTGCCCGCTATTCCTCATTTGTCTACTATCCCGACTTCGCCAAAAAGGCTATCCCGAGGGCTTTATTTTTTGTATGTCCCCGGGTTGCTCCAGCACTGCTCGTCGGACAACGCCATGCAAGCTTACCTGCTCAGATCGAACCCCGGTTTTTATCGGTAACCGTGGCTGTGTCATGCATCGCTGTGGGCGGAGCGATCTTACTATAGGGTGTTTTTATATCCTAATGATTTATTTAGGATTGTAAAATATATCGGTTGTTATAGCGCCAAATGGAAAAAATTGGGTTTTCTGCAAGTGGGTAGTCCAAGCAAATAATGGGGCCAGCTTAGGGAACGGGAGCGTTTAAGATGTCGGTGACGACCAATTACTGATTTGCGGTGCTTGTTGAGCGCCTGTATCCAATAATAAGAGTATGAGTCGTTGTGCCGTTGGTGGCAAAGGATTGTTTTGGAGTGGTTAGTGCTTTTCCCTGGGTGATTGGAGGGGGAGAAAGTATACAGGGGCCGGATGAGTCCGGTCCCTTTTTATAGAGCGCTTTATATAACGCCTGTCGCCTTGATTTCCAGGTAGGCGTTCACGGTGCGCCGGACCAGGTCTTCCGGGGCGGTGGTGATTGCTTTCAGGCCCATCCTTCGAAGCTCTTGCAGCACGGCTTCACGTCGGTTCATGGAATCCTGGGCCACAGTGCGCCGGGTCAGGTCCATGGCGGTTTCCATCCGGGCTGACTCTCCCAGATGCCGACGGTAGGCGGGGTCTTCGATCCCGATAAACAGGCTGCAATGCTTGCGGTTGAGATGCGCGAACGCGGGCAAACACGGTTGCAGGCTGGAGGCGTCCATGAAATCGCTTAGGAAAATGACCAGCGAACGCTTGCGTTGCTGGGCCAGGATATTCGCGCAGACCACATTCAGATCCGCTTCCACGATTTGGCTCTTCACGTCATAAACGCTGCCTAAAAACGCCTCCACCGGTTGTTTGTGGGGTTTTACCCACTGATCCACGCCGGAGGAAAACACCATCAACCCAATGCGGTCCTTCAGGTAATCCGCCAGATAGGCCAGATGCAGGCTGGCCTCGATGGCCCAGTCCAGCTTGGAGATGCCCTCGGTGAGAGTCCCCATCAACCGGCTGCTGTCCAGGCAGACCAGGATATTATGATGCTGCTCCATCTGAAAAACCCGCGTGATCAATGAATTGGAGCGGGCTGAGGCTTTCCAGTCGATGTGCCGGTAATTATCGCCCAGCTGGTACGGGCGCAGCGATTCAAACACCTGATCCGCACGGCGGAAGCGGGAGGTTTTCAGGCCCAGTTGCTCCAGCAGCATGTTGGGGTTCAGCAGAGTCTGCAAGCTGTGGTTCAGCTTGGGATACACCTTCACGGGCACCGGCGGCAGGGTTTGCCATTTGGCAAGCAGCCCCAGCGGGGTGCGATAGCCAATCACCGCGCCCGGCCATTCAATGTTCCCACGTTCTTTGGCGGTCAGTTCCCACGTCGCCGTGAGTTCCGCGTCAGCCATCGCAATTTCCGGCTGCAACCGCTCCAGGCGGAATAAATCGCTTTCAATGGCTTCCACCGCAAAACGCACCCGACCGGGCACAAAGGCTTTAAGTGCCAATGTTAGGCAAAAGGCCCGCTGGACAGTGGGTTGATGATTGAACCGATGCTCAATCATTTCCAATTGGCACGTGCGCAGCCAGCGCCACTCCCAGGACAGCAGCGCGGTTAGCGTCAGCAGCGACCCAATCCACAGCAAGGCCAGACAATCCCACAGAAAGCAGCCGATGGCCGCCAGCCCGAGAATCGTCAGGATGACGAACAGCCGCCCCGAAGGGGTCCAGCGGTGGTCGGCGGGCTTTTTCATCAGCGCGGCGGCATGACTTTCAGGAACAGCTCATCAATCAGGTTGTCCACGGTCAAGCCTTCCAGTTCGGCCTGCGGAAAGAGGATTAACCGGTGGCGCAGCAGCGGCTTGCCCACCGCCTTGATATCATCCGGGATGATATAATTTCGGCCTTCCAAAAATGCCTTGGCTTTGGCGGCCTTCACCCACAAAATGGACGCCCGTGGGCTGGTCCCGATGGCGATGCTGGGATGTTCCCGGCTTTGCTCGGCCAGATCGGCCACATATTCCAGAATGCTGTCCTGTACTTCCACCGCGTTGGCCTGCGCCCGCAGTTCCAGGATATCGCTTTCCCGCAATACGGGTGAGACTTTCACATCGTGGCTCTGGCTTTCCTGGTTGTGGTGGCGGCGCAGCACATCCACCTGCGCATTGCGGTCCGGATACGGAAACAGAATTTTGAACAGGAAACGGTCCAGCTGGGCTTCCGGCAGCGGGTAGGTGCCTTCCTGCTCCAACGGGTTCTGGGTGGCGAATACGGTAAAAATAGCCGGTAACTCGTACTCGGTTCCGTCCACGGTCACCTGGCGCTCCTGCATGCATTCCAGCAGCGCGGATTGCGTCTTGGCGGGCGCCCGGTTAATCTCGTCCGCCAGCAAAAACGTGGTGAACAGCGGGCCGGGATTGAACTGGAAGCAATGCTTTTCCTGGTTGAACACGTTGGTGCCGATGATGTCGGCGGGCATGAGATCCGGGGTGAATTGCACCCGCTTGAAGGGGCAGGCCACGCTGTGGGCCAGCAACTTCACCAGCATGGTTTTCGCGGTGCCGGGTGGCCCTTCAAAAAGCACATGTCCACCGCAGAGCAGGGCGATGATAGCATGCTCAATAGGGTCTTCCAGCCCGAAGAGCCATTGGCGGATGGGATCAACCAGCCGCTGAAGATCAGAATTTTGTAAATCATGAGACGCGGGTTGTGACCCCGTGACGGGCGATACCGGGTGTGACATGCTCATGGCCGCTCCCTTTATGCAAACTCACTTGATTCCGGATTTCCAGCAGATTTCGGCTTCTCCGGACGAATTCACTCTCCGAACCTACATCGATTTTAGCAAACACGCCGGAAAGCGCCTCGTCCGATACGTTGAAAAACGGATTGGCGGCCATGTGGGCAATCTGCTGTTCCAGCGGAAGCCCCGGATAACGCCGATCGATTTCCCGGCGGAACTGCCCCGCCATTTTGTCATACAGTGCGTTCCAATCACGGGTTTCCAGGTAATGCCGGGCCAGGGAGTCGATAAAAACCTCTTGCGTAAAATAACGCTCGTCGCTGGTGGCCCGCATCTCCTGGCGCCGCAGTGGCTGCTGCATGATCCAGATGCAAAATGCGGTCAGCAGTAGGATGATGGTCACCAGGAAAGCAATCCCCTTGCCGGTGGCCAGATACGTGATGAAATCCCGGTTCTCGTTGAAGCCGCTGGAGTAAACTTCAAACAGCGTCTCCGGAGTCTCTGTCGTCAACTCCTGCAAGGCTACCGCCAGGGCCGCGTTGTCTCCGCGTGCCAGTTGGGCGTTGTTGAAGTAAAAGCTGTTCGGAAATACCGTCACGGATCCCTTACCTTGCGTAAACCGGATGGCCAGCGGTTCTCCGTCCGGCGTTTCCAGCAGCACTTTTCCCTGGCCGACGCTTTGGGCAGTGAAAACCTCCGGGCTGGGATCGATGTCGAAATGCCGAGTCCGCCACATGAACTTGGCTGCCGCCGGTTTCTCCAAGGTCTTGTAGGCCAGGCTGCGGATTTTGCGCGTCTTGAAGTGACTGGTCACGGCAATATCCATGCTGCCATGAAGAAACTTGGTTTCCAGCGAGAGGTCAAACCAACTATTGATGGCCTTCAGCACATCTTCTAGCTTCTGTTCTTCATCCAGTGGATTGTTATCCAGGACAAAAACCAGGTGGTTGCCTTGCTGGACCAACTTCCGCATGTGTTCGGCATAGCGTTCCCCGTCATGAAACAAGCCCTGACCGGGTTCCATAAGCCAGATGGTGCGGGGCTGATCCGCCTTCAAATTCATAATGGAATGCTGCCACAGCGTTACGGGCCGATTCTCCAGTTGGTTCAGCAGGAGATACAGCCCCTTGTAGCCGGTTGGAGCTACGCTCAGGCTGGTGTTCACGCTGGTGCTTTCCAGGGAGGCTCGGTCCAGCAGCGGCGCGGCGATGTTGAAGGCAATCACCAGCGCCAGAGACGCCAGGAACCAGAGCAGGCGCTTAGGCATGTGTCTGTCCTCCCGTGGCCTTCGTGCTGGCCACAAACTGGCTGTAGAATCCGTCGAATTGCCGGAAGTCCTGCTCGGAAATGCTGGCATTCCCGAACCAGCGGGGCTCGTCGAAGTGAATCATGGTGTTGAACAGCCCGCTGATTTGCTGGGGATTGCCGAAACGGGAAAAATCGGAGGCGCCCGCGATCTCGCGGTTGGTCATGAATTCGGCGCCGTTGAAGGCGGAATCCCGGATCACCTGGCTGACCGAGGCCAAAAACAGGTAATGGATGGCTTGCCGGTAATCCTGGCTTTGCAGGGCTTCCGCGGCCAGGCGGGCATACAGCTCCTGGGCCTCCAACCGTTGGGCCTGGGTGACCATATGTTCCTCGATCCGGGGACGGCGACGCTGACAGTACCGCCCGTAAAGCCACTTCAGCACAAATCCGACGGCCACCACCGCCAGCACGATGAGCAAACCCTTCAGCCCCAATCCGACCAGCTCCCAAATTTTCGGATCGCCATGCAATCCCTCGGGCAGCTCGAATTTGAACATGTCTCGCAAGGCTTTCAGCAGGTCGGCAAAGGGGTTGGGATCCTGATACTGCTGGAAATCCGGATCCGCCAGGACTTTTTTGGCCGCCTTGCGGATGGCGTCGTTATCCATAAGCCCTGGGTTCCCCGTTTGCTTTATTGGGAAAGACACCTCGCTCTACTGTGAATGCTTCGACCTCATGTTCCCGGTCGGAAAGGAGTCGTAAATCCGTAATATAACGATATATCGCGAAGACTCCGGCGCAGTAGCTGCCGATATAGTTGAATGTGAAGGTGATAGCCAGTGTGCTTCCCAGGAGTACAGGCATCCACCAGGCTTTTATTAATATGGAAGGACTGAACTGTTTGATGAGACCAATGCACGCTCCGATCAAAAAGCCAGGGGCAAAGAAAATACCGGCAAGAATCCCAATAACAATTGCCAGAACAAACGTTTTCCAATGATGACCTTTCAGGAGGAATACGGTTTGTCTTAGAGCGGCGATTGTTCCTTTTTCCGGTGCTTCCATGAACAGAATGATGCTCATATCAAACCAAATCCTCAAATATAAAAAGGCCAGCAGCAATGGCAAAGCCATCACGGCCATTCCGGCAATTCCGACTACGCTCCAATCCGGAGAGCCGATAACTCCCAGTAGTTTTCCTGCAAATGCCAGGGCAAAAATCAACACGAACAAACCTAGAAAACCGGTAACACACAGTATCACAGTAGCAACTATCCCCAGGATATTGAGACCGATTATTCCCCAAAACATTTTAGCTTTGATGAGGTAATATTCAGGCAATGAGAGTCGGGGCCTTTGGTTGCAGCAATCTATGATAAATCGCAGCGTTGCATAACCAACCCAGACGCCGGACAGGCTAATCAGGCCGGAAACCAATTGATGCAGCCATGTTTCCGGATATACCAGCTTCAGCGATTCAATAAGCCCGCTCAGGGCATAATACGGTAGGCACAGCAAGGCCAGCGGAACCACAAATTTGAAGGCGCATTTGTAGCCGTAGGTTACGGTATCCAGCAAGGGGGCGGGTCGCGGGGGCGGTTGATTCGGCTGCATACGGTACTCCTACCCGTTGCCGGTGCTGGAATTGGAGCGGCCCTGGTAGGTGGCCATGTCGATGGGGGCGGCAACCTGGGCGCGGGCGCGTAAATCGAACAGGTACCGATACATGACGAACAGTACCGTGCCGTGACCCACCGCCATCGAGAACCAGCAAATCACCCCCGTCAACGTGCCGTACGCCAGTGGGAACCACAGGTTCCGGGTCAGAGAGGGGGAAAATTCTTGCAGCATTTCCAAACCCGCCTGTAAACCGATCAGCGCGCCGGACATACAGGCGTAAATCAGCCAAGTCATCACGCCCAGGGCGACCGTCCGCCAGAAATTCCCCTTCAGCAGGGCAAAAATATCCGAGATGGTGCCGAATACACCCCGGTCCGGATCACTCAGGTAGCCCGCGATCAATAGGCTATACATGCTGTAGTAGTAACTAAAGACGGCAACTCCGGGCACGATCAGCAACAGCAGGCCGATGATTCCTACAAGACCTACCGGCATGGCCATCATGGCCCAAAGCAGCCCGATCCCCCAGCATCCCAGCAGGCTCCGGCGGGGAATCAGGTAGGAATACAAATTTTCAGCGGTCTCGTTCCAGTAGGCATCCCGCACATAGCGGGCAATCGGATAGCTCAGATAGACATATCCTGCCCAGGAGATGACACTGAGAATCCCCATGCCAATCAGCAAAGCCCAGTGAATCGGTCCGGGCTGGACACCCGCTTTAAGCTCGTTGCTAATGGTGTAAACGCAGGTGGTGCTAATGGCATACATCAGGATAATGGGCAGGATCAGTTTGGTGATGGGGCCGATGGATTTCAGGCCTGCCTTGTATCCGAAAGTGACAATATCAATGACGGATGCCTGCTGTAGCGTCGCCTGGGGATTCTGAGTGCTCATGGGCGTCTTCCACTTTCGTGTCCGGTAAACAAGACCCATCCGTTGCAAAAACGAGTGGATTAATCGGTTTATCGGCCCGTTTCGGGAAAACTGAAATCTTTAATTCAGGGCTTGGAATTTTGTAAACTTTGGTGTGCGAAGAACGCCCGGATGAAGACCAGCACGATGGGAATCAGTGAAAAACCGGCGATGGCGTAGCGGGCTTCGTTGGGCAACTGGCTTTGCCGCACGAAGGATTCTACCAGACCGGCCCACACCAGTAATCCCACGCAAACCAATACCGTACTGCCGGTGCTGTACAGGGCCTTCCGGAAACGGGCGCCCGTCTTCTCCGCGCCCGGCTTTAATATGGAAAATCCCAGCTTCAATCCGGCCCCGGCGGCCAGCAGAATGGCGCTGATTTCCGGTACCCCATGCGGAAGCAGCCAGGCGCCCAGCCCGGTTAAATCTCCGTGGATGAATAAAGCCGGGAGCGTCCCCAGCATCAAGCCGGTCTGCACCAGAATAATCAGCGTGGGCAAGCCGAACATCACCCCGGTAACGAAGCACAGTACCGCCACTTTAATGTTGTTGACCATCAGAAATGTGGCAAACATCGCTTTCTCTTCCATGCTGCCGTTGCGTCCGGCGGTCAGCATCTCCGATTGGGCGTTGTTAGAGAACAAGTATGCTTCCAGTTCGTGGCTGGAGCGCAATTCTCCCGGCATGAACACTGGGGCCATCTCGAAGTTCTGCAACACAATCAGAAAACCGATCAGTGCGGCCGCCATGCAAATGGTGGTGGAGGCTACAAAATGCCAGCGGTTTTCCCAAAGCTGGGCCGGCAGCAGTATCCAGCAGAATCGCCGGATTTTTTCCAGCGACATTTGCTCTTCGGGGTAGAGCAGGATGTTGGCGTCCAACAGGGCCCGCTGGAAGGCTGGAATGAAAGCGTGGTATGCCGGATTGGTTCGCATGCGGCTCAGCATGCCCAGGGCCACCAAATAATGATGGGCGAACGCCTCGATTTCCTCGACCGGCTGGTTTTTCAATCCTCCGTGTGAAGAAGTGTGAACATACCCCTTCAGTTTTTCAAAAACCTGCCTATATTCATCTGGAAGCGTATTGTCCGGAGCCTGCTGCGAAGTCATAGATGAAAGGATGCCTAGCCTTGGGTCTGCCACTCTTGAAACAACATCATAGCATCTGGACGCCTGAGCTGGTGGAACTTTCTCTGCCGCTGGCGGGCATCGCACGGCGGGTTTTGGCCCGGCTGTTGGATCAGCTTATTCTCGTGGGGGTATATCTGGCAATTGTCTTTGCAGGGTTCGTAGGGCTGGGTGCGCTTGCGAAGGATCTCGACCCGGCGCTTGCGGTGGGGCTGCTCTGTGCCTGTTTCGTACTGGTTGTGCTCACTGATTTCTTGTATTACTGGGGTTTTCACGCGCTCACCGGCGGGAAGACCCCCGGCAAGATGCTATTGGGTATCCGGGTCGTTACTGCTCGCGGGGGCCGGATTAACGGCGTGACGGCGCTGATTCGAAGCCTGTTCAATTTTGCGGACATGATTCTGTTTTCAGGCAGCATCAGCGCCATCATGCTGGTGGCGACCGAGCAGGAAAAACGCATCGCCGATTTTGCCGCCGGAACGATCGTGGTGATGGATCGTTCAGTCTGAACATGAGAATCGCGCCTCCCCTAAATTCTCAGGGCCTGCCTCAAATCCTGTGGAGAACGGCGCTCTTGTCTGCCGGTCCAACCAGCCATCCTCTGGGCGGTTCCTCGGCTTATAATAAAGAGGTGATATCTGGGAGAATGGGGTTGGGATCATCGCAAAGACTTTGAATGAAGGCGGAAGTCCAGGCGGCAGGCAGTTTGCTGCAAACCGATCTCTGCAAGAAATGCCGGAATTATCCTTTCTCCCCCCGGCAGCCGGTGCTGAACCCTTCACGGACAATCGTATCGTCCACGGAGATAATCTGATGGCGTTGGAAGCGCTGCTGCCGGAGTTTGGCGCGCGGCTCCGGTGCATCTACATCGATCCGCCCTACAACACCGGCAACCGCTTTACCCATTACCCCGATGATCTCGAACACACCCGCTGGCTGCATTTCATGCGGGAACGGTTGGTTTTAATGAAGGACCTGCTTGCGGAAGAGGGGGTGATTTTTGTCTCCATCGGGGATGAAGAATGCGCCTATTTGAAAGTGCTGATGGACGAGATTTTCGGTCGGCAAAACTTTTGCGGCACGCTGGTGTGGGAAAAAAAGAAAAAGCCCTCCTTTCTGGACCGCAACATGGGCTCCGTGACCGAATTTATTTTGGCCTACGCCAGAAACCGGCAGATGACCGGCCCATTCATCTATGGCCAAACCACGGTTGATAAGCGTTACCCGCTGAATAACGCCGGGAATACTTTGGGGTTTCTGCATTTTGATGCGGGAAAGGTGCGCTTTGGTTGCCCGGATGGATGGTATGAGCCTCAGGATATGTCTGAGGGGCGGATTGTGACCCGGTTGCTGGATCGGTTCCAAGTTCGAAATGGTGTTAATATGAAGCCTTTTCGTCTAGAGGGGGAGTGGCGATATTCCCAGGCGAAGCTGGATGCCGTCATTCAAGCGGGAGAATCCATCATTATCAGCAAAGTGCCATTTCGGCCCAATCACATCAAACCGGGGGGCGAGCCCAAGAAGCTGAAAAACCTGCTGGACATTGCCCATTACCAGATGAGTACCTACGAGGACGCCACCGAGGAGAGTCGGCAACTGTTCGGCACAGCAGGGGCGTTTGATTACCCCAAGCCGGAAAAGCTGCTCCAAGTGTTGCTGGGCGCAGTGACCCAGCCGGGAGATTGGATTCTGGATGCTTTCGCGGGTTCCGGCACAACTGGCGCGGTGGCCCACAAGATGGGCCGGCAGTGGATCATGATTGAACATGGCCCGCATTGCCTGACCCATCTCGTCCCCCGACTGAGGCAGGTGGCGGAAGGACAGGATCGGGGAGGCATTGGAACTACTTTGGGATGGCAAGGGGGCGGTGGATTCCGGTTCTTTCAGATTGCGCAGGATGATTGATGCCCGGTTCCGGGGGCAAACACAAAGATGCCAACCCGTAGGTTGGCTCTTTGTGTTTGATTACGGCTTTCTAGTGCCTGCCTCTAGGGCTTCTCAGTCAGGCACCGGTGTTCAGCTTGAGTGCGTTGGCCACCTTGATCCAATCATTAGGACTGAGATCGTTGATGTTCTGATCCAGCAGGTTCAGGGTGGCATCATTGAAGCTGGCGTTGGATACCCGCTGCCCGGTCACATCTCGCACCGCGCGGGTTAATGCCGCGTTGCCTGGGGTATCTGCGCCCAAGCCGGCCTCCACGAAGCGCTGACCGAAGTAACGCAGCGGATCCGAATTGGTCGTACCCGGATAGACCGTGTCACCTTGCGCACTCAACAGATGGATCCGCCCGTTCGTATCCCGACTGTTGAGCAGCCCCATCAATCTGGTATTCTCACGGCGGGTCAACTCGGTACCTTTGCTGGCCAAGTTGGGATCTTTCTTCACGAATTGGGCATAGGTCAAACTTTCCAGTGAAATGTTGATTAATTCTTCCCGGTTACTACCTGAGCTATCCTGATGCAGACTTTCATGACCAGTTGCCGCAAGACCTAAAAGACGAATATCTTCGTGTTGATATTTTGTATTGACAATGATTTTTCTGTGACCGTTTCCATCGTCAACTGATTCTGCAATTGCGGCATCGCCAGATGGAGGGGAGCCAAATTCAACACTAGAATATACATTGCTTTTGATGGCATCAATTGCACCTGCCAGTGGGGTGCCCGGCAGGGTTGCCAATGCGGCCCGCAAGCGCACATCCGGTATTTTGGCCTTGAGGGTCGAATCGTTCATGACCCTCAGTCCATCCTCTCCGGATATTCCATTGACCTTCCTGCGCAACTGTTGCTCCGTGACCGGTGTGCTGGGGGCGGCGGCAGGTACCATGGGGGGGGCCGAAGAGTAGGTCTGGGGCGTGAACAGGTTGACGTCCTTCGGTGCGAACGGGGGCTTTTTCAGGAGTTGACTGGCGCTAGTCTGGCTGGTTTGGGACGTCTGTTCGACATCAAAGGCACTTTGGACAAACGTATCTGCCTTTGCGGCAATGGGGGACGCTGCGGCCAGGGTAGCTCCCAGAATTGATCCGAGGATTGGGCTGGGTTTTTTGGGCTGGATTTGCCCAAACATGAAGGGTTGCGCGGGAATGGCGGTCATAAACCTTCGTCTCCTTATTCAATTAAACGGATTGATATATTCGATTTGCCGCTAAATGAGTGAAGTAATGGTAGAGTTTATGCTACGAACTCCACAGTGCAAATGCAAATGAAACCCGGCTGTGAATGCCATATTCCGTAACATAAAGCCTGACCCAAAGCTCCAATTTTTGGGCAATGTCACCAATAGGGTTTTGCTCTCTTTCGGAAATAAAAAACTCAATATCTCCAAAAGTGCTTTTTTATATATTTTTGAAATGTTTATTTACAAAAAATCGAGCGGCTCATAAATTTCCGTTCGGCCCTCTTTCCCCCGAATGGCGGCATCCCCCAAGCTCCGGGCCTGGATGCGATCCTTGACTTTCTGGTAGGTTGCCGCCGAAATGATGATGTTGGTCCCATATTCTTTATTGGCGCTTTCCAGTCGGGACGCCACGTTTACGGCGTCCCCGATGACCGTAAAGTCCATAAAATCCACCGAGCCGACGTTTCCAATCATCGCCTCGCCCGTATTAATGCCAATCCCGATATTAATGGGTGGATTCGCCGGATCCTGTAGCCATTCCCGAATGGCATCCCGCATTGCCATAGCGGCGGATACCGCCAGGAATGCATGATCCTCGTCTTTCAACGGAAAGCCCCAATAGGCCATGATGGCATCCCCAATCAGTTTATTGATGGAGCCGTGATAATCATGCAGGATAATCCGGTTCATCACCGAAAAGTACTGGGTGAGCATGGTCTGCACGGCTTCGGGCGGGTTGTTATCCGAGTACGTGGTAAAACCCCGGATATCACAGAACAGAAAGCTCATCTCCCGGCGCTCTCCCCCCAGTGTCACCTTCTCCGGATGACGTTCGACAATCTGCATGACGGCGGGAGAGACATATTTGCCGAACGCATAACGGAGTTGCAACCGTTTTTGCCGTTCATTGACGAAACGATAGAGATACCCTCCGACGAAACATGTCAGCAGGGCCAGCATGGGGTTGACCGCGATCAACCAGATGTTCCAGGCGTTGTAGGCGTACATGCACAGCAGAAAATAGCCCAACCCCAAGGTCACGGCCAGCAGGGAACCGATCAAAACCGAAGGGTAGCGTAAAACGCCGAACCCCATCAACAGCGGCAGCAGGAAAAATGCCAGCCAATTGGCCCAGCCCGGCGCCGGATACACGAAATCATTCCGCAACAGGTTGTCCAGAATATTGGCGAAAATATAGACCCCATGGTAGCGTGTGCCATAGATGGTTTTGTGTTCGTCTGCCGAATTGTTAAGCGTGTTCCCCACCAGCACGTATTGATTGTTGAATCGGGAGGGAAGAACCGGTGGCTCTGCCGGGAGCTTGAGCCAGGGCTGCCTGCAGACGGGCAAGGCCGGATTTTCCCGGCATTCCAGAACGATCTCCGATAGAACCACATCCCAGAACGACACTTTCGGATAAATTTTCCGGTCGATGCCATGACCGTACCATTTAATGAGCGGCAAGCCATCCGTTCCCAGGTTGATAGTGCCGTTTGGCCAGGAAAGCCTGCCCTCCGGAGAGAGACTGAGCGTTTTTTCGTCGCCCAATAGCGTACCCAGCGCCAAGGTGGGAAACACGCGATCGCCATAAATAGAAAATGCGGACCAACGGCGGCTGTCCCCGGTTCTATCCTGGACGATGCCGTTGGCATTGGCGGCCGGAATGGAATTTAGCGCCGAATAAAAATGCATGGGCGTTTTTTCAAGCAGTTCCGCGTAAGGTGGCACCAATGTGGGAAAGTGGTAGAATTTGCCGCTGAAGCGCTCAATCCCTGAAACCTGGATTGAATGTTTGGCCAACGCAGCCTGGGTTTCCGGTTTTTGGGCTTTGAAGCTGAAATCCGGATCAACGGTATCACTGAACATCAGGGTGGACGCGATATTCCGGGTGCCTTGCAAGCTGTTTGCCAGATCGTGATCCCCCGCCAAGTCGTGATAACGCTTGCCCCCATTAAAGCTCATATCGAATACAACCGCCCTGGGGGCCGTCCTTTTGAAAAAGCGCACCAGATAGGCCGACGCAGAACGGGAAATGGGCTTGCCAAACAGTCGATTAAACGCGTCGGACGACTCGGTGTGGATATCAAAGGTGACCAGGGTCATGGGAGAGACGGCCTGGCTACCGGGAAGAAAGGTAGCGGGAAGGGTTTTGAAGTTTTTGGAGAAATCCCGCTGCCGAAACGACAGGCTCTCCAACTCCAGGGTATTCAGAAAGTCCTTGCCTCCCCAGAGCAGAAGCAGGCCAAATACCGTAACGACCAGCCCAACCACTATTGCGGACCGGCGGGTCTTTCTCTCATTCACTCAAGTATCACCACGCTAGCGTAACAATTTATTACAGCAGTATAAAAGATCGGGTGATCGGGTTCAAGTTTTCTAATACCCGTCCGATATCTTACACAATGGAAGTGTGTCCTCCTGAATCCTTCAATTGGGACTTAACGGGGTGGCGCAACATGGGAGACAGAATATTGAACGGGAAGCGTTATGTTGAATGGAGTCGAAGCCGGGGCCAAAGCCTGGTGGAATATGCCATGATTGGTGCGCTGGTCGTACTGGTGGCTATTGGTGCATTAAATTTACTGGGGCAGAGCATTCAAGGGCAATTCACAGTGATGGCCGCCGACATGGGTAGCAACAATCCCGGCATTGCTTTGAGTGCCCCCCCGGGCAGCACGTCAACGGCTACTGCCCCGGCTCCAACTGTTACACCCACCACCACCGCATCGACGCCAACCTCCACAGCACCAGCGCCGGATCCGACTATCACGACAAGCCCAACACCTGTTGGTGCGGATCCCGCGCCAGTTGTTGCCGATACACCCATCACGACTTCAACACCTACAAACGAACCGGCTCCTGTTGCTACTTCAGATGGGCAATGTAACATGGGTGGTATCACCGTGGGCGGAATTTGCCAACAAAGCGTAGACGGTTGGTAGCCGCTATCGGCAGGCAGCCTGCATGGCCTGAACAAAATCCCGGATGGCGGCCTCCAGGCCGTCATTCAGGTGTTCGCGAGCAAGCGTTATCATGCGGGAGCCGGTGATCACCCCATCGGCACCAAGGACCGCCATCTGCCGGGCATGCTCCGGTGTTGAAATCCCAAACCCCACGCAAACCGGCAGGTTTGTTTGAAGTCGGATTCTCCCCAGAAGGTTTTTCAAGTCGCTGTCGTAGCGATCCTCCACGCCGGTAACGCCCAGTCGCGAAACCACGTATAAAAAGCCACCGGCCAGCGTGGCAATCTTTTGCAGGCGCTCATCGCTGGTGAGCGGAGAGACGATGAATATCAACTGTACGCCTGCGTCCTTTGCCGCCGGAACAACTTCCGACGCACTTTCCGGGGGGAGGTCGGCAATCAGCACCCCGTCCACACCGGCATCCGCCGCATCCCTGAAAAATTTTTTCACCCCACGGGCCAGCACCAGGTTGTAATAAACCAACAGGCCAATGGGAATTTTCGGATTCTCCAGCCGAATTTCCCGAATGAGCGCCAATGCGTCATTGACCCGGAAGCCGGTGGCCAAGGTCTCTACATCGGCTTGCTGAATAACCGGCCCGTCGGCCATGGGGTCGCTGAAAGCCAGGCCAAGCTCCAGGGCGCTGGCCCCACCGTCAATCATGGCCTGAATAATGCGCCTGGAGGTGCCCCGATTCGGCCAGCCCAGGATAGTAAACGGGATAAAAGCCTTCTGCCCGGATTTTGTCAATTCGGCAAAGCGTTCCGCATAGCGGTGGGTGGTCAAGGCCGTCATGTTATACCTCTCTCCGTTCTTCGAAAGCTTTCATCACTTGGTGCAGGTCCTTGTCTCCCCGTCCGGAAAGATTGACCAGCAGGACCGAATCCTCATCAACCTCCCGCGCCAGCCGCTTGGCATAAGCCAAAGCATGGGAGGATTCCAATGCGGGCAGAATGCCTTCCACACACGCCAATGTCCGGAAGGCCTCCAGGGCTTCCTCGTCTGTGGCGGCTTCGTATCGGGCGAGCCCTGTTGCTTGCAGCCAGGCATGCTCAGGCCCGACCAGCGGATAATCCAGCCCGGCGGCAATGCTGTAGGTTTCAAACACCTGTCCGTCCTCATCCTGCAAGGCGAGGCTTTTCATGCCATGCAGAACGCCAATCGTTCCCTTGGCCAGCACGGCGCCGTGGTGCTCCGTGTTAATGCCCAGTCCAGCCGGTTCCACGCCGATGAGTTGCGTCTTGTTTTCCTTGGCGTCTTCCATAAATCCTTGAAAGATACCCATGGCATTAGAGCCGCCGCCCACACAGGCGATCACGTAATCCGGAAGCCGTTCAATCCGCTCCAGAATCTGTACACGGGCCTCCTCGCCAATCACCTGCTGGAAGAATTTTACCAGTGTTGGATAGGGATGTGGCCCGGCCACGGTGCCCATCAGGTAGTAGGTATCCCGCACGTTGCTGACCCAGTCGCGCAGGGCGTCATTAATGGCATCTTTTAGTGTTCGGGAGCCCGAAGAAACACCGTGAACCTCCGCACCCAGCAGTTTCATGCGGAACACATTGGGCTGCTGACGCTCCATGTCCACTTCGCCCATGAAGATTTCGGTTTTCATGCCCAGCAGGGCGCCAGCCATCGCCGTCGCAACGCCATGCTGTCCCGCCCCGGTCTCCGCAATGAGACGAGTTTTGCCCATGGCTTTGGCCAGCAGCGCCTGACCAATCGCGTTGTTGGTTTTATGAGCCCCGCCATGCAGCAAGTCCTCCCGTTTGAGGAAGATGCGGGCCCCCCACAGGCGGGATAGATTTTTGGCTTCGTAAAGCGGCGTCGGACGTCCGGCGTAATGGGTCAGCAAATCGCGAAACTCGCTCAGAAAACTCGGATCCTGGCTGAATTGCAGGAACGCGGCTTCCAGTTCTTCCAGGGCGGGCATCAGGGGTTCTGAAACATAAATTCCGCCGTAATCTCCAAACAAACCCAGCGATTTCATCATTGCACTCCTGCGTTTTCAACATGCCGAACGGCCCGGCAAAAGGCCCGCAGCTTGTCATGATCTTTCTGTCCCGGCGCCGATTCCACGCCGGAGGCCACATCCACCCCATCCGGAAGGAAGTCCTCCACCACCTGCCCGACTGTTTCCGGCACCAGCCCTCCGGCCAGGAAGTACCGCATCGCCCGCAGGCGAGCCTGTACGCGCTCCTGTAAGAGTAAATCAGCCACCCGCACCCATGAATGGGTCGTCGCATCAGCCGTTTTAGGGGTGTCCAGCAAGACTGACCGGATGTTGCTCTCTGTTGAAGGCGCGTAGCATTCCAGCAGGCGAATCACGGCTTCCGGAAGCATTCCCGGTTGAATGGTCAGTGCCTTGATGACCGGAACCGGCAGAGCCTCACATATTTTCAACGATTCATCCCCATGTAACTGTACCAGGTCCAGCCCAAGCATCCCAATCATCCGGCCCATCTCGGCAGGCAAGGCATTCTGGAACACACCCACCAGCTTGACCGAATGGTTTTGCCTTCTAACGGTTTCCACGACGGCCTGCACCTGTGTCTCTGATACCGAACGAGGGGAGATGGGCACAAAAATCAGGCCTAAGTAGTCCGCTCCGGCCTCGACAGCAGCCATTGCATCATCCGGGTTGGTAATCCCGCAGACCTTGATCAGTGTTCGCGTGCCGGGTTTTCTCATGGGCCGGTCAACTCCCGCAATTTGTCGGCCAGCTGCCCTGCTGGTTGCCGCATCAGGACCGAACCGACCAGAAAACCATCACAGTAAGGCTGTAGCCGTTCGATATCAGCCCGGCTCTCAATCCCGCTGGCTGAAATACGTATAATTCCCGCTGGAATCTCCCCGGATAACCGGCTGGTGGTGTCCAGATCCATCGACAGTGTCTGCAAATCCCGGTTATTCATCAGCAGGATCGTCGGTTCGACCGTCAGCGCGCGCTCCAATTCATGGGAATTCTGGATTTCAATCAGCGGTGTCATGCCCAGTTGCCGAACCAGGGCTGTCAATTCGGTCAATTCCCGGTCGTTCAGCATCTTGACAATCAGCAGCACGGCGGACGCCCCGGCATGCCGGGCCTCGTAGACTTGGTAAGGGTCCAGGATAAAATCCTTCCTCAGCACCGGATGGGTGCTTTGTTGCGCCACTTCTGAAAGCAGCCCCAGGCTGCCGCCAAAATAACGCTCATCCGTGAGTACCGAAATCGAAACACCGGCACGGTTATAGGCTGCCAGCACTTCAGGCAGATTGAGATCCACCGCCAATACCCCTGCGGATGGGGAAGATGGTTTGATTTCCAGCATCAATTTGGTGTTCGGCTGAGGCATGCGGAAAGCGGCCTCCAGCAAACCGCCTTCGGCGGGGCGGCAATCCTCGATAAAACTCTCCAGCGGACGAGACTGCTTGCAGCGTTCCAACTCTAGCCGCTTGTGGGCGGCAATTTCATCCAATACCTGCCGCCTTGTGTTAATCACCAGCATTCCTCCCGCCATAAATTTTGCGGCAGCGCGATACCGTTTCCTTCACTTTGCCGTAGGCTAAGAGCTCTTCCGCCATTTGGACGCCGGTTTCCAGGCAGGCGGTCCGGCCCGCGATATGCAGGCCCGCCCCCGCGTTCAGGCAAACCATGCGGTAATAGATGGAGTGCATATCCTGGCCCTCAATCAGGGCACGAAAGATGGCCAGATTATCTTCCGGCGTGTGCGCACGGTTCAAATCCACCTCGCCATCGAAGCGATAGGTCAGCGTTTTTCTCTGGACCCTGCCCTCCGAGACCTCCAACAGGCGCGTTTCACCCTGCGGGGTAATCTCATCCAGTCCAGCCTGACCCTCCATACCGTATACCAGCCACGCTCGCTGATGAGGTTGCTGCTCTGCCAGGTAGTCGGCCATCAATGACTGCATATCAGGGTGCGAAACACCCAGCAGACGATATGCGGGTTTGACCGGATTCAACAAGGGGCCCAGAAAATTAAACACGGTGCGGGTTTGTACTTCTCGTCGCAACCTGGCCAACGGTGCTAGCGCCGGATAACATTGCGGCGCGTAGAGAAATGCCAGTCCCGTTTTTTCGAGTGTCTCGGGCAGGCGTTCCAATTCGCATTCCGATGGCAGCCCCAGTGCTTCGAGAAAGTCAAAACTGCCGCTCTTGCTGCTGGCTGCCCGGTTTCCGAATTTCACCACCTTCACCCCACCGGCTGCCAGCACAAAGACCACCGTGGTGGATGTGTTGTAGTGTGGCAATCCGCTGCCGCCGGTCCCGCAGCAGTCCATCACGGGTGTCTCCAAGGTCGGCACGGGAACCACCGTCCGCAGCATGGACGTTACCAGTTGAGAAAAAAGCCCGGCGGTGATTTTATCGGGTGTCAATGCCAGCAGCAGACGCTTGGCTTCGGCCTCCGGCAGTCTGGAATGAATCAGGTCATCAATCCAATCCGGGTTTTCAGAGTATTCACTCTGGCCCTCGATACTGGGGAATGGCTTTTCCCTTTCGGGGGCGCGACAGGAAACACCAGGATAGCCGTAAATGTTGGTGGCGTCGGCGTCGTCAATGGAACTGTTGTGAATGTCGTCTAACATGCGGCTCCTTTTGTCGCTTGTTCGCACACATTCAGGAAATTTCGAAGTATTTGTCCGCCCTCGGGCGTGCCGATGGACTCCGGGTGGAACTGAATGCCGAAGATGGGCTTTTCCGTGTGCTCCAGAGCCATCGGCAACCCAAGATTCACCTCGCGGGCCGTGATTTTCAAAAACGGCGGCAGCTTTTCCTCGGCAACCAACAACGAGTGATACCGCATGGCCTCAAACTCCGGTGAAAGCCCGTCAAAAATCGGCGTTTTCGTTTCAATGCGAATCATGCTGGTTTTGCCGTGCATGATTTCCGGGGCCTGAATCACGCTGCCGCCCAGATGATGCGCGATGCCCTGGTGTCCCAGGCAAACGCCCAGCACGGGACAATCCAGTTCCTCCTGCCGGAGAACCACATCCCGGCAGACGCCGAAATCTCGCACGACGCCCGGATGGCCTGGCCCCGGCGAAAGAATTACACCGGATGGCTTCAGTGCGCGCAGTTCCTCGAATGTGATCGCGTCATTTCGAAAAACCGTCACCTCAAGCGGCGTTTGGGCCTGCACCACCTGGTACAGGTTGTAGGTGAAGGAATCGTAGTTGTCGATAATGACAATCGGACGCTCAGGCATGGACGGTGACATCGGGCAAAATCCTTTCCTTGGCCATTTTTTGGGCGATTTTGATGGCCTTGATGATGCTTTTGGACTTGTTGCGGGTTTCCTCGTATTCCGCTTCCGGGCTGGAGTTGTAAACAATCCCCGCCCCGGCGTGCACGTGGGCCATCCCGTCTTTCATCAGCGCCGAACGAATGGCAATAGCCCCATCCGTGTTGCCCGCATGGTCAAAATATCCTACCATTCCCGAATAAACGCCGCGCCGCTCCGGTTCCAGCCTGGAAAGCAATTCCATGGCCCGAATTTTTGGCGCGCCACTGACCGTGCCACGCGGGAAGCAACTTTTCACCACCTCATAGCCGGTTTTGCCTTCGCGCAGATGACCGGTGATTTCAGTGGAAAGGTGCATGACATGCGAGTAGCGCAGTACCTGGGCAATCTCGCCGGTCGATACGGTCCCGGCTTCGCAGATGCGGCCCAAGTCGTTACGGCCCAAATCCACCAGCATCCGGTGTTCGGCCAGTTCCTTGGCATCCGCCCGCAGTTCGGTGGAAAGCTGCGCGTCCTCCTCTGGAGATTGTCCGCGCGGGCGGGTGCCTGCCAGCGCGCGCAGCACCACCTGCCCGTCCTGGCTGGAAACAAACGTCTCCGGCGAGGAGCCGAGGTAGGAAAATTCCGGAAATTTCAGGAAATAAGCATACGGTGAGGGGTTGATGGCCGTCACCATGCGATAGACGTCCAGCGGCTCGCAAGTCACCGGCATGGAGAACCGCTGGGCCAGCACCAGCTGGAAAACCTGGCCTTCGGTGATGGATTCCTTGGCTTTCAGAACGCCACGCAGGTACTCCTCCTTCGTGACCGAAGTTTGCACGCCTTCAAACAGAGCCTCATCGGACATGTCGTCTTGGTAAAACATCGGCAGCATGGCGGGTGCGCAAGCCGGTGCACGATCCTGGATGTCGGAGCGAATCTGCGCCCACAACGCTTCGGCCTCGGGCCGGGCCCGACCGGAAAGAAAATGGATGCGTCGGTAGAGATGATCGAAAATAATCACCGTATCATACAGTGCCAAATACGCATCCGGCACGCCCAGCGGATCTTCCGTCTGTTGGGGAATCTGCTCAAAATAACGGGTCATGCCGTAGCCCAGGTAGCCCACCCAGCCGCCGATAAACGGCACATCCCCCAAGCGGTCCGGTCGTTGAACGCCATGGGGAAATGTTTGGGTGTGCAGTTCTTTCAAAAGTTGCATCGGGTCCGTGAACGGCACCTGCTGTTCTGTGTCGGCCAAGTGACGGGTAATTTCGGCCAGGCCATCTTTCAGACGTACACTGAGCACAGGCGAAACGCCCATGAATGAAAAACGGGCCACCCGCTTGTCGCCGTCGGCGCTTTCGAACAAAAAAGCCACCGGTTGTTTGCGGCCCAGCTTGTAAAACAGGGAAACCGGCGTTTCCACATCCGACAGCAGGGAGACCAGCATCGGTTCAGACGGCATGGCGGACACTCCCCGGAGCGGGCATCGCCTCAGGCGTGTTTGGAACGCTTGTATCTTGCATATCTTTTCATCCTACATTGAATTCGTTTAAACCAAAAACCGCAGGCTCTAGGTTTGGCCTGCGGTTTCTGAAGTCTTGGACTTGTTGATTGCTTCAACGGCAAACAAAGCCCGGCAGGCCAAAATCGCGGTGTTGCCACCAAAGCTTCCGGCTGAATTTGTGGGGTTGCGTATTGAGAACGAGACTCATGGAAAATAAATCTTTTTCAAAGTCATGAACAGAAGAGATTGAAGCATAAAATTCGCATTCTGGGAATCCCTCGTTGCCTCCGGCTTACTCGTCTACTCGGGAGTGCAAGGGGTATGTAAAAATGGACGGGCGTTTTCGCCGGCGTAATCAGCGACGATCTGCCCGGCGCCACGGAGCTTGTACTTGTAGATGACCAGACCCTCCAGACCCACCGGGCCGCGGGCATGAGTCTTGGCGGTGCTGATGCCGATTTCCGCGCCCAGGCCGAAACGAAAACCATCGGCAAAACGGGTGGAAGCATTGGCAAACACGCAGGCTGAATCCACCGCGTTCAGAAAACGTTCAATCACTGCGGCGTCTCTGGCCACGATGCTGTCCGTGTGATGCGAGCCGTAACGATTGATGTGCTCAATGGCGAGTTCCGGCGAATCCACGATTTTGATGGCGAGCGTGAGATCACCGTATTCGGTATGCCAGTCGGCGTCGTCAACCGCTTCGGTGTCTTTTAAAATCGTCTGCGTCCGTTTGCAGCCTTTCAGCGTAAAATTTGCCTGGGAGGCTTTTTTGGCCAAGTTCGGCAAAAATACTTCGGCAACCGCCGCATTCACCAGCAGGGTTTCCAGCGCGTTGCAAGCTGCCGGATATTGGCCTTTGGCGTCGATGACCAGTTTCACCGAGGACGCCAAATCCGCGTCGGCGTGAATATACATATGACAAACCCCATCGGCATGCCCCAGCACCGGAATGGAGGTGGATGCCATGATCGTCTGTACCAGCTGATTCGAGCCGCGCGGGATAATCAAATCCACGTATTGCGGATAATTCAGCATGGCCTGCACCGCCTCCCGGCTGTTTAGCAAGGTGGCCCAGTCGGTGGGCAGCCAGGGGCATTGCTGATTGAGCTTGTCAACCAGGCTCATGAACGCGGCGTTGGATTGAACCGCTTCCCGCCCGCCTTTTAACGCCACCGCGTTTCCGCTTTTCAAAATCAACGAGAGAATCTGCGGGATGACATCGGGGCGGGACTCGAAAATAATCCCGATCACACCCAGCGGCACCGTCAGCTTCTCCAGGACCAGCCCGTCATCCAGCCGGGTGCATGCGAGCACTCTGCCAGCGGGATCCGGTAATTTCACCAAATCCCGGATGCCTTGCACGAGTTGCTTAATCTTGCCCGCATCCAGCTTCAAACGCTGATGCAGGCTGGCTGCAATCTGTTCCTGTCCGGCAAGCGCCAGATCTTTGCTGTTTTCCGCCAGCAGAAAATCGGCATGGCTTTCAATGATGGCAGCAAATGCTTCCAGCGCTTGGTTTTTCTGTTCGGTGGTCAGGGTCGCCATCGTGTAAAACGCGTTTTTGGCCCGCTGAAGCGTGGATTCCATGGTGCTTGCATCTTGTACGGCCATTGCGAAACCTCCTCTAAACCCCATATTCCTGGAAGATCACCAGGTTGTCCCGATGGACCACTTCCTGGCGCTCGGGCGGCACACCGGGCAGGAGCGACGCAATCTTCTCGCTGCGCACACCCATGATGCGGTCCACTTCCTCGGACGAAAACCAGGTCAGCCCCCGGCCGATCTCACGGCCCTGCTCATCCTGGATGCTCACCACCTGCTGGGCGCCGAATTCGCCTTCCGTCCGGACAATTCCGATGGGCAGCAGGCTGGCCCGCTTTTCTACCAGTGCCTGACGGGCCCCTTCATTCACCACCAGGGTGCCATAGTAACCGGAGGCCATGCCGATCCAGCGCTTTCTTCCATTCAGGCTGGCCTGCGGCAAAATCAAGGTGCCGGATGGCTCGCAATCCTCCAACAACACACGTAGGGCCTGATCTTTCAAGCCGGAGGTAATCAGGGTGTGCAGGCCGCTAATGGCCGAAATTCGGGCCGCTTCCAACTTGGAGGACATCCCGCCCCTTCCCAGAGTGGAGCGTCCGTTGGTTTCCACCTGTTGCAGGTCCTCAAAACGTTCGATGATGGGGATGCGTTCCGCTTGCGGGTTGGTTTCCGGGTTATCGGTGTAGATACCGTCCACATTGGTGAGAATGACCAGCAAATCGGCCTCCAGTTTGCTGGCAACCAGCGCGGACAGTTTATCGTTGTCCCCGAAGCCTTTGACGTAGCCTTCTTCCTGCAATTCCATGGTGGAAACCGTGTCGTTCTCATTGATAATGGGGACGACTTTCAGGATTAGCAGGGTTTCGAGGGTTTGTTGCAGGTTCAGGTAATGCTTGCGATCGGCGAAATCGTTGGCCGTCAGCAGCACCTGGGCGGTCACGATGCCAAACAAATCGAACAATTCCCGGTAGGCGTCCATCAACAGGCTTTGCCCGACCGCCGCGCAAGCTTGTTTTTCGGTCAAGCTCAATGCGCCATGCAGGTTCAGTTTTCGTCGCCCCAGGCCTACCGCGCCGGATGTCACCACGATAACCTCTTTACCCGCCTGCACCAAGCGGCTGCATTGTTCCACCAGGCGAACCAGCCGGGTTTTTGCCAGATCTGCGCCGCCGGAAGGTCCAGCGGATTCTATGACCACCTGGGTTCCCAGCTTAATGACAATGCGCCGGGCATTGCGCAGGGACTCAAAGGCGGACTTGGAGAGAGAGGATTCGGTCATGGGCGAGGATCATGCTTGAATAACTGAAACCGATCCCTTCCGGGACCGCTGATTGCTATCATAACGCGCTCGCACGTTTGCCGGTAGATCCCCCTGTTGGCCGCGCGCGCCGAAATAAAAAAATTTCCACAAACAGCCCGTGGTTCATGGCACGCTTGCAGCTTCAGGGGCGTTAGTAGGGTATCGTCCTAGTGAGCAACGCGGCATGCATGAAGGCCTGATGATGAATCCCAGTGGAATGCTTCCCGTCCCCAACAACCTGAGCCCTTTTCTGCCGGTCATGCCGTCCACGCCGCTGCCCGCCCCTCCGGGAATGTGGCCGGTTTCACCAGGCACGGATAGCTTTGCCTTTTCGCCACAGACCCAGCCTGAACAGCCTGAAGAATTGCCCGCTTTGCCGCTCCTGGGTAACGTCAACCTGCGGGATATGGCTTACACAAACCAGTTGCTGGAAAATACCCAATATGGCCTGGATTTACGGCAATTGCTCACGCCAGGATCGGGCTTCAAGGCGGAGTACCGGAACGGGCAGGTCATGTTGGACCTGCCGCCGTCCACAGTCAGCCCGCAGGGTCAGCAGCAAGGCTCTGCCGAGGAGCTTTGCCGGTTGGTGGGTAACCAGCTTCAGCGGGTGATGGGCAACCAGTACGAGTTCCGGTTGGCCGAGGGCTTCTGCGGAGAGTATTTCATACCGGAAGTGGGCAATAACCATACTTTTTTGCTGATGACGCCGCGTCTGAATCCGGCGGAACAGGTCATCATCGACCCGGCCCTGAAAAGGACGGGCCGAATTGAGTTGCTGCCCCAGTATTCCATTCGTGCCTTGAAGCCTCTGCCGTCTCAGGGCCAGTCCGGCCCGGCCACCCAGGCAATCTTTATACCCCCCGTCGGCTATGCAGAGGCCATCCCGCTGGGCTTTGCGGAAGACTTGATGCCAGGCACCGCGCAAATTCCAGCCAAGGCCTTGTTGTATCTTACTTTCGAGATGAAAAACGGGATTCCTTCCGTGGTTCTGGCGGCCCAGACCTCCCCCCGGGGCTTGGTGCTCGCCGATCCCCATATTTACAATTGCCTGAAACCCGATGACGTGCTTTCCCAATTCCTGAACCGTGTACAGGCTGACTTGCGGGGAGGCTTTTCCGGGCTGGCCCAGAGGGTCCAAATGCCCGCACTTCCGTCGGTGCCACCATTTCATGCACCCTGCAGTCCGGTTTGAAGTGAACTGATCATACGCGTTGTGGTCCCAAGCCTGATTTTAAGGGGATTCTTAAAAGTTCTTGACCTGTGCAATCTTATGCCTGGAAGGATGTCCAGTCCAGCAGGGCGATTCCTTCAGGCGTGTCTTTCAAATAGTTGGCAAGCGGGAGTGGATTATCCAGCACCAGGCCATGCCGCGCCGGGTTGAAGTCCTCCGGAAAACGGGTGGCGTCGCTGTATGTCGCGCCCGCGAACCGGGTAGCGCCATCCAGGATCATTCCGCTCAAGTCCGATCCCTGAAGCTGCGCTCCGGAAAGATCGGCGCTGCGCAGATTGGCGCCCCGAAGGTTGGCGTTCCGCATGATGGCGCCGGACATGTTCGTTCCCTGGAGATTCATTCCGGCTGCGGGAAGACAACCAAGGTTTAACCCGGCCACATTGGCGCCAGGTTCAAGCCGGATCAAGCCTTCACCCACTGGATTGTATCCCGCAGGGAAAAGGGTTCCTCCATCATAAACAGCCCCTCGGCCATCAAATGGACCGCTGAAACCGACCGGACGATCCGAGACGATATGGCTCAAATCGGTACCTGAAAGGTTTGCCCCCTTTAAATTCGCGCGAAAAGGAAACTTCTGGAGGATTGCCCCTTGCATGTTGGTGTCACGCAGGTCCGCATGGCGTAAATCGGTTCGGGATAGATCTTTCTTAGAAAGGTTCGTTCCCCGGAGATCCAGGCCGCGAAGCTCTGGAGAAGACCGGTGTGTTCCGGCAGACTCCTCTCGTGAGGGTTTTTGGAGTTGCCAAGGATTGCCGGGCTCTTGTATGTCAAATCCAGACCGGTGGGATACCTTTGGGAGTATGGCCGGGAGTCCCCAGGCATTCCATTTGTCCTGCCGGTCCGGTTCCGCAGGTGTGCTGGCCGGTATCTGCGGGATGGATATGCTGTCGGGAGCGCCTGGTTTGGCACCCGGTTTGGGTATGGGCAATCTGCAATAAGCGGGAAATCCGCCTTCCGATGAAAGCATGCACTCAAACTCCTGCTCTACTCGTTCCGATTGTTGCTCGAATCAGGGATTACTCACGACAAGACACTTAGACAGTCAGTAAAAAAATAAAAACAGAACTTGAGAAAGGATTGTCCCAGTAGTCATACCACCTGCTTTAAACGCCAAGACAGGCTCAAGGCAGGATATTGTCTAGGTATATTTGTTATTCATGATATTAGTATTGGATATATCCAGTGTTGCAAGCTGGCTTGGAAATGAGCCGCTCCCCATCGGCTTGCTGAAAAAACTCATCCATAAGAAAGAAAGCAGCAGAATATTTTTGAGGCAGGCGTGTTGGGGCGTTAAAATTCTTTACGTTGAATTGTTTAGAATGGTAAACCACACAGTCGCGCGAACTCGATTTCCCGATTGCGCGAAATGCCGATCGCGGGTATCGCGGTGAAACGCCAGATCGTTCGGCGTCAGCTGATCAGTCGTATACCTTAGAAACGAGGCCGTTTCCATTTGAAGAACCCATCCATCCCGATTATGCTGGCCAGTCTTGGATTTGCCCTCGTGGCCTTCCTGCTCTGGCCATCTCCCATCGACCCGGTTGCCTGGAGCCCTTCCCGGTCCGCAAGCGTTTTTGTGGCTTTAAAACCCAACCCTATCCTCTCTCACGCTGAACGCTTGGCCGTCAATCGGATTCGTGCCGCTGAAGATGTGCTGCCTGCCCAGGATGGCAGCATGGTCGCCAGTGACACAGATCGGATCATCCGGCTTTCTGCGGACGGGCGAACCCTGAAAACCCTCGCCCGCATTGGTGGCCAGAATCTGGGCTTGGCTTGGGTCGATGCGCGCACGCTGGCCGTGGCCAACCAGCCGAAGGGACTGTTTCTGCTGGACACGCAGACAGGAGGGCTCCGAAAACTGCCTGTCCCGAATGTTCGTTATCCCAACGGGTTGGCTGTAAGCTCGGATGGAAAAATGCTTTATTTCACGGATTCCAGCGACAAGTACTACGGCGAATCCTGGAAGTATATGTACGACCTGCTGGAGGCCAGGCCTCATGGACATCTGTTTGCATTGGATCTGACCACCAACCGGCTCACTCGGCTGATGGATGGCTTGTTTTACCCCAACGGAATCGCGATTGCTCCGCAGGATGAGGCCCTGCTGCTAAATGAAACCTATCGCTACCGCATCCGGCGGTACTGGCTGAAGGGACCGAAAGCCGGAAGCAGCGATCTGTTTGCGGAGAATCTGCCCGGCTTTCCGGACGGGCTTTCCCGTGACAACGAAACCGGCCGCTACTGGGTGGCCATGTTCACCCCTCGCAACGATGCTGCGGATTGGCTGCACCGACACCCCATCCTGAAAAGCCAACTGGCCAAACTGCCGCGCTTCCTGTGGCCCCGCCCCCGGCTTTACGGGATGGTGCTGGTTGTATCTCCGGACGGCAAGCCGGTGGCCCGTTATGAAGATCCGTCCGGCACGATCAACACGCTCAGCTCCGCGCGCAAGGTGGGCTCAATGCTGTATCTTGGCAGCCTGAAAGGCGGCTTTATCGGCCGACTGAATCTCAAGGCAGAGGACTTTAAGAAGGCAGATCCGTAGCTTCTGCAACAAGCCTCAGGCCAAGCCAGCCAAATGGGCGCCGGTTTGATAGGCGGTGACAAAACGTTCCAGTCCGTGGCTACCGCCGTTCACCGCCTTTCGGGCGGAGGCCAGATCGCCCAGCGCTAATGCCTTCCGGATCACCGCTTCCTTGCTTTTCAGAAAGCATGCCAGCAGGCTGGCTGCGATTTCGGGATCATTGGCGTGTTCCGGTTGCCTGAGCAGGAGGTCTCCCAGCCCGAGCAGCTTGGAGAATTTTTCGTAGTTGAAGCGCCCGGTCAGCTGGACAAAGCCCCGGCCCTTGTAGCGTTCGCCGTCTCCCGTCGCCTGGTTGCCCAGGTCCTTGCGGAAATCATACAAGCCGAAAGGTCGTTTGCCGGGCGTGGTGTTGTAGGTGGAAACATACTCGCCGATCGGTTCAAAGCCTGCCGACTCCGCCCGAATGGTCGCCAGCGCCGCCAGGGTCATAGCCGGGTCCGAAAGTCCGAAGCTGGCCAGGGCACTCAACACGGCGGGCAGGTACTTCCGGATATTTTCGACGGGCGCGCCGGGGAACATGCGGGCGACCTTTTCTACGGTCCAATCGTCACCGGGTTGCCGGGCGGGCGGTGTTGGCTCATCCACCTGGTAGCCCAGGGCGTACAGCGTGGGGGGATCGATGACGCCGGTGGGCTTCATGCCCCAGGCGGATTGAAATGAATAAACGGCGTTGACGGTTTTCCCACCGTAAATGCCGTCCATGGCGCCCGGATCAAAGCCCAGCCGCTTCAGCTTGTCTTGGATGACGCGCACGGCATCCCCCGAATCGCCCGATTTGATCAGGACCCGCTCTTCTTGACCCGGTACCGGTACAGGCATTTCCACTCTCTCCTCTTGAACAGTCTTGGAATTATTTCATTGCATGTCTTTGGGCATCCGTCTTTAGGTTGCTTGGATGTCGTTGAGCGCATCCCACCGCTGATTTGTCAGCCCGCTAGGCGAGCGATGGCTGCCTGGATCGTCTCGGATGCGGGTTCCAGTGCCAGCGCCTGCCGGAAGGAATCCAGGGCGGCCTCCGTATTGCCTTCCATCTCAAAGCACAAGCCCAGATGGGTGAGGGATTGAGCCGTCGGTCCGAACCGTGCCAACGACTCCAACGCAACCGATCGACATTCGTCGTAGCAACGCAGCCGGAAGTAGATTTTTTCCAGCTCATGATAGAAATTGGTGCGGGTGTCGGCCACGAACATGTTGTCCCGGACCCGCGCCAGCATCGACAGCAGGCCCCGATAGTCCGGCAAAAACAGCGATTCCCCGATTCCACGCAAAAGTTGCTCCGAACATTCGTAGAGCAACAGCGGATCATAATTTCCCAACTGCACCAGCGCCATCCCGGAACGCAGCAAGGCCAACTCGTCATATCGCTGTGGGTTGGCCAGTCGCCGCACGAGGTTAACGTTGTTGGCCGCGTCTTTTCGAAGGATGTTCTCTTCAAAGTAGTACCGCGTGCGTTCGGGAATTCCGGTCAGTCCGGAAACCACCCCTCCGGCCAGCATGTTCAAAATCGAGGTGTCCCCGGCGTCGGTCATTGCAAAGCCGCCTTGGAAACCAAAAGCTCGCGAAATCGCGTCAAAATTCACCATGAAGGAGAATGCGCCGTGATGCGGGGTGTAGAGTTGTTCCTTGTGCCCGGCCATGTAATCGGAGCGGGTAAAGCCCTTATCGGCGGCCAGAAGGAGGAGTTTGTCGCCGCTGAGTTGCATCAGGTTGGCGATACAGCGGAAGCCCCCGATGGGAAACAGGATGCTGGCATCCTGAAAGCTCTCGGTATAGTGCCGCAACACCTGGTTCAGCGCTTCGTCGTCGTAGTAATCCAGGCTCACCGGGACGAAGGACTCCGTCTTGCTCAGTTGGCCCAGCGTGACTGGGCTGTCCGGCTCCAACCCCGACTCTTCTATGGCGCGGGTGAATGTCAGCCGGGCCTCATATAGCTGGTGATCCACCACCCGGAACTGGTCCTGGCGGATGGAATCGAAAAAGTAATTGGCAATCGCCACCACCGGATTTTTGACCGCCCCTGCCGCGAGTGTTTTTCCACTGCGGGTGAGGGTGATTTCACTCTGTTCTTCGGGCCGGAAAACGGCGAAATCCAGGATGCCCGCATTGAGGAACGGCTGAAGCTTGTCGTTCTTGGTCCAGTCGCCCACGATGTTTTCCGTAAAGTCGGTCATCACGTAGCACAGTTGAAGCGGCTTTAGCGTTTCAAAGTAGGCGATTTTCCGTTGCAGTTCTTTCAGCACGTAAAAGCTGAATGCGCCGGAGCCGGTGGCCAGCTCCAGGATGTAGAAGGGCTGGGAGAAATCGAGCAGGCTGTTTGCCTGGCAGTCCCCGATAAAATTCAGGATCAGCTCCGCGTAGACTTCGCCAATCCGCGCGTTGCTGGTGGGGTAGAAGGGAACCGCGTCCCAGGCGCCCAGGCCCGCAGTGGCGTAAAATTCCTCTTGCAACTTCCACAACAGGCACTCGGAAAGCCGCTTGCCTTCCTCCACTACCTGGATTCCATCCCGCACCGGCGGTGATTGTTCCATGACGCTTCCTCGCTCGCACTCGCCTTATTATAGGGCGCTGACAATACACGCGCGACGGAAAAACGACAGAAATCCACCGGGGGAAGGATGTTT
Organism: Coleofasciculaceae cyanobacterium; assembly: GCA_036703295.1. Classification (GTDB taxonomy): domain Bacteria; phylum Cyanobacteriota; class Vampirovibrionia; order Vampirovibrionales; family Vampirovibrionaceae; genus DATNPJ01. Next base: position 110,462 of record DATNPJ010000033.1, on the reverse strand, counting down.
TCCGTATTTCGTCAAATTGCACAAAAATTGCATATTTCAGGCATCAGCATTGCACAGGCGCTTGAGATAGTAGGGGGTATGAAACGCAATCACCTACGACGACTGATTCCGAACGCTTTCCACTCCCTATCAGTCACCCGATTCCTACAGCGCATGCCGGGCGAGGTTCCACAATTGCACTCCGCCTTGAGTACGCCCGGCATGCCTTCTTTTTTTGACGGTGACACGCTTCGGAGACAAGTCCGTATCTTGCTGGCCTGCTTTCTGGCCGCCTGCGCGTTGGCAGTCGCTGCCAATCTGCCAAATCATGCCCAGGGCAATCTGTATTCGCAGGATTGCCCGGTTACCGTCCATAGTATGATGAGAATTGGCCAGTTTTGGAGCCAGAGGAGCCTGAGCATTGAACCGCAAGATTTTGATTGTTGATGACGATCCCCATATCCGCGAAGTGATCCGCTTTGCCTTGGAAAAAGCGGGCATGAGCGTCGCCGAGGCCGGGAACGGGCAGGAGGGGCTGCGGCAGATCCAGGTGATTCAGCCGGATCTCGTGGTGCTGGACATCATCATGCCCGAAATGGACGGCCTGGAAATGTGCCGGGAACTGCGCAAGAACTCCGAACTGCCCATCCTGTTCCTATCCTCGCGGGATGACGAGATTGACCGCATTATCGGCCTTGAGCTGGGCGGGGATGATTACGTCACCAAGCCATTCAGCCCGCGAGAGCTGGTGGCACGGGTGAATGTGATCCTCAAGCGGCTGAACCGCCCCGAACAGCCGGGCAACGGCGCAGCCAAAGTATATTGTTACGGGCAGGCCCGCTTGGAAATCGAAACCCACCAGGCTTTCTGGAAAGAGCAATCGGTGATCCTGACCGCCACTGAATTCAACCTGCTGGAAATCATGCTGCGCCACCCTGGCCGGGTGTATTCACGGGATGATTTGATTGAAAGCGACGTGTTCAGCGATGTGGTCACTGATCGTACGGTCGATAGCCACATTCGCCGCCTTCGGGGCAAATATGCCGAGGCGGGCGCGGAAACCCTGATTGAAACCGTGCACGGCGTGGGCTACAAGCTGGGATCCTGCGAGTGAAGCCGGCCCGCCTTCCGTATCTGCCAAGCCTCCACCAGGTGTTGCTGCTGGTGAGTGTCATCGCCCTGCTGCTGCCGCTGGGCGGGCTGCATTTCATCAAGCTGTATGAAAACGCCCTGGTGCGCTCCACGGAATCCGAGCTGATTTCCCAGTCGGCCTTTATAGCAGCCGCCTACAAGAACGAAATCGAGAACCTGCTTCGGCAGCGGGGCCGGTCCATTGATGGGTACGGCATCCCGCTGCCCCGCAAGAAGAAAACCAAGGGCTACTACCATCCCATCCCGGAAACCATCGACCTGGCGCGGGAAAAGATCCTGCCGCCCCGCCCGGACGGCATCCGGACAGTCAGTGCGGATTCGATTGCCGTGCAAGCCGGAAAACGGATTACGCCGGTGCTGAGGGACGCACAACGCATTACGTTGTCCGGGATGAAGGTGCTGGATTATCAAGGCGTCGCGGTTGCCGGGCAGCAAGAACTGGGTTTGTCGTTCATCCGGCTGCCGGAAGTTAAAAAAGCCTTTTGGGGAGAACCCGAAAGCCTGCTCCGAAAGCGCATTGTTTCCGGGAAACCGCCGCCGCTGGCTTCTACCAGCCGAGGGGCGGATATCAACGTGTTCGTCTCCATTCCTATCGCGATGAATGATCGCCTGATTGGCGTCGTGCTGGTGAACCGAACGCCCACCGATCTCTGGAAGGCCCTGTACGCCAAACGCCGGGATATCACCTACGCGGTGATTGTCATTTTGGGCGTCACGCTGGTGATTGCCACAATCACTTCCTACACCATCACCCAGCCCATTCATGCCTTGATCCGGCAAGCCCGGCGGCTTGCCGAAGGAGACCGGCACGCGGCGGAACCGCTGAAAAACCCCATGACTCGCGAGATTGCGATTCTTTCGGAAAGTTTCGCCAATATGGCCCAAACCATCGAGCATCGCTCGGAGTACATCCGGCAGTTCGCCATGCACGTTTCCCATGAGTTTAAAACGCCGCTGACGGCGATTCAGGGCAGTGTGGAGCTGTTGCAGGAACATCTCGACACCATGCCGCCCGAGCAGCGGGATCGTTTCCTGAATAATATCGCCCAGGATACCGACCGCCTGAAGCGTCTGGTCAGCCGCCTGCTGGAACTGGCCCGCGCCGATGTGCTGGAGCCGGACGCCGTCCATATCGATATTCTGCCGGTTCTAAAAAGCTTCGTGGGCCGCTACCAGGATTTTGGCTTGCAAATCAAGCTTACCAACCACATTGGACAAGAGCCGCTGAGGCTTGCCATCACCCCGGAGGCCCTGGAATCGGTTTTCAGCAACCTGCTGGATAACAGCCTGCAGCATGGCGCAAGCCAAGTTAAAATTGAAATCCGCGACCAGGCCGAGCAGCTTGAAATCCGGGTGTCTGATAATGGGCGGGGCGTTTCACCGGCCAATGCTGAGAAGCTTTTCACCCCATTCTTCACGACCCACCGGGAACAGGGCGGCACCGGGCTAGGTCTGAGCATCACTCAATCCCTGCTGAACGCCCACAATGGCGGTATCCGGTTGGAGCCCTCCGGCAGTGGGGCAGTTTTCGTGATTTTTCTGCCGTGTCTCGAAGGCATTTCGACCTGAAAAACTAGATATAATGGCTTTTTTGGGTGGCCCCTATGAAAGCCCTGCCGCCACCGGTTGCGCTGGGGCTTTGCTTTGCAGCCCTTCAAAAATCTTGCGCTCCACGTCCAGCGTAATCTCACCGATGATGGCCCGCTTGTCCTTCAGAAACGCCTCGAAATGGGTCTTCAAATCCACTGGCTCCGCCACGCGCACAATCCCCTTGCGCGGATGTGCCAGCCGGTAAGCGCCGAAGACTTCCTTCTCCAGGCGGCGAATCATCTCTACGGTGCGATCCGGGCTCATCTCAGGGTGCAGGTAGCCGTCGTAAATCGCCACGAAATTCACCACCCGCTCCAAATCCAGATAGAAATTCTTCAGCACGGCCTTCTGGTGGTCAAACAGCCGCTTCTGATAGGCGGGAGGCTCCTCACCAAGGCTTTGGGACATCACCTTGTCCACCAGATTCCGGATGCGCCGAATGCGATCCAGGTAGCTCAGGCTCTCATCCGGCGGCAGGTTGATAATCTGCTCCAGCTTCGTCAGCATGAAATCAGACAGGCCCGCGACTTTCTGCGCCAGGGGGAGGTCGGTATCCGCTTCATATCCGAATTGCCCAGCCGCACCGTTCAGCACGGACATGGCCACCAAGCGGAGACGTTCAAAGCGGGAGGATTGGGTAGCCGTGAGTCCAATCGCCTCTTCCAATTCAAATAGCGCTTGAGCAATCGCCTCGTCCAAGCCCTTGTCCTCGTAGGCGTAGCGAATGGAAACCGGGCAGACATGCAGCGAGGGCAGCTTGGAGAGATCCTTGCCGGTGTCCTTGTAAACGTCGTTCAGCGCCATGAAGGCCAGTTGGATCACGCCGGATTCCAGCGGGAGCAGGGATTCGTTCTGGTTGGAAATCTCGCCTTCCACAAAAATGACCAGCCGTCCCTTGTTGCCGGCCAGGATGTCCATCGAGGTTTTGAACGAACCCCGGTCGTTACTGCCCCGCACCAGCGAATACACGCCCAGCCGCTGGAAAAACCAGCCGCGCAGGCCGTAGCTGTAATCGAAGACTTCCCGCGCCGCCACGAAAAAGAAGTTTTCATTCAACCGGCGCCCGATGTCGAACATCACGCAGGGATCCCACTCCGACGGGTGATTGGGCAAGAGCAGGCAGCGTTGCCCTTTCAGCGCGCGCAGGCGTTCCAGGGAGGTTGGGTCGATGTCCACGGAGAGCCCGCCCAGCACCGACTTGCAGATGGTGGGAATCAGCATCTGAAACGCTTTTTGCACCAGCGAATTAGGCTTGGGCGGTTTGAAATCCAGGGTATTGGCCCGCATGTGCCGGGCCGGTTCAAAAGTCAGCATCGCTTGACCACTCTCCATTCACTACGCAGTCACTCGGGAATGATAAATCTATCGTACCTGCTGAAAACCGGATGCGAAACTTTTCGGAATAATATTTGCATGGGTATCCACTGTTGCCGTAATCTGGAAAACGAATTTAACCTAAGGGGTTTCATCATGAAAATCAACCGTTTTTCCATGCCCGCCCTTCGTTTTGGCGGCAACGACAATAAGAAAGCGACGACTGGAGTTCCGCATAAAATCGAAATTCAGGGCGATGAAGATGAAACCGAAGCTGTTGCTATTCCGGTCAAACAGGGAGATACGGTAAAATTTGTCTGGAATAAACCCTCAGTAGAAGATTTCGAGTCTCCGCCTCCCACCCTGCATTAGGCACATAAAAGCAAGCGTTTCAGTCCGTACTTTGGCAGACAAGCAAAAACAGCAAAGAAAATCGGCATCCGGTTCTTCCGACGGATGTCGGATTTTTTAGACCAAAGCTGAGCGGTCTACTTTAAATTCGTAAGAACAATGGAACTTATCTTGTGACAGTGAGATGGGTTTTCCTCCCGAATCCAGATAGCCGGAGCTTTTGAATCTCCCTCATCAGCAGGAGGCTTTCCGCTGGCGGATCTCTCACAATGGAAGGGAGGCCGTAGTGGTTCGGAAGAGGGTTGCAAAATGTATTTCCAGCAAAACATCGACGCCATACTCAAACAAAATCCCTGGCAAAAAGATATGGTAGCCAAGCTGAAGGACGTGGAACCGACCACCGGCGCGGAATTATATGAAACCGAAGACGGGCATTACTCGTTGCGCTACAAAAATGTGTTCCTGCATGACTTGAAAAGCCCGATTGAAGAAGCCCGGAAGGCCATCCGAACCATCACCACCATGCGCCCGGATAAAGTTCAGGTCATTGTCGGCATTGGTCTGGGCTACATGCTTCAGGAGTTATTCGAAGCCAGCGAGGGTAAAGTCGTAGTCTATGAACCGGATCTTGCCCTGTTGCGCTTTGTCCTGGATAACGTCGGGCTGGTGGAATATCTGGACACCCAACGTGTTTGGCTGGCCACGGATATGCAAGAGCTGGAACTTGCCGTCAAGCACCAGATGATTGGCGAATTCGAGGTGGATATCGTCGGCCTGAAAAGCTCATCGGTCCTCTATGCTGAACAGCTTTCGGTTTTGACTGAAGAAATGCAGAAGTGGTACAAGGTCAGCCGGATGGACACCATCACCATCAAGCGCTACTACATGTCCTGGGTCACGGAAATGCTCAGGAATTCTCCGCATTTTGCCCACATGCGCAACGTCGGCGAGCTGTTCGGCAAGTATGCCGGAAAGCCCGCCCTGGTTATCTCTTCAGGTCCTTCCCTGGATAAGGCCATCGATGCGGTGAAAGAGTTGGCCGACTCCACCGTGCTGGTCTCGGTCGGTGGCGCCTTGCGGCGGTTGCACCAAGCGGGTGTCGCTCCGGATTTCGCCTTGTTTTACGACGTATTGGGCATGAAAGAGCAATTCCACGGACTGCCCCAGGAGTATCTGGACAAGATTATTTTCGTAATGTGCCCCTTCAGCCAGTATGAGTGCTTTGAGGCGCCCGTTCGGGCCAAGATGCTGTTTCACAGCAACAACATCGCTCCAGTGGTTCAATGGATCGAGAATACTCTACAGGAGCCACATGAACGGATCGGCGGCGGCGCGACCGTCTCCGTGGTGGGCTTCCAGATGGCGGTGGCCATGAAATGCGATCCTGTCATCCTGATTGGGCAGGATTTGGCGTTCCCCAACAACCAGGTATATGCCGGCGGCATCATGATGAAAACCGACGGCAGGGGGAACCTGACTCTGGATGGAAATGATGATCTGTACGCGGAAGCGGCGCCCATGGCGGAAGTTAAGGGCCAGAACGGCGAGATGCTTCCCACCTTGGCGACCTACGCCCTCTTTCTAAAAGCCTTCGAAGACATGTCCGCCTACCTGGAAAAAATGAAGGATCCCACCCGGCTCTACAACGCCTCGATTGGCGGGGCGGCCATTGAGGGCTACGCACTGAAACCGCTCTCCGAGTTTGTCGGGCAGTTTGAAAACTGGAAAAACCCCTTTGCCGTACCGGGTGATTTATCCCTGCCGGAAGACTTGATTGAACAGCGCCGGGCCTTATTAAGGACCGGTTTGGCTCAGTTCAGGACCGGCGTGGAGAAAGCAGTTTCCATCTGCAGCCGTATGCAGCGGGACTTGAACGCGATCTCCCCTCGCGATTTGCTGGCGGGCAATACGGATCAATCCATCAAGAAAATGCGCGATCTGAACAAGAGATTCAATGGTGTCCTGCAAAGCCACCCGCTGGTTGAATTCCTGCTGACCATGGAAACGTTCGATTACAAGCAGGCCTTCATGCACAAGCTGGAAAGCCCGGATGTCGTCCCGGTCTGGCATGCGGCCATGAAGAAACTGGTGACCAATTCCTTAAAAGGCCTGAAGGAAGAAATTCTGCCCACGATACAGCAGGCCGAACAGGAATTGCAGGAGGACAAGCTCCCGCAGCCGACCGCGATTGCCCGCTGAAACCGATTTCTAGTTGGCAAGCACAATTCGCTGCGCGTTGCGGTCTACATCCATCCGCATGTTGCCTAAATAATTCATGCCGATGATCCCGTCGGCATCCAGGCGTTTGGGATCCGGAATGACCGCCAACACCACCTGATCCATCTTTTTGCGGCCCAACCGGATGCTGCCGTATGTGACTGGCACCTGGATAATTCCGTTGGCCGTCTGGACCGCCACTTTCAGCGGGCTGGACGTCAGGGCGTACTGTTCGGCCCTGCTTTGGAAAATCACCGAAACCGAAGCCCCGGTATCCAGTAAAAAGCGTCCGTGGTGACCATTAACGGTGGCCGACACGTACATCAGCTTGTTTTCGGAATCAAACGGCACACTGTCGGCGGCCAGGTTTTCCAGCCGCAGGGGAACATGCTTGCCCGTGATTTCAAAGATGCGAGTGGCGGCGATGCTGCTTTCCATCGGCTCCAGTTCCAGGGATCTGCGATACGCTGAAACGGCCTCCGGCCGCTTGCCCATATGGTCGAGCGTTGACGCCAGCAGGAAGTGGAAATCCGAATCTTCCGGAAACTGTTGAATGGCCCGCTTCCCGATGGCAACCGCTTCGTCGTAACGTCCCGCGTTGGAAAACGCTATCTGGTATTGCTCCCATCCATGTTTATAGTTCGGATCTTTCCGGATGAGCTCTTCATAAGTTTTTCTGGCTTCTTCGGTTTTTCCGTCCTTGAAAAGCATGTTGGCCATTGCGACCGCATAGTCGGCATTCTGGGGTTCCAGCGCCACGGCCTTTTGCAAATGTTCAACCCCCTTGGCGGTATCTTCCTCGTTGAGGGCGGCCAGGGCGGCACGATAGCGATACTGCGCGTTGTCGGGTTCCAGTTCGATCAACCGTTTCAGCACCGAATCCGCAGCGTATACCCGGTTCTGGTTCATCAGGATTTCCGCTTTCAGATCCAGGGCTTCCGGTTTTTCTTTCAGTTGAAGCGCCTGCTCCACCGCGCGCAGGGCTTGTTCGGGATGTTCCAGGCGAATGTGATCCCGGGCGGTTGCCATCAGTTCGTCTACTCTTTTATCGGCCTGAAAGCTTGCATACAGCTGAAAACCCGCAATCAGGACCGTAATCGCTAATGTTGTACCCAGAATCAATTTTCCCAAAGGCAGGCTGGTTTCATCGCTCTGATAGATTTTCACCGGTATCACCCTTCTGCATTATTGGCCGAGAGTAGCGGAACTGGGGATTTTTCATGGAGTTACCGGGAAATCATAACCGAAAGCCGACCTCAACAAAACTTCAATTGACGCCGCGATTGAAGAAATCTTGAATTTTAGCCTTAAAACGGCTTCTTTGGCGGATTAATAGTGCTTAAAATAAATTCAACATTTCAGAACCAGGGGAACTTGATGATTTACTTTCGGCTGTGTTTCTCCAACAATGCTTTCTAATCAAAGTGGTATTCGAGGAGGAAGGCCGATGGCGATTAAAGGGGAGATTCTGGCGGGCTTTTTGGCGCCGCACCCGCCCCACTTGGTTTACGGGGAAAATCCGCCCCAGAACAAGCCGCGTTCCCAGGGCGGCTGGGAGCATCTGCGGTGGGCTTATGACGCTTGCCGAAACACCATTCGCGAGTACAAACCGGATGTTATCCTGGTGCATAGCCCCCACTGGATGACCACCGTCGGCCATCATTTCCTGGATGTGCCGAGATTAGAAGGCTTGTCCGTCGATCCCATCTTCCCGCACCTGTTCCAATACCAGTTCGGGATGGACGTGGATACCGAATTGTCGGAAGCTTGCGCCGAGGAGGCCCAAAGGGAAGGGCTCACCACCAAGCTGATGAAAAATCCCCGCTTCCGGGTGGATTACGGCACCATCGTGTCGCTGCACATGCTGAATCCGGATTGGGACATCCCCGTGGTGGGCATTTCGGCCAATAATTCTCCTTACTACTTTGCGCATGACGTGGCGCAGGACCAGATGATTAAACTGGGCGTCGCCACCCGGCGGGCCATTGAGAAAACCGGACGTCGGGCGGTATTGGCAGCCAGCAACACGCTGTCGCATTTGCACTTCGATCGCGAGCCGGAAATCCCCGAGGATATGAGCCGCGAGCATGTCCACAGCTTTGACCAGTACAAATGGGACATGCGCGTCATTGAACTGCTGCGCGAGGGGCGCATGGACGAATTCATGGAAATCATGCCCGAGTTCATGGCCAAAACCATGGCGGAAGTGAAAGCCGGTTCGTTGGTGTGGATGCTGTCCGCAATGGGATTGCTGGATCCGCCGTTCCCCAAAATGAAAGCCGAAGTTCACGGCTACGGCACGGTCATCGGGACCGGTAACGTCGTGATGACCTGGGACTTGGCCAAGGCCAAACAGGAACCGAAAGTGGAAGGAGTGCTGGCATGCCAAGCGTAGTTGCGGAAAACTTCAAGAAAGCGTTTATCGTGCCGGGCCTGCCCCATCTGGCTTTTGACACCCCCGACTGGCAGGAGTTGAAAACCGCCTTGGCCAAAGCCGGAGCAGAAGCCCGCGCCGCGAATCCGGATGTGCTGGTGATTTACAGCGCCCAGTGGATCTCCGTGCTGGGACACTCGTTCCAGGCCGATCCCAATCCGCATGGCGTGCACGTGGATGAAAACTGGTACGACATGGGCGATTTCGAGTTCAACTTTAAAGTGGACGTCGAACTCAGCAAGTTGGCCGAACAGGTGGTTCGCGAAAAAGGCTTCGCCACCAAGCTCATCAACTACGAAGGCTTCCCGATCGATACCGGGACGCTGGTGGTGATGAAATACTTCAATCCGGACAACAAAATTCCGGTGATGATCGTCTCTTCCAACATTTACGCCTCGCCGGAAGATTCCATGCGGCTGGGTGAAGCCATCGGGGAAGCGCTGAAGCGCTCCGGCAAAAAAGCGGTGCTGATTAACTGCTCCTCGCTGTCGCACCGCTTCATCACCCACGATATCAAGCCGGGCGAGGATCACATCGCCAGCGAGAAGGACGACCAGTGGAACCGGAAGATGCTGGATCTCATCAAGGCCGGAAAAACCTCGGAAATCCTGGCGAAAGCGCCGGAATACATCCGTGAGGTGAATCCGGAGATGCAGTTCAAAGGCTTCTACTGGCTGATGGGAGTGCTGAACAAGCCGGAAATTGCCGGAAATGTGTTGGCTTACGGTCCTCTCTGGGGGACCGGCGCGGCCGTGGTCGAGTATAGTTTGAATAATTAGCGGGGGAACGATGACAGGAGTCAAAATGGCCGAATTGCGGCAAAACATTTACCTGGAAGATGATGCGCCCAGCCCATTGGGAAGGTATCCGCATGCGGTGGTGGCCGGGGATTTCGTATTTTATTCCGGCCAGGGCGCCCGCGATCCGAAATCCGGCGAAACCATTGGCGTCACGCTGGATGCGCATGGCAAGGTTGAAGCCTATAATATTGAAGTACAGACCCGCGCCGTCCTGGAAAACCTGAGAGCCGTGGTGCATGCCTCCGGGCTGACGTTTGCGGATCTGGTCGATGTTACGGTTTTCTTGCGTCATATGGAAGACTTTGACGCTTACAATCGGGTTTACGGCGAGTATTTCGCTTTCCCGAACCCACCCGCCCGCACCACGGTCGAATCCCGTCCGCCTGGCCACAATTTCATCGAAATCAAGGCCACCGGCTACAAGCCCACCCGTTAAACAGCCACAGGATTAACCCATGTCAGCCATGACCACCCCTTCGGAAGTCCCCACCCGGCTCCAGACCTGCCTGCACTTTATTGGCGGCGAGTATGTCGCCTCCGCAAGCGGCGAGACTTTCGCCAATCTCAACCCGGCCACTGGCAAGGTGCTGGGGCAAATTGCCAAGGGGGATGCTGTGGATGTGGATCGGGCGGTCCAGGCTGCGCGGCAGGCTTTTGAGTCTGGCCCCTGGGCCCGGATGACCGTGCGGGAACGCTGCCGGATCCTGCAAAAAGTGGGCGATTTAATTCTGGATCGCCAGGAAGAACTGGCCCGGCTGGAATCGCTGGATGCCGGTAAACCCATCAGCGAAAGCCTGACTGGTGATATCCCGCGTTCCGCGTGGAATTTCCAGTTCTTTGCAGAGTACGCACCCGCGCAGGCTGAGGATTGCTTTTCGGTGGATGCTCAGGAGCGTCATTTCGTGGTTCGGGAGCCGTTGGGTGTGGCGGCGTTGATCACGCCGTGGAACTTGCCGCTCTATCTGGCCACCTGGAAAATTGCCCCATGCCTGGCGATGGGCAACAGTTGCGTCCTGAAGCCCGCCGAGTGGACCCCAATGACTGCTACGGTGCTGGGTGAAATCATGAATGAAGCGGGCGTGCCACCGGGCGTCTTCAACGTGGTGCACGGCTTTGGGGCCGGTGGCGCAGGCGAGGCCCTGACCACCCATCCGGCGGTGAGCGCGATTTCCTTCACCGGGGAGACTTCTACCGGCAAGGCCATTATGCGCAACGCTGCGGACGGTTTGAAAAAAGTCTCGTTCGAGCTGGGCGGCAAGGGTGCCAATATCCTGTTTGCCGACGCCGACCTGGATACGGCCATTGAGACCTCCGTACGGGCCGCTTATCGCAACCAGGGCGAGATTTGCCTGGCTGGTTCCCGCTTGCTGGTGCAAGATACCATTTATGATGAAGTCATTGAACGGCTGAAAGCCCGGATTGCCACGATTCGGGTGGGGGATCCGCTGAACCCGCAAACTTCGATGGGGGCCATTATCAGCCGGGAGCAGATGGAAAAGGTTCTGCAATATATTGAAATCGGCAAATCCGAAGCCAAGCTGGTCATGGGCGGTGAGCGCCTGGATGGGCCGGGCAACTTCATCACCCCGGCGCTGTTCCGGGATGTCGCCGCTGATGCGCGAATTGCCCAGGATGAAATTTTCGGTCCGGTGCTGCCGGTGATTCGTTTCCGGGATGAGGCCGAAGCCATTGCCATCGCCAACAGCACCCGCTACGGCTTATCTGCCAGCATCTGGAGCCGGGATGTCCACCGCTGCCACCGCATGGCCGCCGCCATCCGCACGGGCCTGGTTTGGGTCAACTGCTGGTTCGCCCGCGACCTGCGCACCCCCTTCGGCGGCATGAAGGCCAGCGGCCTCGGTCGGGAAGGCGGCCGCTACAGCCTGGAATACTTCTCCGAAGCCAAAACCATCGCCTACCGCTACCAGCCGGAATAGCCTCCAGGCAGTCAGACCGGCTAGCGCATAATCTCCACCGGTGTCCCTGCCTGGGTCAACGGGTAAATTTCGGCAATATCGCCATTCTTCATCGACACACATCCCAGGGTCCAGTTGGTTTTCAAGTCCACCGCCGCATCGACCGGCGATCCATGAATGCCGATTTCCCCGCCAATGGCGGCAGATTGTGGGATTTCTCCTCGTGTTTTAGCCTCCTGGTGTTTGCGCCAGGAATCGGCGGTGGGGTAATCCAGCCAGATGAAATAGGACCAGGTGCGGTGCGGATATAACTCCCTGACCTTGAATCTCCCCTCCGGTGTGCGTTTGTCCCCTTCCATGCGCTTGTCGTTGACGGGGTCGCCGCCAAACACGACCGGATAGGATTTGACCGGTTGATTGCCGTAAAACAGCGTCAGCCGGTATCTGGATTTTTCAATGCGGATGGATATTTTGTCCTGGCGGAAATCATGCGGATTCATATGCAAGCGGGTCAGCAGTTCCGGGGTCAGTTTGGGTACCGGGGGCTTGGGTCCCAGAAAGCGCATTCCTAAATCCAGCAGCACAAGAATGGCAATCGTAGATCCAATGATTCGTAGCCATTTCACCAGAGTCTTCATTCTGCTTTCTTACTCCAGAATTCACATTGAATTTCAATTCAGAATACTCGAATTGTACTGTACCTCAATTTCCCCTGGTCGAGGGATTATTCCACATCGGCGCTCCATCAGGTGTACGAGTTTATCCCCGACGGCTTCTGTCACAATGGATGCAGGCCCAACCGGAAGGGAATGCGATGTTTTTTCAGGAGAATGCCCAGGCCCTGTTGCAAGTCAACCGCTGGCATCAGCGGCTGATTGAGCGGTTGAGTGCCGTCGCGCCCGCACCGGATGTCACGTTGCTGGAAACAGCCGATGGCAACTATACGCTGCACTACAAGGGCGTTTTGCTGCATGATGAGAACAATCCCGTCCAGGAAGCCGAAGCGGGAGCGCAACGCTGCAAGCCGGGCAAGGATCGGGTGCATATTCTCCTGGGGATGGGGTTGGGTTACCTGCTACAAGCGGTTTTTGAGAATTGCGAGGGCAGTATCGTCGTTTATGAGCCCGACCCGGCTTTTCTGAAATTCATTCTGGAAAACGTGAATCTGGCCGAGTACCTGGGCTCGGGTCGGGTGTGCATCGTCACATCCTGGACGGAGCTGAAAGCGGCTCTGGAGTGCCAGGGTCGGGGTATCATTCAACTCGATATCGCGTTTCTCACCGGGATGATGCTGCTGTATAAAACGGAATTGGCCAACATGACCCGCGAGCTGGAAACCTGGCAGGACAAGCGGATTATGGATATTAACACCCGCGAGCGTTACCATTTGGACTGGATGGAGACCCTGCTGCAAAATGTCCCGTCGCTCGCGCAGACGGAACCCATCAATGATCTGGAAGCAAAATTCGCGGGCAAACCGGCCCTGGTGATTTCCTCCGGTCCTTCCCTGGATCAGGCCATTGATTCCATCAAACTGCTGGCCGATTCCATGGTCCTGGTGGCGGTGGGTGGTGCGCTCCGCCGCTTGTGGCAGGCGGGCATTACGCCGGATTTCGCCTTGTTCTACGATGCAGTGGGTATGAAGGAGCAGTTCAACGGCTTGCCGCCGGAATATCTTGGGAATGTGATTTTCATCCTCTGCCCCAACAGCCAGCATGAGTGTTTTGAGGCGCCCGCGCGGGCCAAAATGTTTTTCCTGGGAGAGAACAAAACGGTCTTTTCGAACTGGATCGATGAGATACTGGGCCAAAAGCACCTCCGGTTGCTCGGCGGGGCCACGGTTTCAATGGTCGCCCTAGAACTGGCAATGGCCATGAAATGTGACCCTATTACGCTCATCGGGCAGGATTTGGCGTTCCCTAACAACCAGGTGTATGCCGGGGGCGTGATGATGGAAACCGACGGCGACAACGTTTTAAAGCTGCAAATCCACGAGAATTTATATGTGGAAGAAGCGACCATGGCCGCAGTCCGGGGTCAGCAGGGTGAAACGTTGAATACGCTGAAGTCGTACCTGGTGTTTCTGAGGCAATTTGAGGAATTTGCTCAATATCTTCACAAACAGGGCGATCCGGTTCGTCTCTACAATGCTTCGATGGGTGGGGCGGCGATTGAAGGGTATGAACTAAAGCCGCTATCTGAGTTCGTTGGCATGTTCGAGTCCTGGAAAAACCCGTTGGCCGTTGAAAAATCACCCATCGCTCCAGACGAACTGGTGATGCACCGCCGAATGAAGTTGCAAAACGGGCTGGTGGCGTTCAGCGGGTATCTGCAAAATGCCGTTTCTCGCTGCAAGCGCATCCAGAGGAATCTGCCAACGGGCAAGTTCGAGCAGGTTTCACCGCTGGAGGCGAACAAGCTAACCAAGGCGTTACAAGAAGCGCAAAAGGGTTATGCCGAAATCCTGAAAAGCAGCCCGCTGATCGAATATTTGCTGAGCGTGGAATGGGATGCCACCGAGTCCAAGTTCAAGCACGGCTCGCTGGCGGAACAGTACGAGGCCATGCGCACCGTATTGGCTTATGCCATCCCCATGCTCAACGACACGGTCCTGCCCTGGGTGAAGCAGGCGCAGGCGCAACTCAGCGGTATTCAGGCGGCGGCCACGGAGTCATTGGCTACAATCGGTGAATAGTCGTGATTAAAGTGGAGCCGCCAGGGGGGCGGTGAGTTCGGAGATACGCTTTTCGATGTGGCGATAGGTGGCTTCATCGGGGGCCTCGAAGCGCAGGGTGATGCAGGGCTCCGTGCCGCTGCGGCGGACCAGGAAAAAGCCGTTCTCGATGTTGGCCCGCAGGCCGTCCATCGTGAGGATATCCGTCACCGGCGAGCCGAAGAAGTCCGGCTGGCGCTCCAGGGTTGTTTGCAAATCCGCAATCAACCGCTTGGCGTCATCCGGGGTGCAATGCACGCGGATTTCTTCTGAAATCAGCGTCTGCGGCAAGGATTGCCGGAAGTCCGAAATCCGGTAGCCCGGCTTTTGGCTCCGGCGGTGGGCGAAGGCCTCAATCACCCGGCAGGCCGCGTACAGGGCGTCATCAAAGCCCCAGTGCTTGTCCCGAAAAAACAAATGCCCGCTAAGTTCGCCGCCCAGCGGAATATCCAGGTCCTTCATGGTGCGTTTCATGTAGGCATGCCCAGACGGAGACAACATCGGCTGCCCGCCGAGGCTTCGCACGTACTGGAACAGAGTCTGGGTGCTCTTGATGTCAAAAATCACCTTCGCGCCGGGGTGTTCGGCCAGCACGTCCTGGGTCAGGAACAAGGTCACATAATCGCCGGGGATCACTTCACCTTGCTCATCCACCACACCCAACCGATCCGCGTCCCCATCGAAGGCCACGCCGAGATCAGCGCCGGTTTCATGGACCTTGTCCATCAAAAATGCCAGGTTTTTGTAGACGCAGGGGTCCGGGTGGTGGTTGGGGAAGCGGCCATCCGGCTCGGTGAAAATCTCCACCACTTCGCAACCCAATCGGCGCAAAGCTTCCGGGGCGACAATCCCCGCCGTGGCGTTGCCGGAATCCACCACCACTTTAATGCCTTGGCCAACCTGGTCAAATTGTTGCCCCTGTGCGGCCAGGTAATCCGGGAGGATTTTGTAGGCGCGTACGGCGCCCGGTTTTTCAGCCATGGCCGCCAATGCGGTTTCCTGCTGGAAATAAAGCGCTTGCAGGGTCTGGAATTCCTCTTCCTCCAGCGTTCGCTTCTGGAAAGTGAACTTCACGCCGTTGTATTCCGGCGGGTTGTGGCTGGCGGTCACGACGACCGTACCGGCCAATTCCGGGAAGTCCGGGTTCAGGGTGTGCAAATGCTCGGAAAAATAGACAATCGGGCTGGTGGATAAACCCAGGTGAATCACGTTAATGCCGGATTCGGTGAGCCCCTCGATCAAGGCTTCGGCCAATTTCGGGGAGTGCAACCGGGCGTCATGCCCTACCGCCACCCAGTAAGCTTCTTTAGGCTGGCCCAGCTCCCGTTGCAGGTATTGCGCATACGTCAGGCCGACCTGCCTGTATTGCGCCGGGCCGAAATCATCGCCCACCATGGCGCGGATGTCGTAACGTCCCCAGAAAGATCGCTTGCCCATGGAATTCCTTTCGGTTTCTTGATGCGATGAATGCCGCAGCATCCTGGTGATGAGAGGAGCGGGCATTCCGTAAAGCCAATACGATTACTGTAACGTAAAGCACGCCCGCTTCCAAGCCCTGGCCTGCCTCCCGGATGTAGCGATCAGGACCCGCAGGCAGGCATTGGGTGGAGCGTCATTTGGAAGGGACTTTCTTGCCGGGACAGGGAAGGCTTTGTAAAGGAATGTAAGAGAAATCAACCGTTGTGCTTCAGGATAATCCAGGGATGTCGATATTAAGTTGTTGGTATATAAACCAAAGAAGAGAAAGATATGTCTGGATGCTCAGGACATATCCGGTACGCCGGACAAAGCCTGGTGGAATACGTGCTGATTGGCAGTGCAGTCTGCCTGGTTGCCATAGTGGGACTCATGTTGCTGGGTAGTAATCTGTCCACGATATTCAGCAACATGCTGGCTTCCGGTAATGCAACGGCCACGACTGCCCCTAGTACCGCCGTTGTTTCACCTCCCAGTACTACCACTACAACAACCACTGCACCCGCTTCAATACCCAGCGGGTCGTTTGGGATCAGCAATCTGCAGGGAGCGGTGGTTAAGTTATCTGATGGTACGCAGATAAACCTGCCCTTGGCGCCAAACAATGTGTCAAACGTGCTCCAAACAGCGGGCGCCAACGGAACCACGGAGATGTTGGCCAATACCATGCAGCAAACGGCTGATCAGCTTCTCGCGGAGGGTAAAATCACCCAGGCCCAGTATGGTTTATTCACCGATCTTGCCAATCAAGGGCATGCGATGGGGGCAATTGAGCAGCAAATTGAAGCCATCTCTGCCAGCAGCAAGGATTATAACCAGTTTCTCACGCAAGCCCAGCAAACAACCATTACCTATAAAACGGCTGATGGCTCTTCAGCGAGCACGGATTTGTCATCCTTTTTTACGAATTCCGCCTCCAGCCCACCCAGCATCTATGATCCCATTACTGCCGTTTCGTATGCGGATTTCGGCATGAATTACTTTAATAACTTGTACAACCAATTACAGAATTCCGGCGCGTTAAACGATCCGGTTCTGGAGAATCTGGTTCAGACTTTAAGCAATCAAATTGTTCATGTTGGCATTTCGGTCGATGGTTCGGTCCAGAACGTCGTCCTTCAGAACGCTCAACCCTCTGAATTGGATGAGGTGCTTTCCTGGTATTATTCGAATTATTCCGACGATGCCTTGACGAGCACAGCGTCCAACACCACCCATGTAGATTCCGCCGTCATCTGCACCAGCGGGGGCGGGTTGGATCCGGCGGGAACCCATTGCCTGCCATAAAAGGCCCAGGTTAGGCAATTTGGGAGAAATACTGCGGGGGTACTCCGTAAGCCCCAGGCTTGTAACCCACCGTTACATCGTCTTGATTTCACGCGCTTCGATATGGTACCATCGAAAAAATATTCGACCCTTGTCACTATTGAGAGCAGTCCTGAGAGAGTCCTTGTGCCTGTAGCCGTCCCTGCCCCGGAAGAAGCCATCCCGCCGCTTAACGCGCCCATCGGGTTCCTGAAGCGATACTGGGGCTACGACAGTTTTCTCCCAATGCAGACCGAAGCCATCCAGGCGATTCTGGAGCGCCGGGATTCGTTGGTCATTCTGCCCACCGGGGGCGGTAAGTCGCTTTGTTACCAGTTACCCGCATTAATGCTGCCCGGCACCGCGGTGGTGGTTTCTCCGCTAGTCTCCCTAATGAAGGACCAAGTGGATACGCTGAATGGACTGGGCATTCCGGCAGGCTACCTGAACAGCAGCCAGAGCGAACGGGAGCGGCAGGAGGCCATCGCAAAACTGCGTCAGGGTGAATTCCAGCTTTTTTACATTGCCCCGGAACGCTTTGCACTGGACGACTTCCGGCAAACATTGCAGGAATGTGAAATCTCCTCTTTTGTGATTGACGAGGCCCACTGTATCAGTGCCTGGGGGCATGATTTTCGCCCAGCCTACCGCGAATTGGGCCGCCTGCGGGAACTGTTTCCGGGGATTGGCATCCATGCCTTCACGGCAACCGCCACCCCGCCGGTCCGGGATGATATCGTCCGGGCGCTGAACCTGCACAAACCCGCCATGATGACCGGGGATTTTGATCGCCCAAACCTGTTATACCGGGTGCAGTACCGCGCCAACCTGATGAAGCAGCTCTGCGAAGTGCTGGACCGATACCCGGACGAGGGCGGCATCATCTACTGCATCAGCCGCAAGGATGTCGATGAACTGGCTTCTTCATTGAAATCCAAGGGCTACAAGGCGTTGCCCTATCACGCCGGGCTGAGCGACGAAACCCGCCAGCGGAACCAGGATGCATTCATGAACGAGAGCGTGAACATCGTGGTGGCCACGGTGGCCTTCGGTATGGGCATTGACCGCTCGAACATCCGGTATGTCATCCATACCGGCATGCCCAAGGCGATAGAAAATTACCAGCAGGAAGCCGGTCGGGCTGGCCGGGATCGCCTGGATGCCGAGTGCGTGCTGCTGTACTCGGGTGTGGATGTGATTAAGTGGAAAACCATCATGGGAGAGCCGAAAACAGAATATGATCGGCTGTCCGTGACCAAGTTGTTCGAGATGTCGGATTACTGCCAGAAGATGATTTGTCGGCATCGCTTCCTGGTGGAATACTTCGGGCAGCCATTCGGCAAAGAGGGTTGTGGGCGGTGCGATTACTGCCTGGGCGAATACGAAATGATGGAGGATGCCCGGACCCTCGCGCTGAAGATTCTTTCCTGCGTGGTGCGCGTGCAGGAGCGCTTTGGCGCCAGCCACGTGGCCCAGGTGCTGCACGGGGCCGAGGCGGAGAAAATCAAGCAGTTCGGCCATGACCGGCTGAGCACTTACGGGCTGCTGTCCGATTTTACGCAGAAGGATATCCAGCAGTGGGTCGAGCAACTGGTTTACCAGGGATTCCTTCACCGAGAGCCCACTTATTCAACCTTGCAACTGTCTCCCGAGGGCAAGAGTCTGTTGAAGGGCGGCGAATTGCCGGTTTCCTTGGCCAAGCCCATCAAGCGTGCCGAGAAAAAGACCAAGAAGTCGAAAGCGGAGATTGCGCCGGATTCGGTGGATGTCGGTCTGTTTGAGGCTTTGCGCAAGCTACGCCGGGCCATTGCTACGGAAAAGCGCATGCCGCCCTATATTATTTTCAGCGATGTGACGCTCCGGGAGATCGCCGCCCGCAAGCCTACTTCACTGGAAGACTTCCGGGGGATTAAAGGCGTGGGTGAAGCCAAGCTGGAAGAATTCTGCCCCCGGTTTTTGCAAGTGGTCCTGGAGTTTGAGTCGTAAATTCAGCCCTCGTCCATTTAATCCAGGAATGATTGACGGGAGGGCGTTCCGGCACCCGAATTTTTATATTGAAGCGCTTCCATAAAAGCCCGTTTTCATTGACTGACTGGCGCTTTTTGGGGAAAACACGGAACGCATGAGTTACCCGCAGGTATTAAACAGACTAATCTCAAGTCTGATGTAACAGGATATGATAAAAATATATATTTAATATGTAAGCTTGGAAAGTAACTGGGTGATCATTGAGATGTCATTACTTGAATTTATAACCCGCTGCCCTACGTGTGGCTGTCAGCAACTGTTGAAGAGCAAACTCATCAGCAAGGATAAACGAATTCGGCCTAACCAGCAGGATCTGGTAGAGCTACGCTGCCCCGGCTGTAACTGGTCCTGGATTAGCAACTAAGCTTAGCAGCTAAGCTCAGCAACTGGGCGGTTGCTGTTGAAACAAGGCATGACGTTGCGAGGGTTCATCAGCAGTAAATATGAGGGCACTCGAACCGGGTAGCTGAAAGAACAGGCGGAAGGTGATAGTGTATCTCCATGATGAGAATGCGCGTTATCATCCTGCTGATTGCCCTGGTTGTCGCGATTGCCGTGTTTGGGGCCGGTGTCCTGGTGGGGCTGACCTACACCGGTAAAGTCGCGCAGCTTACCAGAAATATCGATCTGTCCGACTACATCAGTCTCACCGTGATTACGCTGCTGTCGCTGGCCTTGTTTCTCAGCCTTCGGAAATCACGGCCTTCATAAGAGGGACGCCAGTCGCTTGCTTCCGGACAGCACTTACGTTTTCAACACCAGCAGGCGCAGGATGTCGGTGGTGCTGATGACTCCGATCAACTGGTAGCTTTCATCCGCCACGAACAGACGGTGGATGTGACGACGGTGCATGATGCCGATGGCCTCCCGGATGGGATCGTTCTCCATGACGAAGAGGGGTGGCGTACGGTTCATGATTTCCCGAACCAGGACTTGATCCGGGCTGCGCTTGATTTTAAGCGCCCTCAGGAAGCGACGGCTGGCAATGTCGCTTTTGGAGAGAACGCCACTGTATTTTCCCTCCGGGCTGCGGACGGGCAGGGCGCTGATGTTGGCTTCGTCCAGCAACTCCAGGGCCTTGGTGACGGAATCCGTCTCCTGGATGTCGAGTACCTTGCGGCGCTTCATCAGCACATTGACCGGTTGTTGATGGGGCAACGTCCAGCACCTCAAACCAATGCACTGGAAATATCCTAGCATTTCTTAAAAGGCTGTAGCGTGCGGTTTGTGGTGTGATCGGCAAAAATCAGGGAAAAGAAGGAGGCGGCACCTCGAGTCGAACGAGGAGTCGGAGTTTTGCGGGCTCCTGCCTTGCCATTTGGCCATGCCGCCTTCCTTTTTCTATAGGGTAACGGCAAGCGGAACAGGACGCTATTGGACAAGAGGGCAGTATGATTTGCCTGTTTTCTACTCGTCCAGGGGATGGCGGAGCCTGTTGTCGGTTCATGGGCAATTCTGATCCTTTGTTTGTTTTTATTCATATTGAGAGCATGTTTTTACCCATTGGTTGGGGAGCAGGCATAGGTTAAAGAGAGAGGCACGGGTTATGGCAAGCATTGGCGGTATCAGAACGTCTTTAACGACGTCTATTCAACAAGTAGCGGCGGCACGGAAGACAGCTATTCTAACTGATGTCCAGAAGTCATTAGGCATTACGGCAACGGTTCCCGCGGCAGCCCCAGCGTCGGCAACTCCAGCAGCACCGGCAAAACCAGCCGCCGCAGCCCCGGCAGCACCAGCTACCCCAGCTCCGGCAGCACCGGCTGCAGCAGTCCCGGCAGCACCAGCCACCCCAGCTCCGGCAGCCCCGGCAGCCGCAGCCCCGGCAGCACCAGCTACCCCAGCTCCAGCAGCACCAGCAACTCCTGCTCCGGCAGTACCAGCCACCCCAGCTCCTGCCGCAGTAGACCCCGCACAAGCAGAAGCTGCGAAGGCTGAAGCGGCAAAAGCAGAAGCTGCGAAGGCCGAGGCTGCAAAGGCAGAAGCCGCGAAGGCTGAGGCTGCAAAATCGGCGGCTACACCACCGCCACCGGCAGTCGCACCACAGCAGCCAGTTCCCACAACAGAAGTCAAGATTTCCAATGCCCTGTTGGGTTTGAATCTCGGTGAAATTGCAGAGCTGTCTCAGGTGGTTCCCTTGGAGAAAGCGAACACCCTGAGCGAAGCTGAATTGAAAACAGCCGTGATCGATAAGATCCTGGGGCAGGAACCACCGGCAACCCAACAAACTCCTGAGCAATTAAATGCCTTGATTGAATCTGAATTGAAAACGGCCGTTATCGACAAGATCCTGGGGCAGCAACAACCACCACCGGCAACCCAAAACCCGTTTGGTGGCCTGTTGTCCGGTCTGGGCTTGCAGGCCGTTGGGAACAGCAATCCTGCTGATTTCCGGGTCTCCGGTGTCGCGTTGGCCGGTTTGGATCCCAACATGCCGGCGGCATCCTCGCTGGGCTTGATGGGCCCCCAGCTTGAGAATCCTCTATTCGGCGGCATGATGCCGAACCCGTTCAGTTTCAGCAGTTCACCGTTCTCAGGCTTATCGGGCTTGCCGGGTATGTCGGGTGGTCTAGGGACTTCTCCGTTATCCAGCCTGTTTGGCGGCTTCGGTGCATCCCCGCTTTCAGGTTTGTTAGGCGGATCTGGTTTTTCCAACCCCCTTGCAAGTCTGATGGGCGGATCCGGTTTCTCCAATCCCCTTTCAAGTCTGATGGGCGGATCTGGTTTCTCCAACCCCCTTTCAAGTCTGATGGGCGGATCTGGTTTTTCCAATCCCCTTTCAAGTCTGATGGGCGGATCTGGTTTCTCCAACCCCCTTTCAAGCATGTTCGGCGGGATGAATTCCTCGAACCCCTTATTGGACTTAATCAGTGGGTTTAACCTGTTATCCTTATTGGCAAACTCGTTATCGAATTCGTTGAACAAGGAGCAGCGTTAGAATTTTCGGCTCGATGAGACATACCCTGAATCAGGGGCTTGAACGGGT
Organism: Coleofasciculaceae cyanobacterium; assembly: GCA_036703295.1. GTDB lineage: Bacteria > Cyanobacteriota > Vampirovibrionia > Vampirovibrionales > Vampirovibrionaceae > DATNPJ01. Next base: position 88,201 of record DATNPJ010000033.1, on the reverse strand, counting down.
CGCTTCCGGTTTTAGCATTACACAGATTTACTGAGGAGAGAGACACACGAAGAACCGCCCAAAGGCGGAGGTAGTCCAAGGATCTGGGACGAATCGAACGAGTTCTGCTAGAGAGACCCCCCGGAGTTTTATTCAAAGACTCCGGGGTGATTTCTTGGACTAAGGAATCAGGCTTCGGGAAATTAGGCCGCGGAAAATCAGGAAAGGCTGGCAGGTTCCAGCGCGACCTTCATCCAGCCGCTCTCCCGGCGATCAAAAGCCTGATAAGCCTCAATCGCGTTCCGAAGCGGGCGCTCCTTCGTCAGAATCTGCAACGGATCCACAGTGCCGCTTCGCACCAACTCGATGAGCGTGGGGATGTACTTGCGGTGATTGCAATTTCCCATGCGAATCGTCAGGTTCTTGTTCATGGCCTCCCCAATCGGAAACACATTCACGGATTCCGGGTAAACGCCGATAATCGCGAGTGTTCCCGCCTTGGCCAGCGCCTGGACTTCCCAGCGCAACGCCTGGGAGGGGGCATCACCCGGTTCCCAGTTGCCGTGCTGGGGATTCTGCCGAGGAGCAACCTGCCGTACCTCCTGCTGGAATTCTTGCGCCATCTGCCGGGCTTGTTCCTGGGCCGGACCATGGTGCGGATGATTCGCGTCCACCCCGACCGCATCGATGGCGCGGTCCACGCCAATCCCGCCGGTCAGCCACTGAATGGTTTCAACCGGATTCTCCGCGTCATAATTGATGACTTCCGCGCCTTGCTGCCGGGCCATGTCCAGTCGGGATTGTATGCAGTCCACGGCCAGGACGCGCCCGGCGCCCATCAGCTTGGCGCTGGCAATCACGAATTGCCCGACCGGCCCGCATCCAAAGACGGCTACTGTATGTCCGGGTTTGATATCTGATAGATCCGCCCCAAAGTAGCCGGTGGGAAAAATATCCGACAGCAGCAAGGCCTGCTCATCGATAATTTCATCCGGCAATTTCAGCAGCCCCACATTGGCGAACGGAATCCGGGCCTTTTCCGCCTGGAGCCCATGAAAGGGTCCTGACGATTGCGGCCCCCCGAAAAACGCGGTTCCGGCGGTTGGCCCGTTCGGGTTCGCGTTATCGCATTGCGAATAATAGCCATCCCGGCAGTAAACGCAAGAACCGCAGGCGATGGTGCTGGGAATCACCACCCGGTCGCCAATGTTCAGGTCGCGGACATCCTTTCCCAGTTCCTCGACAATGCCGACCCCCTCGTGCCCCAGAATGGTGCCGGGCTTCATGCCGGACATGGTGCCCCGGACCATATGCAGGTCCGTGCCGCAAATAGCGCTTGAAGTGAGGCGCACAATCGCATCGGTGGTTTCCACGATCTTGGGCTCCGGGACATCATCCAGCCGGATATCCCCGATGCCGTGCCATACAACTGCCTTCATCTGTTCCCTCCCTGTCTCGTTCCCGCCTGTTTGTACCGCGCGGTTATCAAAACACAGGAAGTCGTCCGAATGAAATTGCTTGTCCGGCTAATTTTCAGAATCAAACCCAGCCGGGCTCCGCAGTGTTAAAAACACCTGGATGGCGGGGCTGCCAAGCTTTCAGGTGATGCCTGGATTCCCCAAGACCAATACCACTAGAAGCACCTTCGTCCGTCCGGCAGACTCAGGCAACGGGCAACTGAACGACATCCAGCCAGTACAGATAGAGGTACTTGATCTTCTCGATGAATTTCTGCCGGGAATAAGTCTTGCAAATAAAGCTGTTAGCCCCCAGCTTGTAAGCGGAAACAACATCTTCCGCCTTTTCCGACGCAGAAAGAACCACAATCGGGATGCGCCGGGTGGCTTTGTGCTTGCGAAGCTCCTGTAAAACTTCCTCTCCCGACATATCAGGGATGGAAAAATCCAGAATGATCAAGCAGGGCGACCTGCCGTCACAGAGTGCCGAATCGCTGGCGCAGGTTGATAGTGCATGGATCAAGGCTTCCCGTCCGGACCGGACGAACACCATTGAGTGGTGGTTGCCGGCCTCTTGGAAGGCCTCGCGGATTAGCTGAATATCAGCCTCGTTATCCTCAACAATGAGGATCGATCGGTTCCTCAAAGGTCTCATGTACTATCCCATTACTTCATGCCAACCGGACGGAGCTTATGCAGTGTTTTGGGCACGCAATCTATTTAAAGTCTGCCGTACGAATAATATCATTGTCACGGATCAGGATCCAGTTTTCCGGGTAGCCGCCAAATTTCCCGCTGTCAGGCAGCCTGGCGGCCGGGTGCGAAAAAATCCCGCTGGCGGATTGCATTTTGATTGTCTTCCAACGCAAAATTTCCCGGCTTTTCTTTTTTGTTTAACCAATCGAACAGGACCGTGATATGGGCATAGGCATCCAACCGATATACCAGCCGTTTCTGCCGACGCCGGGGCTCCCCGGCGCCAAACCTCCGGGCTGTCAAAGCTGCCGTAAAAGCAAGCCGGACCGCTTTGTCAAAACCCTCCCGCAACTTCCCCTGGCACCGCCACCTCTTTTCACACCACCGGATCCGGCGGGCTTTAGCACTTCGGTATTACCTCCTCCGGCTGATATGGGCCGGTATTACGCCAATCTGGGGGAACGTTTTTACGAGTCCAACCGTTTTACGGAGGCCATCAACGCGTTCACCGTTGCCATCCAGTTGAACAATCAAGATTATATTGCCTGCAACAAGCGAGGTGTGGCGCGGGCCGCCCTGAAGGATTACGCCGGGGCCATGGCTGATTACACCTTGGCCATTGCCATTAAACCGGACTTTTACAACGCCTACGTTAACCGGGGCAACCTGAAGGTTTATGTGCGGGATTACGCGGGCGCGCTGGCCGACTACGATCAGGCGGTTCGTCTCAATCCGGGCCATAGCGCCGCATACGAAAACCGGGCGGAAGTTTATACCATGCTGGGCCTCCGGGATCTCGCCCTGCGGGATCGGGCCGCCATGATCTGGATTCAAAAGCTCAAGAAACTGCAATCTCCCGTGCTGGGTTTGCCTTACTGCCCTAAGCGGGTGGCTTTAGTGCTGTGGAATGACGATTATAACGGCGCCAAAAACGATTTGGGCGGCGGTCCGAAGCATGATGGCCTGGCCATGGCTGGTGTGCTGCAATCCCAGGGCTTTCAGGTCATTACCGGCGCCAATCTCTCCGGGCAACAGATGAAGGAAAAGGTGGCGGAGTTTATCGATACGGTCAACCGAAACCCCGGTGCGGTCACGTTGACGTACTATTCCGGTCATGGCGGCGCAATCAACGGCAATAACTACCTGATTCCGGCGGATTACACCGGCGAGGTCGACACCCATTTCGTGCGAAACGCCGTTTCGGTGGATTACCTGCTCAAGGAACTGAAGGGCACCAGCAGCCTGTTCAACATGATTTTCCTGGATGCCTGCCGCACCCCGCTCAAGGTGCCACCGCCCCAGTCGGGCGCCAGCCGGGAACTGATGCGGCAATGGGAATCCGAGCCGGGGCCGGGCCTTTCCAACGTGTGGATCGAGTATGCCTCCCGTCCCCGGATGCCCGCGTTGCAGGATGCGAATTCGGGCCTGTACACCAAGTACCTGCTCCAATACATGACCCGCCCCGATCTCAGCCTGAAAGAAATTTCCATGTATACCAGTTTTGCCCTGGAGCAGGATCCCATCGCCGTGCAGGAAGAGCAGCACTCCCGCGTGCAAAGCGACTTGAGCCGGACGGAGGCGATTGCCGAAGCCTTTTCCTTCGCCCGGCCCTGCTCATTGGCCCAAATGGCACCCAATCAGGCCAGGTAGTTCAGCCGGTTGCCAAACTGTGGGGTGACGCCGCGCCAACGCGCGCCGTATCGATCCTGCCCGCCGGACACGGTCTGTAGGCCAAAGGTCAATTGACGCACAGGCTCCTGCTCTGGGGGAGCAATAATGGGGCCGCTGAAGGTATTCCGCACGAAGCGCGCGCCGGGATTCAGCGGACGGGCCGCGTGGACCATGTTAGTGATACCCGGGGGAACAAAGTTGGTAGTCATGGGCTGTGCCCTCTTTTTGCACAGATTAAAATTACCACGAAGATGGCAGAGCTGGAACTACCCGTACAGTTATTAGCCAAAAGCCCAACATGCGCCCGTCTCCGCATGGTCACGGACAACCTTACTTCGAATCTGCGGGCTTTTTTTCGCTGTAAAAAGCCCTGCATCGTGCCGGGTGCCGGTTGGCGTGGTATGATGATAGCGTTTTTTCCTGGAAGAGTCCCGATGCGTTTGTGCTTGGCCTGCCAAGGCCCGATTGATGGCAGTACCTGGAATTGCGCCCATTGTGGTCACACCCTGTCCAGTCGCGACGGTGTTCTGCTGTTTGCCCCGGAATTGGCTGACGAAAGTTCCGGGTTTGATGCGGCATTTTTCCCCCAATTGGCCTCGCTGGAAGCCGGGCATTTCTGGTTTCGAGCCCGCAACCGGTTGATCCAGTGGGCTTTTCAGCGCTACTTTCCCCAGGCGGCCAGCTTTATGGAGATCGGCTGCGGAACCGGCTACGTGCTGACTGGTATGCAGGAGGCGTTTCCGAAGCTGGCCCTCAGCGGCAGTGAAATATTCCCGGAAGGTCTCTCTTTTGCCAAGGAGCGCCTGCCCGGTACTGACTTATGGCAAATGGACGCCCGGCACCTGCCCTTTCGGGAAGAGCTGGATGTCATCGGTGCTTTCGATGTGCTGGAGCATATCAAGGAAGACGAAGCCGTGTTGGCCCAGATGTACCAGAGTGTTCGGCCGGGCGGCGGTATTTTATTGAGCGTTCCCCAACATGCCTGGCTGTGGAGCGAAACGGATGTGCATGCCCATCATGTGCGACGCTATGAAGCGGACGATCTACGGGCCAAAGTGACGCGGGCGGGCTTTGAAATCCTGCGCACGACCTCCTTCGTTTCTTTGCTGTTGCCGCCCATGTGGCTTTCCCGGTTGCTGCAAAAGGGTAAAACCCAGAAGCTGGATGCCAGCAGCGAGTTTGCCATCAGTCCGGCGTTAAACAAAGCTTTTGAAGCGCTGATGGATCTTGAGCGGACCGGTATCCAGGCCGGGCTTTCATTCCCGGTCGGCGGTTCCCTGCTGCTAGCCGCCCGAAAAATTTAGAAACCGGATACCAGGCTTGATCAATGGGTGGCGATGGCGGGTTTGAATCGTTCGCAGGCGGACATGACCGCCTGGGCCACCTTGGTCACCTGTTCGGGTTGTAAATCATAATACAGCGGTAGGCGCAACAGATGATCCGCGTAATAGGCCGTATTTGGCAGGTCGCGGCCATCATGCTTCGGCTGATAGTAGGGGCTGTCATGCAGCGGCAAGTAGTGGAACACGGCCAGAATGTCCTGCTTCTTCAGCTCGTCGATGATAAAGGCCCGTTGTCCTTGGCTGTTGCACAGCAAGTAAAACATATGTGCGTTGTTGGTGGCGCCTTCGGGAATCCGGGGGAGTCGGAAATATCCCTGTTCTTCAAAGGGGCTCAGCAATGCTTGGTATTGCCGCCAGATTTCCAACCGGCGGTTCTGGATCTGCTCGAAGCATTCCAGCTGGCCCCACAGGAAGGCGGCCACGTAATCCGCAGGCAGGAAGGAGGATCCCACGTCCTGCCAGGTGTATTTATCCACCTGTCCCCGGAAAAAGGCCATGCGATCGGTGCCTTTCTCCCGCAGAATCTCGGCCCGCGCTACCAGGGCAGGATCATTAATCACCAGCATCCCGCCTTCACCGGCAATGATATTCTTGGTTTCATGAAATGAGAACGTGGACATCTGCCCGAAACCGCCGAGCGGCTTGTCTTTGTAGTTGGCGCCGATGGCATGGGCGGCGTCCTCAACCAGAAAGAGATTATGGCGGCGGGTTAATTCGCACAGCGCGTTCATATCACAGGCCATCCCCGCGTAATGCACCGCGACAATCGCGCGGGTCTTGGGGGTAATCAGGGCTTCCAGGCGGCTCACGTCCAGGTTGGGGGTGATGCTTTCGCTGTCGGCAAAGATAATCTTGGCGCCCCGCAGCACATAGGCATTGGCGGTGGAAACGAACGTAAAGGAGGGGATGATCACTTCGTCACCCGGCTGCAAATCTATCAGCAGGGCGGTCATCTCCAGCGCGTCCGTGCAGGAAGAAGTCATCAGGGCCTTGTGAAAACCGAACTGCTCTTCAAAGAAGCGCTCGCATTTCTTGGTATAGGTCCCATTTCCAGAGATATGCCCCCGCTTGATGCAATCCTGGATATAGTCAAGTTCGTTGCCCACCAGGCAAGGCTTGTTGAAGGGGATCCGGTGTTCGGCGGCGGTCTTCTGGGGAATGCTTTCCAGCTTCGGGTTCATCGGCAGTCTCGCGGCAATCAACAGCAACTCCTGGATTCTACTATATCATCAACCCGCCGGGGCCGTCCCGCTAAATGCCGGGAGCGCTTTTCCACCTCCTGTGCGCCCCGAAAGCCGAACTTTACAATTCCGTCATCATTCGGTCATCCAATATTCACAAAGCCCCGGCATAATAGCGGCAGAGCGCGGTGAGGTAACGGGCACCGCGTACCCGACAGATCCAGAGAAACCCCTAAACACAAAGTGGTCCCCGGTCCGTCTGAGCATTCAGCCGGGCCCTTTCCATTTTGGCGGGTTTTTCAAGCTCACTTTTATTTACGGAACCGCTTCAAAAGATGCGCGCAGGTTGGCAGCCAGGTCTTCCAGCGCCATGACGGTCAGGCGGGTGCGTTTAATCTCTCCGTCACGCTCGATTGTAAAATCCACCCAGTCGCCCGGCTGGTCGGAGATCATCCGATCCACCGTGCTCCGGCTCTTGTCCACCGTCTGGACCCCGTTGATGGCGATAATGGTATCACCGGGCAGCAGTCCGGCCTTCTGGGCGGGTGTCCCCCGAAAGACCGACTGGATGACCGGGTAGCGGTCCGGATGGATCAGGATATCGATGCCGACAATGCCATGCCCGCCGGACTTTTGCCGGGATGTGTCTAATTCGGCGGAGCGCCCCGGCGAGGCGTAGTGCCGCCGGGTCTCCTGAATGGTGAACACCGGTTGGGTTTCCATCTTCACTTGTCCACTGAGTACTTTAGGCGAGGGGGATGAATGAATTTCGGCGGATGCGTCAGCGGTGAGCGACACAAGCAGCGCCAACCCCGCCAACCCAATGACGAGCCGCTTCGATAACGGGATGCTCGAATCGGGTCGGCAAACGTTTGCCGACAGAGACGCTTCGGTTTCGACTGAATGCTTGAACATCAGGGATCAGAGCGCTTTCTTGGGTTTGCAGGACTTTGGGACGAAATTGTGGCAAGGTGGTTCTGAAGGAATTGTAAGCAAACCGGTTTCCTTTGCAGGCCTTGGTGGGTGCTTTACACAAGCCGGGCTGCTCCTTACAATAAAATGGCACATGAATGGTTCTCTCCGTATCCTACCGGTAGCCGAGCAGAGACCCCGGATTCGGATAGAGAGGCATGCCGGTCGTGCATTCATCGGTGTCATCAACAGGATGGGAATTGATATGGCTTCATCCGGAGCATCCCTTGAAACAGTCGCCCGGCGTGTTCTGATTTCCGGCAGGGTCCAGGGCGTCGGATACCGTTATTCGCTGGCCGAGCAAGCCCGGGATCTGAATATCCAGGGTTGGTGCCGCAACCTGCCGGATGGCCGTGTCGAGGCATGGCTGCAAGGTTCCAGGGCGGCCATCGACGGGATTCTGGATTGGATTCATCAGGGACCGCCTGCGGCTATCGTGGAGGATGTGCGGGTTGAGGATCATGCGGTTCTGGAGCCCCTGTTGTCTGAATCGATCCAGTTGTTCGAGATTCGTAAATGAGGTGGCTTCTGGTGGCTGGGTGGTTGCTGGCATTGCCGCTTTTGGCCGATGTTGCCATGGCCCAGCAACTGGACCTGGATGACTTGCACGCCAAACCGACCGTCCATCAGGGCGCCTCGAAAGCGGCGGGCACAAAACCCGTCATCAAAAACACGCTATCGCCTGCCGATATCCCGGCGTTCACTCCCGGCGAAGGCAAGCCACTTTCCATTACCGTGACTAAAACGCTCTATCTGCCTCCCGCCATGTATGGGCAGTGGAGCGTGGTGAGTACCTTGATGGAAACTAACGCAAATTTCTCCAAACCCACGTTTAACGAAATATGGATTTTGCAGCGTGTAGGGGACGAGGTCGTACTTGAGAACCCTGAGAGCGGTGCCACGGCGGTGGTCAGCGTAGAACAGGTGGAGGGGAATACGGCGATTTTCCACCGGGTTGCTTCTGACGGAAAGAACGAGAGACATTCTGAAAATCTAACGGTTTCCATCTCTGGCGACAGCTTGACTGGTCAACTTGTAAACCGTCTTCAACACCTGAAAGAGGGGCGGGTCACTCGGGATTACTACTCCGTCTACCGGTTGGACGCCAAGCGGATTAGCGGGGCGAGGATCCGGTTTCGGCCTGAGGATGCGACCGCTGTTCCGGAGTTTGAGATAGAGAGCGTGCAAAACCAGCGTACCCGGTGAGTCATTCGTCGCTGCCATGCGCCAGGGCTTGTTGTTTCCTCCTCGGGGTCACATGGGTGTGCCGTTGCGCTTTTTCTGGGTTCCGGGTGATTTTTCAGCGATCACTGACCTGCCCACCATACCCGGATTTGAAACCATTGAATTAATTTTTGTTAATAATTGGCGTCAAAAATCTTCAGTTCCCCGGATAGTTGCCGACAAGTAATCAGGATATAGATTTAGAAGATTTCACAAGGAAGATCCGATTGAAGAAATTATGGCCAGATAAGCGGCTCCAAGTGAGGTTCCTCTGATATGATGCCAGCCTGCAGACGATTGAATCGAGGGAATGCCCTGATCGAATATGTAATCCCGCTAGCGGTCCTGTTGGTCGCGGTGGGGATACTGGCCACCATTTTCGACATCAACGCTGTCATTGGCGAGTATTTTATGGCTGCCAGCGGTCATACCCAGTCTGCCCTGCAAGGCGGAAGCTTCAAAACCAAGCCCATGTCGTCCACGGCTATTGGCGCCTTCAGTAACGGGAATAAGGGATTCACGGCCAGCTTTGTCGCCCTCGCCAACGGGCAGGGAGCCACCATCACCGCCGACGGGCCGCCACCCGCCACTACCCCGGCAATTCTGCCCAGTTTTGGAGAATCCGTGGGCATATACAGCGGGCCTGTTATGAGAACGAGCGGCCGGGTAGATGTCGCGGCTCAGACAGCGGGAGAGCGCCTGTTTCTTTTCGATAACGAACGGAGTGGCGCTATCCGTCCAGCCCCTCCTGCGGTGCAGGGAGCCATATTGACTCCCCCGGCCGCTCCAACAACGACAACGGTCACAGACCCTCTTACGGGAGTCACCACCACCACCACCTCGGATCCGGCTACGGGTGTCACCACTATCGCTTCCACAGACCCTCTTACGGGTATCCTAACCACGACCACCATCACCACAGATCCTCTTACGGGCGCCACAACATCAACCACCACTACGACTCCTGCGGCCACCACGGCTCCCACCACCACACCAACGGATCCCCTGGCCACCACGGCACCAGCCACTACAACACCTTGATGCAGAACGACAGCAAGCAATGGATATCGCCATGATGTACAAGCAGCCAACAAGACCCGGAAAACCTGAAAATCAACATCACCAAGGCCAGTCGCTGATTGAATTTGTTCTGGTCATGCCGATCTTTGTGCTTCTGCTGGTGGGCGGCACATTCACGGCCTTCAATTTTTACCAGGCCCAGATGGCCTCTGACGCCGTCCGCCAGACGGCGCTCAAGAAATTGGAAATGGCGGGCAGTAAAGACATGATTGCTGCCGGCACACTGCAGGGCTACATCAACAGCGGCGATACCAAGGGCAGCATGAACCTCGGAAGCCTGGTCGATAGCGTTACCTATGCGGATGGGGGGCCTTATGCCACTTTCGTCATCGGAAACAAGCAGACCACTGGGGTTTTGGGTATCGTCCCCGGCGCCCGGATCCAGGTTAGCCAGGCCGTTAACAGAAACTTGCTGTTGCCCGCCAATGCAGGAACCGCAGTCGCCAGACCGGCGACTACGCCCTGGGTCCCTGGTGGGGCTCCCGTGCCACCGTCATGGGAAGCCGCTGCGCCAGCTCCACTCCCAGCACCGGCCCCTGCAATCTGATGGACCAGGGCTTCCGTAAGTTAGATAGCAGTGCGAGAAAACAAAAAGGATTGAACGTGAACGCAAAAGCCTACCCTACCACTGTGATTCGCCGGAGAAGCCGGGGCGCCAACCTGGCCCTGCTGGTTGCGGTGGGCGTTCTCATCCTGGGCTTTATTGGCGTTTCCATCTACACCAGCTTCCAGGCATATATGCTGGGAGAGTTGCAAAAAGCTGCCTCTAACGCGGCCCAGGTGGGTGCATCCGCCTATTACTCCTCGACCGGCACCGGCGGGAAGCCCACCGCCAATGCCGCCAATGCCATCAGCGTGGCCACCAACGCGTTTAACACTGCGGTGGCGAGTTCGTCTTCCGCCATGAGCACCTACGGCTTCACGGCCACCAGTGTGACCAACAATGACATCAACGACAGCGTCACCGTGGTCGCGCAGGGAACCATTCCAACTGCGTTTTTGCGCCCGCTGGGGGTCAACGACATTGAACTGAACGCAACAGCGACCGCTCGCGCCCTGCGGTACGAGCCCACCCGTTTTACCGGGCCCATCAAAATCATGCCGATCGGGACCGATATCAATTCCTACTCCCGTGTTCTGACCCTCCGCTTCCCGTTGGTGGACGTTCCCGGCAACGACTTGTACGTGGAACAGGTTGAGACCAACCAGCAGGGCGTCATTGTGGAAGCCTGCAACGACACGGAGTGCTACGATCTGACCCCTGGGGCGACCCCGGTGGGCACCAGCAAGGTTATGTCCCAGAGTGGTATGAATGTGGTGGTTGGGACGGCCATGTTCGATTTGGCCCGGGCCGGGGTCCGCAAAGCCAACAAGATACGCATCACCCACAGCAACCAGTTTGAATTCTATGATAAAGGCGTGCTGGTAGGCGTACCCACAGCGCCGACGCCAGTGGTGATCAACCGGATCATGATGTTCGGTTATGCCGGCAACTGTGTCAACGCCAACCTGTGCCCGGTTCCGGCCGGTTTAGCCCCGGTCGAGTAGAATAGCAGGTGCGCCCGGCCAAAGGCAGGAACAGGCAAAAGCGACTGGAAAAAGACGGGCGCAAAGGAGATCCCGGCGGCTATTCCAGGTGGTGGTCCAAGGTAAACACTTCAGATGAAAGAATGTAATCCTTGAACACTCGGCGCTGACTGGCCTGACTGGCCACAAATTTCTCCCCCAGGCTCATCAGAGCGACGCCATCGATTTCGGATAGGCGTTTTCTCTCGTCAATGATGACATTCAGGATTTCGGAGGTCATGAGTCCCATCCTTTTTCAGAACATTCGGGATATGGTCGGGTGAAGTACACGTGATAAGAAACAAGAAACATTCCCTGAAATTGCGGATTTTCCGGAGTGCCGGTTATGAAACTTAACAACCCGGCAGGCTGAACCGTTCTCCGGTTATTCCCCCAATGTTATACTCTCCCGCACGCAATTCAGCAACTCCTCCCAGGGCGTGCGATCGCGCTCGAACCATCGAATTTCCCGGTTGCTCCGGAACCAGGTCATTTGACGGCGGGCATACTGGTGAATGTTAATCTGGATTTGCGCCACCGCGTCCGGCAAGCTGCGCTTTCCTTGCACCACTTGCACCAACTCCGGATATCCATGGGCCACCTGCAAGGCCTGGGCCTCCGGTCCGTATTGGTTCACCAGGCGTTCCACCTCCTCCAGCCATCCGGCAGACAGCATGACTTCAATCCGCCGGTCAATCAGTGTACGCAGCAGATCCCGATCCTGGTAAGTCAGCCCGAACCAGAGAACATCCAGGTCCTTGGACTGCGCCTGCCGTGGCACCGGTTGGCCCGTCGCCTCGATAATCTCCAGGGCGCGGATCACCCGCACCCGATCATTGGGATGCAGATCCTCGGCCCGTGCCGGATCTTTCTCCCTCAGTAATTGGTGCAGGGCTGGCGACCCTTCCGCTTCGGCCAAGCGGTTCATTGCCGACCGAAAAGCCTCGTTGGGGGGAATATCGGGGATAAAATCCGCTTGCAGCAGCGCCCGAATATAAAAGCCGGTGCCGCCCGCCACCACCGGAACGCGCCCTTGAGCCCAGAGTCTTTCCAGGTGGCGACCAGCCATGTCCCGGTAATTGGCCGCGCTGAAAACTTCATCCGGCGCCACCACATCAATCATGTGGTGCGGAATGCCTTGCTTCTCCTCCTCGGTCGGCTTGGCCGTGCCGATATCCAACTCCCGGTAGACCAGTTGGGAGTCGGCGGAGATAACCTCCGTCTTCAGGTGTTTGGCAATTTCAACCGCCAGAGCCGTCTTGCCGGTGGCAGTCGGTCCCACCACGGCAATCACTGGTTTTTGAAGATGGGGCTTCTTCATCAGGCCACCGGTTCTCTTACGATACGCCGCCCGGCAGCGCATCATCGTTCTCCGGCTCCGGGCGAATGATGGGTTTTCCCACCACCTGGTACACGTAAACGAACATGACGATGAACGCGTAAATTTCGATCAGCATGCCGGTGAAATGAAAGACGATTGCAACCAGGGAGTCACCCGTCAGCAGGCCAAGTGCCGGCAAGAACTGCGCAATCAGAAATACGCCGCTGATGGCCAGCAGCCGGAAGGGATCCCGCAGGAATTGCATAAAGCTTCGCCAGCAGGCTTTCAGGGCGTTGTCCTCGTAGAGGATGACGTAAGCGGGCCAGAGCATGGTGATGAGCCAGAAAAGCGCGTACATCAACAATGCCAGCAGCATGATTAGCATAAACTCACCCAGGTGTTGCTGCTGTGCCATCGACAACATAGGCAAGTTCTTGCTGCCTTCGGTTGCGATTCTGAAAAGCTCCTGGAAGAGCGCCTGATTCTTGAGCCAGGCGGGATACGCCATGCTGCCAAACAGCAACAGAACGCCCGTCTGGACGATCGTGCCGAGTGTGAATTGGGGGAAGTATCCGGAAATGCCCGGCAGGAATTCCCGGAATAGCGTGAAGGCTTCCAACGGAGAAACGGGTTCCTGAGACTCTTTGGCCTGCGCATCCATGTACCGGATGCAGGCTTTGGCAATCATGTTGAACCATCCTGCCTGGATGGCGGCCATCATCATCAGGGTGACCAGGGCCAGCAGACCCCATCTCAAGTCTAGGGAGGGCATTTCGCCCTTCGGTATGACCAGATTCAGGAGGAGCCAGGAGAAAAGAACGACATACATTAGTGTAAAGTTTCGTGACCAGATCACGTAGCTGTCGCCCAGGATGCTGAAAAGCTGTCGCATAGCTGGAAGCATACCATCAAGATGGTGCCCGACCAAGCGGAATTGTCGAGATCCCCCAAATGGGGAATTGAAAAGCCTGTTCATAAAACTATAATTAGAGGAGTCTTGCAGAAGTTGAAATGCGATATTCCACGCTTTTACACCTTTGTGTGAACCTGGGCTCGAGAGAATGAGGTTGCGGAAAAAGAGAGAGGCCAGGTCATTGCAGTTTTAAGTCATCCAATTTTTTGAGGGTTATATTGTTATGTTGCAAACGCCTAGGCCTCCTAAAAAACGCCGGCCGCTTCTGGCGAAGCTGCCCATGGAGCAAGCTTCTCCCAGCGTGAACCGACAGCATGCACCCTATCTGGGGCTGCCTGCCAAATTCTCCGGCATCCCAAACTTCATGCAGTACCGCATCGGACCGGGAGCCGATCTCCAGGATGCCGCGCTCTCTTACGCAGACCTGCGGTGGAGCAATTTCCGGGGCGCGAATCTCAAGGGCGCCAAGCTATGCGACTCCATCCTGTGGGGCTCGGTGATGACCAAGGTCGACCTCACCGGGGCTGATCTGCGCTATGCCGACTTGACCGGCGTGGACCTGGTCGGCGCCAACCTGACCGATTGCAAAATCGAGGGAGCTTGCTTCCTGGGAGCCCGATACGGCAAGTCTACCCGGTTTCCGGAAGGCTTCGGAGACCCCGAGGAAAAAGGGCTGATTAGCCTGGACGGCTCGGCACCCGGCTTGCTGGAATAGTATCTGCGGGTTTTGAGCCCATTCTCAGGTTATTTTTGTTAGAACGAAATAAATCCCGGAGCCCTGGTGGTGCATCCGGGATTATTTTTGCTATTTTCAGTGCCTGACCGGACCGAAGCCTTACGCGGCAAGCAGTTGCCGGGAATTTTTCGTTTCCATTTCGGCCAGGGTGCCGACCAATTGCTCACAGACTTGGGCTGACAGTTGGCTCAAACCGCTTTCCGCCTGGATGAGCTCTTGGGAAGGCTGGCTGTTTTGAGCTAAAGATTTGCGGATTTCCGCCAGGGCATCCGAGACGTCCTCGTAAGCTTCCTGGAGATGGTTGATCGCGACACCGGCGTGTGCCTGTGAGGCCAATTCCAGCTTTTGGCGAATGGAATCAGCCAACTGGCGGGTCTGGTCTTTCAAGGAGCCGTCCGGGGGCGTCATGGGTGTACCGCTGGCCAGGAGACGGCCTTGCAGTTCCGCCATGGACATGCCGTTCGTCAGGTTCCGGCTGGAGTTGATCAATGGGTTGCCACTTTCCATGCGTGTTTCGCGTTCCGAAACAGGGCGCGAAGTGACATAAGCGAGGATGCTGAAAGGCTGCTGAGCCCTGGAAGGGGATGAAATCATAATGCTCTCTACCTACTGATTACCTACTTACCGTCAGACTGGAAATTCAAACAAAGGGGATTCATTTAAATAAAAACAATTAAAGTGTAATAATTGCTCATCTCGGAAAAAAACTGATGCAAATCTGGCTGGACGACCAGAAATCTCATGTTTAGCAATTTTATTGCTTTGACGGAGGCGGAAAGCACTTGGCGGCGTTGGTTGTAATGCTCTGTTTACTCCGGGCAGGATCCCCCTTTTTTTGCCCGGACCCTTGCTTTAAGATGTCACTACTGATCATTATGGGGAGGATTCACCCAATGGAGAGGACTCACCAAAGAGGCACTGAAAGGGAATACACAATGTCGGCTGCGGACGATATCCATTCACAAGCGGAAGATAAGATGAAAAAGGCCATTGGGGCCGTGCAGTACGAGATG
The DNA here is from genome assembly GCA_036703295.1 of Coleofasciculaceae cyanobacterium. Taxonomy (GTDB): domain Bacteria; phylum Cyanobacteriota; class Vampirovibrionia; order Vampirovibrionales; family Vampirovibrionaceae; genus DATNPJ01. The sequence continues at coordinate 73,049 of DATNPJ010000033.1, read as the reverse complement.
GGAGCCATTCGCACCGGGCGGGCCAACCCGTTGATTCTGGATCGGGTCAGCGTGGACTACTACGGCACCCCGACGCCGGTTCGCCAGATGGCCAACGTGAGCGTGCAGGAAGGGACCACGATTGTGATTCAGCCCTTCGACAAGGGCATGATGGGCGAAATTGAAAAAGCCATCTCCAAATCCGATATCAACCTGCCGGTGAACAATGATGGCACCATGCTGCGCCTGAACGTGCCGCCGCTGAACGAGGAGCGCCGCAAGGAACTGGTGAAAATGGTGAAAAAGATTGGCGAAGAGGGCAAAATCGCCATTCGGAATATTCGCCGTGACGCCACCGCCGATATCGAGAAGCTGAAAAAGTCTGAAAACCTGCCCGAGGACGAGGTAAAAACCCGTCAGGACAAAATTCAGAAACTGACCGATCGCTACACGCAACAGCTGGATCAGCTGGTGGGCGATAAGGAAAAGGAAGTGATGGAGGTTTAACCATCATTACGGAAGACGTTTCCGGAGTACCAGAGGAAGCCCCGGCTTCCCACCCGCCACCGTCCACGCAGCCCGGGGCTTCAGGTCCCACGGGCGGGCAAAAGCGTTCATCCTCCAGGGTACGCATGGGGTTGCTCATTGCGGCCATCTTTTTCGGCGCGGCCATTCTGGGCGGCTGGCCCTGGTCGATGCTGGTGTTTGCCTCGATTTACCTGGGGCAGCAGGAACTGAAGTACCTCTTCGGCGCCATCGGCACCAAGCCCTCGCAGACGATTGTCTATTCGGCGGCCGTCCTCATGGTATTGATGGCCACGATCGACAAGCCCCAGTTTCTGTCTCCCATTCTCACGCTGACTCTCATTGCCAGCTTCTTCCGGTTGCTCTTCCGTCACCCGAGGGCCACCATCGGGGATATTGGCGGCACCCTGATTGCCGTCTTCTACATGGTGTTCATGCCGGTGCATTTCATTCTGCTTCGGCACCTGAACTACCAACCCTCGCTGTCGGCATGGCAGCAGCCGGGATTGCAATACGTCATCATGACCATGGCCATTATCAGCGCCTCCGATGTCGCCGCCTACTATGTCGGCAAAAAAATGGGGCGTCATTTGCTTTACCCGGAGATTAGCCCCAAAAAGACCCGCGAGGGAGCCATTGGCGGGATGATCGGCGGTGTGGCCTTCGGGGTGATATTGGCTCTGATCGGTAAATTTCCCCTGGAACACGCGGTGATACTCAGTGTGCTACTCGTCGTTGTGGGGCAGCTGGGCGATTTGACCGAATCCCTGATGAAACGCGACGTGGGCATCAAGGATTCCGGCGCACTGCTTGCCAGTCATGGGGGATTTTTGGATCGGGCCGACAGCTATATTTTCAGCGGGGCTGTTTGCTACTATTATATACATTGGATTGTATTACAACAGGGGCTCGCACAGGACGTGATTAAGACGTTCCGGCAGTTCTCCCAATTCCAGTTTGGGCACTGAACTCGAACCCTACCTAACGAAAGCCACTCGAATAAGGAAGCGTCATGCGTGCTCAGGATGGCCAGTACCAGAAGGCTGGCAGAAAGCCGGAAACCAACCCGGAAAAGTTGCGGAAGCAGCATATTCGGGACTTGCTGCACTCCATTAACATCAAGCGACCCCGGCACTATGAAATTTACGACCGGGCGCTGACCCATAGCTCTTACACCTACGAGAACAAGCTCTCCACCTTCGATAACTACGAGCGCCTGGAGTACCTGGGCGACGCGGTCCTGAAACTGGTGGTGAGCGAGTACCTCTTTGAGCGCTTTCCGGAGTATCGCGAGGGCGAGCTGACCAAGATCCGGGCGGTGGTGGTCAGTGACGCCAAGTTGGCGGAAGTGGCCAAGGAAATCCGGCTGGGCGAGTATATTGTGTTTGGCGCCAGCGAGGCCAAAAGCGGCGGCAGCAAGAAAGTCTCCAACCTGGCCTGTGCCTTCGAGGCGTTACTGGGCGCACTGTACCTGGATGGCAAGATGACGGAACTCCGTGTTTTGCTATATGAGCGGCTGGAGCAACAGGTCACCGAAATTGACATGAGCAAGACGAAGGATAACTACAAGGCGGTTCTCCAGGAGCTGACCCAGGCCGAGGGCGGGATTCTGCCCGTCTATCGCACCGTGAAGGAAACCGGCCCCTCTCACAATCGAACATTCCACGTGGAGGTGTCCATCAGCGGCGAGATGGTGGGCCTGGGAACCGGTAAAGCCAAAAAAGAAGCCCAACAAGCTGCCGCCAAGCAGGCTCTGGAAGTGCTCAACGCGCTGGAAAAGTAGCACTTGGCCCGTCTCTGAACGAATGTGTGACATCTTCCAGCTTTGGCCTGCTCACAAAAAGACGCTCAAGTATCCCTTGCTTTACCAGCTCCCGACGTGCTAACGAGTATAGGTGCTACGGATGTTCGGGTTTGCTTGCACCCTCTACGGACGGCCTAGATTGTAAACCCCAAGGCATTTCGAAACTAGAGGCCTTTAAAACAGCTTGGGATATGGACTTGGGGACTTCCTCCGCATGGGAGCGGAGTGATTGCATCAGGCCGTTTGCATCTTTTTGTGAAAGATGGGCGGTCAACGACTCCGCCAGATTGAGAACTTTATCATCAAGATCGGATTTGCCGTGCAACCAAATCCTGCGGACCTCCTGGGGGCGATCCTCCACTTTCTCCGCTACAAAGGCCTTGGCATAGGACTCGTTCAACTGAAGGGCCGCGTGGACCAACTTTTCGAGTTTCTGCCTGGCCGTGTTTGATTTGCAGATAGGACTAAGATTTTCACATTGCGAGGCATCTTTCCGCATCCGCGCAAGCGCTTCCGCATGGGGCCCGGTAACGCGCAGAAACTCTTTTTCCGAAAGTTCCAGTGCACTCTTGATGCGTTTTTCATCACTCACATGCAAAGCCATGCCGAATTTTGGTGTAAACCATCCCAGATTCACGTTCATGGAAAAACCCCTCCCTGATAAATCATTCACGCAATTTTTTCATAAATCATCCGGGTTAACAACCTGGGGATGTTTGGTAAAAAGCTTCATCAGCGGCGAGATGGTGGGCCTGGGGACCGGTAAAGCCAAAAAAGAAGCCCAGCAGGCCGCCGCTAAGCAGGCTCTGGAAGTGCTTAATGCGCTGGAAAAGTGATTCGGCGATTATCCGAATTATTGGATTAAATGGGGATCTCTCGGATTAACGGGTTATGACCTGATCCCCATTGATAATCGTTGTCTTGCCGCCCTTTTTAATGATCATGTTATCGCCATTCTTGATAATCTGGTCGCCGTTGGCTTTCCTGATAACGGTATTGTCGCCGTTCTTGATGATGTTGCCGGCGTCGCCACTAATCACCATATTGGAAGGCAGGTTAGCCTGTGACACTTCATCCAGCCCCTTGCCGGACAAGAGTTCTTCCAAGCCAAGAGGATCCCGGATAACCAGGTTATCTCCTCCATGGATGGCCTGACCTCCGCCGTCCAGCATATCGATGCCTGACGTAGTGCTGTTAGCCAGTCTCTCCAGTAGGGCAATCAGCGGATTTTTGGTGTCCGTAGTCACTATTGGAGGTTGATTGGCAATGGTTGTTTTCGGTGCCTCCTGCCGGGTCTCAACAACGGGTTGTGCCTCTAGAGGGTTGCCAGGTTGGGAGACCGGCTGCGCCGTGCTGGGTTTGCCATTGGCGATTTGCAATGCCTGGCGAACGCTGGAACTGGCAAAGCCCAATACGGAATCTGTCGTTGGATTCAGCCCTGAAATGCTCAAAATGCTCTCTCCTCCAGCGATGTCCAAAATCATGTACGGTCAGGACACTCTTAAATGCTCTCCTTTTGTATAAAAACATTTTTTGCGCAAGAATTGTCCACTTTCGAAACAGATGTTTTAAAAAACGGAAATCCGGGCACTAAACAATCAGTAACCTGACAGTAACCTGAGCTTCGCGCGCTTTAAGTTGAATCGTGTTTGAGGATGTAGCTGTATGGCAATCTTTTCCGCAGGAACCGGAACTAACGGTCAAGCTATGGGAATTTCTCCCGAGAACTTGCCCTATCACGCTCAATCAACCGAAGGTTGTCTGTTGAACCTGGAATCCTCGTTGCAGGGACTGACTTCGGAAGCGGTGGCGGCCCGGCAACAACAGGCGGGGCAAGAAAAGCTGGATAATGACAAACCGCCAGCCGCCCGCGAGGTCTTTCTGAATAGTTACAAGAAATGGGTTTCGCTGCTGTTTATCGGGGCGGCCCTGATGTCTTTTGTCATGGGGCAGCCGGTAGACGGTATCCTGATTACCGTGGCCATGCTGGTAAACGGCGGCGTACAAGGCCTAATTCACTGGCGCTCGCTGAAGAACCAGAAAAACAGTCTTGAAACCAGCGCGATTCGCTGCACGGTCCGCCGTGACGGGCAAACCCAGATGGTGAGCGCCGAAGAACTGGTAGTGGGTGATGTTCTGGTCATCCAGGGCGGACAAGTCATGCCTGCCGATGCCCGAATGCTCTCCAGCACTCAGATTCAGGTGGATGAAGCCGTGCTGACCGGTGAATCCGTTCTGGTGCCCAAGAATGCCAATGCCATTCTGCATCCCGCAGAAGAAGTCGCCGAGCAATCCAACATGCTGTTTGCCGGCACCGTGGTGAAAACAGGCAAGGGCGAAGCCGTCATCACCGCACTGGGGCGGCAGACCGTCATGGGCAAGATTGCCGCGCTGGCCCGCAACACGGAAAAACGGCAATCCCCGTTCACCCGCCGCTTGAATACATTGTCGATGCGTGTTTTTATCCTGGCCGGGATACTGATAGCCATCGTCCTTGGCGTTGGCCTCTATCGGCATATGCCGATTCCGCAACTGATCCAGATTGGCCTGGTCATGGCTATTTCCGCGTTTCCGGAAACCATTCCCGGCCTGGCCAGCTTGATCCTGTCGATGGGCATCGGGCGGCTCAACGAGAAAAAAGTACTGATTAAAAGTTTCCAGGCGCTGGAAGCCATCGGTGATGTCACCACCATCTGCACCGACAAAACCGGAACGCTGACCGAGAACTACCTGTCGTTCGATCAGCTGTTCATTCCGGAGATGGGCGTCATTCCTTACAACGCCAAATGGCAGCAGGGCGAGGAAATTCCCAGCCCATCGGTGGAAGAGTTGTTGCGGATTGGCCGCCTGAATAACGGGACCGTGGTGGATGGCTTGCGCAGCCCGCTGATGGGTGATCCCATCGACGTGGCCCTGTACCGTTCCGCGCCGGCCAGCCTGGAAAGCGGCTATCACCCCAGGGTCAGCATTCCCTTCGATCCGGTGAAACTGCGCTCCGCGACCTTGTGCGAAACCCCGGCGGGCTGCACGGTATCCATGATCAAGGGCGCACCGGAAGTCATTATGGAAATGTGCAGTTATTACATGAAACCGGACGGCACCATTGCGCCAATCAGCATCACCCAGCGCAGCGAGTTCCTGATGTTCAACCGGAAACTGGCTTACGAAGAGAACCTGCGGGTGATCGGCTTTGCCGAAAAGCTGATGTCCAATGAAAATGATACCGATCCCTACAACGGCGCCGTCTTCATGGGCTGGGTCGCCCTGCTGGATCCGGCAAAGCCCGGCGTGGTGGAAGCTATCGATTACCTGTATCGCACCGGTTCCCGCTTGATCATGATCACCGGGGATCAGAAACCCACTGCGGAAATGACCGCGCGGGAACTGGGCATCATGCGTCGCAATGCGGACGAAGTCTGGCTGCACTCGGATCTGCTCAGCAACGAGCAGGGTATTATCCGGGACACGGTGCGTGTGTTTGCGCGCACCCGCCCGGAAGAAAAGCTGACAATTGTGGAACACCTACAAAAAAGCGGTCAGGTGGTGGCCATGGTGGGGGACGGGGTGAACGACTCGCCCGCCCTCCAGCGCAGCGACGTAGCGATTGCGATGGGGCTCCAGGGTTCCGACGCGGCCAAGGAAAGCGCGGATATCATTCTGCTGAACGATCGGCTGGAAGGGGTCGTGCATGCCATCCTTGAAAGCCGGGTCATCCGCCGCAAAATCCAGTCCTGTATTCGTTACCTGCTCAGCTGTAACCTGGGCTTGCTGTTTTTCGTGACGGCCACCGCCATTGCGGGCATCTTTGGGGCCGGACTCAAGCTCCAGATGGAAATGCCGCTGAACGTGGTGCAGATGCTCTGGCTGAACCTGGTGATCACCTTGGTTCCAGCGCTGGTGCTAGCCATCGAGCCGGTGAACGAGGCAGAACTGTTGCCGGCCGCGTCGGAACCCGAAGAAGCCGATCAGCCGGTGAGTTTTATCGAAAAATACAAGCAGAAAGAAGAGAAAGAGCCGGCCAAAATCGATCCGCTGGATGAGAGTCGTGTTTTCCTGATGGGCTATTGGGCCTTCATGATGATGTTGGCCGGTCTGGGCGCTTACTTTGCAACCCTGTTGATTTTCAAACAGCCGCTCATGGCTGGAACGGCCTCCTTCCTCGCGCTGGCGCTGGCCCAGACCTTCAACTTGTTCAACATCCAGGCGTTGAACGCGGGTGAAGACCGGCGTAGTTTCATGTCCGAGCTGGCCAGTACGCCCATCACCTGGGTTGTGGTGCTGGTTGCCCTGGTCATGCAGGCACTGACGATTTACCTGCCGTTTCTCAACGAGCTGATGGGTACGGTGGCGCTGCCCTGGATGGTGGCGTCGGTCGCGGGCATCCTGGGTATCGGTTCCATTATCTTCTCGCTGAAGACGATGAACGTTTAACCGGGCCGTTCTCGGATCGAACGACCGTGCCACGGCAGTCCATTGTGGGCGACTGGCCTTTTGTAACCTGCTGGACGGCAATGCCTCCGGTCCATGAATCCCGGCTGGATCATTGCAGGGCTGGCTGCTGGATCCTGTTAACGGCTTACGTTATGCTAGTTATTCACGGTTTATTGTGGGGAGGCATGTCTGAATGAAAATCCTGATTTCGGTAGATGGTTCTGAAAACAGTAATTATATGGTTGAGTGGGCCTGTCAGGTTTTTCATAAGGAAAACAACGAATTTTACCTGTTTACGGTCATTTCGGAACCGATGCTTACAGAGTACAAGCTGGAAGACGCCGTGGCTATTCTTGCCAAGGCCAAGGACAAGCTGGAAAGTTGCGGCTTCCAGGTCAAAAAAGCCGAATATATGACCGGCGATCCGGCTCAGCGCATCTGCCAGTACGCTGATGATGAAGCTGTCGATCAGGTATTGATGGGCTCTCACGGTCGAAGCGGGCTGGCCAAGGTTCTGTTGGGTAGTGTGAGTGAAGCCGTGCTGGAGCATTGCAACCAGTCGGTATTTATCTATAGGCACTACCTCAACGTTCTGGCTAACAGCAAGCCGTAGCGTTGCCTTTTAACGATTCAACTCCCGGTTTCCTGCTCAGGCGCCGGGAGTTTTTTCAATGTAAAAAGCGGGCTGATCACGATCAACCCGCTTTTTGAGAATGATTTCAGCGTTTAAACGGCGGCCATCTGGCTTTGCAGGGCCTTGGTGACTCCGGCCAGCCACTCATCAAAGGGCTTCTCGAAATCCAGGTCGCAATCCCGGCGCGGGAAAATCCGTTTGGCGCCTTGGGCTTCCAAGTACTCGTCGAAATCCTTGCCGCATTTGCAGAACTGGGTGTAAGCCGTATCGCCCAGCGACAGCACGCTGAAGCGCGTGTTACTGAGGTCTACTTTCTCCTTTTGGAAGGCTTCCCAGAGTTCAATGGCGTTGGATGGCGGGTCGCCGTCGCCCCAGGTACTGGTCAGCAGCAGAATATTTTTGCAAGCCTGGAGCTGGGGCAGTTTGACATGACCCATATCCACCGCCTGGGCTTTGATACCGGCTTCATTCAGGCGGGATTCCGCCATCTCGGCCAACCCTTCGGCGTTACCGCTCTCAGAGCCCCAGAGAATCACCACGTCCGCTTTTGCAAAGTCGGCAGCGGGGACCGGCTTGGCGACCGGTTTTTCGACAGGGGCGGCAGGCTGGGCCGGTGCTTCGGCTTTGGTTTCAGCGGTAGCGGCGGCTTGAACAGGAGCCGTTGCAGAAGCCTCTGCCATTTTCAATGCCGGTGGCTCAATGTATCCCAGTTTCTCCAGCGGGGTAGCCTGCTGTTGCGCGAGTGTTTCCTTGCGGGGGCGCAGCATAAAGCTGAGGAAGACCCAGCCGATGAAAGCGGCCGGGGGAAGCCAGATGAGGGCTCGGGTCTGTTCGTTCGTGCTGATGCCCAGCACGCCCATGGCCACCAGCATGCCGACCAGCATCTGCGGCCAGTATTCGAAGGCAACGCCGTAACCGGCCTCGGCCTCATTGTGTTGCCCGGCATCCGATTCCGGGGGAAGTTGAGCGTTCATGTGAATCGTTTCCTTATGATGGTATTCAAGCTAAATCTTCTCAAGGGGATTCAAGAATGGGGATGGGGTTATCGCGCCCCGGCGGGAATCATACGGCTGCGTGCCACCCCGGAAACCGCCCTGTCTTGATCGCCAACCGGCAATCACAGACAGCATATCAAAACCTCCACGAAGGGGAAAGAGCCTGATTGGAGCATCGTCCTTCGGCAATGTTCGCCTTCCTGCCAAAAGGCAGGCCGGGCGGGCTGGGGCACACCAGCAAGTAAACTCAACCCAAAGAAGTCCACTTCCCGCGTCTCTGGTCCGAGAGGGGAGGTGAACTTCCGGATGGGTGGACTTGCTCAGCCTTCATCCTATATAAATCGGCGTTGAATGGTTTCCGACGTCAGGGCGTCTGGGTGGTGGTTGGCGTGGTTGTGGTTGGTGTCGTCGATGTTTTGCCGTACCACTGATCGCGCCAGGTCCGCATCTGCTCCATTTCCTGTTGGCGACTAGTGGAAATTTGCTGGGCCATTTGTTTCAGTTCCGGGTGGGTGGCGTTCTGCGACGCATTTTTGGCCATGTTGATGGCACCCTGATCCATGCGCATCATCATGTCCAGATACCGCTGATCATACTCCCCGCCTTTGCCGAGGTTCTGCATCATCATCCGGTGGCACTGGTCTATCTCCTCGTTGGTCATCATCGTGCCCGGCGCTGTTTCCCGAACCGCCGATGTGCGGGTTTCGATTTCTTGCGGAACGGCGCTGACCGGTCCTTTTTCTGCGCGGGTGCAGCCGGAAATCGCTATGGTGGCAGCAAGCAGGCAGGCAAGCCCGGCTGGCATCAGTTTATCTTTATGCATCGTGTGCCTCCTCCAGTTTGGGTTCGCATTGGATGGTAGCCTTTCAATCCGCTCCGGCAATCGCCTGATCGGGGATAGAGGCACCCCTCCATCGTTCAATCCACCCTCACCACCATTGGATGACTCAGTGGTTTTTAGGTACTCCTCACCCTCAAATTGTCTGCAAATGTCCGGATTTGCTTCTTGAGAGAGGGGCAACCAAAAACGGAGACCCCCAATCGAGTCCGTCTTGAAGTGCAAAATCGCAAGGGCTAAAGGTTTCTGGTTTTTTACATTGCGCCCCAAGGTAATATATGCCTTGCCGCTTCGATCTCGTCGAGTTTGGTGGGGTTTTCCAGCGTTTTCTTAATGATCCCCGTTACTTTATCATACAGAACCGGCTCACTATAAAATGGCGATACCTTTGTGGATAACTGGCCTGTCGCATAGTCTACGCCTACAACTCCGACATCGTCGACATATACATTTAATCCCTTACTAACATCATGCAGGTCTCTTGGTATTATTGCGCCGCCCACCTTCGTCGGATCCCCACTCTTCCCCAAAGGCACCGCACCGAGTGCATTTTCAAAGCTGGTGGTATTGACGGCTTTTTTTACTTTGCCCAAAAGCTCGGGGGCCAGTTGTTGAGTCGCTTTTCCCGCTGCTTTTACTGCCGGTGCGGCTACCGTATTGATGCGTCCTGCAATGCCAACCTCGGATATCATTTTACCAAGCGCGGCTTTGTACTCCGGGCCATAGTCTTTTTTATATGCCAGTTCCAGCATTCGGTCATGGGGCTTCAAGAACTCATCCACGTTGTTTTCCATTTTTTTCCATCGCCATCTGTTCACACTTCCTAGAGCTTTGTTGAACTCTTTCATTTTGAATGCATTGTCACTCACGTTTACTTTGAGTTGCTGTTCCCACCTCATCACCGGGTCTCTTGGAAGCTGCTCTGGTTCAGGCTTGTCTGGCTTAAATCCTGTGACATCACCGGTCATTACAGGCAAAGGCTTGCCGCTCTTTGGCTTTGATTGACCGCCGCCAGAGAACTGGTTAATTTCCATTCCCATATCCACCTCCCACCAGACAAAAGCCATCACTTCCGACTCTTATTAAAGATAAAAACAAATAATATTGGATTCTTGCTTAGCCTATGCTCTGATAAAATCCGGAAGACACGTTTCAGTGGCGGCCTGGGTTTCAGAAACGCCCAATTCTACGGGACTGTGCCGCCGCCCATCCTGGAAGTGCTTGCTATTGTATATTATCCCGTCCGGTAGGTTATCAGGCTGAATGCGTTCGAAAATATCGCTTGGCAACAAACCTTGGCAATCAGGAATTTTACGTTGAGCTTGCAAGGCGTGGCCTTCGAGTTTAGCAGGGCCTTCCTGCCAATACTGGAAGAAGTTAAAAGGGTCTCCGCATAGAGACCCTTTTAAAAAGTGGTGCCACCTCCCAGACTTGAACTGGGGACACGCGGATTTTCAGTCCACTGCTCTACCGACTGAGCTAAGGTGGCAAGTTCTTTCTGGATATGGACTCCATTAAGCCCTAAATGATATGCCATGTCAAGGGTAACGACACAGTAATGAACCGGTTATGAGGGATGGCTGCCGTCCCTCGGTACGGTCTCGCTTTCTGGGGAAACAGTGGGTCCCTCCGTCGGTTCCGAGATCGGATACAGCCGTCGTACCAGGGCAATCAGCCCGGCTGCCAGAGCAAACATGCCGACCAGCATTGTGATATAGACGGGCAGGTAATTCACGTACCAGACGGCCACCAGTCCGCCAATCACGCACAAGGCGTACAAGTAGGTCACTGTCCGGATTTGTCCTATCCCGGCCTTGAGAAACTGGTGATGGATGTGGCTGGCATCGGGCAGAAACGGATTCTTGCCGCTCAGCAACCGTCGGAACACCGAATAGGTGATGTCCAGGATGGGCACGCTTAACACGAACATCGGCAGCAGCATGACGGCCACTTTGGTCTTCAACACCCCCGTTACCGCGATGCAGGCCAGGACAAAGCCGCTGAACAGCGCGCCGCTGTCACCCATGAAAATGCGGGCCGGGTGGAAATTGAATACCAAAAAGCCCAGGCTGGAGCCCGCCAGCAACGCTGCCAGCAGTGCGGAAGTGGGCTGGTTGGTGAACATGGCCACCACGCTCAATGTCAACGCGGAAAGCGCTGTTACGCCACCGGCCAGGCCGTCGATCCCATCGATAAAGTTCATGGCATTGGCGAGAGACACCAGCCAGATCACGGTGACCGGCAGGCTGAGCGCATTCAGCATCAGCAGTTGCGAACCTGGAAGGTCCAGCGTATTGATTTGCACGCCCAGCCCAAAGGCGGTCAGGGCCGCCACAAACTGAATTGCCAGCTTGAGATAGGGTGACAGGGTGAACAAATCGTCCAGCAGTCCCAGCATGAAGATGATAGTGCCGCCCGCCAGCACGCCCGGCAGCGAGGTGCTGAACTCGTGGTTCCATTTGAGCATCAGACTGCTGATGCCCAGAGCGATCATGAAACCCAGCCACATGGCGACGCCCCCCAGGCGCGGAATGGGGTATTTGTGGATCTTCCGCTCTCCCGGCGCATCGTAGTATCCGGCGGCGATAGCGCGCTTGCGGACCACGGGAACCAGCAAGAACGTGATGAGCAGGGCAATCAGGAATCCTGCCACGTTCAGCAGCAAATGTGAGGGGGTGCTAGTGATGGCTGACAGCCTCCCGTTTGAATGCGGCGCTCAATTCCGGATAAAGCGGGAATTGGTCGCTGAGTGCCCGGACCTCGTTACCGAGATGATCAATATTTTCCCGTTTTTTGAGCGCTTCGGCAATAATCCGTCCGACTTTTGCCATCGCGGCCTCATCGAAGCCCCGGCTGGTCAGGGCAGGTGTACCAAGCCGCAAGCCGCTGGTCACGAATGGCGACTGGGGATCGTTGGGGATGGTGTTCTTGTTGGCGGTAATGGAGATGGTTTCCAGCAGGTTCTGGGCGTCCTTGCCGGTCAAGTTCAGGCTGCGCAGATCCACCATCATCAGGTGGTTGTCCGTGCCGCCGCTGACAATATTCACCTGGTTGGACACCAGCGTGTTGGCGAGCGTCGCCGCATTTTTGACCACCTGTTGCGCATAAGTGCGGAATGCGGGTGATAGCGCTTCTTTAAAGGAAACGGCTTTCGCGGCGATGACATGCATCAGCGGGCCGCCTTGCAGACCGGGAAACACCGCTTTATCGACCGCTTTCGCGTAGTCCGCCTGGCACATGATGATGCCGCCACGCGGGCCCCGGAGGGTTTTATGGGTGGTGGTGGTCACCAGTTGGCAATGCGGGATGGGACTCGGGTGCAAATCGGCAACGACCAGCCCTGCAATGTGGGCGATGTCCGCCATTAGGAGCGCACCGACTTCATCGGCAATCGCGCGAAACTTGGCAAAGTCGATGGTCCGGGCGTAAGCGCTGGCCCCGCAGATGATCAGCTTCGGTTTCTCGCGCTTGGCAATCTCGCGGACCTGATCGTAATCGATGCAGCCCGTTTCGGGGTTGACCCCGTAGGAAACGATCTTATAGAAGAGGCCGGAGAAATTGACCGGGGATCCGTGGGTCAGGTGTCCGCCGTGGGAGAGATCCATGCCCATCACCGTGTCGCCGGGTTGCAGTCCGGCAGCCATGAAGGCGGCCATGTTAGCCTGGGCGCCGCTGTGGGGCTGGACGTTCACATGAGCGCACCCGAAGAGCTTTTTGGCCCGCTCAATGGCGAGTTCTTCCGCACGATCCACAAACTCGCAGCCGCCATAATAGCGTTTGTGGGGTAGCCCTTCGGCGTACTTGTTGGTCATCACGCTGCCCATGGCCTGCATCACCGCCAGGCTGGTGAAGTTTTCGCTGGCGATCATTTCCAGCGTGCTCTGTTCGCGGTGGAGTTCGGCCAGAATCGATTCGTAAATCTCGGGATCGGTTTCCTTTAACAGGTCAAGGTTCAGCATGAGGGGGCCTCTTCGGTATCAACGATATTTTTTTCGGAATGAATGTTGTTCATCATGTCCACGCGCTTCTGGTGGCGTCCGCCGTCAAAGGGGGTGGCCAGCCAGTGATCCAGAATCTCAAACGCCAGATCGGGGGCAATCACGCGCCCGCCCATGCAGATGACGTTGGCATTGTTATGCTTGCGGCTCAAGGCGGCGGTATTGTGGTCATGGGCGACCACGGCGCGAATCCAGGGGAAGCGATTGGCGCTGATGCAGATACCGATGCCGCTGCCGCAGCACAGCACCCCGCGAATTTCCTGCTCAGGATTTTCATGGGCGGCTTTCAGAAAGGCTTCCGCCAGTTTTTTGCCGATATTGGGGTAATCCACTGAATCTTCGCTGTAGCAGCCGATATCCTCGACGTCATGTCCCTTGTTTCGCAAATGGTGGACGAGCCGCTCTTTCAGCCGGTAACCGGCGTGATCGGCGCCAATAATGATTTTTTCCATGGTGATTGGTTCTCTATCTGATGCCTATTCCGTGTTCAAGGTGGGCCACTGGGGGCCGATAGCGGTGCTGAACCCCTAGTCTAGCACAATCGCGCCGCTTCTTAAAACCTGCACCGCGCCGTGCGTATCCACCAGGGCAATGGTGGCCAGAAGCGTATTCCGGACGGCTTCGTCGTCTCCCAGCACGTAATCCACGTCATCCCCAAAGGTGTTGAAGACATCGCAGGCTGTCTTGGCCGGGGGCTCGTCATTCCGGGAGGCCCCCGTCGCTGCCAGAAGCCCGCCCGGCGTGAGAGAGAGCAGATCGAGGATGCGGGGGGATGACGGCTGCATGACCGCGACATGTCCCCGAGTCGTGATAATTTCCGGCAGCGTTTTGTATTTCCCCAAATATAGAATCAGCGGTCCCGGCCAATGTTGCCGCATGAGTGCTTCGGCTTGGAGCGGTACGGGTTTCAGGTAGGGCCGGAATGCGTCGATATCCCGCCCCAGCAAGAGCATAGGTTCCTGGATGCCTTTCATTCGCCCAATGCGAGCCATCGCCTCTGGGTGATCAATCCGGCAACACAGTGCGTAGCCACCATCCCCCGGCATGGCCACCACGCCGTTCGTCCGCTCCAGATGTCCCAACGCATTCAGCAGATCGAAATCCATACCTCTATTTTACCCGGATGCGGCGAATATCAATCGAGTAAGCAGTTCTATTCAAGCTTCGTGGTTTAGCATATTTTCCAAAGTTTATCGCCAGCGGCTTGCTTATAAAGCCGCGTCCGAATTGAACGCGGCTTTAAATGAATCAAAAGAGGTCAGCTTGGGCTACCAGAACGTGTACTTCAATCTGGCTCCATTTCGGAGCTCTACCGCTTCCAAATCAGAGAAAAAGCCCCCCAATACGCCTGCTAGATCTTTCAGCAAAGGTGGGGTTTCACCAGATGGAGCACCTGGATTAGCCAATTTCTCCTTCAGCAAGCGATTATTTTCTACGATAACGCTTACCATTTGCTTCAGCAGTTTGGCTCCTTCACCCCTATCTTTTGCTTGATCCTTTGATACACTCCCGCACGACCCTTCCTTGCCTGTGCTGGTATCGTTATACGTCAGACAAAGCTCGTCTTTATTAGCTGGGCTCTCGGATACCCGAAAGACAAGATTCTCGGTTCCTGGCATGCTCATAAGACGCTTAAGACCATCACAGTATTGTGTTGCGTTTTCAATGTTTGCTTCCAGGGGCAAGACGGAAGTGGGGGCATCTAAGCTTTGTTTAAATTGGGCGCCAAAACGAAGCGAAAGCATTTGAAAACTCCTTTGTGTTTGATTAAGCCTATATCATGAGGGAATGGAAACCATAAATCACATAACTACATATGTAACATAAAGACAGGTATTCTATATGTAACGTAAAATAACCCGCCCGATGAATGAATCGCGGGCGGGTTAGGCTGGGATATACGACTGGGAATTATTTCTGGGCGGAGAGCGAGCGGCGGTGGACGCGGCTGCAATGTCCCTGGAGGGCGATCATGACCTTCTCCGTGTTGGATTTGAGCAGGTGGCCAGCGCCCAGGGTGGGGATGTTGCCGAGATCGATGTCCAGTTTGTAAACCACTTTGGTTTTTGTGCCGTTTTCGACCGGAATCAGCTTATAGCTGGCGGTGATGGTCTTAAAATCTCCGGAAATACGTTGAATATGGATGGTGTGAGCGGCTTTGTCCTCGCGGACTTTCACTTGATAACGGAAAGCCGGGGCCAGGCCGCTGGCTTTCAGGCCGATATCAACCGTGGCCGTGTTGCCGCCGGATTGCAGGACGGTGGAGCGATCGTAGCCCGGTAGCATGGTTTTGATCTTGCCGTAGTCGGTCAGCTGATCCCAGACGGTTTCAATGGGTGCATCGACCAGGGCTTCCGCCTGGAGGGTTTTTGCGCTGCCCTTGTCGCTGAGCAGGCGAACGCTGGCGCTTTCCGCAGACCATGCGGTGGTGTTTAAGCTGATGATGAAGATGAGTCCCAGAACGAGATGAGTAATCGTATTGCGCATTTTGTATATCCCTATTATTGCCTGTTTAAATAAAGTATCTATGTTCTTGAAAATTGCATGGTTCGTGCAAGATCCTTACAATTGGAAACATGGGCTCGTTTTACTGGCAAATTGGCCGTTTTGAGCTTTTCGGAGTTGCTGCGTCGGTCGGGACAATGGCGAAGGGATTCCAATCAGCCCCGGATGGGGCCTTAACAGTTCGGGCTTTTTCCCGTAGCATAGTGATGTATTGTGACCGTCCCCGTCAGAATCCATTCAGGAATCGCATCATGGCCCCATTGCAAAAGCTTCTTGTCACCGGTGGTTCCGGCTTTATCGGCAGTTGGCTGATCCGCCACCTGCTGGTCGAGTACCCGGATGTGCACATCACCAACCTGGACTTGCTCACGTATGCGGGCAATCCGGAAAACCTGCGGGATGTGGAAAATAACCCTCGCTATACCTTTGTGCAAGGCGATATCTGCGACGAGGTCCTGGTCAACCGGCTGATGAGCGGGATGGACGCCTGCATTAACGTGGCCGCGCAAACCCACGTGGATCGCAGCATCTCCGGGCCGGGCGTCTTCATTACCACCAACGTGGTGGGCACGCAGGTCCTGCTGGAAGCGGCTCGCAACGCGAATGTCTCCAAGTTTGTCCAGGTTTCCACCGATGAAGTCTACGGCAGCATTGAAGGCACGGACAAATTCACCGAGCAATCCCCGCTGGAGCCCAGCAGTCCCTATTCTTCCAGCAAGGCCGCCGCCGATCTGATTGCCCTCAGCTACTGGAAAACCTACGGGCTGCCGGTGTGCATTACCCGTTGCACCAACAACTACGGCCCCAATCAGTATCCGGAAAAACTGATCCCGCTGTTCATCCTGAACGCCGCCGAGAACAAGCCGGTGCCGGTCTACGGAGACGGCATGAACGTGCGCGAGTGGATTCATGTGGAAGATCATAGCGCCGGGGTGGCCGCCGTCTTGATGAAAGGCCAGCCGGGCGAAGTCTACAACCTGGGTTCCGGCCAAGAGATGCCCAATATGGAGATCACCCGCCTGATTCTGAGCATCATGGACAAACCCGAGTCCCTCATCAAATTCGTGACCGATCGCCCCGGCCATGATCGCCGCTATGCGATTGATTCCGCCAAAATTCGCCGTGAACTCGGCTGGCAGACGCAAAAATCCTTCGAGCAAGGCCTGCGGGAAACCGTGCAATGGTACCTCGACAACCCCGAATGGGTCGCCAACGTCCGCCGCCGCGAACAGGAAATGCTGTCCGCCGTCTGATTCAGGGCTCAAGATTCGGAGAGACCAGATAGAGAGACAAGATAGCGATATGGCTTTCAAAAACATTGTGGTTACCGGGGCGCGCGGGATGCTGGGGCAGGATTTGGTGCCCTGGCTGCGGGCCAAGGGATACGAGGTCTATCCGTACACCCGCGATACGCTCAGCCTGTTGGAAACCGAGCAAAGCATGCGGGACAAGCTGGAGCCGGTGAATCCCGAAGTGATCATCCACGCCGCCGCCTACACCAACGTGGACGGCGCCGAGCGGGAGCCGGATCTGGCGATGGCCGTGAACAAAGACGGCACCCAAAAACTGGCCCTGGCCGCCAAAGAACTGGGCGCCATCTTCATCCATATCAGTACGGATTACGTCTTTGACGGCCTGAAACGCACTCCCTACCTGCCCACGGACCGGCCCAACCCGGTCAGTATGTACGGGCTCTCCAAGTATTACGGCGAACTCATGGTCTCCGAGCTGCTGGAGGAGTACTATATCATCCGCACCAGCTGGCTGTACGGCATTCACAAGCGCAATTTCGTGCAATGGATTCTTGATACGGCGCGCGTCGGGACCCCGGCCAGTGTGGCGACGGACTGGGTGGGCTCCCCGACCTGGACCGGCAGCCTGTGCACGGCGATTGAATCCCTCATGAATTCCGGCGCTTACGGGACATACCACGTGGCGGACGCGGGAGCGGTTTCCCGCTATGATCAGGCGGTGGCCATCTGCCGTGCGGCTGGTTTGTCCGCCGAGCATATCCAGCCAGTCAGCAGCCGGGATTTGAACCTGGCCGCCAATCGGCCCGAATACAGCGCGCTGGCCTGCCCCGGACTCTCCGTGCCCAATTGGGAGACGGCCCTGCAAGCATACCTGGAGCAGTACCGGCAGCTTTTAACCACATCCGGGCGGGAATCATGACCACCAAAAAGCAAAATGCAAAGCGCAAAAAAAAATCGGGTTCCGGGTTGCATCCCCGTGTGATGATTTCCGGCTATTACGGCTTTGACAATCTGGGCGACGAACTGATTTTACGGGTGCTGGTGGAGCAGTTGAAAGAGCAGAACATTAAAGTCACGGTACTTTCCGGCAACCCGGCGAAAACCGCCAGCATGTATGCAGTGGACGCCCTCCGGCGCACCAGCTTGATTGACATCATTGACGCCCTGACCCAGACCAACCTGTTTATCAGCGGTGGGGGCGGATTGTTCCAGGATGCCACGGGGCCCATGAGCGCCATCTATTATGGTGGTCTGATCCACATGGCCGACTTCTTCGAAGTGCCGGTCTGCTTCTGGGCGCAAGGGGTGGGTCCGTTGGGCGGGCGCTGGCCTCGCAGGATTACGTCCGGAGCGCTGACGAAATGTGAAGTGGTGACGGTACGCGATGAAAAAAGCGCGTCGCTGGTTGAGGAACTGACCGGCTCCAGACCGGAAATTACGGCGGATCCCGTCTGGTTGCTGAAGTTGCCCAAAAAGAAAAACGCGGTGAAATCCGGTAAAAAATCAGGGAAAGAACCGCCCCTGAAAATCGGGGTTTCTCTCCGCCCCTGGCCGGATTTGACGCCGGAACGGATGAAAGCGCTGGCGCATTGCCTGGGGCAGTATGCCGCCGGGCTGGACCGGCCCGCACAATTTCAACTGCTTCCCTTCCAGACAAAAGAAGATACCGGACTCTTGCGTGTTTTTTCCGGTCTGCTGGCTGCTGAAGGCCAAACGAATGCGATTTTGGTTGAGCCGGATCATGTCATTGAGACCATTGGTACTTGCGATGTGCTCTTTGGGATGCGTTTCCACAGTCTGATTCTCGGATTGCTGTATGATATCCCGGTTTACGGGCTAGTTTATGACCCTAAAGTGGCCTCGTTACTGGAGATGTTCGGCTTGCCTGGAACACCGATCCGGGAATTGACTGAGATCTCGCCCGATGGGATCCGGTCAGCTCTCGACAATTATCCGGTAATCGATTTGAAACCGATGAAAAAGCAGTCCCGTCGCAATTTTGCCATTTTGCATGAACTACTGGAGATTCCTGAGGCGGAATTGGTGCTTTAGAAACTCGAAAGTGCTTCTGCTGTATTGACCAGCAGTTTAGTTGGATGGGATGCCACATCTGTAGAATTCTACCAAACGGTTACTTTGTCAAGCTTAGAAGCGACCGGTTGGTCGGAAAGTCTTGTCTCCCGGTATATTTACCTCCGTTGTTCGGATGAGATCCGGCTTTTTCCCGTATGCGGCGGGGGCAAATATTTCTATAATGAAAATTATGGGAAACAAACGAGAAAGTCAGCCGTCGGGTCCGGTGAACCGGAATTCCGGAAAGGAGAAGCCAGGTGGGCACAACAGATCGGTTGCGATCTGGAATAAGTTGCCGCAGCTGCTGAACCTGGCGCACTATCGCATGCGTCCGCATCAGCAAGAGGATGTGCTGGATTATGAGCCCATTCATCTGCATGTAACGCCCTGCGATACCCATCCCCTGATTGCCGCCATGCAGAGCCGCTTTAAAAATCCTGCCGACGCCTCGCAAATTCATAGTTCACCGGAAAATCCTCAGGCGGAGTCGGGAAATAAAGCCGGTAAGTTGCCGGGACAGTGGATGGAGTTTGAGAATTTTCGTTTTCTGCTGGAGCAGATTCCGGCCATCCGCACCCTGGAGTTCTCCGGGAAGACCGATCCCTTCCGCAATGCGGACCTGTTGCGCATGGTAGATACCGCGAGCCGCTTTAACGGGGCCGAAGCCACGATTCATACGACTGGTTTCCTGCTGGGCATGTTCATCGACAGCATTTTGAAAAGCCGCCTGCAAACTCTGGTCGTCCATATATACGGTCATCGGCCCTCGTCCTATGGCATGATGTCCGGGGAATCACCCACGCGTTTTGTCGCCATCCGTGATAACGTCGCCCGTCTGGCGGCTCGCAAACGGGTTCTGGGTAGTGCGGTTGAGATCGTGCTGAGCATGGTGGTGGATTTGCACAATTTCCGCCAGATTCCGGAGATGATCCGGTTTGCGGAAGAACTGGGCGTGGATGGCATCCGGTTTGAGAATTACCTGTCGCCGGAACCGGGGAAATTTTCCGACCGAACGCTGCTGACCAGTCAGGCGCCCGTGGTTCAGTTTATGCAGGAGCTGGAAAGTACGATCATTCCGACGTCCCGAATCTCGGTCACTTTACCCACCCTCTTGAGCGAGGAGATGTCGGGCAATCGCCATTGCCTGGATCCCTATACGACGGTCACCGTGGACGCGGAGTTCAATGTCTCCGGCTGCTCCCGTCAGTCATTGATTCGCGGCCAGATGAGCAAGATCTGGGATGAGGATTTCTGGAACAGTGAACTTTACCAGTGGTTGCGCAATGTGCATGGTTCCTGCGCCTCTGGGGTGGACAGAAGTGGGGTGCCATTGCCCTGTCGCAGTTGTCCTCGCAATATGCCCGACTGACGCTTGTCTGGCCGGTAGCAGCCGATCAGGCTTTTTAGTGAACGTTGGACGGCCAGAGCGGCATCCGTCACTAATCGTGGAAACCGACTCGGCTGTGGCTGCCGTCGCAGAAGGGTTTGCTTGCGGTCGCCCCGCAGCGGCATAAAGCCACTTTGCCTTTGCCTTCCGCCATGTTCGTATTGTCAGAACTCAGTACTTCAAAGTCGCCTTCAACGATCAGCGGACCGTTAGGCTGCATTTTGATGATGGTTTTCCCCGGTTGAATTTCCGCCATAATGGATGACCTCCCCATTTAAAATCCTATTATAGGACAAGCCGCTTCCCGGCGGGGCATGGAATTTGTCACCCGCATGGGTTTTTCGGGATTATGCGTGGGAAGCGGTTAAATGATGGATGAAGCCCGTAAAAGACTGATCGGGGAATATGCGCTTGACGCCGGTCTTTGCTATAATAGTGCCCAACAATGCAGCACCCGAAAGGGAAAATGCCATGTTAAACTTCACCAACGGAATTTCCATTCACACCACGGATTCATCACCCGACAAACGCAAACCGGCAACTGAAGGCCGTTCTGGCCAATTGTCGCCTATGGCAAACAATGCCGTCCAGTCGGGTGTTGCTTCGTCACGCGGTTTATCGGGCGCCCCATTGGCCAACACGTCTGCGCAACAGTCCCAAGAGCAATTCCGACCACAAATGCAGCAAGCGAATGCCCCGAATGTCCCTGTTGCCGGGGCTGGTCTGGCTCAGGCCATGATGGGAAACATGCAACAGATTGCCGCGCAGGTGGCAACCTACTTCAAGGGAAACACGCGGGAAGCCCGCAGTGACAAGAAGGATGAGCAGGAAAAGCTGCAGCGTGAACAGAATGATGAGCTGTTACAGGGATTGATGGGAGACGCCAAAGTGGAGCAGTCCCATGGGGCCGGTTTTGGTGGGGGCGGTCGTTAATCCGGATATAGTCATGACCGACGTAACCATGCATGCTTTTTGGGGCATGCTTTTCGGGGCGGCTTTTAAGTCACCATGAAGCTGGTGATGTAATTGGCCAATCGGCAGATCAGAAAAATGCCGGCCATGTTGCGATGCAGGGTGAGACGTGTCCGGTCGCCATTCAACATCTGCTTCCCGCTGAGGATGAGCGCTATATAGAGGATCACCATCAGGAGGGAGACGGCAACATGGAAAAAAAGCAGTCCGCCATGCGTGGGCTGGGTGAACTCCTTGGCGAAGGTATTGATGGCATGTGCGCTCCACTCTACGTACAGCAGCAGGGCGACATCCAGGGCAAACGCCAGCGACATGCAGGGCACATGGATCTTGGGACGACGACGGTACTTGAGACCGACGACGATAATGATCAATACCAATGTTGAAATCAAACCAACCATGGCTCCATTGTAAATGAGCTTGCATGGCTGAACAATACGCAGAACCGGAAACCTGTTTTATGATTACAGCCGGATGTGCTTGGCGGCCTTGATTGCGCCTTTTTTAAGAATATTGGGATGGCACAGCATCATGATTCCCTGGAGGGCGAGGCTGATGATTCTCAGGGGGATGCGGAGCGGCTTGAAGGGGATGAAGCGGGCTGTTTTATCAATGCCTCTCAGCAATTTCCCGGAAAACTTGTTGGAAACTTCCAGCCGGACCAAGGCCAGGCGGTTGAGCAGATTGAAGACCTTGCCGTCCATGACCTTCTTCAGGCTATCACGGGCGGCAGCGACCCCGGTGTTATTGTCCGGGAAGAGTTGGTCCAGCAACAACTTGAGCTTATCCACAATCTCTTTCGGTGCGTTGGGCGTTTTGTCCAGGTTATCCAGCAGTCTCTTGATATCGTCCACGGTGTGCAACGGGCCTTGCTGGATTTTGGGATCCAGCTTCATCGTTTCGATCATTTGTCCCCCGCGCCTGGACATGACCCAGCCGATGGGTAAGGCGGGAATCATCAACGCCCAGCCGATTGGCCCTGCTAGCGTAAGCATGGGAAGCAATACCAGGGGATGGCAGCCGTAATGGTAGATCATGCCCTTGGCCATCAATCGGTTATCGGAATGCTTGATATGGCTGAACAGGGTCCGAAGCGCCTGCCACACCCCGATGGGTCGGTTTTCACTTGCGCTTTTGCTGGTTATCCCGACGGTATCCGCGCCCAATTTTACGGGGCGCGCACTTTCAGCTTTCCCCGAAAAGCCAATAGGCTTGGGAGCCGAGAGCGTTTGTATAGGGCCTCTGACCGTTTTCACTTGGATACCGCCTGTTTTATTGGACCAGTGTACCCTTTAAAAACACTTCAAGCCATGTTTGTGCGCATGGCGGCGTCAAAAATATTAAGCATTATTAAAACATGCGGTTAAGGCTCAAGTTTTTGGGACATCTATCGATAAAGCTCATGGATAGAATAGTGGATCGAGGACAATATGTATGGCTGCTGATGTCGCAAACTGTAAACGATGTGGAAAAGTGTTTCAGAAGGTGCGAAACGAAATATGCCCTCCCTGTGTTCAGCTTGAGGACGAGCACTTCAAGGTCTTGTACCGGGCGTTGCAGAAAAGCTCCGCGCACGGCGGTATTGTCATCAGCGAGCTGGCTTCCGAAACCGCCATTTCTTCCGAAGATATCGAGCGATATTACCTGGAGGGGCGGCTGAGCACTGCCGGAACGAATCTCAAGATGCCCTGCCAGGCCTGCGGCGTAATCATGGGGGACATCGAACGGAAGGGACGTTTTTGCGTGAAATGCAGTGAGACCACTGCCAACAAGGCCCGTGTGGAGGTCAAGTCCATTCAGGAACTTGAAAAAGCGGACGCCCAGGATCGCTTGAGACAGCAGCAATTGGCGTTGCTCAAAAACAATCAGTCGGCAGGGCAGAGTGCCCGGAAGTTTGGGCTTAGCCAGCGGCAGCGTTGAGGTCGCTCTTGCTTCCGATTTTCCAGTCGATATTGATGACTTTTACGGTTAATCAGTAGCCAACCCGCTCAAAAAGCGGGATAATGGGTTTTGGTGAGTTCCGTAGCATTGGAGTGAGGCTGATCGTTTGGCGATTGAACCAAATCTGCCGGATAACAAACCGGCACCGGCGCAGACTTTGGAAGAGGGTGGACGGGAACAGTCTACGATGCCCCGCAGAACCAGCGTTGCGGATCCGATTCATGGTCTGATTCAGTTTGACCGGAATGATCCGTCGCAAAACCTGGTGCTGACGGTGATGAACAGCCGGGCATTTCAGCGCTTGCGACGCATCCGGCAGATGGGGCTGGCGGAATTCGTCTTTCCGGGCGCCACACACTCGCGTTTCGTGCACAGCTTAGGGTCCACCTGGCTGATGCTGAAGGCTCTCGATCACTTCAATCAGTACTCCGAAGGACGCCGCTACCTGCAAAGCACGTACGGGCAGACGGATTTTCCATTAAGCCGACTGCTGTTGCTGGGAATCCTGATTCATGACATCGGCCACACGCCGCTGTCCCACACCCTGGAAGACGTGCTGGACTTAAAAAGCCAGGGACTGCTGCATGATCAGTATTGGAACCGGAAGATCCTGACCGAAGACAAGGAATTGCAGCGGATTTGGAAGCGGTTTGGCCCGGAATTGCCCAACGCTGTGCTGAATTTCATGGGCGACGGTGCACCAAAGCACTTTCTGGCCACACTGGTTTCCAGCCAGCTGGATATGGATCGCCTGGATTACCTGCAACGGGACAGCCATTTCCTCGGTGTGCAGTACGGGCGCATCGAAGCGGATCGGATCATCTCCAACCTGGAGATTGCCCGTTTGCCCAACGGCAAGGAAGTCGTCGCGGTGCGAGAGGAGTCCGTACCGGCTATCGAGCATTACCTGTTTGGGCGGCACCAGGCCTACAAAATGGCCTTGCATTCCCTGGACAAGGCCTCCGAGGCCCTGCTGAAAAAGGTCTTGCAGCGGTTCGTCTGGGTGCGCCAGAACGGCATTGATCCCGGTGAGCCCGCCGAGGAGCTATTCATCCTGATGACAAACGGGAAGCAGCTGAGCGTGGACCAGTTTCTGCGTATGGATGACTGCTACCTGTGGGAGAGCATCAACAAATGGGCGCTGTATTCCAAGGATAAGCTGCTCAGCGAGCTGGCCAACCGCATGCTGAAGCATAACCTGCTAAAATTTGTGGATTTAAGCAAGTATGATTTCAACGGCGATTCGCTGAGTGAGCTGGCGCCGGTCTATGAGGCTTTGAAGGCTCACTACGACAAGCGTGGTCTGGCTTTCGATTTCTGCTTCGAGGAAACCATTGTGCATTCCAAGCCCATGTACCAGCCGACCGATGCCCGAGAACCCATCTGGATCCGCACCGGGCGCGGCAACGTGGTGGATTTGCGCGAAGTGTCTTCCTTCTCGCTGTCCGTCAAACCGGCCACGAATTTAAAGCATCTCATTTTCGTCTGGGACAAGGAGGCCATGAATGTCCTCCTCGAACAACTGGAGCGCCACCTCCCCCAACGCGAGTTTGTTCCTCAAGAAGCCCTGGAAAATGAAGGCTGGGTGTAATTTTCTTGCGCCAGCGATTAATCATTAAATCATCATAAATTTTTCCCCAAAATGGCGCGGGGGTTGGCATAATGGGAGTATGCAAGAACTTCGACGAAGGGGTTGATTCGTATGTTTGATCTGAACCGACTGACGACCCAGGCTCAGGATGCCTTTGTAGACGCCCAAAACGTCCTCAAACGCTTTGAGCAGAACCAACTGGATGACGAACACTTGCTGCTGGCCATGCTGGAAAATGATCGCGGCTTGGTGAACAAGATTTTAACCACGCTCAACGTGGATGTGCGTGCTTTGCGCGGCGATTTGGAGGCGGCCATTGCCAAGCGGCCCCGTGCGGGCGTCCAGGCGCTGGAATCCGGGCAGGTGTATATGACGCCGCGTTTCAACAAGCTGATGAACGAGGCCGAGCAGGAAGCCGAGCGTTTCAAGGACGCCTACATCAGCACCGAGCACCTTCTGCTGGCCATGGTGGATACCGGCGGCGAAGTATCAGACCTGCTGCGAGCCCGAAATATCAGCAAGAGCAACATTTACGCCATCCTGAAAGAAATCCGGGGCGGCAAGAAAGCCGACAGTCAGAATGCCGAAGACCAGTACCAATCCCTGGAAAAATACGGGAAAGATCTCACCGCCGTGGCTCGTGCCGGAAAGCTGGATCCGGTGATTGGCCGCCAGGAAGAAATCCGGCGGGTGGTGCAAGTCCTCAGCCGCCGCACCAAGAACAACCCGGTGCTGATTGGCGAGCCGGGCGTGGGGAAAACCGCCATCGTGGAGGGCTTGGCCCAACGCATCGTGCATGGAGACGTGCCCGAAAGCCTGAAGAACAGGCGGCTGATTTCGCTGGATATGGGCGCTTTGATTGCCGGGGCCAAGTACCGGGGCGAGTTTGAGGAGCGCCTGAAGGCAGTGCTGAAGGAAGTGCAGTCCGCCGAAGGGGAGATTATCCTGTTCATCGACGAATTGCACACCGTGGTGGGTGCCGGAGCGACCGAAGGCGCCATGGACGCCAGCAATCTGCTCAAGCCCATGCTGGCCCGAGGCGAACTACACTGCATCGGCGCGACAACCATCAACGAATACCGCAAATACATCGAAAAAGACGCGGCCCTGGAGCGGCGCTTCCAACCGGTGATGGTGGATGAGCCCTCTGTCGAGGAAACCATCAGCATTCTGCGCGGACTGAAGGAGCGCTACGAGGTTCATCATGGCGTTCGTATCAAGGACTCCGCCATTATTGCGGCGGCCACGCTCTCGCATCGTTATATCAGCGACCGTTTTCTGCCGGACAAGGCCATTGACCTGATTGACGAGTCGGCCTCCAAGATCCGCATGGAAATTGACAGCATGCCGCAGGAGCTGGATGAAATCTCCCGCGATCTGATGCAGTTGGAGATTGAGCAGGAAGCGCTGAAAAAAGAGCACGACGAGGCTTCTCGGGAACGCTTGAACCGCCTGGAATTCGAGATTACCGAGCTTCGGCGACAGAAAGAAGAGCTGGAAACCCGCTGGAAGCACGAAAAAGCAGAGATCAACATCGTGCAGCGCATTAAAGAAGACATTGAGCGCACCAAAGTCGAGATCGATCAGGCCGAGCGGGAGACCGATCTGGCCCGCGCGGCGGAGCTGAAATACGGTCGCCTGCGCGAGTTGCAGAGTCAATTGCAGGTTGAAGAGGCCAAGTTCGGCGATGGCCGCCAGCAGGAAGGCAAAATGCTGCTGAAAGAGGAAATCGATGAGGAGGATATCGCGGAAGTCATCAGTCGTTGGACGGGCATTCCGGTTTCCAAGCTGATGGAAGGCGAGATCGACAAGCTCCTGCGCATGGAAGAATTCCTGCACAACCGCATTGTCGGCCAAGAGCACGCCGTGGGCGTGGTCTCTGAAGCGGTGCGCCGGGCGCGCGCGGGTTTGAAAGATCCAAACCGTCCGATTGGCTCCTTTATGTTTCTGGGGCCCACCGGCGTGGGCAAGACGGAGCTGACCAAGGCGCTCGCAGAGTACCTCTTCAACGACGAAAACGCCGTGGTACGGATTGATATGACCGAGTACATGGAAAAACACGCCGTGGCCCGGCTGATTGGTGCGCCTCCCGGCTATGTGGGTTATGAAGAGGGCGGGCAGCTCACCGAGGCCGTGCGTCGTAAGCCCTACAGCGTAGTGCTGTTTGATGAAGTTGAAAAAGCCCACCCGGATGTCTTCAACGTGCTGCTGCAACTGATGGATGACGGTCGGTTGACCGATTCCAAGGGGCGCACGGTGGATTTTCGCAACACGGTGGTGATTCTTACCAGCAACATCGGCAGTCCCATCATCCTGGAAGCGCGCATGAAAAGCGCCATGGGCCAGCCCATCGGCAGTGACGAACAGATGAAAGAGCGCGTGATGGATGAGGTTCGGGGGCACTTCCGGCCTGAATTCATCAACCGGCTTGACGATATCGTCTTCTTTGAGGCGCTGTGCCCGGAAGACCTGCGCCGAATCGTGGATATCCAGATGGAAAACTTGCGCAAGCTTCTGGCTCAGCGCAATATCACCATCGATCTGACCAGCGACGCCAAGGAGTTGCTGGGTACGATGGGTTACGATCCGGTGTACGGGGCGCGTCCACTGAAGCGAGTGATTCGAAAATACATTGAAAACCCGCTTTCCAGCCTGATTCTTCGCGGCGATTTCAGGGATGGCGACCACATCCTGGCCGAGGTCGAGCCGGACAAGCCGGAGGAATTACGTTTCGTCAAAACCCCCGGGGCAACAACCACCACCGCCACCACCGAAGGCGGTCAGGCATCCCTGCGGGCGGGAGCCAAGCCATGATTGAAGTGACCCGGCTGAACGGCAGCATCTACTTTTTGAACCCGGACATGATTGTCACCATCGAGCCCACCCCGGACACGGTGATCACGCTCACCAATGGAGAAAAACTGATGGTGAAAGAAACCCCGCCTGAGCTGATTGATCGCTACATCAACCTCAAGCGCCGCATCGCCTGCGAGCTGCCGGTGGTGAAAGATCAGGCGCCGGTTTAGGCGTCCAGCAAGTCCGGGCGGAATTGGCGGGTTTTTTCCAGGGCTTGGGCTTGGCGCCATTGCTCTATGGCGGCGTGGTTGCCGCTGAGCAGGACATCCGGAACCTTCAAACCCTTGTATTCCGCCGGACGCGTGTAGTGCGGGTAATCGAGCAGGCCGGAGTAAAAAGAATCCGCCTCGACTGAGGAAAACTTTTGCACCGCACCGGGAATTAGTCGGGTGACGGCATCCACAATGCACAGGGCAGGCAGTTCGCCGCCCGTGAGGACGAAATCCCCGATACTCACCTCTTCAATCTGTGGGATCAGCTGGTGGATGCGCTCGTCAAAGCCTTCGTAGTGTCCGCAGAAGATGACAATCTGCTCATGTTGGGAGAGTTCCACCGCAAACGCATGATCAAAACGCCGCCCGGCTGGGGAAGTCATCAGCACCCGCGCTGGTTCCTGCAGCGGAAGCAAGCTTTGGAAGGCATCCTCCACGGGTTGGCAGGTCAGCACCATTCCGCTGCCGCCTCCAAACGGCGAATCATCCACCTTGCGGTGCGGATCGTGGGTAAAATCCCGGAAGTTGACGGCTTCCACCTCGATTACGTTGTTCTTTTGCGCCCGCCCGATAATCGAGGCGTTCGCGTAAGCGTCAATGATTTCCGGAAACAGGGTGAGGATGCTGAATTTCATAGGGACACTCGGTGCGGAAATATTTCCGCCTTTTTTAATACCATCGGAACGCCTTTAAGCCGCGAGAAAAGCCTATTGTTCCAGCCGATCCGGCGTGACCGGCTCGCTAGCCAGGGAAAGGAACTCGTTGAGCAGATCGATGGTGATGGTCTTGGCTTCCAGGTCGATATCGGGGAAGAAGCGATGGATGAATGGAATCACGACGGTCTCGCGGGACTCTTCCAGCTTGATTTCCAGGAACTCCGAACCGGAGGAGGAGAGCAGATCTTTCACGATGCCGCGCTTACGCCCGGTTTCCGCGTCCACCACGTCCAGCCCGATGAGATCATCAGCCCAGAATTCATCCTCTTCAGGCTCAGGCAGATCGGCCACATCCGCAAACAGTTCGCTGCCCAGCAGGGGCTCGGCCAGAGTGCGATCGGCGAAACCCTCGAAGGTCAGTAGCACATGCGGACCATGACGGCGCATGGCGCTGATATTGAGGTGTTTCTCGGTGGCATCGCCTTTCTTTTTCAGCAGGACCGCTTTCAGGCTTTCCGCCCAACCCGAATCCTCCGAGGCGGGGCGCACCTTCAGCTCGCCACGGATGCCGTGACAGCCGACAATGGTACCGATCCTCACCTTTTTAGTTGTCATCTGAATGCTCTTGCTGGGTTATACGGCATAATTATACCGAAATGCTCTTCACAACGCCGTCTTCCACGATCATCTCGGCGTTCATCAATTTTTCGTAAATATTGTCGCCAACTTTCAGCTCGACAAAGTTCTCCAGAATGCCGGTAATCACGAAGTTTCCGTTGGGAATCTTGTCGATATTGCCCAATTCCGAAGACACCTGCATTTTCAATGAGGCCAGTTGGGTGCGTTTTTGCTGGGCGTCGACTTCCAATTGCTGGAGCTGCTTTTGCACGTTCTGGCCTTGCTGGGCCACTTTCTCCAGTTGTTGCAGGGAGTGCTGGTATTGCGCTTCCAGTTGCTGCATCTGGGTATCGATCAATTGCAGTTCGTTGGACAATTCGCTCTTGGCTTTTTCACGGAATTTGTCCGTAACCAGGGTTTTCACGGTAACTTGCCGCTTGAGCTGCACGGACGGTGATGGGTTGTGTGCCGCATCTATGGCTTGAGCGAATTCTTGCTGGTTCAACATGCTTGGGGGATCCTTCTGCCAACGGTTAAATGGTGCTGCCATTGTACCAGATACAAGACGCGATGGGCGGTGGCGTTTGCACGTCCATATGCCGTGTGTTCAGGGCCAGTTGAAGGCAAGCGGCGAGTATGCGACAATACCAGTGCGCAAAAGCCACGGACCGAAATGGCCGGGCATGATGACAGGTTCCGATTGCTGTCAGAGAGGATAGGGACGCTCCCCATGACCCAGATTACCGTGCTCTACTCCAAAATTCACCGGGCGACCGTTACCGACGTCCAATTGCACTACGAGGGGAGCCTCACCATCGACCGGCACCTGATGGAATTGGCCGGGCTGGTGCAGTATCAGCAGATCGAAATCTATAACATCACCACTGGCGCCCGCTTTACCACCTACGCCATCATCGGCGAACCCGACACGGGCATCATCCAGGTTAACGGCGCAGCGGCGCATCTAGCTAAGACCGGCGATCTCCTCATCATCGCCAGCTATGCCAACATTCCCCACGCGGAAGGCCCCGACTGGAAACCTAAATTGGTTTTCGTGGACCGTCAGAACCGCCCAACTTCCGAAAAACCGGAAATGCTGCCGGTTTAGAAAAGTCTATCTTATAAGGATTACTGTGAATTGAATGAGCTGGGGGCTTTAAAAGCGGCACTTGTAGACCTTAAGGATTATGTTCCTTTCTTTTCAACGTTAGTTCAATACATATTTGCTCTAATACTTGTTCTTGTTTTTAAGAACAAGCTTTTTGAGATTGTTGATGCCTGCAAAAAACGTATTGAAGATGGTTCAAAAGTAAATTTAGGTGGGCTTGAGATAGGGGAAGCACCCTATGTTGATTCTAGAGGAGAGCCGAAGTCATCACTAATCACAACCCAAGAAGAGGACCAAGCAAGCAATTCGGGTTTGACCGAGGAAAAAAGAAAATCTATTTATCAAGAGAACCAAGGGTACTTCCTGACACATACACTCTATCCATCCTCAAATGTGGGCCTAGAGTTTGATATTTTTATATACTTGATTAAACATGAAAAAGGGAAGGTTGGTAAAACATCTAATTTGCCTGAAATAGAGAATGCTGAATTCTTCTTTGGTACAGAATGGCATAGCAGGATTTTCAAAATTGATAACCGAGGCGGCAAGGTTGGAATTTCAACCTCTGCCTTTGCTCCTTTTTTAGCTCTTTGTCGTGTCACATTGCGGGACGGTTCTCAAATTTTTCTAAGCCGTTACATTGACTTTGAAATGGGTCATGTGTTGGAAGCTCTTGCATCAGAAAACTAAGAAATCTGTCACCTGCGCACGAAGTTGGACAATGATGACCTCATCACGCCTTAATAATTCGCTGGCCGCGATTTGCTCTGGCGTCCAGGTGCTGTGGCCGGAGGGTTTGCAGTCTCCCTCCCGGCGGGCGTGCAGGATTTTCTGGACTTGCGGCATGGCATGCTCGGTAATGTCTTCCAGGGTGGTGTTGCTCAGCACGGCCAGTGCGGCGGCGACGCCGAGGCCCTCGCCCAGCAGGGCGTTGTGTTGCACGATGCGGCCGGTGCCTTGCCCGATGGGCGAGTATCCCGCCGAGCGGCTGACAAACCCGAAATTTTGCAACCGGGGATGGAGGGGTAGCGCCACATCCAGGCCCACGTTGAAAACCGGCTTGGACAAATCTTCTCCAGGGAAATGCTTCCATAGCATGGCGCCCCGAAGATCCAGCCAATAAGAGAACGTCCCGATGGATCTTTCGGCAGGAACACCCCCTTCAATGGCCTTTCTGGCGGTCATGTTATCTTTGGCCAGCAGGGTCAGTGTTTGGCGGACGTACATTTCCGCTGGCGGGATTACCCGCGCCTCCGGGAAACCGGCCCGCTCCCGCAGGTAGCGCTCGAATTCTTTCATTTCCGCCCGCAGTTCCTCCGGAATCGGCCCGCCTTGCGACATGGCAATCAGATCGTCAAAGTCCAAATCCAGCGCGGAAGCTTTGGCAACCAAGCCGTTAAAGCCCAGGCTTCCATCGGCCAGCCGGGAGATGTTGCCGCCATCGATGAAAATTCCGGCGTTTGCATAGCTTTCTGGGTTTCCATGCCGCCAGATGTGGTAATCGATACCGATGACCGGGTTCAGGATATCGATATAATCCATGTCTTCCGGGGCAAAGGTGGTGCGGGTGATGTATTCCGAGCGGAGTTTGGGCGGATGATAGGGCAATGCCTTTTCCAGAATGGCCGACAATTCCGGTTGCTGGCGAAGTTGTTCCTCGAAAGCCCGCAACTCATCCACGCTGACGCCTTCAATCCGAAACACGGGCGAGACGCCCAGGAAATTCTGCTCCTCACCCAAAATGCCGCCCAGTCCCATGACGTAGGGAATCCCCAGTGAGCGGGCGACATCGGCGTCCGGAGTGGCATCGATGACGACCTGGGGCTCGATGATGATGTTTTTCCCGTCCGCCTCCAACCGAGCCAGACAAGGAAAACCAGCTTCATCTGTCTCTATTTGCACTTCCACGCCGCTGAATACTTCGATACCCGCTTCTTGCAGCAGTTCGGAGAGGACCGCATGCGCCCGGTCCGGGTTTAAGGCCACCCGGATAAGCCCGGTCCGCTTCAAAAATTCCTGAAAGAGCCCGGTGACGAACTCCGGGGTGATATCCATGTAGCTGAGCCCACCACGCACGGAAAGGCCGCCAAAGCGTCCGGTACTCCGCCGGGCCAGGATGACTTTAACCCCGCTTCTGGCGGCGGAAACGGCGGTGAGAATACTTTCCACCTCGTCTCCCACGACGAGGACGCCACAGGTTTTGACTTCCGGCATGAGGATCTAGCCTTCGCGACTGCCGACTTCCTCGCCGGGCTTTTGCTGGGGCAGGTCTTTCAGCTCATCAATCTCCAGGATGGGCGGCCCGCATTCGATATCCAGCTCGCCCCAGTAGCCGGCCAGGTAATAGCGGCCTTCCTGGCGGTAGAAATAATCGATGGCGCCGTAGTCCACGCTGCCGGAGGCGGGGTCGATGTAAGGCTGGATACGGCTGACCCAGCGGACCTGTTCCATGTTGGGGAAAAAGATGCGGCCTCGGCGATAGGCGTAGTCAAACCCTTCTTCAGGCTCCGTGGGCAGCGGATATTTTTCATTCACCGCGAAATTCATCTGGAATTCGACAAAACTCATGGTCGTCCTCAGGTTCAGCACAAAGCTTTCCTCCAGGACAAGCTGGTTGAATCCGCCTTCGAATTCGGTATAGTTGACCCGTTCCGTATCCATAGGCACCTCAAGCAGAAAACACGCTTCCTAGATTATAGCGCACAAGGCCTGTCTTCGGGCAGTTTGAGCGCTCCTGCAAAAGGTGTATTTTGCCGTGCCCCAAGGTGGATCTCCGGTGATACCGGAGATGTTACGCGAATCTATCTCTACATGCCATGGAAAAAGCCGGGCGTTTGCCTGGAAATTAGAGACTCAAGGGCTTTCAGTTGTAATGCTTCAGGGTAAATTGCTTGTAGCAGAGCATGCCGATCATGCCGACGGCGGGCAACATGTACACGTAATCGTCAATGCTGGCGCGCAGCAGCTTGGGCAGCAGCCGGGAGTACACGCCGCCCGTGGTCGCGATATCCTGGTGGGTCATCCAGGCAAAAATGGCCAGCGCCAAAACGCCCAGGAAAAAGAGTCCCATGCCGCCGCTTTCGTCTTCCATCTTCTGGCGCATCAGGGCGCCCGCCAGGAAGGTGCTGAGAAGCATCAGGGTGGGCATCATCCAGGGTTCCTGGTAAAAGTTGTTGACCGTCAGGAAATAGACCAGCCAGTTGATCCCCCAGTGGAGCAACACCGGCAGTAATGTAAAGTACAGCAACAAAAAGCAACTGCCGCACAGCACGGCAAATAGGTTGCGGCGCTCGTCGAGATCCCGGTTATGAACGGCTGCGGGTGATTCCCGATACACGGCAGCTAACTCCTTTGGCTTGAGCCCGGCGTTTCCTGTTTGCCGGGGAGGGACGTATAATGAAGTGCCATTCGGATTCTAATATAGGGTTCTATTCCCGATTTGCGGAATTTTTAATCCTGTGATTCGGTTTGGCATAACACTGCTTAACAGACAAGCGGATATCGCTTCGGCAGACCACCCCCGCGCAATCACCTGGAGAAATCATCGTCCTATGTTCCGTTCCGGTTTCGTCGCCCTGCTGGGTCGCCCCAATGTCGGGAAATCAACCCTTCTGAACCGCCTGATTGGCCAGAAGGTCGCCATTACCAGCCCCGTGGCCCAAACGACCCGCCACCGCATCAAGGGGGTGGTGACCAACGAAAAGGGGCAGATTGTCTTCCTGGATACCCCTGGCTTCTCCAAGCCGCTGGACAAGCTGGGCAATTACCTGACTGAAGAAAGCATGGCCGCGCTCTCCGAAGCAGATGCGTTCGTGATGGTGGTGGAAGCCGCCCAAAAGCCCGGTAAGGGGGATGAGTGGGTCGCCGCCCAGATCCGGGAAACCGGCAAATTCGTGCTGCTGGTCCTCAACAAAATAGACATGCTGAAGAACAAAGCCGAGAAATTGCAGGAACATCGCAAGCTGTACGGCGACTTATTCCAGGGTTACGAGAATGTGAAAGTGCTGAGTGTGTCCGCTAAAACCGGCAAAAATATCAATGAACTCGTGGAAATGATCATTCGTAAGCTGCCTGAGGGACCGGCCTATTATCCCGAGGATGCGGTGACGGATCAGCGCCTGCGTGAGATTTCTGCCGAGATTATCCGGGAAAAAGTGCTGCTGAATACCCGCGAGGAAATCCCGCATAGCGTGGCGGTCGGGATTGAAAGCTTTGACGAGACCGACCCGGCCTTGGTTCGAATCGACGCCGTGCTGTACGTGGACCAGAAATCCCAGAAAGGCATTCTGATTGGCCAAGACGGCAGCATGATTAAAACCATCGGCACCGAGGCCCGCCATGAAATCGAGGAACTCCTGGAAAGCAAGGTACACCTGGCCTTGAACGTCAAGCTTCGCGAAAACTGGCGCAAGGACCCCGCCTTCCTGAAGTCCCTGGGCTTGGCCCCTCCAAAATGAGTTTACTCAGCCACGGCTGTGTTTGTTTTAAAATATTCCCAACAGAACAGAGGAACCCATTGTATGACCATCACCCGTAAATTGCTCCTTCCCGCCCTGACCCTGGCCCTGATGACCATTCCCTTCAGCTTTGCCCAGAATGCTCAGCCTGCCGCCCCTGCCACTGGCGAATTGCCGGCTAACGTGAAAGTTGCGCCCGCCATCAAAGCCGGTGGTGTGATGGCCCTGGACATTCCCGACAGCAGTGCCCAGGCGGTGACGCTCGATATCCTGAAAGGTCGCTTTTCCGATTATTCTGTCGGCCGTATCAAGTTGACCGGAGAAGGCATCGACTTCCGCAACGGCACGCTGCAAGGTTTGCGGGCCGAAGTGCTGGACGGCGACTTCGACAACCTAGTGGTGGACACCCTGAAGATTGGCACCCCCGCCTTTTCCTTCGATACCATGGCCCTGCTCAACCAGCGGACCTTCATTCTGGCCCAGCCCGTCACCGCGAACGTCAATCTGACCATTTCCGAGGCCGGGCTGAACAAGTTTCTGGCCAACCCAAAAACCCTGGGCAAGATTGAAAAGGCCATCCAGAAAAAGACCGGCGGCATTAAGTTGATTACATTCAGCAACCCCAGCATCGCCATGCTGGGCGGAGACAAGGTGAAAATGAACGTCACCGGCAACGTGGCGGAAGGGCTGGCGGTTCCCATGGAAATGATGGGCAAGCTGGCGATTCGCAACGGGCAGGTTGCCATCACCAATCTCGCGGTTTCCTCCGGTGGGAACGATGTGCAGTTGCCGGTAGACGTGGCGAAAGCGTTTGAGGATAAAATCAACGAAATCATCGACTTCAAGCGCATCGGCAAAAATAACTTTGTGATCACCGCCGACAGCATGAAGCTGAACGGCAAGCACCTCCACATCGAAGGCCACGCCACCCTCACCAAGCTGCAATTCGGTTAATGTTTGTAAGGGAAGGGGATAAAAATGAAGATATTCATTCCTTCAAATCCACCTCGTCGACTATCCGGCCAAGATAAGAAACGCCTGGAGCATAAGCAACAAAAGCATTACCACTCCTGGCATCTTTCACATTCCCACATTTCCAAACAATCGAAATCTGCCCTTAAAAACATTGGCAGATTGAATGCGTTGCAATTTGTCCGCTCCCTGATCTCAAACTTCTCTCTAAAATCAGAAGCCAGTCTTTCGGATTGGTCCCTTCAAATAGACACCCAATATAGGCGTTTAGAGAGAAGACTGGCCCGCACATTGAAGCAATTGCCTCCGAGTGAAGTTAAGATCATTCACGACGATTTCCTGGTTGAGCAACCAGGAAATTATCACCCCAAAAAGCACAGCATTGTTGCGGTCACCTTGAAAAAAGCACTGAAACGTTTATCTCAGCATGCGTGACCTTTAGTTGTTGAATAACGGCAATTGGCTGTCGATGACTCGCTCTGATCCGAAGGTAGGTTACCAAAGCGTTAAACCGGTTTCGGCATCCGGGCAGCGCATCAGCTCGGGTTCGTCTGGGATTGCGCGGGCTATCGCTTTTTTTTGCCATCCTGCCTGAAATCTGGATGCGGGCCATGATGGCATCAAGGGAAGCGGAGGGAAAGCAGATGGACTTGCCCGACGAGGCTGCGCCTGATATTGTATCTTTCGGAAAAGCGTGCGCAATTCCGGCTGGCCGGATTTTTTAATATGTTCATCGCGTACAGCCCTTACCCGTGGCATCCATTCGAATCAAAATGAGGTAAGCTCCCGTGTCCACAGCTCCCATTATCGTCCAGAAGTTCGGCGGCAGTTCGGTGGCGGATGCCGAGAAGATTAAACATGTATCCCGCATTATCGTGGATACCTTCGACAAGGGCTTCCGAACCGTGGCGGTGATTTCCGCGATGGGTGATTCCACCGACGACCTGGTGACGCTCGCCAACCAGCTTTGCGATAATCCGGGCGGCCGTGAGTACGATGCCTTGTTGGCAACCGGCGAGATGATTTCCGTGGCGGCAGTGGCGATGGCCATCAACGCGATGGGCTACAAAGCCGTCAGCATGAACGGGCAGCAGGCTGGCGTTCATACCGAAGACCTGTACAACCGGGCGCGCATCCTGGAAATCAAAACCCAGAACATCCTGAAAGCCCTGGATGATGGTTATATCGTTTTAGTGACGGGTTTTCAAGGCGTAAATAGCAAGGGCGAATTTGTGACCCTGGGCCGAGGCGGCTCCGATACGTCTGCGGTGGCTTTGGCGGGTGCCCTCAGCGCC
Organism: Coleofasciculaceae cyanobacterium; assembly: GCA_036703295.1. GTDB lineage: Bacteria > Cyanobacteriota > Vampirovibrionia > Vampirovibrionales > Vampirovibrionaceae > DATNPJ01. The sequence goes on along the minus strand of DATNPJ010000033.1, from coordinate 35,949 downwards.
GATCGTTGCGACATTTACACGGACGTGCGCGGCGTTTACTCCACGGATCCGCGCATTGTCCCCGAAGCCGTGAAGATTGACAAGATTTCCTACATCGAAATGATGGAGCTGGCCCGCGTGGGGGCGCAAGTCCTTCATCCGCGCGCCGTGGAACTGGCCCGGCAGGCCGATATCCGTCTTTGCAAACGCAGTACCTTCTACCTTGAGGATCCCGGAACAATGATGATTGGTGAATTGGCGACCGAAAAAGCGAAACCGGTGACCGGCATTGCCTGCGATCTCAGTCAGGCCCGGCTGGCTGTGGTGGGTTGCCCGGATCGTCCGGGGATTGCAGCCGAGATTTTTGGCTCGTTGGCCAGCGAGAATATCAGCGTGGATATGATCATCCAGACGCTGGGCAAGAAAGAAGGCACCAACGATATCGCCTTTACCATCAACGCCACCGAAAACCATGACGCCATGCGGGCGCTGGAGCGTGTACGGGAGAAAATCGGCGCGGAATCCATCATGAGCGACACCGAGATTGCCAAGGTCAGCATCGTGGGCGCCGGGATGATCGATCAGCCCGGTATTGCCGCCGACATGTTCGAGGCGCTGTCCGAGGGTGGCATCAACATCAAGATGATCTCCACTTCGGAAATCAAAATCAGTTGCCTCGTGGACAAAGCCCAGGGGCATGACGCCGTCCGGGCCATCCACCGCAAGTTTTTCCCGGAAGCCCACAACCCCGAGGACGTGCTGGTCAACGAAAAAGTGGGCTATTAATTACAGGCAGTCCACGTCTTAGGTATCCGGAAGAAATCCTGTTTATCTCCTTTTGAAGAGACCTCGTTAACTGCTGAGAACAACCCGATGAAATTAATCACACTAAGCCCTGCACATTGGCTGGTCACAGGGACCTTAGGCTCAGTCGTGGCGACTTTTTCCATGGCGATGCTTGCGAACAGTTTCAGCGAAGCCCAGTCACCGCCTCTTCAATGGATTAGCCGCTTCAGTCACCTGGCCACCAGGCTGCAATCCGTGCCGGAAAAGTTGGCCGGGCTGTTCTCCACACTGGCAGCTGACATCTCTCAGCCGTTAATTCCGGCTGGCCTTTCGTTCCCTGTGGGGTTTCATCCGCGAGAAGCCCGCTTCTGGGAGCTGGCTGAGGTGGCCTGCCTGGATCATGCGATTTTCCCGAAAGACACCCCCCGCTGGGCGACCGTGCTCTATCTTTTACGGATGCATCTCCTGCAAGGCGCCTGCCTGTTTACGGTGCGGAATGAGGACGGTCGCGGCAAGATTGTCGGTACTGCCTTCCTGGGACGCATTCGTGGAACCGGCACCGGCTTTGTCAGTCATGTCGGGGTGGACCCTGGCGCCCGAAGGTTGGGACTGGCCGCCCGGATGATGACTGAATTAATCCTGCCCGAGGCCCGACGCCAAGGGATGCGGTGGCTGGTGCTGACGGTTGCGGCTGAGCACCGCCACGTTCAGGATTTCTATCGTCGTCTGGGCTTTGAATACGATCGAAGAGAAGGCTTCGAGGTGGAGATTCCCGATGGAGACCTGCCGATGTGGTGCTCCCTTGAAAATTAATCCTCATTAGCGGGCTATACAAACACTCTTCGGATGAGGGGGGGGCTTGTGACCCCGGTCTCGATAGTTCTTCGAGAAATTTTATGTTGTCGAAAGAATCCGATTTCAGGCTTGATTGTTAATACCTCTGAGTTCTGGTTGCAGATGATGACAATGAGGCGAGAGTTTTCAGAAGGAAACAGATACAAATCGTCGCTAAGAGGAAATTCTCAAGCATTGGCTGTTTTTATTTTTATAGAAGCGCAATTCTAAAGTACCGGAACACGCCCTTTGGGGTGTTCGGATACGAGTGAGTGTAAAACCGGGCAACATTGATGCGGAAATACTGAATCGCCGCGAAATTGCGATGTTATCAGGCATCGCAACAAGAGAGTGAAAGCGTGAGAGATTGAGGAGAGAGCATGTCCGTAAACAACCCATCGGGGACGAACTTTCAGCCTAAAACTACGACTCCCCCCCCAAATCCGTCATCCAAGCCGCAGACCCAGACCCAGAAAAATACTGGAACTTCCCCAAATAACAGTCAAACCAATAATCTTTCCGGTCCCAAGCAGGATACATTCACTCGCAGTACCGGGCCTGCGGGTAGTTCCAATAATGCCTCGAATCCTTCGCCAGCCCCGGCCCCAGCTCCAGCGAAGAATAATGCACCTGCGCCAGCTCCTGCGCCTTCGCCGGCCCCATCTCCGGCCAAGAATAGTGCACCTTCGCCAGCCCCGGCCCCAGCTCCAGCTCCAGCGAAGAATAGTGCACCTGCGCTAGCCCCCGCCCCTTCACCTGCGCCGACCCCAGCGCCTGCTAAAAACAATGCTCCTGCGCCAGCAAGTCCAAACAGGGGTAATGGGGCAGGTAATGCTGGTACTGTAGGTGCTGCAGGCGGCACATCCAATGCAGTCGCCCCCGAAATAGCGGTTTCTGGGGATGCCGCACTATTGACAGCCACAGACGGGCAAGTGGTGCCCATTGACATGAACGAGTTGCTAAGAGCGGCCGGTGGTGATGCAAACCTTGCGCAGGCTCTGGCACTGATTGCCCAGGATCCGGAAGGTAGCAAGGCATTGAGAGCAGCCTTGGATCAGGGCGCCACGTTCAAAGTCGGCGGTGTTTCGCCGGACGCCGAAGGAGAAACAACCAGAGCTCCAGGCAAGCTTGAGGTAGCCGTAAGAGATCCTGCTAACATTGCCACTTTAGCGCATGAGATTTTTCATGCTGGGGTGGGTGCCCCGCAGGATTCCAAGCGTGAGGAGGTACTCGCCGATGCCTTTGGGGATGCCGTATCACGGCGGACCACCGGCAAGGCCGGTGATAGCGTGCAAGCCGCGCTTCAGCAGGTGAGGACAGCACCCGCTTATATCCCTCTTCCCGAAAGTAACCCGCTGCTGGATCAGAGAATGCAGCTATTGGGAATTACGCCGCCAGCCAATATTTAGGATAGAAGTGTGATGTGCTAAAAAGTCCGCCTGAGTTTTTCAGGCGGACTTTGATTGAATGGTCAGAATTTCTAGCGTCGGATGGGTTTTGAGTATTTCATGGGAGAGACCTTTGAGGTGGCCGATCTCTGGAGCTATAAGTCGCTGTTGATGCTTGCCAGAACATCGTACTCTTTTGCTGTTTCGGATTGTGGCTTGAGCACAATGGGTATTGTGCGGATCATATTGACCAAAAAATCACGACCCTCGAAGAAATAATCTTTCATCGCTTTGTTAAAGTCGGGAGGTTGCTTATGTTCCGTCTGAACTGAAAAATCCATTCCTGCATCATCTTGTAGAATATCCAGCAGCCGATCTCTGACAGACTCCGGGGTTAATGAGTTCCCGGATTCCAAATCGTCAACCAATTGCCCGGTTTTTTCAGAGTTGAAAACCACGGCGGAATTGATATTCAAAGCTTTTGGCCCATAAGGATCTTTGGTTTTTCTGCCCTGAATCCAGATTTCAGGCTCTCCGTTGGTGAAAACCGAAATTCCTTTGAATTTTAAACTAGGCCTACTTGTCGTAATTTGCATGATTGCCTCAGGCCCCCTTATACAAACACAGGCATTGTCTCGCAAAAAATGCAAAAAACAAGCTTGCATGGTGCTTACGCCATACAAGCTTGATCAGCAAATCAAAAAAAGCTGTTTTATGGTCTAGCGGCTGCCGCCGGTCACCCGCAGACGGACCAGGGCGCGGGCCAGAGCTTCCTGGGCGCGAGCCACGTCTACGTTCTCCGCATGCTGGCGCAACCGGGCTTCGGCGCGATCCTTGGCATGCTGGGCGCGAACCGCGTCAATTTCTGTGCTCAGCTCGGCGGCATCAGAGAGAACGGTCACGCTTTCGCCATCCGTGCTCATCAGTCCGCCCATAATGGCCAGCGGTTTTTTCTGACCATTCTGCTGGTAAGACATAACACCGATTTCCAGAGGCGTTACCAGCGGTACATGGCCTTTCAGGATGCCGACCATGCCTTCCACGGTGTTACCGTATACGGCTTCGACTTCCTCTTCGACCACAGTACGTTCGGGTGTAACGATTTTAAGTTTCATGGATCCTTCTCCTACACGCCGGCTTTCATTTTGTCGGCTTTTTCACGGGCTTCCTCAATGGTACCGACCATGTAGAAGGCCTGTTCCGGCAGATCGTCATGCTGCCCTTCCAGGATTTCCTTGAAGCCCCGGATGGTTTCTTCCAGTTTGACGTACTTGCCGGGGGTGCCGGTGAAGGTTTCCGCCACGAAGAAGGGCTGGGACAGGAAGCGTTGGATCTTCCGGGCGCGGGATACGGTCTGCTTGTCGTCGTCGGAAAGTTCATCCATCCCCAAGATGGCGATGATGTCCTGGAGTTCTTTGTAGCGTTGGAGGATGGCCTGCACGCCGCGAGCCACGTTGTAGTGGTCCTCTCCCAGAACGTTAGGATCCAGCGCGCGGGAGGTGGAAGCCAGCGGGTCAACGGCCGGGTAGATGCCCAACTCGGCAATCTGACGGGACAATACGGTGGTGGCGTCCAGGTGGCCGAAGGTGGTGGCTGGCGCCGGGTCGGTCAAGTCGTCGGCGGGCACATATACGGCCTGAATGGAGGTGATGGAGCCATCCTTGGTGGAGGTGATCCGCTCTTGCAGTTCGCCCATCTCGGTCGCCAGGGTGGGCTGGTAGCCTACGGCGCTAGGCATACGGCCCAACAGTGCAGAGACCTCGGAACCGGCCTGGGTGAACCGGAAAATATTATCCACGAACAGCAGCACGTCTTGTTTCGCGCTATCGCGGAAGTATTCGGCAATGGTCAAGGCCGACAGGGCAACGCGCAGACGGGCTCCCGGCGGTTCGTTCATCTGACCGTACACCAGGGCCACCTTGCTCAGAACGCCTGCATCCTTGAATTCATGATACAGGTCGTTGCCTTCACGGGTGCGCTCGCCGACGCCGCCGAATACCGACACGCCGCCGTGTTGTTGGGCAATGTTGTTAATCAACTCTTGGATAATAACGGTTTTGCCGACTCCCGCGCCGCCGAACAGACCGACCTTACCGCCTTTGGAGTAAGGGGCCAGGAGGTCGACGACCTTGATCCCGGTCTCGAAAATCTCGACTTCGGTGCTGCGTTCGGTCAGTGTAGGGGCCTGGCGGTGAATGGACCAGCGGGCTTCCTCGTTGACCGGGCCGGCTTCGTCCACGGGGTCGCCGAGCACGTTTAGAATACGGCCCAGCGTGGCATTTCCGACCGGAACGCTGATGGGAGCGCCGGTGTTGGTGACTTTCATGCCGCGTTGCAGACCTTCGCTACTATCCATCGCAACGGAACGAACCCGGTTGTCGCCCAGCAACTGCTGAACTTCGGTCACCAGGCGGATGGTCTTCCCGCTGGAATCCTTGTCTTCAATGATCAGCGCGTTGTAGATTTCCGGCAGTTCGCCCGAGGGGAACTCGACGTCCACAACGGGACCGATAACCTGGGTAACGACGCCGGTTGATGTTTTGTCGATGACTGCGGACATGAATGTCTCCTGTTCTGCTCGATTTGAACGGTTTGAAAGCAATATTGGGGAAATAAAAAGTCTTTCACCCTGAACAACCAGGCCTGGGCTGATTCTCTCCGGGGGTGGTACGCTCTGGCGTTGTTTCCCGCTTTGGCCCGATACTGTTGCAGCGTGATGGGTTGAGAGATTCGGCTCGTCCGTTCGGGGAACAAGGCGAACAGAGGAACTCCAGCCTTATCTTGCCGGAAAGATGCGGGATCGTCAATGAGAAAAAGAGGATAGACAGATCAGCATGGCAAGGCGCTTTTTCAGCTATAATTGAGCTGCGAGTTTAGCATAGGGGAGCATCCATGGGCAGAGAGCGCAAAGAATATCGTTTTCAGCATGCCGTCAAAAAGGCGTCGGCTGTCTTGCTGACCGCCGGAATGCTGGCCGTTTCACTGCCCGCCTTGGCCCAGCAAGCTCCCACTCCGGATGGGCTTTCACTCACGCCGTCCTCTTCGTCCATGCTGTCGGTAGGGGCGGGCACCCAAAAGGTTCCTGCGGGGACTTTTCTCACCATTGGTTTCAACACGGCCATGGATTCCCGCATGACCCAGGCGGGAGAACCGTTTAACGCGTTCATCACGGAAGACTTCTCTGTGGCGGGCCTCAATGGCGCCCGGCGAGTCATTCTGCCGTCCGGCACCATCGTGCGGGGCCGTATCAGCGAGGTAAAAAAGCCGGGACTGTTCAGTCGCGGCGGGGCGATTTTCCTCTCTTTTGATCACGTGGTGCTGCCTTCGGGCGAGCTGCTGCCGCTGGCGCTGAATCTTTCCACCGAAAACACCACGGTGAACAAGGCGGGCGCGATCTATATGGATCCGGGCATCGGTAAAAAGGTGGAGCGCGGCTTTGAAGACGGCAAAAAGACCTTCGGCGGCATTACAGACCAGGGCTATCAGGCGGGTAAGCAGATTGCAGGCGGTCTGGGCACGCTGGTGACGGTTCCCGCCGCCGTGATTGGCGGGGCGCTGGCCGGTACAGCCGTGACCACCGGAAAAGCCGCCGTGGCCGTGGTGGGTCGTGGCGAGACTGCGCTAATCAAGCCCGGCGACACCGTGACCATCGATTTCGGCGGTTCGTTCAACTTGCCTGCGGAGTGAATGGGACAGTCCAATGTTAAAAAATCAACGTTTTTTGATAACTCTTTTGATGACATATTCATCTGCGCTGTATTTTTTCTGGCTGATTTCTACTCTTCTCAACTATTTTGTTCCTGTTTCCCCACATAAAACATACGAAATGGACCTTTTATTTAAGGTTGGAGTTCCGTTGGTTGTTTACTTCGCTTGCTTATTGTGGAGCTTGAAGCAAAAGAGTATCAAAGCCCTAATTGCACTCGCGATCCTTTCTTTATCGATCCCATACCTTGCAATACAGGGTGGTGATATTTCAGGAAGCGCAGTTATTGTGATAGCTACCCTCGGGATTGCTCTCGTAACGACATTACTTCTATCTTGGCCTTCTAAAATTCAGGAGCAACCCTCTAAATATTACTTTTATGGAGCAGTCTGTGGGGGATTGGGTGGATATGCTTGCCTGATTCTATGTGGAATTATAGGTTATATATGGTATTCACTGAATTGCGGGGAAGTATGTGCGGATTAATTACCTGTAAAGCTGTGTTTGGGCAAATTTTATTCGGGACCTTCCCATTCATTGTCGGGGGGCTTGCTGGCCTTGTGGGTGCATTAGTGTACCAACAACTTCGCTCATCCCTCTGAAAAAAATGTCAGTTCCCGGCGAAAGCGCCCATGAATTTGCCGACGAAGGAGGGTTGTTGCTGGCGGTGCTGGTGTTTGCGGGATTTTTCCTGTTGGAGTTCGTTCAGCTTTTGCAGCAGCTTTTTCTCTTCGCTGCCCAAATGCGTGGGGATGGCCACTTGCACTTCCACGTAATGATCGCCGCGCTTGCTGTTGTTGTTCAGGTGCGGGATGCCCGTGCCCTTCAGGGTAAAAATATGCCCGTTCTGCGTGCCCGCCGGAACTTTAATCTTCTCGGTGCCTTCCAGCGTGGTCACTTCGATTTCCCCGCCCAGCGCCATCACCGGGTAAGGGACTTCCTCCAGCGAGTAAATATGATAGCCGTCCCGCTTGAAATGCTCATGCGGCCTGATATGGAGCACCACATACAAATCCCCCGGAGGACCGCCTTTGGTGCCCGCGTCGCCTTCCCCCGCCACGCGGAGGCGGGTGCCCTGGTCCACGCCGGGTGGAATGACGATGGATCGCTTGGTTTCCACCGCCATACGGCCCTGCCCGTGGCAGCTGCGGCATGGGTTGACGATAATGGAGCCGGTCCCCTGGCAGCCGGGGCAGACGACAATCTGGGTAAAATGGCCAATGATGGTCTGGGCGGTTTGCCGAACCTGGCCCTGGCCGCCGCACGTGGTGCAAACTGTGGGGCCGGAGCCCGGCGCCGCGCCGTTGCCCTGGCAGACTTCGCAATTTTCCAGGTGGGTGAAGTTAATTTCCTTCTTGGTGCCGAAAACCGCCTCGTTGAATTCCAGCGGCAGGTCCATGCGCAAATCGTTGCCTGGTTGCGGGCCGCCTCGGCGCCGTTGTCCCCCACCAAAGCCTGCGCCGCCGAAGAAGGAGGCGAAAATATCGCCGAGATCCGGGAAGCCTTCCGCGAAATCCCAGCCGGGTTGGTAGCCGCCGCTTTTCAAGCCGTCATGGCCGTAGTTGTCGTACACCTGACGCTTGTTCTGGTCGGAGAGCACATCGTAGGCCTCTCCCAGCTCCTTGAACTGGGCTTCGGCGTCCGGGCTCTTGTTGGTGTCCGGGTGGCACTCCTTGGCCTTCTTCCGGAAGGCTTTTTTAACTTCATCCGCGCTTGCGGTGCGGGAAACGCCTAAAATCTCGTAGTAGTCGCGTCGGGTGGTACTCATCACGCTCTTTCTGGATAACGGTCACGGCAATCTGAAGGGATGCCGGCTGAAGGGATGCCGAAATGATTATAAGATTCTTTCCCGGTTTCAGGGAAGTTGTTACCGGCGGAAAGGATTGCTGCGATCTTCCTCGATGGTGGGCTGGGGCTCCGCAGCGGGCGCGGAAGCGGCAGGTGCGGAAGAAGCGTCGCTCACGGCGGATTCCTCGCCGACACCAGTGGATACCACGACCATCGCGGGCCGAAGAACCTTGTCGTGCAGCATGTAACCACTTTGGGCTTCATACATTACCGTGTTTTCCGGGAATTCGTTGCTGGGCATCCGGTTGACCGCTTCATGGAACATCGGGTCGAAGGGCTGTCCCACCGCCTGGATTTTCTGGATTCCCAACGATGCCAGCCCGTCCATCAATTGCTTGTGCACCAGATTGAAGCTTTTGTAGAGGACCTTGGGATCCGAATTTTCGCTCAGGCTGGCCGTGGCGCGTTCCAGGTTGTCAAAAACCGGTAGCAGCTCCGTCGCGGTCTTTTGCGCACCGTAGCGGGCAATCTGTTCCTGTTCCTCCCGCGTCCGCTTGCGAAAGTTATCGAAATCAGCGGCCAGTCGGGTGAACTGGTCCTGTAAAAGCTGATATTTTTCTTTCCAGGCTTCGGTTTCGCCACTTTCTGGGGCTTGGCCGGACGGTTCGCCCTGTTGGCGCTCCTCCGTCATGACGCCACCCACGGTTTCAGGTGGTTGGGCTTCCGGCTGTTGACTCTGGCTGGTCTTGTCGAACATGAGGCAAATCCTTATTCAAAACTCCCGGAGCCGTGTGACGGTTGGTGGCAAAGATTCTCGGACTCTTCCACCAGGCTCCTCCGGATATGCAAATGAATACAAAGGCTTATTGCAAGCACTTTCGCCCTCATTATAACAACAGCACACGGCCGTTCCTCAAGTCTTAAGTTTTTTTTAAGAGTGTTGCGGACGCATGGTCCAAAATGCGGCCGGTTCTCGCGGAGTTCTCTCCGGACAAGGGATGACCGGCTGAAAATATACATGGACATGCCGCCCGGGCATGATATCATCCATGCCTGACCTGATTTTGCAAAGTGTGGCTGCCATTCAGGACGATCCGCAGGATGTTCCGCAGCGCTGCATGAAAAAGTCTCGGCATGAGCCTGTTTTTGGTGTACCGTCTTGGCATATCGAAGGGTCGCTACATTCCTGGAAACAACGGCTGGATCAAGCACTTGTCACCCACGTGACGTGTCGGCCCATGTAACAAATCGGTAATAATGGAACCGCCGGTTAGCAACACATTTCATTCAGTGTTCTTACTTGTATAGTCCTGATGCAAGCAATGCGTTAACGAGTCAAAAGGGGCACTCAGACATATGGTCACTCCTTACGCTACAACTCCACAAAGCTATCCGCAACAGATGATAGCGCCGGCGACACCGCAACCGACCGTTCCTAAAACGTCGGGGGCACTGGTCTTCCAGATTTTTAACCCGGTCAACTATGCCGAAGGTGCTCCCGCAGATGCGTTTCAGCGAAGCGTAGCCCCAGCCTCGGGTATGGCTCAGCCCCTCGCTACCGGATCTTCGCAGGCCACCGCCCCAACTGCGCCAAATCCGTTTGCCAACCCGCAGCAACAATTGACTGACGCATACAACCAGGCTTTGAACGCTCGCAACGCAGCCGAACAGGCAAGAAATTCCTATCTGAACATGGCGAACCAGCTGAACAGCCAGGCTTATCAAGGGCAAGCGAATCCCGCTCAGCAGCCCGCCCCTCCCTCTATGCCCCAGCAGCAGAACCCTTACTTTACGCAAAATCCATACTCCCAGCCGCCATCCCCGTTTGATCCGATGGCCCAGCAGCAGCAAGCCGCATTGGCGCAACAGCAACAGCAGGCCATGCAGGCCCAGCAGCAATACCAACAGCAGCTCCAGCAGATGCAGCAGCAACAATACCAACAACAGCTCCAGCAACAGCAAGCCCTTGAACAGCAGCAGCAGCAAGCTCTCCAGCAACAACAACAGCAAGCCCTCCAGCAACAACAGATGCAACAGCAGCAACCCCAGCCCCCTGAGCAGCCGCAGCAGCCCCAACAGCCGCAAGGACTGGAGAATTCTTCCACGGAAGAGCTGAACCGGATGATCTCCCAACCCCAGACTCTGCAAGAAAAAGTGGATGCAATGGAAGAAATTGGGGTCCGCGGACAGGGCACCGCCGAAACCTACGAATTGCTGAAACAGGAAGCGCTGGCCGATACCAGCATGATCCCGCCGGGACAGGCCCAGGATGACGCCAATTACGTCCGCCAGGCCGCTCTCTGGACCCTGGGTATGCTGAATAAATCGGCAGGCAGCCAAACCCCGACCGATAAACTGCCCGGACTCGGCGTGGTTGAGCAAATCATCAACAACAAATCCGAGAACCCGGAAGTCAAGGCCGCCGCTATCCAGGCCCTGCAAGTTATTGGCCGGCTGGATGACAAGCGGATCAAGAAAATCCTGACGAAAGCCTCCAAGGACAAGAACCCGGATGTCCAGCGTCTGGCCAAGGAAGCGATCCAGGGCAAAACCATCCCGCTACCGACCCAGGGCGCAATGCCCGCCGGTATGCCGGGCGGCTTTGATCCCAGCATGTTGAATATGGCCGGTCAACCCGCGCAATAATAGCGCAACGGTCCGTTCAATATCCGGATCACAATGCCCTGCCCCTTTCTGTGAGTTATACACGTCGGGAAGTCTAAACCCCTGCCACGAGGGCAAAATTTAGACAGAACCATTAAAATCCGGAAGCTCCGCAAGGGTTTCTGGATTTTTTCCCCTTGTAAATCACCGGGTGACAGTTTATTATAAAAATAAACAACGGTTTTTTATCCAATTTTTCAGGTTGTTCGAGATTTCGGTCACTTCGCGGATTCCGAATCCGCAAGGATGGCTTACGATTGAAGAGAGCAGTTGCTTGAATTTAGCCGGACGCTGAAGGAAACCGTGGATTGAACATACGTTTTGCCTTAAAGCAATCAGGCATTAAATGCCTTGTGGGACTGCTTTTGCTGCTGTCGCCGGGGTTCAGTCCGGCTTACGCCCTGGTAGTCAAGAAGTTGCAGTTTCAGGAGAGCCCGGCGACCACGCGCATCATCCTGGACTTAACATCCACACCCAAGGATCTCGTGGTGCGGGATCCTTCCGGCAAACCCATGACCGTGACCTTCCGAGGCAAAATTGCCGGCGGATTCAAGTCCCAAAACAAGCAATACGAATTCCCGAACCTGAAGGGCGTCTATGTCAGTCAGCATAACGGCAAGGTTCAGGTGTTCATCAAGCGGTATTACAAGGGAACGGTGGCCGTGGACGCCGAAGCCAACCGCCTGATTGTGACCATCCCACACCAAAAGACCGACGCAGCGCACAAGCACTCCGCACCGGCGCCGATCGTGCCTGTGGCGATGGCCCTCCCGGCGACCCCGGTTGACATGCCTTTGAAAGCGGTTGCGCCGACGCCTGCTGCGGGATCCGGCTCGGTGGATTCTCACTCAAATTCAAGTACGTTGGCTGACGGGGTCCGTCATTATCGTCTGACCCAGCGGACTGCTGCCGGTCCGGCCCGTGTCAACGTTATTGAGATTGACCCCAAGAGTCCGGGGATTGAAATTATGCCGGCCCTGGCCTCCAATCGCATGGGCGCAAAAGCCAACGTGGCGCGTATTGTCAGTAATAACCAGGCGGTTGCCGGTATCAACGGTTCGTTCTTTAAGCAGGACAAGGGGATTCCCCTCGGTGTCCTGATGATCAACCAGGAGTTGGTTTCCGGCCCGATCTACGACCGGGTGGCGCTCGGGATTACCCTGACCAACGATCTGGTCATGGAGCGGGTTCGGTTGGCCGGTGAGGCCGGTTTGCCGGATGGCCGAAAGATTCGCCTGCATAATATCAACCAGCCTCGCGTGAACCCGGCGCATACCGTGGTTTATACTTCTCGCTGGGGCACTGTGGCACCGAAAGTCCCGGCTAACGGGTTGCAAATACTGTTGCAGGGTGGCCGGGTTATGGGTGTCTCCAACTCAGACCCTTTATCTATCCCGCGTGACGGCGTGGTCATCTCCGGTCCGGCGACTGCGGAAATGCAAGCGCTGGCAAGCGGCGGATTTAACCAGCCGGTGGCGCTGAATATTTACACCCTTCCCGACTGGTCCGGCATGAAGCACGCCATTGGCGGCGGACCTTACCTGGTGAAAAATGGCCGCCAGTTTGTGGACGTGAAGGCCGAGCATTTCAGCGGGCTGGGTTTTCGAGAGCCCCGTAGCGCTGTGGGCATCACCCAGGATGGAAAACTTTTGCTGGTGACGGTGGATGGACGCCGCAAAGGGGTATCCGCCGGGATGACCCTCCATGAGATGGCTTACCTGATGCAGCGACTGGGCTGCGTGCAGGCCATGAACCTGGATGGCGGCAGCTCCACGCAGATGGCCATCCATGGCAAAATGATCAACCTGCCTTCCTCGGGAGGGATTGGCGTGAGCAATTCTCTGATTGTCCGCAAGACGGCGGATGGCAACATGGCGTTGGAGCGGGAATAACCGAATTGGGGGTGTCCTGTCGCAATCCATTGCAGCGAGCCAGGCATGCACACTTTTGGCTGGTTCAATGCTATACTGTTGACTGAACCGTGAATTAAACGAGCCATGCCCAGATTCCACCGCGCGTAACGGGTTGTCATCCTGGAGAATGGCGGGCGTTTTCCGGGGCGGACGCGAATCCTTATTCCCCACGAGTATGAATCAGCGATGTGGGCTGGAGGTATCCCTGGCGGATGGTCAATCGGAAGCGACTTGCACTCTGTTTCTGCATGCTGTCCGGGTTGCTGGCTGGTACTTTCAGTCTGGCCGCTTTAGGCAATGCGTTCGGTGTTGACTCCCTCGATTACCAGGCGGGGGGCATACTAACGCTTCATTCCAAGGGAGAGATGCCGGAGCCTCAGTTGGAAACCTGGCCAGGAAGTTCCGGAAACCAGCAAACGGTCATGGTAATTCTCTCGTTTCCTGGCGCAATACCGGATGTGGCAACTCTCCAGCAGACAGCCAACAGTCTGCAGAGTGCGTATCCTGAATTGCAACGCTTTCTGGTCACCCGGGAGGCGCAATCCAACGGAAAAGAGTTTCTCCAAATCGTGCTGGAAAAGAAAGTTGCCCCCGGTGAAGCCGACGCACAGCCGGTTTTATCCCATTTGTCCGGAGGCGGTTGGCAGCTCCTGCTTTCCGGAAAGAGCCAGCCGGCACTTCAGCACGCCGGGGCCGGTCGGGTTGCCGAAAGTAACTTGCCGGACTACATCGAGCTTCCTGTTGGTGCCGTGAAACCTGGAAAACAGCAGCATCCGGAGGTTGAACCACTATCCCCGGCCCTGAGGCTTTCCGAACTTCCGAAGCCACAACCCAAGCAGGAATCTCGTTCTGACAAAAAACAAGCTTTCATACGGGAGCAGGCCGAACAGCAAGCGGAAATATTGAAGCTGGCCCAGGAATTGCAGGCTGTCATCAAGGAGCGGGACACGCTGGAAAGCGAGGTGACCCGCTTGAATCAACAGTTGGCCGCTCAAAACCCCAAGCTGGAAGAATTGACGGGCAAGATGGCCCTCTACGACGAAACGATCCGCGAGTACGTGCCGGAGCTTGAAGACTCAAGGCTACAGGGTGCTGCCGTCATCCAGAATTTGCGTAATGCGCTCATCAAGGTGTCCACCCGGCTGAAGGCCACCGAAAAGGCTCTGGAAGCCCAGACAGAGAAGTCCCGTACACTGGCTTCCGAGCTGGCGGCGCTGAAGAATGATCCTTCCATCATGAAGGATCCCGCTTTGAATGCTCTGGTCATCGACGAGGCGGAAGCTTCGTCGGGCAAACCCAAAGAAAATGCGACGCACCGAAAGGACTCCCGGACGGTTAAACCCGCACCGGCAACCCATGCGCCCACGAAGTCGGAAATCGCGAAAAGCTTTATCTATAAGCCTGCCTCTATGCCCAATGCCGAGCATCAGGGGGCCGTGCTGGCGGACGCCGCTTTCAAGGAGCGGGAACTGACGCTTCAGGCCACCGTGCGGGAAAATCCCCGCAATATAGCGGCATGGCTGAAACTGGCTGATTTGTATGCGGGCCGCCAGGAGCTATCCCGGGCGGAATCAACCTTATCCAGGCTTCTGGGTGAAAATCCCGGATATGGCGAAGGTTATTACTACCTGTCGCTGGTACTCCTGGGTCAGAATCGTCTTCTGGAGGCTCAAGCGGCCCTGGAAACCTGCAAGCGGCTGAGGCACGGCAGCAATGAAGATATCAAGGCTGTTGAGGCGGCCATAAATACCGCGCTCAAGGACGGCTCAACCGGAAAAACTGTATCCCAACGGGTAAGGCATTAGCAAAATGATGAACGCAAGGAATTTTGGAATGTTCACTGGCAAGTTTCCACTTTCAAGGCATCTGGCTCTGGCGGGGCTTACGGGTTACGCGCTGGCCTGTCTCTGTTCTCCCGTCTGGGCGGCTGATGGGGCTATTCGCGCCATTCAGTACGATCCGGGCACCCGGCACTTCATGATCGACGCTTCCGGCTCGGTGCGGGCGATTGTCAACACGTTGACCATTGCCGGGCACAAGCGCGTCATCGTGGATATCGAAAACGCCGAGATCTCGACGGAGCTGCCTCGGGATTCCCAATTGCTGCAACAGCTTTCGGGGCAGTTTGTCGGCCTGCGGAACGTCACCGTGAACCAGTATGGCGGCAGTGGCGGGCGTCCCATTGTGCGCATCCTGTTCGATATCGAAAGCGACAGCCAGACCATCCGCCTGGTTAAAAACCAGGGGCCTCGCCTGGAGTTGGAAGTCAGCGAATCCGCCGTGGCCCGCACGCCGAATTACGAGTTTCCCCCGCAGTTGTCCAACCTCAATCAATCAGGGACAAGTGCCCCGGCCGCCGCCCAAAATGATGTGCAACAGCCGATGGTCCGGACAGAACCCGCCCGAATTCACCCTGATCCTGCCGCTGATGAAACAAAGCGGGCGCTGGCCCAGATGGGCCAGCGGTATGACGCTTTGTTCCAAGAGCACCAGTCGCTGAAGGCGCAACTGACGTCGATCCGGAAGCAGCCCGTGAAGCAACCAGAGGAAGGGGTCCGGGAGTCGAGCGCGCTCCGAAGCGAGATTGAACGCCTCAAGACGACTAATGCCAATCTGCAAAGCCAATTGAATGGCCTGCTGGCTTCCGGGCCTTCCAAGCCAGCCGACAACACGGAACTTCAACAAAAACTAGCCGATGCCCAGCGCCGCCTGGATGGGCTGAACCGGGAAAACGCCAGCCTTAAAGCGACTTTGAACGCAAAAGAAGAGCCGGATCCGGTGCTTGCTATGCAGCAGGCCGAAATTAATCGCATACAAAAGGCCAACCAGACGCTTCAGATGCAGCTGGACCAAGCCAGAAAGGCGAATACCCAGCCTGATTCCGCCACACAGAAAGAGCTGAGCCGACTCAAGGCGGACAATCAAGCGTTGCAAAGCCGTTTGGAGCAGGCCATGGGCACACCAGCCCAGGGACCGGCCCTGGAGGACATGAAACGGACCCTGGTTCGGATGAACCAGCAGTATGATGCCCTTAAGGCGGAAAATGACCGGCTACGCAGCCAGCAGGCTTCCGTTAGCCGGAATCCTTCCGGGGCTGGCCTCTCGGATGCCGATTTGCAGAACTTGAAGAAGCAGTTGGGGATGGCGCAGCAATCCCTGAACGAGTCTATCCGCACCATCAACGAGCAAAACAAGGAAATTGCCTACCTGCGCAATCAGGTCACGGATCTCAAGGCGGGTATGGATGCGGGTTCCCGCGATCAGATCAGTCGCTTGCAGGCCAATGTCGACCAGAAAGCCGAAAAAATCCGGCAGTTGGAGCAGCAGTTGGCCGCAAAATCGAGCGCTGCGCCCGGAGCAGCGTCCACACAGTCGGAAGTATCCGTTTTGAAGCGCCAACTGGAGCAGGCTAACACGCAATACAAGCGGACCGTGGACGAACTGAACCAGCAACTGACCGCCCGAAATCAGCAGTTACAGGAGCGGGATCGTCAGCTGACCGAGTTGCAAACGCAGGCAGGCCAGGTGGGTGATCTGCAGCATCGGTTGGTGACCTTGCAATCCGAACTGAATGATGCTCGGCGGAAGTCCAGCCAGCTTGAGGCCGAGTTGGAAGAGGTTCAACGCAAGGCTTCGGCCCCGCAGACAACCCCGACCTCGGCGGAAGCGTTGAAAAAGCGCGAATTGCAGATTGCTTCCCTCCAGGCTGAAATTACTCGCACGAAGGGCGATTTGACCCGTGTCCGCCAGGAGTTGGAATCACAGAAAAAACTGGCTGCCGCTAAGCCCGTAACGACCGCTCCCAAGGGAAATGAGACCGCCTTGCGGAACCAGGTGGCTGACCTTACCCGGCAATTGGCGGATGCACGGCGCGAGAATGCCGCGCAAAAGAAACCGTTGCCGCCAGCCCCTTCGCAGACCATTTACAAAGCCCCCGTTGCCGCTAACCCTGAGGCGTTAAAGCATTTCTCGGACGGCAAGGCGGCGATGGCTGCCGGAGATTTAGCGAAGGCGCTGGATCGTCTCAATCAGGCCCAGTTGCTGGATCCCGATAACAGCCAGTTTGCCATCGAATACAGCATGGCGCTGGTTGAAGACCAGCGTCTTGCCGATAGTATCGAGTTTTTGCGCCGTTATATCCATCGGAACCCCGGCGATCGGGATGCCTACAACCAGCTGGGCAAGATCTACCTGATGAACGACCAGGCGGATGCGGCCAGTCAGGCTTTCAGCCGGGCGATTTCCGTCAGTATGCTGAACAATTACGCCACCTCGCTGAAGAAACTGAACCGGACGGATGATGCTGAAACGGTCTTCAAGCTGGCGCTCAAGCTGAATCCCGGCGATAGCGAGGTGCTGTTCAACCTGGGTAACCTCTATAACGCCCAAAACAAGCTGGAACTGGCCAGGAATAACTACTTGCAGGCTATTCAAATCAAGCCGGACTTTGCCGAGGCGCATTACAACCTGGGCCTGATCTATTCCAAGATGGGCGACAAGGCCCAGGCGGTCAGTCACCTGGAGCAATTCCTGCGTCTTTCGCCCAATGCGCGCAATGCGGAAACCATCCGCTCTTATGTGGCCAAGTTGAAGACTTAGACGGAGCAACTCGATGCCCTACCGGCCCAAACTGATACGTTCTGTCCTGGCCTGCTGTTTGTTGCTGGGCCAGCTTCAGGCGTGGGCGGAAGGGGCGGGCTCCCGGATTACCTCCGTCAACCTGGACAAGGACGGCAATATCGTTCTGAGCGTTTCAGGGGAAGGCATCGACCCGATGATGCGGTTGGAGCCGACTGGAGAGGCGGGCCGTTACCGGATTTTGATCCGGGTGGAGCACGCATCCATGGAAGATTCCCTCCGGAAAGACATTGAGCGGCTCAGCAATGCCTTGGGCCGGGAAATCCCGGCGGTTGAGTCGGTGGATTTCATCCAGGAGCGCGATTCGGGACACCCCGGCGTAAGGCTCGTTCTTTTGTCCTGGCAGCGCTTGCAACCTCAGGTGCGGAGCAATACCGGTTCAACCGTGACGATCTCCCTGGTTGGGGAGCGAAACTTGCCTCCCGAACGGATTGCAGCACTCAAAAAGCAAGAAGAAGCGCGGCGTGCGGATGAACTTCGAAGACAGGAGGAGGCACGGATTGCCGAGCAGCATCGTCTGGCAGAAGAACGGCTGGCAAAAAGCCGGGCGCTTGAGCAAAGCCAACGAGAGTGGCGCGATACTGATGATTCAGTGATGTCAGAGAATCCTCCAACGCCTGAAGAACCTTGGGAAACAACGGCTGAGCCTGTCATCAAGCTATCGCCTGCAAAGTCCTTAAAGTCTGTCGCCGTAGCTGCCAAGCGCCCGCCTGCAAAGCCAATGACGGCTTCCGGCGTGAAGCCCCTGGCCGGTGTGCAATTAAAGCCCCGAGAACCGCAAGGCGAGGCCATGACGCTGTTGCAGAAGTTGGAAATGGATGTGACCCCACCTCCGTCCGCCGCCCCCAAAAAGGGCTCCATGTCGGGCGCCATCGCGATGGGCGTCACCCCGGCGCAAGCCAGGGCGAACAATTTGAAACGGCTGGCCGGAGATCTACCCCAGCCACCCGGCCAGGCGCAGAATGTCTACAGTCGTCCCGGTGGAAGTTCGTCACAACCGGACGGGATGGACGGCAAGGATACCGAGCCGCTGGATCCCATTCGCCTGAAGCCAACCCCGCCTGGTTTTCAACCGGATTCGGACGATGAGGGGCCGGAAGCGCCCGGACTCAATCAATCGCCCCAGGGGACGCAACCCGGTTTGTATGCACAGTTGGCCAGTGGGAAGGCCAGCTCCGCCGTTCGGTTGTCCTGGCAGCAATTGCAGCAAGGAAATGCGACCGCCGCCGAGTTGGGCTTGAGAAACCATCTGGAAAAATCCCCTCAGGATGTCACGGCTCGCTATTTGCTGGCAAAAATTCTGTTGTCGCCGTTGGGTGACGTCAGTGTCCACGGGGGGAAAGTCTCTCCGGAAGCGACCGCCCGCCGCGAAGCCGCCCGTCAGGAACTGCTGAAAATTACGGCGGCCACGCTCTATCTGCCAGCCTATACGGCATTGGTGGATTTGTACCTGAACGAAGGCAACACCGAGGACGCCGGTCGTCTTCTGAATAAACTTTCAATCCGTTACCCGCACGAGCCTGCCATTCTGTTGGCTCAGGGTCGCTTGCATGAAGCGATGGATGACCTGCCCGGCGCACGTGATGCCTATACCCAGGCGCTGGCCCGGCAGCCCGAAAACCCGGAAATCTTCTACCGCCTGGCCCAGTTGGAAATTAACGGCGAGCATCCGGATGCCGCCCGGTGGGCGCTGCTGCAAGGACTGGCCATCGCTCCGGATGATGCCCGGATGTGGAAATTGCTGGGCTTTATCGCTGAAAAACAAGGCAACCCTGGCGAAGCGGCCCATTATTACCAGTCGGCCATCCCGCCGGATGCATTGATCAATGCCGGGCGCATGCTGGATGCCCGGAACCAGCCTGAGAAGGCGTTGGCCATGTATACGGCGGCGGAAACCCTGGCTGCCGATGATGCGGACGTGCTTTATAATCTGGGAATGGTCTATGCCGGGCTGAAGCAGGAGGACCGCGCCGCATCCGCGTTCAAGCGCTTCCTGGAGGCGGAAAAAGATCCGCAGAGCAAGCGCATTGCCAAGGCCCGCGACATGCTCCGTCAATTGGGCCACAAGCCGGCTGGCGGCATCCGAACCCGCATTCTGCCGTTTTAGCCTCAGCGGTTGAATACCATCTGCCATGTTGTAATCATGCTACTGTTATAGTAATCTGGCTCAATTGTCATTACTCCTAAACCTAGTGGGTTATCGTTCATGCTGATTTCATCATCCAGTCGCGCCATCGGTGGTCCTCAACAGCTGCATTTTAGCGGTCGCAGTAAGAAGCATTCCAAACAGCACGACACCGCTCAAGCCGCCCCCCAACAACCACAAGTAACGAGCCCGGTCAGGACCTATGATGGCCAGCTTGTTGTCAATCGCGCTCTTTTCCAAGAAGTCCTGGAAAAATTAAAGAAATTCCCAAAGGGCTTTACTGTAAGTTGGAACGGAGAAAGCGGATATCGAGATTATGAATTCATACCTGAGAGCGGAAACCCTGTAGAATATCGTATCGAAGTCAAGCACACATCACATATGCTCAGGGAAACCTTTGTGACAAACTGGATCAATGCAGAGGGGGCCATTGCAACCCCGGTGTTACGCGGAAGTAGCAAAGAACATCAAAGTGCTTACCCGCCCGCAAAATTTGTTGAAGAAACCAATATGTTTCTGGCGGACCTGGATCGTTACCCCTCCAAAGCTCTCAAAAAGCGCTGATTAGATCGCGAGGAAGTCATTCAACCCGTACTGCTGCTGTTCGCCGGTGACTAGGTTTTTGACCTGAATTTCCCGCTTCTGCGCTTCGGATTCGCCCAGGATTAACGCTTGCGGCGCACCGGTCTTGACGGCGCGCTCTAACTGCTTGCCGAAGCCCTTGCCGGAGAGATCCACTTCCACCTTGAGGCCTTTGGCGCGCATTTGCCCGGCGACTTCAAAGGCGTAGGCGTGCTGATCGGTCACGATATAGGCATCCAGCTTACGCACGGGCAGCTCGCCCACCAGGGCCATCAGGCGCTCCAGACCCAGTGCCCAGCCCACGGCGGGGGTTTCCGGGCCGCCCAGATCTTGTACCAATCGGTTGTAGCGCCCGCCGCCGCAAACGGCGTTTTGCGCGCCCAAACTGGTGGAGGTGATTTCAAAGACGGTTTTGGTGTAGTAATCCAGCCCGCGCACCAGATACGGATTGCGCTTGTAGGGAATTTTCAGCGCATCCAGAATGCGGATCAGCTCGGCAAAGTGCGCTTGGCACTCGGGCGAGGTGAAGTCGCTTTCCAGATACTGTTGAATTTCCGGCAGGGCATAGACGGCTTTGCAGGCCGCGTTCTTGCAATCCAGCATCCGCAGCGGGTTGGTGTTGTAGCGGGTCCGGCAATCCTCGCAAAGCGTGTCCAAATGTGGCTGCGCCAGCTCCCGGAAATGCGTTTTGAATTGCTCCCGGTCTTCCGGGGTACCGATATTATTGATTTCCAGCGCCAGATTGGGCAGCGCTAGTTTCTCAAACAGCCGCATGGCCAGTAAAATAGCTTCCGCATCGGCGGCTGGGGTATCCAGGCCGAACATCTCCACGCCAATCTGGTGGAATTGTCGCTGGCGTCCTGCTTGAGGGCGCTCGTAGCGGAACATGGGCCCCATGTAGTAAAGCTTTACCGGCTTTGGCCAGCGGCCCATGCCTTGCTCGATAAAGCTGCGCACCACGCCCGCCGTGCCTTCCGGGCGCAAAGACAAGCGCCGGTCGCTTTTCTCGAAGGTGTACATTTCCTTATTGACGATGTCGGTCGTATCTCCGACGCCGCGCTCAAACAGTTCGGTCGATTCAAAAATCGGGGTGCGGATTTCCTGGTAGCCCGACGCTTGGAATTGCTCCCGGCAGAGGGTTTCCACGATTTGCCAGCGTTCTGCGTCGTCTCCGAAGATATCCTGGGTGCCTTTCGGGCGTTGAATCATGCCCTTGCGGGCGGTGGGTACCTTTTGAAAGTCCGTCATGGCCATCTCTACACCGTTACGGTTACGTCACTGGCAAGGGCTTCTTGCTGGAGTTTCATCAGGCGGCGGATGCCGTCTTCCGAGAGATCCACCAGCCGATCCAGCTGTGTGCGGCTCAACGGCGCTCGCTCGCTGCTCAGTTGCAGCTCAATCAGGTGACCGTCTTCGTTCATCACCACATTGGCGTCCACTTCCGCTGCTGAATCCTCTTCATAGTTCAAGTCCAGAATTTCCGTACCCTGCACCAGCCCGACACTGATGGCCGCGATGGGTTTCAGCGGCGGGAGTTCCGCCAGCAGGCCGTCGGCTTTCAGCTTGTTCAGGCAGTCCACCAACGCGATATAACCGCCGGTAATGGCCGCTACGCGAGTGCCGCCATCCGCCTGGATAACATCGGCATCAATGGTAATGGTCCGGGATCCGACTTTGGTCAAATCCACGCTGGCCCGAAGGGTGCGGCCAATCAGCCGTTGGATTTCGGCGGTGCGTCCGGAAATCTTCTGGCGTTCCCGCTGGGTTCTCACGTTGGTGGCGCCGGGGAGCATGGCGTATTCCGCAGTCAGCCAGCCGGTGTTTTCTTCTTTCAGGATATGAATGTGCCGGGGAACCCGTTCTTCCACCGTCGCCGTGATGATCACCTGGGTATCGCCCAGGGAAATCAGGATGGAGCCCGGCGCATGCTTGGTGAAATTCCGGACAATCTTGACCGGACGCAATTCATGGGGTTCCCGTTGGTCAGGCCGGGTAAAGGCGGATGCGGATAAATCCGGAGTGATGTCCATGGGGGCGGGGCTTCCTCTCGCAAACAGCTTGCTAACTGGGCGGTGCTTTGTATCAGAAAACAACAAAAGCGCCAGTCTATCAATCATACGGCAAGCCTCCCCCGGCAGGAAATACGAACGGCGCTACCTGAAGTATAACGACGACGCCTGCTTAGTACAGATTCGGCACTACGAAATGATCCGGAATCAAGGCAATGCTCTTTTTAACGATGCCTGTCTGTGGCGAAGATACCCGTATTTCCACTTCCACCGGCCAGCGGTTGGGATTTTTAACCAGGAAATCCATCAGCCTGAACCGGCCGACTTCCAGCAGCATGTCCTCTCCTGGCGCCAGCGCCTGGACATTGACCGTGTTCTGGCCCAGTGTCATCCACCGGGAAGAGCTTTCCAGGTAACCGTAATCAGTTGTCTGAATCGCGGGCTTTACCCGCAAGTCACCAACCCGAGCCCGTAGCGTCACCGCCAGCGGGACATTCAGCAGGGCATCCTTGCCGGTGTTGAAGAGATGCACTTTTCCACTGAAGATATTGGGCGCCGGGCCGCCGTGGTGTCGCCATAGCGTGAACGGCGATTCGACATCGGATTTCCCGTAGGCGTCATCCGCCAGTTCGCTGGCTTTCTGATGGGAGATTTCTCCTAAATGCTCCGCCTGCCAGCGGGTTTTCAAATCCAGAAAGCGGGTCTGCTCGTCCGCCTTGTAAAAGAAACCCAGGCTCTGCACTTTCAGCGATCCATAGGACGCCACGGCATTCGTGGACCACAGCGCCAGCGTTTCCGCCGCCACCAGCAGTCCGATAATCAATGCAATAAAAACAAAACGCCTCACATTTCTATTATAACCTGTTTTCGAATGTATGAGCTTCCTTTAAGCGAATGAAGGAGCGAGATGCCGGGAAATGCCAGGCCCAATAAAAAGGAGCCCGGAGGGGGCTCCCGAAATAGGGATAGACTATTAATAAGAGGTAGGGGTTATGAGATTGATTTAGGCAATGGTGCTGAGATCGCCGGGTTCCAGCCGCAGCAGGTCCGCGATGCCGAACTTGTTGGTTATTCCGGGGATGCTGGCCTGGTAGCCGGTGGCGTTGTCGGCTGAAGTTGATGCCAATTCCTCGAAATTCATATCCAGGTAGGCCGTCGATTCCGGGTGCGGTTTGCGGACCGCCGCCGTAATTTTGTATTCGCCGTTGGTAATGATGAAACGCTCGGCCTGTTGTCCGTTGGCACCATCAATGGCCTGTCCGGTGGAGACAGTAAGGCCGCCGGGCAATTGAATGGCGCTGATTTCACCGGGGCTGTTGATGTTGCCCTTGAGCACACCGTCAATTTTCAGTTCGCCGTTTCCGTTAATACTGATCAAGCTGTTTCCGGCCTTGAATGTTGCGGACCCGATACCGTGGCGGCGGGCATCGTTGGGGTCCACCTGGACTCCGGTCGCCGTAACTTCAAGCCCGCCTTTGTCACTGTCTTTCAGGAGTGTCACGGTTTGACCGGCCGTGATACCGGATTCGAAACCCTTGAGCTTTTCGGGGATATTGCCCAGGTTGGGCGTGAAGACTCCGAACTGGGGATCCCCGAAGAGTCCGGCGGAACCGTTGACTTTAACCGGTTTATCAGCCGGTGGGGGTGGTGGGGTAGGTTCGCACTGGCAATTGTTGTAGCTGCCATTCTCGTTGATGCCGTAGCCGGATGGTCTGCTCATCATGGAGAAAAACATTTGCATCATGGCCTGGAACATGGCGAGCATCATGCCGACTGACGATTGCGGCGCCGATGGTACCGGGTTGTTCCCGGAAGAAACCTGATAAAAGGAAGCGTTGGCTTGTACCGCTGGTTGTCCACCTTGAATCACGGCGGCGTAAGGGCCGAGCATGCCACGCAAGTTGTATTGGTTGAGAGGATTGAAGTACATCTCTGGTGACTCCTTGTAGCCTGCTTTTTATACGAGAGAGGAAGTGTGTTCGATATACTTCAATAAAAACAATCAGATAAATATTATTGCCTAAGGATATACTTTTGCTTATTATTTTGTAACAATTTATGGGTGGTGTGAGGACATGGGGGGCCGTGTTTTGGTTCGGCCCGGCAGTCGCATCCACGGTCTGCCATGAATAAGAAGGCAAGCTGACCCAGGGAAAGCCCGGTGGGGACTGGTAACAATATGTAACGCTTTTTACCGAAAGCCCAAAGTTCTGGCGAGTGATCGCCGATACCCCGAGCACAAAGGTGTCGAGGAACAAACATGGTCATTCAGGAGAAAACGCTTGCGGCAAGGCACTCTCGGGAATTGCGGGACACGTCCTATGAGACATTCCTGCGCTCGGGAGATCGCTTGTACTACCGGCACCTGGATGCGCGGGAACGCTTGAATCTGTTGGATGATGCGTTGAATGAATACGCCCGTGCGCTGGAACAAGTCCCGGATTCCGCTGAAGTCATGTGTCGCATGGCCAGGATATTTATCCGGCAAGGCGATTTGACCAAAGCTGAACGCTACGCCCAAAAAGCGCTGCACCATTCAAGGCAAATGCAGGCCAATACAAGAAGCCAGGGCGCTGTTTCCAGGGAAGCTTTTTATGTACTGGGTTATATCTATTATCAGGCCGGGGATTTCAAGGCCGCGATGACCGCCTATCTGGAAGCCATCCGCCATGGGGGCTTTGATACGGGTCGGGCCCGGCTGGGTCTTGCTCAAGTGAGCATGGATTTGTTTCGGGAGGATGACAATCTCCTGAAGAAAGCGGGTTTTGCGCTGCTGAGCGCTTACAGTTTGATGACCCTGACCGTCAGCGCTCCATTCGAGAAGGAGCGGATGCCCTTTGGTTATCTGCTGTCCATTTTGCCCCGTGTTTTAGTGGCCTGGGCGATTGAAGAAACGGGAGAGCGGCAGGGCGCCCTGGATCGCTATCTAGGAATCCATCGCAGCTTTCCGGGGCTGGCAAACCTGGGGATCGTGATTGGCGACATTTACCGGGAAATGGGAGAAATGGAGAAGGCGGCCTGCTGGTTTGAGCGTGTGCTGGCCAAGCATCCCGGCAATCTTAACGCGCATTTTCATCTGGCGCGGCTGCTGGAGCAACGCGAGGATTTCGAGGCGATGGCCGAGCTGTACGAGAAGCTGGCCAAACTCAAGCCCGGCGATCCGCATATTCATTGCAACCTGGCCAATGCCTACTATTACGGGCAGCGCTTCAACGACGCCCTGGTTCATTACGAGAGCGCCTTGCACCTGGGCACAAATCCCCGCTGGCGGGCCATGGTGGCCCAGAGCATCGCTAACATCCAGGCGGATTACCAGGACAATGAAGACGCGGCCATTGCCTACTATGAAATGGCCAAGGCGCTGGATCCCTCCGATGTGGAAAGTTACATTCAACTGGGCTTGCTGTATTTCCAGAAGGAAGACTTCGCCAATGCGGAGCTGGTCTACCGGAAGGCATTGGCCATCGCGCCCAACAACCCCCGCCTGACCTCCAACATTGGCTACCTGCGGTGGATGGAAGGCGATATCGAAAACGCGGTGAACTTCTACGAAAGAGCGGTTTCACTGGATGACAGTTACGAGATTCCGCTGAACAACCTGGGGGTCATCTACCTCGATACGCTGGGGCAGGTGCAGAAGGCCATCGACCTGTTCAAGCGGTCCATCGGGATCAATGAAAACTACGCGCTGGGCTACTATAACCTGGGTCGCGCGTACAGCTTCCTGGATCACCGGCTGGAGGCCGCCAATTGTTTCCAGATTGCCCGGAACCTGAACCGGTTCTCGCGCGATCTGGATAACGACGAGCTGGTTGAGCGCATCAACAGCCTGTTTGAAGCGTGTGAACAGGAAATCCGGGATTAAAGCCGGCACTTTACAGTGACCGCCGGATTTTTTCACGGAAGCATGATGCCGGTGCCCGGATCCGCTACTTGCATTGGGATACCTTCCTGTATAATACGGGATACAATCGCGGTGCCGGATGTCTGATCGGTTTCGCGTGCATAGCCCACTCGTGGAAGTGATCCGAATGGTGAGGAAGCCGCCTCGAAAGCGGTCGCCCCGAAAGGGGTTGCAGGTTCGACTCCTGTCACTTCCGCCAGTTTCTTTTTGAAGGGCTGGGTTGGCCGCTGTGCTTGGGTTTGGGGTGAGTCAAAGGCTGGATTTTTAGATGCATCGGCCTGGATGAGCTTTCCGATCAATCTTTCATGATGATGAATCCCTTGGAAAGAGGGGAGGCATCGGGTAGAATGACGGCAAGCAAATGGAGTGAGGGGATGTTGCATCTGAAAATCCATGCGCCCGCGTTTTCCTTCGAGCAAAAGAAAATCATGGCTCAGGAGCTGACGGATGCCGTTCTGCAAGCACTGGCGCTGCCGGAATCGGAGCGGGAACGTGTTCTGCTTCAATTTATCCCCTATCAGCCCACGGATGTGGCGCTGGGCGACCGCTTGGTCAGTGAAACGGAGGAGCCCCCTTGCTGGCTGGAGATCGTGGGCAGCGGCTTTACTCTTTCCCGGAAGGAAAGACTTCTGCAACACCTGATACCCCTGATGCTGGAGCTGATGAAGTTACCCGCCGATGCCGCCGGGCGGCTCAGCATCCGATTTCAGGAGTATCGGGCCGAGGATTTCGTTATCGGCGAGCAATGGCTGGCGGGGCATGCCGTCCGCTAAGCTTTCCGGCATATGGGAGGCAAATGCGTGGCCTGGATTGTTTTTATTGTGTTGATAGCGCAAAGTCATTGAAAGAGAACTGAAATGAATAATGGCTTGACGCCGTTTTCGTCAGACTCCGGCCCATTGCCGGGTCAGCAAGCGGCTTCGTCGACAGCGGGAAAGCCCCAGGCAAGCAGCCTGTGGCAACAGAGCACCCAAATGGACTTTTTCGGCGGTGACATGATTACCGTTTCGCCGACGGAAACCCCTTTCTGGTCGGGTGTTGGTGCCGCCATGGCGGATGTGGCCAAAACATTCGGACTGCATCTCGCTTCTCTGTTGAAGCGACCTTAGGGTACTCCAACCGAGTAATTTTCAGTGGGACGGATTCGCCTCCCCGTTCAAGAAACCATGTCGCTTAGGTGGCGTTGGGCAATTCCGGACGAGTGAATGTTTTTATTATCTTAGTTTCTGAATATATTTCTTTCGAGAGAGGCTGGAAAAAATGTTTCTAAGGGCGGGTCAAAGTAATCTATATGTGAAAATCTTCGATTTTTCGCCGACTTTCGCGTTTAATCCCGCGTCTTCGGGTATCGCGAGCATGAATATGCCCTGGAACTCTCTGAACCAGCCCTTCAATTTCTTCGGCACTTCCCAAAGCCAAGATGTCAATCAGTCTCAAGGCACTTTAAAGTGGCTGTCTGATGCAATCGACCAGGCTAAAAAACCGCCGAAGGATCCCGCAGCGGCCTTGGTTCCTCCGCAAACCGAATTGCTGTCGCCGGGCTTGAAAAAGCTACTGGCTGAAATGACCGGACAGCCTGGCGCACCTGCCAAGGAACCCGCCCCGGCGCCTGCTCCCAACCCGGTCGTCAGCCAAGAGGGCATGGTGCCGTCTTATATTATGAAACTGCTGGCGGACCTGACCGGCCAGAAGACACCGATGAACTTGGACCCGGCAAAAACGACACCTCCCGCGGTCACAAGTGCCACCGCTCAAACGCCGGCCCCGGTAGCACAGCCTGCCGGAAGTCCTGACCCGATCACGGAAATCCTTTCCCGCCGGAATATCATGGAACCCTTTAAGGCGGGCAATACCACCATGTTCAACAATACGCTGGGACAAGTATTGGGTTCCGGCTTTGGTGGGGATCTACTCAGCAACGTCGTGGGCGGAGGAGATACCGGGATCAGCGCTCTGGATCATTCATTGGACAGCACTTTTGGTTCCGGTTTCAAGATGAGCAAGGGGATCTATGAAGGGTTGCTGGCGGGCGGAATGCCAACCGGCCTTGATCCGAACAGCTCCATGGGCAAGATTTTGGGCGACTCGTTTAAAAATGTAGGCAAAGAAGGCTTTTTCAACACGTCGATGACCGGCATCAAGGACGTTTCGGGGGCCGGAACATTCCAAAGCAGCCTGCTTTCGTCCTCCGCCGGTAAGGCTGAGATTCTGGGCGGCACGGGCTCGGTCCTGCAAAAATTCTTTGCAAGCTTGCACCCAAAGCCCTGAACAGGGTTTGGATCATAGGTCCTGCCTGAATTCGGCCATGCTTAATTAGTGGCGCTTTCAGGCTTGGCGTTATTGCGGTCTTTGGTGTGATGACCGTCTCTGGGTTCGCCCCTGCCCGCGTTCGGTTTGTCAAAAGAATCGCCTGAATCCCGTTCGATCCTCTTGAAAATGGATTTTCCGGGGTGAAATCCGGATTCGGCAGAGTCTGACCCCTACAATATTACCTATGGAAAAGTGCATTTCCTTGCTTCGGCAATGGTTGAGGTTCCCGGCCGACCTTCGGAAAATCCCCCCCGGCGTCTGGTATCTGGTGGGTGTTTTTGCTGTTCTTCTTTATATTTTTCCGGGCACATTTCTTTCCATGCTGGATAAGGTCGAACAGTCCCTCCTGGATCAGCGACTACGCTTCCGTTCCGAATCCATGGCCCCTGCCGAGGATATCGTGGTGGTGGCCCTGGATAAAAGAACGGACGAGTGGCGGCGCGCTAACCCGGACCTGGAGTGGACCGGCGCGATTCCGCCCCGCAGGCATCTGGCAAAGGTGATCAATTACCTGAACCGGGACGGTGCTGAGGCGATTATTCTGGATGTTATTTTACAAGACGCCCAGAACGAAGCAGATGATGCGCTGCTGGAAGAGGCGATACGCAACGCCAGGCGTGTGTATGTGGGTGCATACCTCCATGAACCCTTGCAGGATTATATTCTTCAAAAGCCTCTCATGGACCGGGCAACGGCTGAGTATTACAACAAAATCGCCTATTTTACCCGTCATTTTCAGCCGTATCTCAAGAAAAATGCGCAGGCCGCAAGATATCTGGCGGGTGCTTGCGGAAATGGCCTCAATCAGCTCGGGTTTGGGCCATACTTTGACCTTGGCCACGTCTTTCCGGTTCCGAACACTTCCATGTTTCAGCCGGGAAATGCTTTTGCCAGTGTCTGGTCCAATATGTGCCAGGTTGAATCGAACCGTGAAACACACCTGCTGGCCATTAATCAAGGCATGCCGGATTTTTCTCTGCGACTGATGGCCAGCTCACCGAAGGCCGTGAGGATTCAGGACCGGGGAAAGATAGCGGAAATGGAGGCCCAGCAAAAGATTTACGCCAAGAGCTGCCTGATTGACGAGTATGAATCCGATGCGAGCGGCTCGCCGGAATTTCTGAAAGTGCTGGCAAAGCATCGTATCGGCTTTGAGTATCTTGAGTTGCCGGATAACGACATTGAACAGAGCTACACCTACTGTAACATCAGCCCGGTCATGTCCCGCTTTCTGCATCAGGCCAGGGGGCTTGGGATTACTTCGATCGATTATGACCAGGATGCCTTTCTCAGGCAGATTCCCTTGGTTTACAAGTCTTACAAGGGCAACCATTATACGATCCTGGCGCTTCGTGCCACCCTGGACAGCATGGGGCTGAGCAGCGCAGGAAAAGACCTTCGGGAGCGTCCTGTGATTCAGTACACCCCAACGTATATTAAAATCGGGGAGCGTAAGATTCCGTTGGAGGATGGCAAAAGTGTCATCCTGAACTGGCATAATCCCCGCCTGCTTGTGGAAAACATCTACCGTAAGCATGGCCGCACTTTCCAGCCGCATGAAAAAGAAGCAATCAGCGCCGGCCACCTGAACAGCCAGCTCGGATACGGGCATCTTTACCGGGTTGTTTCCGTGGCGGATATCCTGAAGCATCAGCGCAACCCCCTGGACCGCGACACGCCCTCCCTGTTCAATGTTTATGGGGATCCTGCCAGTGGCTATTTTTCATTCAAAGGGAAACACGTCATCTATGGGGATACCCTGGAAGATAAGCATCGCACCCCAATCGGCAACATCACATATGGTCCCGAGGTCATGGCCACCGTGCTGGATATGTTCCTGCATGATCGCCAGTTCGTCAGCAGAACGCCGATTGTGGCGGATATTATCGTGGTGCTGATGATGAGCTGTTTTGTGAACTACTTGGTGGTGGGCATGCCGCGGTTATACTTGGGTGCGCTGGCCGGCGTGCTCATGGTGGTGGTGTTCTGGGCCTACAACTTCTATATCTTGGCGTTTAACGGCGTTTTCCTCCCGATTGTGTGGCCAACCATCGCCAGTTTGCTGACTTTTACCGGCGCCGTGGTTTACCGCTATTACATTCAGGACCGCGAAAAGTGGGAACTGACCCGTGTATTCTCCAAGTTCGTCTCCCCGCAGGTCATGGGTAAAATTCTGGCCGACCCCGGCCAGGCGATGGAAACCATGAAGGGCTCCCGGAAAGAGCTGACGGTTCTGTTTGCCGATATCCACAATTTCACCAATCACTTTGAAGACGCGGAGCCGGAGCAGATCGTGCACCAGCTCAACGAGTATTTCAATATCATGACCCGGATCGTGCTGAATCATGGCGGCACTTACGACAAATACATGGGCGATGCGTTGATGGCCTTCTTCGGCTCGCCCACGGAACTCCCGGACCACGCGGAGCGGGCCTGCCGTGCCGCCCTGGAAATGAGCGCCGCCCTGGAACCCCTGAACCAAAAATGGGTGCAGGAAGGCAGACCCAGGTTGCGGCATGGGATCGGCATCAGTACGGGGCCGGTATTTGTGGGTTACTTCGGATCGGATGAAATCAAGAATTTTACGGTCATCGGGTCCAATGTCAATCTGGGCGCCCGCCTGGAAACCTATACCCGGCAAGTGGACTCGGATATCCTCATCAGCAAGGGCACCTATGAGCGCGTGAAGACCTGGGCACGCACCCGGGATCTCGGAGAAATTCCGATCAAGGGGTTCAGTAACCCGGTTCAGGCTTATGTCCTGGAAGGCGACGATGGTGGAATGGCTCAGTAGTCAATACTGTTACCGTCATCTTTCAACCTGAAACCAGTCTCGGAATCGCTTCAATCCCAAATGTTGGACGTTGATCTTGTCATGGCCAGCCAGAAGGGCGAGCCGAGTCTATTGCCTTGCGCGCCTGTTTGAATATTTGAGGAGAAGGCAATTTTTGCTTAAAGAATGTTTTTTTATTTATATCAAGTTTCCTGTCCCTTCCCTTGTGAAAAATCAAAAAAATAGTTTTGTTTGTGAGAGAGCGTAATTATTGGAGAGCAGAAATGGCAATACCACAGTTAGGTAGTCCTCAACTTGTCGGAGCTGCCGGTACAGCCGGTACAGCTATTCCCGTGGCAGCTCCCGTGAATGCCGGGGTTGCACCCATCGCTGCACCTATCGCAGCACCCGTTGCAAAACCGATCACACCGCCAGCAACCCAGATTCCCCCGGCTCCCCCCGGAGGTTATCCTGGCGCGCAGCAGGATGCCCTGCCCCAGATGATGAACATGATGATGCAGATGCTGCAAATGATGATTCAACAGCTTAGCGGAGCTACCAAAGCACCGGATGCCGCCAAAGCACCGGAAGCTGCCAAAGCACCGGATGCGGCTAAAGCGCCGGATGCCGCTGGCTACGCTGCAACCACCAAGGCCCCGGATGCAACCAAAGCCCCTGACGCGACTAAAGCGCCGGATGCCGCTGGTTATGCTGCAACCACCAAGGCCCCGGATGCTGGAACAGCTGGCACTACCAAAGCGCCGGATGCTGGAGCCGCCGGCACAACCAAAGCCCCGGATGCCGCTGGCGCAAACCCCAACTGTCCGTCTGCCGGCGCTGGAACAGCCGGTACAACTAAAGCCCCGGATGCAACCAAGGCCCCTGATGCAGGTGCCGCTGGTTACGCGCCACCACCCACCACTAAGGCCCCGGATGCTGGAACAGCCGGTACCACCAAAGCCCCTGACGCGGGCGGCGCAAACCCCAACTGTCCGCTGACCGGTGGTGGAGCCGCTACACCGGCCCCTGCTGCGCCAGCCGGTGGGACCGCCGGAACCGTAGCCGCGCAGCCAGCCCAGCCGAAGGTTCCGCTGTCCAGTCCACAACAGCTCCAGCAGGATCTTCAGCAGCTGAACGCTCAGACCCCCGGTTTGAGTCCGCAAGCAGCGGCACAGCAGTTGAACCAGAAATACTCCAACACCCAGTTCACGCCGCAGCAGGATGGCAGTTTGCTCTACCCGCTGAATGGCCAGAACTTCTCCGTGGCGGCCAACGGGCAAACCCCGCCAAAAGCAGCATAACGGAAAAGGGTCCGGATAAACAGGAAGCGGGCGTCACAGGCGCCCGCTTCTTGCGTTGCCTGTGCATCCCTGTAAATCAATCAGAATGCCCGGAATCCAGGGCCAGCTGGGGATACACAAAAAATTCCGGCCTCTTGAAGGAACCCGGAATTTTTTGATAAATCTGGTGGAGCATAGCGGATTCGAACCGCTGACCTTCTCGATGCGAACGAGACGCGCTACCAACTGCGCTAATGCCCCTAAAGGAAGTTGGAATGACCTCCAGCTTACTATAGGCCGAATAGAGACTCAAGGCCCATCTCGCGAAAGCGGAACCATGAGTGAGCTATTTCATCCCGGATTCATACCACTTGCGGATTTTGACCAGAGGGATTGCTATGCCTCGTATCGATAGATGGCGATGTAGCCGTTGCGGGAGGTAAAGACTTTGCGGAACCGATTGGGTGCCATTTGGATGAGGTTGAGGGTGCCGCTGTCTACAAGCTCCACCAGCCTTCCGCTTTCGATTTTAGGTTCGACGATGACGTATCTCACCTTTTCAAGGCTCAACATCCCCGTCAGGAGGCGGGCGGCAAATGCGCGATCCGGTTGCAAAGCCCCGGCAGCGTAAGCCTGGGTGGTGGGGACGATATTCCGGGCGATGACCATGCGGTGCGTATAGAGGGGGTACATGCTGCAATACCGGCTCCAGAAGATATCGACGGGCGCGCTGAATTTTTGAATGGCGACGAACGTTTCCCGGTAATCCGTCCAAAGTGATTGATCGGCGTTGGCTGCGAGGGTGTTACCCCTGGCGATCTGAAACAGAGACATGGGCTGAGCACTGGAGAGCATCAGCACCAAAGCCAGCGCGGGCTGAATCAGCTTTTCGGTTTGGTGATGCCGCCAGTGGGATTTTGAAAAATTCAGAATCAAAATGCTTAGCAGGGGGAGAATAGTGATAATCAGCCGGTTGTATTGGCCATGGGCGTACCAGAGCATGCTGAGCGCCAGGTAGAAAGACACATAGGCGGCCACCGGCGAGCATGCTCCCCGACGGAGCCTGTTGACGGCGAAAAAAACCATCGCCCCCATGAACAACAAGCCGATGATCGGCATGACGAAAGGCTGGTGAATCACGCCGGACAGGAAGGGAAACAGCGAGGACAGCAGTGCGGCGGGAAACAGAAAGAAATTATCGAACAGGACCGGGCCCAGCCCTTGGGCCTTCAGGATTTCCAACAGAAATTCCGTGAAATAGGTTTGGTTGTAGGGGGCAATCAGGAAGTGTTCGAGGGTCGAGGTTGTGTCGGGTTGCGCGGACGTCCACAGCCACCATGCTGAACAGATCAATCCGCCCAGAAACAATGCCTGTAGGGCGTGTCGGCTCCCCTGTTTCAGGTAAAGCCAGAACGCAAGCCCTAAAATGGCGGAGATGCCGATACTTCGAGTATAGAAGGCCAATCCCGCCAGCAGGACCCCCAAGATCCAGGCTTTTGGCAACAGTGCGGTTCTGCGTGCGTGGAGGCTCATGCACCACAAAAGCAGGAGCAGCGTAAAGAAGACATAGAGGGGCTCGGACATAATATCGGTCGCGCAGGCAACCCAGACGGGGTTCAGGCCGAGCATCAGGCACAGGAAAGCCGTGGACCATCGGTCGAACCGGAAAAAGTGCCGGGCCAGAACATAGAGCAGTCCCAGATCCGCACTGGCCAGTAGGATGTTCAGGGTTTTCATCGACGGCAAATTGGCTGGAAATTCGGGGTTGAGCCACCACAAGGGTGCCAGAACCAGGGAAAGCATGGGGGGATATTTGACGATGGCCGGTTGCCCAGCTTCAGAGAGCAAGCTATAACCCTGTCCCAGGGCTAAAGATTTGGCTCCCAGCAGGTAAACGCCGTCGTCATACCACATCCCCGCAATATGTGGCCGCATGAGCAAGAGATAAAGGCCCAGGAATGCGGCAAAAATCACCAAGGGCAGGCCCCATTCGCCAATACCTGGCCGAATCAGATCGGTCAAACTTTTTCTCACGCGAAAACCGCCCGCCTTCAGACTTGATAAGGTCTATTCTAATGCCTTTTGCCATAGACAGGACGGAGCTGCCGGAACGAGGTGTGCCCGCAACGGTATTCACATTCCCAAGAAAAATGCCCGCCAGCGAGGCGGCATTCCTTGCAAGGTTTGTGGGGGGTGATTTTACAGAGGCTACTTGCCGTAAGCTTGGGCAAAGTCCTCATCAGATGTCAGGAATGCAAGCTTGATAGTGTCCCAAAGGCTGGCCAAACCGCTCAATAATCCGAAAGTCAGCACTGTGGCCACGATATAGATGATACCCCACTTGGTATCGCCCAGATAAAACTTATGAACCCCAAATGTGCCCAGAAAAAAGGCGAGTAATGCCGCAATAATACGAGAAGACATAGATAGTCCCTTTCTCAGCTTAACAACGCGATTTTGCCTTTCGGCAACATGAAGGGTTTATGCCACGGATTCAAAATTTATATCGCGTTGCGGAAACGATTTTTTACGTGTCCGCGTCCCGCCGGAGAAGGTCTGCTTTTATAGCGCACCAATCCCTGTTTGGGCAGCGGACATCGCTTCTGATGTTACTCGCATAGGCCCTCCGGAACGATAGCAAGCTTATGACCCTACGGGGTCAAAGGCAAAAACGGCAAGCGCCTCCGTGGTGTTGAGGTTTCGCTGGTGAATGAATAGCCTGTCACACTTTATCAATCGATTCTTGAATGAAACGGAGGGGGCGTGTCGCCCAGTGAACAGCGATAGGCAGTATTGTGTGCTACCAATCTTCAGTCATGGCCGGTTGCTTATGAACCGGGTGGACTGGTTAGCTGGCTGCTGGCCGCAGGTGCCTGGGCGGGTATCTGCCGCTGGAACTCGCCACTGATCGACTGCCCCAGCAGCGCGACGGCTCCGATTCCGACCAGGGAAACCAAAGCCCCAATCAGGGCATATTCGGTTAGGGACTGACCTGGAAATGCCTGGAATAAAACTTGTTTGCGCATATGATTCCCGTTTCATGCATCTGGTACAGTTGTTTTCGGTCAGCCCCCCAGATCCTGAAGTGTTATTTGTGCAATATATATTTTTTGTTACATTGTTGAGCGTTTGAAAATGAATTTTATCGGAGAAAGCTCACCTTCACCAGCGAAGACCTCTCATAATCCCTGAACGCGTTCCGTAGCAGGTGGAATGGCCGGGTCCGCGTCAGGCTTCCTCTATAAATGC